>CAYHZA010000016.1:0-2447 GCA_964361095.1 uncultured Candidatus Saccharibacteria bacterium | reverse complement strand
ATTCGGCTTGCAATTCTTGGGGCTCTAGAGTAGAAGAGAGGTAGTAATATTTGAATTGAAACCATAACCCATGCTCACGCATCGATTTGTCCGTAACCGCTATCTCGACGCTTTTTTGAAGCTTGTTCTCCTCTCGGGATTGACCCATATTTTTATTCTGCTTGCGTATTACGCGAAAAACGGCGATCTTGCGATCTTAAACCACTTCAACATTTTGGATCTTGACCTCTTTTTCCCGGGCATTACCCTCACGAGCGCGAATAATATTTTTCCCTTTGTGATTTTATTTTCTGTCTATAGTGGCGTGTTTTTCTTTTTTACGGGATCACGCGGAAAGAAAAAATGAGATTTTTACCACAGGCGTTTTCGAACAGAAAAGTTCCCGTCGCTATCCCACGAGATATGCAGGACGTAGTTGACGCCTTGAAGGAATCCAAAACCAAAATGGAGTGTTTACGGAGGGCGTATGATATTCTCTCCGAACGGTATCACGGACATCGCTTCAAAACCTATACACATCTTACCGAACTTTTTTCCTCTGATCTTCTCTTGTTTTGGAATCGGCGGGGATTTCTGCACTGTACAAATCTGAATTATTTGTTGAAAATTTTACTGGTCAAGAGCGGGTTATTTAAAGACGAAGAAATATTTTTTCGGTGGACGGCAATATGGTTTGTTTCCCCGCACCAGTATGTAACGGTAAAAATTAACGAAGCTGACAAGGTGAATGTAGACCTCTGGGGGAAGATCTACGGAATTCCCTTCGGGGAGTACGCGCATGGAGTGCGCTCCGGATCGTTTCGTGAGCGAACATAAAATTCTTTCTTGTATAGAAAAACCCCCGCAGTGGCGGGGGTTTTTCTATACTCTTCTTATTATTTTACCTCGATCTTACTTGCGAGAAGTTCCAAGAGTTCTTTTACGTTGCTCTGTGCTTCCGCTTCGGTTTTACTCCCCGTGAAGCGTTCCCATTGGGCGAGGATTGTCGGGTCCTTGAGGGCGCGGACTTGGTTTTCGAGATTCAGACGTGTTTCAAAATCGACTTCCTTCTCGGCTTTCAGCACCTTTTCGATGAATGCCCTAAGAAAGATAATGACGTTTTCGTTTGTTTTCTGCGCTTCAAAATTTGCCTGAAGCGTACGGAGGTCGCTCTCGGCTGTTTTGTACTGCATCGCGAAGTAGAGCGCGGCAAGGAGGAGGATGATGAGCCCAGCGAAGATGATTGCTTTTGACGCCTTCATATTATTGGATATTCTTGGTTCTTATTTTATCACGATAGAAGTTGTAGAACAAAAGCAGGATAATGAGGATAAGCACCAGGGATTTCCAGTCGAGGATACGAAGCCAAGAAAAGGTTGAGGCGAGTTCGATGTTCGTATGGACCCCGATATCTTCCTTTACTTCGAACGGGGTGCCTTGGTAGAGGCGATATCCGGGAGCCTCGGCGCGGAGGTAGTACATCCCTTCGGGAACAAGAAAGGAGTACCGCCCGGTGACATCCGTTGTTTGCGGATTTTCCTGCTGGAATTCTTTTGCCGCCCAGACGCCGTACTGGTCGGTGCTTTTGTCCAAGGCGTAGAGCGTCACTACGGTATCGGGGATGCGGGTTTCTTTGTTGCCGATCTTTTCGAAGACGTATCCTTCGGGATCAACCACGGTCGTGAGGCGGATCTCTTTCGCGCCGACGTCAGGATCTTCGTAATTGATGACCGTAATTATTTCGTATTCGCCCTCTACGAGCGGGGCATCGATGTTTGCCGTGTAGATGCCGTCGCCGTCGGGGTCGGTATATTCAAATTGCTGGAGTACGAGTTTTTCTTCGACTTCAATGGGGGTTTTTAAGGGTTCCGCGAATACCGGGCGCACAAAGAGGAACGACGCGCCCAAAGTTTCGAGCGGGATTTCAAATGATGTCGGACGCGGCGTTTTTTTCTTGAAGACAATAAACCCGCGGATGCTTTTTACTTTCTGGTCCGGTTTTACGGAAAGATTTAGGGGTTTCCCGCTAATGGTACGTATTCTTTCTTCGGCTCGTCCTTTGTCGTTCACTCCCAGGGCGACATTCACGTCTATAAGCTCGCCTCCGGTTTTTACGAATACGATCTCGGTGGGAAGTTTTTGTTTCGCGGCAACGGAGAGGCGGGAGATCGGCGTGCCCTTTAGCTCGGGGATATTCGGAAGGGAGAGTTTTGTGCTCTGCAGTTTTTCGACATCCGTTATTTTTTTGACGCCCACCGCGGAGAGTGTCTGTTGGAGCGCAGGAAATTTTTCGGCTAAGATGCGGATACTCTTGGGGAGCGGAGCAAGCACGAACTCTTTGATTTGTTTTGTAGATAAAAGCTCCCAGCGTCTTTGGAAGGCGAGGGGTGTCTGTTTCGGGACAAGCGGTTCCACGGGAATTTGTTGTGGCGGCGGTCCGCCAGCTGGCGGAGGAGGTTTGGGTTTCA
>CAYHZA010000015.1:0-5595 GCA_964361095.1 uncultured Candidatus Saccharibacteria bacterium | reverse complement strand
TAAAACCGGCGGTGGGTAAAGAAGAAAAAGCGAAGCTCTACCCCGTGGCAAAAGAAATTACGACACCTGACGGGTTTATCAATACAAGCGGTGCGCCGATTACCGTAGGTGAGTTTGTGGGCAAAAAAGTGGTGCTTGTGGATTTTTGGACGTATTCCTGCATTAATTGCCAACGGACGACCCCGTATTTGAACGCGTGGTACGAAAAATATAAAGACAAAGGACTTATCATTATTGGATTGCATACTCCGGAATTCGAGTTTGAGAAAAAATACGACAATGTTCTCGCGGCGGTAAAAAAGTTTAACATCAAATATCCCGTGGTACTCGATAATGATTTTTCGACGTGGAACGCGTACCAAAACCGATTTTGGCCGAGAAAATATTTAGTAGATATTGACGGTTATGTGGTGTATGACCATATCGGAGAAGGAGGATACGAAGAAACAGAACGTAAAATACAAGAGTTGCTTGCGGAGCGTGCAGTGGCGCTAAAAAACGGAGAGAAGATTGCGAGCGAGGTTTCAAAGCCCGCGGGAGCGGAAGAGGGTGGCGCGCTCAAGCCGCGCAGTCCCGAAATTTATTTTGGCGCGGCGCGGAATTTGCTTTTGGGGAATGGCGTTCCCGAGAGACCAGGAACTCAAAAACTAGCGGGACCTACGAATGTAAAAACAAATGTTCTTTATCTTGCCGGGACGTGGGATTTTAGCGAGGAGTTTGCGGAAAATAAAAGTGCTGGAGCAAAGATCACCTTCCGCTATCAAGGGAAAAACGTGTTTTTTGTCGCGAGCGCGCCGCAGGGGGTCAATATAAAAGTTCTTCGCGATGGGGTGGCACTTATTGAATCTGCGGGGGCGGATGTAATAAAGGGAATACTCACGGTCAAAGAGGATAGGCTTTATGAAATCGTGAAAGACGCCAATTACGGCGAGCACACACTTGAATTGATTATTGAAGATCCTGGGCTTCGGGCATATACGTTTACGTTTGGATAACCCTGGATTTTTCTCAGAAAAAAGAAAGCGCACCGTGGTGGCGCGCTTTTTGTGTGCTTAGGATTCTTCTGTGATCATTCGTCCTCCGATATCTTTTCTGTAGTACTTGCCTTCAAACTGGATTAGCTCCGCTGCTTCGTAGGCGCGCTCGAGCGCTTCCGTAAGATTGTTCCCGATCGCGGTTACATGGAGTACTCTACCGCCCGCAGTTACGAGCTTGTTGTCCTTCGTCGCGGTGGCTCCATGGAATACTACGACACCCGGGATTTTCTCGGCCTCGGCTATGCCTTCTATCGGATAGCCGATTGGGAAGTTCTTGGTTAAACCGTATCCTTGAGATACAAGCGCGACTGACGCTACGGCATACTCTTCCCATTCGACGACTATGTCTCGAAGTGTTCCTGTCGCGCAGGCAAAGAGGATGGGGAAGAGGTCACTCTTTAGTCGCCGCATAAGCACCTCGGTTTCTGGGTCGCCGAAGCGCGCGTTGCACTCGAGGAGCATCATTCCGCTCTTAGTTTGCATGATCCCCGGATAGAGAACTCCGGTGAAGGAAGTTCCTTTATCTTGCAGATACTGGAGTATCGGTTTTATAAACCACTCCTTTGCGATGTGCTCGTCGCAATACGTGAAGTTTTTTGGCTCACTTACGACGCCCATCCCGCCGGTATTTGGTCCGTCTGCGTAAAGTCCTTTGTGGTCTTCTGAGACAGGCATCATTTGGAAAGTTCCATCCTTTGCGACGAACACGTGGATGGAATACTCCTCGCCCTCTAGGCAGTGTTCGACGAGGATTGACTTTCCAGCGTCCTCAAAGGTTGTGCTCGACATCATTCCGCGAATGATGTTTTCCACCTCCTCGTAGTTCGTGCACTTCACCACCCCGGCCCCGCGTGCCAAGCCGTCGGCTTTGACGATTAGGGGATAGACGTGGTCTTTCGCATATGAGAGTGCAAGTTCGAGCTTTGAGAAATCACGGTAAGGCGCCATCGGTATTCGTTTCTGTTCGGCCACCTCGTGCATGCAAATCTTTGAGCTTTCGATGCGAGCGGCAGCTTGGCTAGCGCCAAAAACTGGAATGCCCGCGTTTTGGAACTGGTCGACATAGCCCTTCTCTTGAAGGTTGTCCTGTTGAATAACCACGAGGTCTATGTCGTTTTTTTTCACAAAACGGATTTGATCGGCAATATCATTGAGGTCGATATTAATATTTGCTCCGACCCTTTGAATGCCGGGACTTCCCGGAATGCCGTAGACCTTATGACCGTGACGCTCCAGTTTCCATGCGAGCGCGTGTTCTCTTCCGCCGTTTGCGAGTATGAGAATTCGAGCCACAGTATTCCTCCGATTGTTTTTAAGTTTTCAAGCTTAGAAGTCTAACGCCACTCTAACAAGGAAGCATATCTCGCTGCAAGTTTTCTATAAAATATTTTTCTGTGGTGTTCTGCTCTGAACAAGCAGGGCGGCGGGCTTCCTTCCTTCCTTAGTTCCGTTCAAAGTAGGTTCGAGCGAAGTGTATAATTACAGCATCAAGACACAACTCAATTCAGTTTTTCCTATTTTTTGATGGGCTTCCGCAACGGAAGCCCATTGTTTGGAAAATAAAAAACCTATCAGTTGGATTATGGTGGGCGAGGTGGGAGTCGAACCCACATCTCTTGCGAGACACGATTTTAAGTCGTGCGCGTATACCATTCCGCCACTCGCCCCTTTTATTTTAGTGAATCTCGAATGATCTGTTTTAGGCTACTTTTCCCTTTTGAGGTTTTAAAATATCGCTCTCGTCGAATCGCGTCGGATTCTGCTCGGAACGCTTCGTAGCATATCAATTCTATACTACCCATGCGCCTCGTTGTCCAATTTTTGCCATCAACATGCTGCTGAATTCTTGTCTTGAGATCCTTTGTTCTTCCGACATAGAGCCGTTGATTAGCGTTTTTTAAAACATACACATAGAACATATTTTCACATTTTACCCAGAACCACGTAGGGTTCTGGGTACCCCAAACCCAATGTGGTTTGGGGTAAGTCCTTTGCGTATACCATTCCGCCACCTGAGCAAGATTAGGTTTAAGGGTATAGCTTTTAGAGCTTAGTTTCAACTTCGCTGGACTAATAGGGTGTCTAAAAGTATATTTAAAGTTGTAAAAGTTGGCCACGTAGCCAAGTAGTAAGGCATCTCTCTGCAAAAGAGATATACGTGGGTGCAATTCCCGCCGTGGCCTCAGCTCTCGTTTTTTTCACTCTCAATCAGTAATTTTTCAACCCTTGCCGCGTATTCCGCTCCGCGATCCAGGCGGAATTCTATTCTCGGAAGTGGCTTGATGCTTAGTTTTTTCATCAAGAGATGCTGGAGTGATCCTTGGGCTTTGCGGAATACCTCAATCCCTTTTTCCGCCGCGGCAGAGGGAAGAATGCTGACCTTCGCCACCGCGTGTTCCAGTTTTTTGTCTACCGTAACTTCGGTAATCGTCGCAATCGCGCCCTCGAGTTCGATCTCGCGGTTTATGATCTTCGTAAGTTCCTCGTGTATTAACTTTGAGACCCGAAGCGGGCGATAGTTCATACTTTTTTCATCACCAGATGATCGCCCTTTTCTATAAGTATCTCCGCGTTCGTGATAATTCCGCATTCGTTGCCTTCGCCGACTTGGCCCACGTCTTTTTTCTGCTGTTGGAGGTTCAAGAGGCGGCCGCGGCCTACGATGTCGTTCCCACGGTAGATCTCGAAAGGATTTTTATTTCTGAATGTTCCTTTTATTACTTTACCGCCGACGAGCTGTTTGTCCACGCGCGCTTGATTGAAAACCGCAAGAATTTCCACTTCACCGAGAAATTCAAGATCTTCCGGTTTTGCCAACCCCTCTTCGATCGTTTTTACAAGATCGTAGATGATCTCCGAGGTGATGATCTTTACCTTTTGCCCTTCGGCGAGATTTTTTGCCCCAGAACTTACTCTGATTTTGAAACCGATGATGACCGCGCCCATGGCGATTGCCATTTTGACGTCGCCGTCCGAAACGTCCCCCACGGACTCTCCGAGCACCGTCGGTTTTGGTTCTATGCTCAAGTTGCGAATAATTAAGGACAACGCCTCGAGCGATCCGGCATCCACGGCCTTGATGATGAGTTTTAAGGAACCCTTCGGGGTTTCTTTGGGTACCGCAATCTGCTTTTCCGCTTCGGAAATATCGCTTTTCGTAATTTTTGTTACCGCTTCTTCGCTCGGGCCTGTCGTAAATTCTTCACCGACTTTCGGCAGTTTTTCGAGGCCAATAATTAACGCCGGCGCCGAAGGGGTGAGTTCTTTTACGCGTTCTTCGCGGAAGTTTTCGAGGATCTTTATTTTGCCTTTAGTAGATGGTGTGCCGATATAGTCGCCGGATTTCAGGGTTCCGTTTCGCACGATACAAATCGTTTCAAAACCGCGCTGGCGGTCCATCTTGGTTTCCAATATATATCCCGAGGCGGGTTTCGTGGGATCATAGGTAAGGCCGAGTACGTCGGCGGAGAGGAGTACCAAATCGAGGAGGTCGTTCACTCCTTCGCCGGTTTTCGCGGAGATGCCGTAGTAGCTTATCTGTCCGCCATATCCTTCAAGAAGAACGCCCGCGGTGGTCAGTTCGTTTTTCACACGATCGAGATCGACACCGGGTTTGTCGGTTTTGTTGATGGCGACGACAAAAGGGGTTTTCGCCGCTTCGAGGGTCAAGATTGCTTCTTTTGTTTGGGGTTTTACGCCGTCGTCGGCGGCAACAACGAGAATCGCGAGATCGGCGACCTCAGCTCCCGCCGCGCGCATTTTGGCGAACGCTTCGTGCCCGGGCGTGTCGATGAAGGTTATTCTCCGCCCCGCGTGTTCTATCTCATACGCTCCGATAGACTGCGTAATGCCGCCCGCTTCCCGCGCGGCGGTCGTCGTCTTCCGGATGTAGTCGAGGAGCGTCGTTTTACCATGGTCTACGTGGCCCATGACGACGACGATAGGGGAGCGAATGATTTGATTTTTAGTGTTTTTTTCAGACATACCATTACAAACTAATTGCAATTGAGGGAAAAGTAAACCCCCACACCTATATGAGAGTGCGAAGCGGTCACATTCCACGCCGAGTGATAGAACTGGATATTTATTGAAATCAAAGCTTATCAAGTAGCACTTTGGCTTCGGAGGGATATTCTCTCATATAGGTGTGTGGGTCAAAGAATTGTTTAAGAAAAAAGAAACGCTCCGCAATACGCGCGGAGCGTCGAGATGGTGGAGAAGAGAGGTTTCGGCTGTGATCACGCTCGGCGGGACGATCTTCTGCGTCGTCCCCGATGCTTTCGCGTGGGTCTCCGTACGACTATGATTTTGCAGTTGCCGTTCGGTGTTCGTCGCGTGTAGAACGCGATACCCGTGATTCTCGCTATCACCTGCCGTTTGGTCACTCGCACCTCCGAAAAAATACTTACCGTATCGTACCGTAGATTGATTAAACTTTCAAATTTGTATATCCTATTCTTCGTAAGGGTGAGGTCGCATAGAGGTCTAGTGCGGCGGTTTGCTAAACCGCTATACGGATTAAACCGTATCGAGGGTTCGAATCCCTCCCTCACCGCCA
>CAYHZA010000014.1:0-14101 GCA_964361095.1 uncultured Candidatus Saccharibacteria bacterium | reverse complement strand
ATCGGAACAGGGCTAAGGACTAAGTTCAAAGGGACTGAAGTCCCGAGGATCTTAGGATTGAGAACTGACTTGCGACACGGCGAACGCGAACCCGCCGTCACGATCCCACCTGCGGCCAGGCCTGCCGCTGCACGCGTCGAGCCAGCGACCACCGTCGCTACGGTCCGCGCGCAGCAAGCGCGGACCGCCGTCGGAGTCGTTGATGGGTTCGTGCATGGCAACGATGTACCACAAACCCATGGCTTCGATCTCCTTGTCCGTAAACTTCAGACGGATGAGGCAGGCCAGTTCGGCGTTCGGCTTCGAGAGCTTGCGCTTGTCGGCCTCGGCGCGGATCTTCTTCGTGATCCGGTCGTTGTCCTCGAAGAGCATGCCCTTGAGAACGGCGACTTCGGTCGTCACGCCGTTGGTCGGCTTGAAGTCCGGCGAACGGAGCACCTGCTTGGCGTAGTCTCCGACGCGGAAACCGTTGCCTTCCAGACGCTTGATCCAGTCCTCGCCGGTCGTGCCGTCGGAGGTGACCGAGAAGTAGATGACGCCGTCTTCCTCGCGCCACGAACGGATCAGTTCGGGAACCGAGAGTTCATCGCGGAGAAAACGGAGCGCCATGTCGTGGCCACCAAGCTTCTTGACGATGGCGTTGAGTTGTCCGGCAGTAAGGCCAGCGGATGCGAATTCTGTGCTCATGATTGTATCTCCTGCCCTGATTTGGGCGTTTCTCCGCCAGTTGGCGGATTCCTCTAATCCGAGGAGGAACCATGGCCTCAGTGGTCATAGCGAGGAATGGCCTACTTTTAAGCCACTTTTCGCTATGACCAGATTGCAAATCTTATCAAAGAACTATGGAAATAGTATATACCTAAACATCATATTTGTCAATAGTACTTAAACCGTCGCGGCATTCGCGCGATAGGAACAATATGCGCACTCGCTCGAAGATTGCGGAGCATCCTCTGCGTCATACACCGCCCGCGCGTCTTGAAGTACTCCCTCCACCCATGAATTATCCCCTTCCTGCGGTTCCACGAAAAGATCAAAAGCTAAGGTGGCTTCGCCATGACCAAACCCATTCGCCTTATTCGCCTTCGCGAACACAAAATAACCGGTCGGAGAAACTTTGTATTTATTCTGACGCAAGAGCCACTGGTAAATCTCCATCTGGCGTTTATAAGAATCGTAAATGCGATGCTGGTTCGCTCCGGTCGCTTTGTAATCCACGACGATAAGTTCGTTGTTCGGATTCACCCACACATCGTCCACCGCGCCGAAGACCAAAAAATCCGTGGGTTCATGATGAAACCGGACACCGGTAAAATTATGCCGCCACGTATTTATATCCGGAGACGCGAACGGAATCGCGTCGATTTGGTTCTTCACCATTACCGGATGGCGCGTTCCCTTCTCGCGGTGGATATCAAACTCCTGTTTCAGAAGATAATCGATCGCGTTATTGATCGTGTAGGGCATTGGTGGCGGACGTTTGATACCTTTTTTCACGTCCAACCAAAAACACCGCTGACATTCGCGAAAAAGCTCGATTTTAGATCGGGAAATTTTTGTCATTCTCTTCAGAATACCGCGAAGCGAATAAAAAAGCTAACGCGTGTGATAACAGGATTTGCAAATTCCCAACTCTTCGAGTTTTTCGAGATATTGGATCACGGTAATCACAAATTCCGAATGACTCCAGGTAAGCGGCGCGGTCGAAACCTGTCCTCCCGTATAAGGATCCAACTGTTCCGAAAGAATTCCCGAAGGGAGCGCGTAACGCGCGACCCAAGAAAGCCACTCACGCACGGGTTTTAGATCCTTATCTTCCTTCGCAATTTCGATAAAGTATTGCGCGTACCAGAGCGTGGTAATAAACCACGGATTTCCGGGCAAATCCGGGCTTATGCGATAGTAGATGTCGCCCACGTATCTCGGTACTCCGCCAATCGGCGTTTTACAAAGAAGTTTTTCTTCGAGTATCTTCATTGCTCTGCCGACACGCTCGTCATGCGGCGCAAGAACCCCGAACTTATAAATACCATAAACACTGCTTATGTCTATCGTCCTATCATAAACACGCTCTCCATTTTTGAAATTGATGAGTTTCAAAAACATTCCGGTTTCCGCATCATATAAATATTCCAATATACCGCCGCGTATCCTCTCTGCAGTCTCCAAATAAAGCGATTCAGCATCGGTTTTACCCAAAAGCTTCGCGAAGCGCGCGGCGGCAAGAAGCGCGGCATAGGTCGCGCTTGCGGTAAATGTCGATGTTCCGTACTTTTCCTCCCAAAGGTCGTAGCTGGACTTCGGAAGACCCGTCTCGTGGTGGATATGACGCACCATAAAATCAGCCGCCTTTTTAATGAGTGAGTTGTACAGCTCTTCAATAAATTCAATATCTTTCGAAAGTTCGTAGTGTTTCCACAACGCGTAAATGACGAGCGCGGTTTCGTCCTCTTGGATCGGTAGCTCTGGCTTTCCGTCGCGTATCCACGGATGCCAAGAACTGCCGAGTGACTTATCGGGACGATATTTATGCATAAAATAACCGTCATCATTAATAACGTCATTGCAAAATTGAAAAAATTTCTTTCCAACGCTAAAATCTCCCGCCTTGTCGAGCGCGAAAGCGCTTATTGCCGCGTCGCGTGGCCACACATAACTGTATGTATCTCTCCCATATTGGAGCATTTCGGAGTCGCCCGAGGCGATAATAGAACCGTTATCTCCAACATGAGCGCGAATAAGAAACAATGATTTTTTAAAAAGTCCGACGACCGAATCGTCGAGACCGTAAAACGTAAAGTTCTCTTTATTCACCCACGCCGACCAAAAATCACGGGTAGTTTTTATAAGATGTTCCGGTGTAAGCTTCAGAGCATAAAAATTAAGATCGTTCGCTTCCTTAAGGGATTTCGCCGCGGCAAGCCAGTAATAGACCGTGCCGCTCTCCTGGGGCTCGAGATCGAGCCAGAAAGAGATTACCGAATCAGCACGACCGTGTTCTATGGGATTTTTTTCGAGTACTCCGTCTTCCGCGTCTTTATAGGTCCCCTCTTTCCCCTCTATCTCAAAAACGCCCGTGCTAAAATCATTGAATGTCTTGTCGCCTAAACGGCCGTTTATCAAAAACACACGCTCGCCTTTGTAGTGGATAATCGTGTTATGAGCGGGATCAAAATAAGCGGTATCGCTCGGATGCGATTGATAAATTTCAAACTGTTGATGGAAGAACAATCTTGCCGAACGACGCTCACCGCTCCGATTCATCACTTCAACCTTGCGTATAAAAATATTCTTCTCGTTGTATACCACATCGGTGAATCGAAGTTCGATCTCCAATTCTGCATTTCTTGCGATAATATCGCTCGCAAATGTCTCATGGGCATAGTGGACTGAGATCTCCCAACCGGGATCATCGAGCCAGCGCAAGCGGCCGTTCACCCATACGCCCACCTTATGAACGTGATGTCCTCCCACGTGATTCTCGAGGCCGACATAGGGAAAATAAAAATCACGCACCTCGGCTGAACGATCGAGGCCCACCAACACACTTCCATTTCCTAATACCAGAGAGCGTGGCATTATTCGTAATCCCGAAGGGTTTTTTCTAATACGCCCAAAGTTCCCCGTTCGGTTTTTACTTTGCGGAGACCCGCGGCGCACTTTTGGTCCGAAAGCACATGATCGACCCAATCCGCGAGATCATTTTTTTCATGGGCAACATGATGCGCGAACTGATCTTTGCTTAATTTCTTATGGCCTATAAAATCTCGAAGTTCACATAAATTATGGAGCACGGGACCGTTCCATACCCAAAAACAGCGATCATCGGCCGCTTGAACCAATAGTTTTTTATTTTTCTTCTGACGTGGAGCCATAGTTATGCCATATTTTCTTTCGACCTTTTTATGTCGTCAATCCGCAATTTGAGGTCGTGCAAGACATTGGCGTACGCAATAAACGCCTCGTAGGGAGATTCATAGGGATTAAAATATTTATGAACATCGCCGTCCGCGAACCATTTCGTGCACATATAGTAAAAATGGTCAGATGTCTGTAGCCGCCTCCAATCCTCAAGGAGTTCATCGTTTTTCGCTTCAATAACATCCCGCTCCATATCATAAAGCTTTCTCATCGCGTCATGTTGCATCGGATTCGAAAGCCACGCGGAAAGATCACGTTCGACATCGGCCCATGACACAAAGTGCGGAATATCAAGTTCGGCAACCGCCGGGTATTTATGGATCGCCTCGGAAGGCGTCACGAAGTTATTATCCGGATGCTTCAAGATCTCTTCGGGCAAAGCGCGCAGAAAGTTGAAGATACCCGTATCCTCCCATTGATGTTCCCCGAATGTTTCATAATCCATAAAAAGATTCACCACGGTTCCGTTACCGTTTACCGCAGAAACCCAGTCTGCGAACTTTGGAGCGGTGAGCGGATACTCGCTCCAATCGCGGCTTGAAAAACGAAACGCGATATCGTCGGAAAGCCTGTAATTTTTAAGGAGAAGCTTTATTCTCTCGGTTCCCTTCGGGCGATAGATAAAGTTCGGACTCTGCCACCCCAAAACGTGATCCGCTCCTTCCGCAAGGATTCCGGTATATCCGAGACGCTCGACTTCTTTCGCAAGTTCATTGTTGTAGATCAATTCGGTGTTACGGAATACCTTCGGTTCTTGGTGAAAAAGATCAATGATCCGCTCACGATGAAGATCCACCTGTTTTCGAAACTCCGCGCGCGAATGAAGAAATGCAAGCGAGTGGTAGTAGGTTTCATCTAGGATCTCGACGCGTGGATTCACGCCAATTCGCGCTGCGCCCGACGAGCGCGTTTCGTCAACATGAGCGAGTTTTTGGAACGAATCGAGCACTTCCGGAGCGTAATGTTCAAGTTGATCCAAAAAAACACCCGAGAGGGAAAAGCTGACCTTGAATTGCGGATAGCGCTTTAAAAGGTCCAGGAGAATCGCGTTGGTCGGAAGATACGATTTATAGGCAACTTTTTCTAAAATTTTTCGATTATTTAAATTTGTTTCGGAGTGATCGTTAAAATATTTATGATCGTTACCGATATCAAAAATCCGATACTTTTTAATGCGCAAGGGCTGATGAACTTGGAAATAAAAACAAACTGATGGCATAAAATTTAAGCGATAACCGTATGGGCGCGTTCGCGTAACATTACTTCATTATATACCCCCGAGCATTGCTCCGCCGACCTTCCCCACGATAATTTTTTTACTTCCGTATTTCCGTTTTCACGAAGACACGCGTGGAGAGGTGCATAGGCAAGAACCGAAACAATCTTATTCGCCATCTCATCAATATCCCAAAAATCAACCTTCAGGGCGTGGGAGAGAACTTCTGCGACGCCCGATTGTCTTGAAATAAGAACCGGAGTGCCGTGCGCGAGCGATTCGAGCGTGGTAATACCGAACGGCTCTGAAACCGAGGGAAGCACGTAAAGATCGGCAACGCGATATACTTTCGCAAGTTCTTGATCGCGCAAAAAACCGGCGAAAAGAACCTTATCCGAAATCCCAAGACTCGACGCCTGCTCGATGAGCTGTCGCTCCATATCGCCGGATCCGACAACGAGAAAAAGAACCCGACTGTTATATTCTAACACTTTCTTAGCGGCCTGGAGAAAATAATCGGGCCCTTTCTGTAATGTTATTCTTCCGACAAAAAGAACTATTTTCCGCCCATCGCGCTTCAACTCTAAAAGTTCGGACGCAAAATGTCCCGGCTCAAAAATATCCACCGCATTATGGACCACGTTGATCTTATTCGGGTCGATACCATAGTGCCGAACAATGATATTTTTCGTAAATTGGCTGACCGCAATAACCGCATCGGCTTTTTCCATACCCTCTTTTTCGATTTCATATACTCGCTTATTGATGTTCATTCCGCCGGTACGGTCGAATTCGGTCGCGTGCACATGAACAATAAGCGGTTTTCCGCTTGCCGCTTTTGCCGCAAGACCCGCGCCGAAGGAAAGCCAATCATGGGCGTGAATAAGATCAAAATCTTCTTCTTTTGCGAGATGATAAGCCCGAAGCGCGTACCTCATAACTTCTTCAAAAAGTCCCTTGCCGTAAATCGAAGAAACGGTGCGTGAGCGTATCTCCCGATACGAAACGGACGTCGCGTACGCGGAAAGCAACGAATCAATTTCTCTGAATTTTATTCCAGAAATGTCGGCGAAAATAATCTTTAAAAAATCGGCGCTTACGCCGACTTTTTTAGGGAGAACAAAGGTGATTCCAATACCGCGATTAGCGAGACCTCGCGCAAGTCCGGCGCACGCCACACCTAACCCACCGCTGTTATGCGGAGGAAATTCCCAACCGAACATTAAAACTTTCATTTTCGAATGTTTGATTTTTAAAAAACAAAGGTGCTTTTTTACTTTTTCTTAATCGCGTGACCCCCGAATTGGTTGCGCAGTGCCGTCAAAATTTTTCCCGCATAACTCGGCTTTTTTGCCGAAACAATCCTCATCTTTAGAGCTTGCTCGATAACGGGCACGGGAACCTTAAGTTTTTTTGCGGTCTGTATCGTCCACGCTCCTTCACCGGTATGGAATACGGTACCGCTCACGGCCTTAAGATTAATTCCGAAGATGGTAAACGCTTTCACGAGCCACCCTATAAGACGGGATTCGATAACACTACCGTTCAGATATACATTCGCCACCCTGTGAAGATCGAATTTATACGGCGATCGCTTCATAAGAGAAAATCCCTCGGCAATCGCCTCCATCATTCCGTACTCAATGCCGTTGTGCACCATCTTCACAAAGTGCCCCGCTCCGGACGCGCCAACATAACCATATCCTTCGGGAACCGAAAGATCAGCGAAGAGATTCCTAAGGAATTCAAAGATTTTTTTGTCGCCGCCGATCATAAGGGATGCCCCACTACGCGCGCCTTCCGGACCGCCGGAGACTCCGACGTCAAGAAAACGTACGCCTCGTTTCGCGAACTGCTTTGCGCGACGAATTGAATCTTTATAGAAAGAATTCCCTCCATCAATAATAATATCATTTTTGCGCAGTAATGACATAAGCCCGATAGTGCTGAATAGTGTTTCATCGAGAATTTTTCCCGCAGGAACCATTACCCATAAGACGGCGGGCTCTCCACTCGCGCGAACGAGCTCCTTGAGACTAGAAACCACGGAGATTCCTTCCTTCCGCGCTTCATCTAATGCCTCGAAAGAAGGATCAAACCCATTCACTTCCCATCCCTTTTCAAGAAGATGGAGAGCTAAATTGCGCCCCATCTTACCAAGACCGATCATGCCGATTTTTTTACTGCTCAATAACTCATATGAAGCAACACCTACGGCGTTGAATTGCTTGGTGTCGGGAATATAACCTTTTTCATATATCTGAAGCGGCACATTATCGTTTGTCCACGCTCGAATAATCGGATCAACAAAACGCCAGCTTGCCGTAATCTCATCCGTACTTACAAAAAGCGTCTGATTCCCTTGAATCGCGTCAAGGCATAACTTCTCATGCGCGTCGATAAAAAGATCCTGTTCATATGCCTCTTGGTAATCGAACGAAAAATCTTTTTCCTCGATCACCATTCGAGTCCCCGGCTTTTTTATCCAAAACGAAGTGGTGATTTTTTCTTGCGGCTGAATTTGATAACGAAGAATATTCTGATAATGTTTTCCGCTCTCCGGCGGACAAAGACAGGGAGTACGGTGCTTAAATATAATCACTACTTCGGCCCTCGACTCAAAAAGAGCCTTGCCGGTTTCCAAGTACAAAGGCACTCCTATAAAACGCGGCGTGGTGAGATACGCCCTGATGCGAAAATAGGTTTCCGTAGTGGAAGAAGGTGATGAATTTTTTTCTCTTGTATATCCCTTATATTGTCCGCGTACCGTATTTTCTTTTATTTCGTCCGCCGACATAATCTTCAAGGCATTCAAAACCTCGGCGCGTCCTTTTCTGATAGAATCTGCATCGAACGCTTTCGGCGTTTCCATGGTAAAAAGCGCGAGAAGTTGGAGAATGTGATTTTGTCCCACATCCCGTAACGCTCCGATGCCGTCATAATAACTTCCGCGATCACGAATGCCGTCTTCCTCGGCAATTCTTACGCTAATACTTTCGATAAAATCCTTGTTCCAGCTCGGTTCGAAAAGAGCATTGGAGAAACGGAAAGCGATAATATTCTGCACCGTTTCCTTTCCTAAATAATGGTCGATGCGATAAATCTGCTCTTCTTTAAAAAGCTTCCCCAGCATCGCGTCGAGCTCCTCGGCCGTTTTTAAATCTTTGCCAAAAGGCTTTTCGACGATTACCCGAGTCCAACCTTCTTCCGGACTGCACGGTTCGGTAAGTTTCGAAGTAACAAGATTTTTGAAAATCGATTTATAATACGTCGGCGGAACCGCAAGATAAAAAAGCTTATTCGAACATGTTCTCCATTCTTTATCCTTGTATCCCAAAAAATCAGCAAGTTTGCCGTAGCCGTCGAGTGTGTCAAAATGTCCTTCGCGATAGACAAAAAGTCGCGAAAACGCCCTTGCTGATTCGTCATTTCCGCCCGGTAATTTACGGACTATTTCGAAAATATTGGCTTGAAATTCCTCATCACTTAAATTCTGCCGGGAAAAACCGACCACTTGGAAAAAACGCGGCAACAGTTTTTTCTCATATAATCTAAAAAGAGCCGGCGCGAGTTTTGTTTTCGTAAGATCACCGGTTGCTCCAAAAATAACAAGAATGGTCGGCAATGCTGACTTGTCAACATTAGTCATGTTAATTTTTTAAACTCTTACGGGTAAATCAGTGAAGAACATTAAAGCGTTTATGATTCCGCTTCGAGATATTGGCTAAATTGCCTTTGGTAAATATCGAGAAGCGCAAGAAAAAAGCTCAAGATGAGAGGACCCAAAAGAAATCCGATGGGGCCGAAAAATTCGATACCGCCGAAAACGCTGAGGAGTATCAAAAATGGATGGATATCGACCCCGCGTTCGATAAGCTTTGGTTTTAAAAAATTATCAACTAGACCGACAAGTACGCCGGCCCATATAAGCAATCCTATCGCCTGAGTAATATTCCCAAAAATAAGGAGATAAAGCACCGCGGGGATTGTCACGAGCATCGTGCCGAAGGCAGGGATAACTGCCGCAAGCGAAGTAATCGATCCCCAAAGAACAGGATTAGGAACGCCGAAAAACGCATATCCGATACCGGCGATAATTCCTTGTAGCACAGCGATAATAAGCGATCCCCGGACGACAGAGCTCACGACCTTACGCAATCGATCAAGAATTTCCGTATCATACTCTCGAGCGAGCGGACTAACGATCGTAATAAGTCGCCGTAACTTTGGTCCGTCCTTTAAGGAGTAATAGAGTGCAAAAATGCTTAAGAAAAGGGAGAAAATAACCCGCGCTATTTCCGAAAATACAGAACCAATATTCCGCAAAAGCCATGAAAGTCCTTGCGCGGCGTATTGCCTAACCACAAGAACAATATTTTCGGAAGATACTCCAGAAAGAACCGGGGAAAAACGATCAATAACAAAATTCGCGATTCGTTGGATAAAATCAATGCCGGCTTCGGCATTCAGAATATTAAAATAAAGATCTCCCGCTTCGGTGATAAGTCGGACAACAAAAAATATAAGCGGAACGAAAATGACAATCAATACGAACAATGTAGTGAAGAGCGCCGCGAGAGATTCTTTTTTTTCTCCGATGAGGCGGAGAATTCTCACGTGTAAAGGCTGAAAAACGATCGCGAACGTAAGACCTATGAGTAACGGCCCAAGGTAGGGAAGAAAAAGAAAAAACGTAAGCCCAAATGCCGCAAGGATCAGGCCGAGAAAAAAATACATTTGGATTTTTTTATAGGTCATGAATAGATAAGAATTGCCCTTACCGGAGAAGCTTCAGCCCCGACAATCTTAAGCGGTAATCCTACAAAAAAATAATTCTTGGGTTTTACGGCGGCAAGTTGCAACCCCTCATAAATCGGAATTCCCGCGCGAAGAAGCAAGGGATGGATAGAATCAGGCCGTAACCTGAATTTTTTAATCGAAGGACCGTCTATGCCCACCGCCTTAATTTTCGATTTTACCAGGAATCGAGCCGCCGCTTCACTTAAGGAGACAAATGTCTTATCAAAACGCTTCGTTTTTGCGAGTGAATTCTTTGTTCTGAAGATGATAATCTCGCCTGCTTTTGGGCGAATTCTTTTTATGTCCTTGATTTCAATCTCCGCTTTTACATTCGTCATATTTACTACCCGACACCATCCAAGACACTTTTCAAGGTCAATTTTTTCAATCGTTCGCCCATTTTTTACATGATGAGAAGGAGCATCACAATGCGTAGCGGTATGGAGTCCCAACGCCATGCGGGAAACGTTTAAGCCTTGAACGCTTAATTTTTTCACGAAATTCAACTCAAACGCTGGATCGCCGGGATAAATAGGCGTTTCTTTTCCTATGGATCGACTTATGTCATAAATTTTCATTTTATTTTTTCCAAAATAAGCGAATAAACCACGAACTTATTATCAAACCTAAACGTACTCTTAGTATATCACAAAAACCGATATTCGAGGAAAAAAGAACCATGGGAGAGTTATGAAGAGTTTTTCCCCATAGTACGGGAGGTTATCCACTATTTATTCAAGGTATGGTGTTGACATCTCTATAAATAGCCCACACACTAATAGTAGATATTGTTCTTGTGGCAACATTTCCGCTTCAATTAAAAAACCTAATAAGGGATCCGAATCGCATGAGCCTGAGGGCTTAAAGCTGAGGAACCCGTCTTTAGAACATTGCGGAATATGAAAATCAACAAGACAATATCATCTCCCCGCAACGTGGGGAAAAGATTCCTGCTTCAGTGCAGGAATCTTTAAAAAAATCGAATTATTATTTAACTATAAAACCGCCTATCGCGGGTTTTTTATTTTATTCTCCAATACATCACCGCTCGACAGCGAGGCTACCTTAAATCCATTAAATCTCATCGCAAAACGATCACCTTTCCTTCCATAAATCGAAGAAGTGATGAGGGACGACCATTGAGCTTCCCTCCGTCAATATAAAAATCAACATTGTCACCAAAATAAGCACGGGCTTCTCTTATGGTTTTTGCGGGCGGCTCGCCTTCGAAATTCGCGCTGGGAGCAACGAGTGGTCCTGTCTTTTCTATCAGTTTTCGCAAAGATTTTTTGGCAGTCAAACGAAACGCCAAAGTATTCGTTCCTCGGTGCAAATATTTAAATTTTTTTATAGGGCACGGCAAGATGATACTTACCTTGCCCGGCCAAAATGTAGAGAGCGCTTTTTTCACTTTCGCCTCAAGTTTGATCTTAAACATTAACAAGTCGTCAAATGAACCGATCAAAATAATCATCGGCTTTTTGGTATTTCGCCGACGGAGCCGATAAATTCTCCGCACGGCCTTACGGGAAAGCGCGGAACCCACAATGCCGTAAATGGTGTCCGTTGGAAAAACTCCAACTCCTTCATGCTCTAAAATTTGAACTATTGTTTTCTCCATCTATTTATTGTAGTAAAAAGACCCCGAGGAAATCAATGAAATTAAGTCTATACGAGAGAAAAAGAACTCTTTCGTTTCTTTATAAAACCTTCCTGTATAAGTTTATGGAGAGTTTCTTCTGTACGTTTATCATTGAACTTTTGCATAATTTCTTTCCCTGAAGAAACTTTTTTCTCGAGTAAAAATTTGATAATCTTTCCACGCAACTCCCTGCGAGAACCCAGAAAAGGCGCTTGTTTTAGATAATGAGCGCTTCTCCGATTTGGATTCTCTATTTTTTCACCTAACATCGCACCGTAATCCATAAGCGCGTAATACCAACGGCGCGGATTTTTAAGGTCAAGAGTTTTTTCGATAAACGGAATCAACTCGCGATCGTGAACATCTCGCCGCTTCGGAAAGAAAAAGTAAAGAAAAACACGGCGTATATTTGTTTCAAGAAACACTACGGGCTTATTGTGCGCGAATGCAAGAATAGCTGAAGCGGTAGCGGCACCAATTCCGGGCAACGCCTCGAGATGCTCGCGTGTCTTGGGAATGATACCATGAAATCGTTGCGTAATGAGAGAGGAAGTCTTTTTAAGAGAGAGGGCGCGCCGATTATACCCCATCCCCTGCCATACCCGAAGCACGCTTGCCAAGGGCGCTTTGCTTAAAGCTTGTATGGTTGGAAAGATTCTTAAAAATTCGCCATATTTTTTCTTTACGCGAATTGTTTGCGTCTGCTGAAGCATAATCTCCGAAATAAAAATCCGGTACGGATTACGCGTACGTCGCCAAGAAAAATCTCTCTTATGTTTTTTATAATATCGCAGAATTTCCCTGCGGAATTTTTTAAATTGCATCATAAAAACGTCTAAAAAAGTTGCACCACATTATTTCAAATGTTACCGAACACGAATATCACTATCCCCCTTCGTTGTATTCCTTCGGAAGAGACACTCTACTCCGCTTACTGAAAACAAAAATATATAAAATTTCAAGTATGCCGACCGTGTTTACAATAAAAAGCGCCGCAAACCACCAAAGATCTCGAAGGCGCGCCGCCTTCCAAAGAGCAATGCCTTTCCAGAGAGCACTCCATAAAAGCACTGCAAAGAGAATAATCCAATGCTCTTTTATGAATTCTTCCATGATTTTTATTATACCACAAAAAACGGGCATACGCCTATGTGGCATATACCCTAAAATCCTGCTATTGCCCGTATAAACTATTTAATTTTTTAAGTGTCAATGGACTGACGATACCCGTGCCCTCGGAAAAGTTGACTGGTACAAGTATCTCCTCGCGGTATTTGTCTTGGAATAAACGCACTGCTTCTTCTACGCACGATCCGAAGTTCCCATTCATAGGACATCCACGTAAATCTTTTCCGGGAGGAGGATATACCCCCTCTTTATAGAGAGCCGCCTGAAGCGAGAGCACGTGAGGATTCCATCTCATGTTTTTTTCTAAAACAGAATCCCAAAAATGCGGAAGCAGTGTGGTTTCCGAGGTATTATCCGAATGTTCTTTTAGAAAATATTCTTTTATGCCTTGATATGTGAGGAACGCTAAATGTTCAATAACTGGTTTTCTGATAGCGGCATTCCGAAACTGCGACTCATAGAGATAACCGTATTCAATGAGTAATGAAACACCTTCACGCGAGCCGTTCGAACCTACGGCGATTAATTCTTGATCTTCAATAATGCCCGCTTTTTCATACGGCATATCACTCACGGGAACATATTCTTTTAGTGCGTCAAAAATTGGCTTTGCGAAATCTATACTCGCAAGCCCATTCGGATATTGGGATTCGGGAACATAAATAGAAAAACCGGAATATTCTCCGAAAGTACTCAATCTCCGGCGCGGATAGTCGTTAAAATGAATATGCATAACGATATCGATATTGTTTTCGTTTGACCATTTATTGATCCCGTATAAACGCAAAGAAATATCGTCTTTCGCAAAGCCGTGGTTCAAGGTTGATTTATCTTCCGCGACTTGAGCGGCAATTAAAGCTTCCATAATCGCTTGTGATTGATTACGAAATTGCTTTATTTCTTCTTCCCGAAATTTAAAATATGCGTCAAGCTCCGGAGTGTATTCTCCGGAAAAAAAATCACGGGCAGAAAAAACTTCAAAGCGATTATTTCTATCCAAAAAACGATAAAGTTCTTCTGCTGCTTGAAGCGTAAGATCCGCTTCCCGTACTCCTCCAAAAGAAGCCCCCGATTTTTTATTGTCATGTCCGGGAACGATAAGAACACGGACTTTGCTTGTATCGTGCTTTGCGCGAAGATCCTCGGGAGTAATGCTAATGGGAAACACAAGACTCGCGAGTTGTCCCAGGAGTTTCTCGATGATGTTTTCTTGGGGTAAAAATGAAAAACCGGTTAATGCCGTAAAAAGCATAACGGCCGAAAAGATTGTTGGCATAATTCAATAAAATAAGACTGTCTATTTTCATTCTAACGCATAAGAAGACAAAATTCTATCGTACGTTTTCAGGTCAATAGCTTGGAACCAGGAGTAAGTATTTCGGCGATTTTTTGAA
>CAYHZA010000013.1:0-20258 GCA_964361095.1 uncultured Candidatus Saccharibacteria bacterium | reverse complement strand
TTCAAAAAATCGCCGAAATTCTTACTCCTGGTTCCAAGCTATTGACCTGAAAACGCCCAGCTCAAGGCGTACCGCTAATAGGCGCTAACATTCTACTCCTCTCCGCCTAACTCTTCCAAAAGCTTCTTCGCCTGCGCGCTTAATTTTTTCGGCGCTTTGATGGTGAAACTCACAAGCAAGTCACCACGGCCGTAAGAACCGAAATGCGGCATCCCCTCCCCCTTCACGCGCAGATCTTCTTTAAGGTTAAAATGCGCCGGAATTTCGAGAGAAACCTTTATGGCACTTATAGTTGAAACTTCGATCTTTTTACCCATAAGAAGGCCAACAATATTCAAATCGTGTTTCACGACAAGATCGTCATTTACGCGTTTGAATGTCCCGTGCGACTGAATATTAATTCGCACATACAAATCTCCTCCCGCCGCTCCGCGTTGACCGGCTTCGCCTAAATCTTTAATTTTTATAATCTGGCCATGCTGGATACCGGGCAGAATTTCCACGCGAACGTCGCGATCATCAAGTATTCGTCCGGTGCCGGTGCATTTTTTACAAGCCTTTTCGGGAACCTGTCCCGTGCCGCGACAAGCTTCACAAGTCTTTACGCGCGAGAAGGTCCCAAAAAACGTCCTCTGATTTTCACGCACTTCACCCTGACCGTTGCACGTCGAACACGCCTTAAATCCCGAACCTGTTTCAGCGCCTTGCCCCTTGCATACGTCGCAACGAACATAGGTTTTAATTTTTAAATCTTTTTTTATTCCATGAAAGGCATCTTCAAGTGTTATCTCGAGTCCAACTTCCAAATCGGAACCACGTTCATACGTCCTCCGGCGCGGCTTAACGCCTAATCCCTCAAAAAGATTATCAAGCATATCTCCAAGGTCACCAACATCCCCAAATCCCTGCCCGGAAAATCCGTCGAACGAACCAAAGTCCCATCCCTGATGACCTCCTTGCGCGCCAAAACCGCCGAAGGGTTCGGCCGTTCCATAGTGGTCATAATTCGTCCGCTTTGTTTTATCGGAAAGTATCTGATATGCCTCGTTAATCTCTTTGAACTTTGAAGAATCCCCGCCGGATTTATCGGGGTGATATTTGTGCGCCAAACGCCGATACGCTTTTTTAATATCGTCTTCAGTAGCGCCTTTTTCAACTCCTAAAATTTTATAATAATCTTTGGACATAGTTAATAAAAAATCTATAGAAGGCAGCACCCTCTATTAAAAAGAAAAGTTAGTAGTCTATTGTTTCTTTACTGCGGCTTTCACCAAAGACATGGATGAAACCAAATGAAATAAGTAGCTGATAGAAAAAAAGACTAACCATCCCGATAAGCCAGTAGAAAATTGTACCCAAGCCGCGGATGACGAAAAATACCGTTACCACCCACGCGATAAAGAAATTTGAGCCGAATTTTTCCTTCCAGTTATTCAAAAATGAAGAAACGATATCATAAAAAACATCTTTCGCGGCTCGGTCGGCATCGATCGCGACTCCCACGCTCTTGCTCACGTTATCGATGAGCACATCAGCAGCATTCGCAACGGTACTCTCTTGTTCTGCGGGTCGAAGCTTTCGAAATTCCTCAATTGATCTTCCTTGAATCCACTGAATACTCTCAACGAGCGTCCTGAAGGATTCGGAAAGTTTTACTTCGGAATAGAATTGATTCGTAATGCCGGTTGCCCACGAGTAAAACGCGTCAAATGCCGGGCGAGGAACATATGCCTGTTGCGCGTCGAGATGGGGGTAGTAAAGGATAACGAGAAGCAACGCCATGCCGGTAGTAAACTTACTCAGGTGACCGATAGAAATTTTAAGAAAGCGGATATTTAAACTGTTGTGTATCTCTTGCCGCGCGTTCAATTCTCCCAAAAAAAGAAAGATAATCGTTACGCCGGCGGCAAGCGACAAAAGGTTCGTCGGTAAATCATAGAAAAATACAATGATTGCCGCGACCTCGAAAACCAAGACAAAAAACCTGCGTGAAAACCACTTCGTAAAGAAAACTCCGAGCAAATTCATTACCGAAAAAACCGAAAGCGCGGCAAAGGCCCAAAGATATCCCACAGTTCCGTCCACATAACCGCGATAGGCGTAACCAAAAAGAAGCGCCGAAAGAATAATCAGCGCGTCAAAAACCATCGATTTATAAAAACCGGGCGGGCGGGTAATCTTCGCGGAAGACTCCTGCCTAACTAGATTTTGGCTCTTCTGCTGGATTGGGATTTGCACTGCTTTGGTCTTTATTATACATTGTTTGACCGATTTTTTGAACTTCGGAGGATAAATTGGCGGTTGCGGATTTTATCTCGTCGATCACGTCCGCATCTTTTACCTTTTTCAAGGCTTCTACTTTTTCTTCAACGCTTTTTTTAATCTCATCACTCACCTTTCCTTCGGCGTCCTTCAACGACTTTTCGGCAAGATAGATAAGACTCTCTGCTTGATTGCGCGCTTCAATAATTTCCCGTCGCTTGGCGTCGTCTGCGGCATGCTGTTCCGCCTCCTTTTTCAAACGTTCAATTTCGTCCTTTGACAAACTTGTCGTTGCTTCAATCCTTATGGATTGAGTTTTCCCGCTTCCTTTATCTTTGGCGGAAACATTTAAAATACCGCTCGCGTCGATATCAAACGTTACTTCAACCTGCGGCACGCCGCGTGGCGAAGGAGGAATCCCGTCCAAAATAAAATTTCCCAACGTGCGGTTATCGGACGCCATCGGACGTTCTCCTTGAAGCACATGAACCTCAACCGATGTTTGGTTGTCGGCGGCAGTCGAAAAAATCTGTGATTTTGAAGTAGGAACGGTTGTGTTCTTCGGAATCATCGGCGTCGCGACGCTTCCCAATGTTTCGATACTAAAGGTAAGCGGCGTAACGTCCAAGAGAAGAATGTCCTTTACGTCTCCCTGGAGTATTCCCGCCTGTACAGCCGCCCCGATCGCAACCACTTCGTCCGGATTGATTCCCTGGTGGGGATCTTTTCCGAAAAGTTTTTTTACCGCCTCCTGGATCGCGGGCATTCTGGTCTGTCCCCCGACCATCACGATTTCGTTAATGTCGGAAAGATTAAAACCGGCGCCTTTGGGCGCGGCAGCGGTAACGGTTTCCTTAACAAGCGCGATGGATTTTGCGACGTAATCCTTAACCAAATCTTCAAGTTTCGCCCGAGAAAGTTTCATCAAAAAATGCTTTGGCCCGCTTGAGTCCGAGGTAACATAAGGAAGATTAATCTCGGTCTCCAAGGCAGTCGAAAGTTCGTGCTTCGCGCGCTCCGCCGCTTCTTTAAGACGCTGAAGCGCGAGCGGATCTTTTGATATATCAATGCCTTCTTGTTTTTTGTATTCCGCGACCAAGTACTCGTTGATTCGTTTGTCAAAATCATCTCCTCCTAAACGCGTATCTCCACCGGTCGCTTTGACTTCAACGGTATCGTCTCCAACTTCAAGTACGGAAACATCGAACGTTCCGCCCCCAAAGTCATACACTACGATTTTCTCACTTGTCTTCTTGTTTAATCCATAGGCAAGCGCCGCGGCGGTCGGCTCGTTGATAATTCGTTTTACGGTCAGTCCGGCAACTTCACCCGCGTTTTTAGTCGCTTGTCGCTGAGCGTCGTCAAAATATGCCGGCACGGTAATCACCGCCTCTGTTACTTTTTCACCAAGCTTCGCTTCCGCATCGGCCTTCAATTTCGACAATATCATCGCCGAAATCTCCTCCGGCGTGTACCACCGGTCACTCATCTTAATCTCGATTCCGCCCGAAGCCGACGCCTTTATTTCGTACGGAAGCCACTGCTTATCCTTTTGAATTTCCGGATCGGCAAATTTACGCCCGATCAAACGCTTTACGGAAAAGATAGTATTCTTCGGATTCGTAATAGCTTGGCGTTTTGCGAGAAGTCCCACGAGACGCTCACCTGTTTTGTTCATCGCGACGATAGAAGGCGTCGTGCGATTGCCTTCTGTATTTTCCAAAATGCGCGGCTCGCCGCCTTCGGTCACGGCAATCGCGGAGTTTGTTGTTCCTAAATCAATTCCTATAATTTTTGGCATGGTATTTGAATTTTAAAGTTTTTTATTCTTACGTACCACTTGTCACTTGTCACTTCCCCTAGCTACCCTTACGCGAACCGGTCTTACTATTTTATCATATAAACGATATCCGGGTTCTATCTCTTCTACCACGGTGCCAGGAGGTTCCTCGGATTCAATATCGCTGATTGCCTCGGCGATGGACGGGTCAAGGGGTTTCCCGATTTTCGCATTCACGCGTTCAAGTCCCTTCCGCTTCAAAACATCCTCAAATTGAGCGCGAATCATGTAGATTCCCTTCTCTAAAGGCCCGACTTTCTCCATAATCGATATCCCAAGATCAAAGTTATCGAGAACTCCGATCAAATCAATGATCAAATCTTCGGTGCCATAACGCGAGATCTCTTCCAAACGCTTCAGCTCGTCTTTTTTATAGTTTATGAAATCCGCCTTCGCTCTCTGCCACCCCGCCAAGTATTCATCACGTCGCGACTCGCACTCCGCAAGCTTTTCTTCGAGCGATTTTTCGTTTTGATTTTCTTCCGCCATAATTTTTATGAGAGATGTTGGAACACACTAATGACCTTTTGGTAATTCATACGCTTTGGCCCGATCGCAAGAAGCAGAATATTTTTGTCACCGTCGCGGTATTCACTCGCGATAACGGAAAGCTGACTGCTTTCGGTCACGGGACTTCGTTTCCCGATAAAAACGCGGACATTCGAAACTTCTTGAAAAATACCTCTTGCTTCTTCCAAACGTTCATCAAGATTTTCAAAATCCCTTACCACTTCTTTGATTTCACCGGGATCCTGCCAATCGAGTTGTTCCAAGAGGCCGTCAAGTCCGTCTTTGTATACATGCCCGCCTTGAAAGTCGTCTATCACCCCCAAAATACCCAAGTGATCCGACATACTTTCGATCAGATCTTCCCACTGCGATCGCTTCAAAAAATGTTCGAACGTGCGATCAAGCGAATTATGCTCTTCGTTCTTTTCCAGAATTCTTTCGACAAAAAATTGATAACCGGTATCGCTCGGAACACGTCCCGCGGAATGGTAGGGCTGTTCCAAAAAACCCATCTCCGTCAAAAGCTGAAGCTCGCTTCGAATTCTTGCCGGCCGAATGCCAAAATCATACTGATCAAAAAGCTCTCCCGAACTCACGGGCTCTCCCGTTTTAATGAACTCCCTGATGCTCGTCTCTAAAATTTTCGCGGTCCGATCTTGCAGCATCAAGGGTAGTATAGCAAAGTTGGCAATCTCATGTCAAGATTGCCAACAGGCAATCGAAGATCCTGAGTTCAACGAATGGTTCAAGATTGCCAATTCAAAAAAGGTTCTTGTCTAATAATTCTTTCAGATAAATATCTAAATGATCCGGCTTATTCGGATTAATTGTTCCAAGCTCTTCCCGACTAAACCATTGATAGCTACGGTGCTCCTCATTATCCAACACTGGCTCGCCGTGAATCTCCCCTACATACGTTAAACGAACCACATGCCGTCCCGGAACACGGAGAATGTCTTGTGCCGCAATAAGTTTCGGCTCTCCTGTAAGTTCCAACCCCGTCTCTTCTTTGATTTCGCGTTTCAAATTCTCTAAAAGCGAGATACCTGGATCAATCCGCCCTCCGGGAATATCCCACACATCCGGTGCTTCAGGATATTTCTCCGCTGAACGTTGCAGAAAAAGGTACTTCCCTTCTTCGTTCTTTAGTAACGCCTTTACGCCGACTTGGAGCTCCATTTGCTATACTATAACTTATGGTGAACCCAAAGGGAAACGCAACCTGGATAAATCTCGTGCGTCCGAACACTCAAGAGATTGAAGAGCTCGGTAAAAAATACAAGCTTCATCGGCTGATCGTCGAGGAACTCAAAAGTCCCTCCGCGAGAGCGTTCGTAGAAAATCATAAAAACTATCTCTATCTCGTATATCAATTCCCCATCTATGATCCCGTTGACAAAGTTTCGCGACGGAGCGAGATGGATTTCGTAATCACCAAGAAAGAAGTCATCACGATAAGTTATAACAACGAAGAGCTCATCCGCGAATTGCAGAAAGAGTGGGGACCGAAACAGCAAACGTTCGAAAACACGCTCCAACTCACCCACAAACTTATTGAAGCAATCCTTGCATTCCAAGAACGCCAATTGACGCATATCCGTGAAAAAGTGGACGTGGTAAGCGGAGAGCTTTTCCGCGACCGCGAAAGCGAACGCGAACGCAATCTTCTGGAAAAAATTTCTTATTTAAAACGCGACATTTCCCAATATCGCATCATTGTGCGCCCTCAACAGCATCTTCTTGAATCGCTGTTTCACGGCGGATGCGAATTCCTGGGCGAAGGATGCCAGATTTATATGAACGACCTGATCGGTGAGAACATAAAAATTTTGGACCAACTTGAGGATTACCGCCAGGCCGTGGACGACTTCGAGTCAACCAATAACCAGCTGATCGGCATCAAAAACGCGCAAGTCGTAAAAACTTTTACTATCCTCGCATTTCTCACCTTCCCCATGATGCTCTTCGCCGCGCTCTTCAGTATGAATACAAAAGACACACCACTTGTGGATCATCCACAGGGATTTTGGATAATATTCGGCATTATGGGACTCGCTATGCTCGGCATGTTCGGATATTTCAGGAAGAAGGATTGGATATAAAACTCCGCTTTTCTTTTTTTTGAGAACCAGCGTCGTTTTCTACTGAAAACGCGCCTGCATCTCGGTCGCCTCCGCGGCCTCCGATAGCTTCTCAAAAAAAGAAAAGCTCCGTTGTTGTGAAAATCGGGGATTCAAGCGATAGGGTTCCGAGGGCTTCTCTAAAAGTTATCCTTCGCCTTGTTAAATTAATTAAATAAAAAGACCGCCAATTTCTTGACGGTCGTGTGAATCACCTCCTTTCCTTAGTTAGTGATGGCCTCAATAAGGACAGAGGGGCAGCACTACCCTGGCACTCATGACTTTGCCCTCCATCGAAACGGTGAACTCGAACTTCCGGAACGGTATCTTGGATTTCCCGTCGTAAAGATCTACCTTGAGACAAAGCACGATCGGATTGGAAGGAGTGAGGTGGCGTCCATACGTTCGGCGCAGAATGTGAAATTCCAACCGACGTGTTACCGGGAGGTCATCCGAGAGATAGAGGCGTACCTTCTCCGGAGCCGTCGGGAGCATGGAAATCATACCAACACTACTCACTGCGCCTGCGCTGATCTGCTTAATCAAGTCAAAGACAGTACCAACCGCGCCTCCTTTGTGAAGTATGGCGTCGCTCTTGAGCTGTTTCCGAAGTTCTGCAGAGAAAAACACAGATATCTTTTTCACCATCGCGATTTCTCCCTTCGAGAGTCGGCTCGCTGTGGCCGTTTGTAAAAGAATCTAACTGGACTGTTCCAACTACTTTTTACATTATAGCATACCATAATATAATCTGTCAAGTACCTCAAAAAAAAGACCACCAGCTTGCCTTGTTAGAAGTTGTACTTCTAAGCGGGGCACGTTGTGGTTCCGATTGTTCAAGATTTGGTGAGGAGGAGCATATTAATTGTAAGATGCCCCTCCTCGAAAACTACAGGCAAGGCCTGCATCACTTTTTACACTGTAAGGGCGCACCCTCCAGCAACCGGGTTGGGTTAATCCCGGGTTACCCGTGCATGCGCGCTGACCGCGCTGCAATGTATAATCGCTGCACCTCCCCTCTCTCCGAGAAGCTGTACTCTGGTACTAAAATCATTATAGCACATCTACGCTCTCTGTCAATACCCTCGAAAAACCTTCAAAAATAAGCGATAATCTATGGGCAAGATTAAATATCAAAAACCAAAGATTAAAGTTGAGGAATTCCTCATTTTTAATTTTTGAACTGTCATTTTGATCTTTGATTTTTAAACTTTGAACTAAAATTTATGCTTCTCCTTAATACCCTCTCCAAGGAATCACGAATGGTCACGAAAAAATGAAACTCACGAATACGCTGTCAGGAAAAAAGGAACTACTCCCCAAGCCCGAAAAAGGAAAACCCCTGCGAATTTTTGTTTGCGGACCAACCGTCTACGACTTTCTCCATATCGGGAACGCACGGACGTATTTGGTTTTTGACACGTTCGTAAAATATCTCCGCTCGCAAAAGATAAAGGTAAAATATCTCCAAAATATTACCGACATTGACGACAAGATCATAAAACGGGCACAAGGAGAAAAAGTAACTCCCAAGACAATCGCGAAACGATACAAAAAGATCTACTTCAATAGTATGAAGCGTTTAGGAATTACCGCCGTGGACATTTACGCGCCGGCTACAAAATATATTCCCCAGATTATAAAGCAAGTAAAAACACTTATAGCAAAAAAACATGTCTATGAAATCGAAGGTGACGGATATTATTTTGATATCACCACTTTTAAAAATTACGGCAAACTCGCCCGTCGCACGGTAGCGGGCGCGGAAGACGGCGTAAGCCGCATTGACGAAAGTATAAGCAAGCGAAACCGCGGCGACTTCTGCGTTTGGAAATTTTCCCGCTCCGGTGAACCAATCTGGAAAACGGATCTGGGCGCGGGCCGTCCCGGTTGGCACATTGAAGATACCGCTATCAGCGAACATCACTTCGGACCGCAATACGAGATTCACGGCGCGGGAGTGGACCTGAAATTCCCCCATCACGAAGCGGAAATTGCCCAAGAAGAATCGGTGTCGGGTAAAAAACCGTTCGTCAAACTTTGGATGCACGTCGGGTCGCTTATGGTGGACGGCAAAAAAATGTCCAAGAGTTTGGGAAATTTTATCGCCATCGATGATTTCCTTGCCAAATATCCCGGCGAAGTATTACGCCTCGCAACGCTTACCCACCACTACCGCTCCCCGATGAACTATACCGAGATCCTCGTCGCCGATCATGTAAAGAGTTGGAATACGGTACGGGAATTTATCGCAAAGTTAGAATTCATCGAAAAACAAAAAAATCCGACTGTTTCGAAAGATCGCCACAACAATAGCGAGATAAAAAAAGCAGAGCAATCTTTCCATAAAGCGCTCGCGGATGACTTTAATACGCCCCAAGCCCTTGGGATTCTTTTCGAGGTTATGGGTAAAATCCAACCGAATATATGGGAACTGTCACTAAAAGAAGCAAAAGAGGTAAGCAGTGTCTTTAAAAACCTCCTTGAATCGATCGGATTATCCGTCCTAGCCCAAAAAATACCGAGGGAAATCAAGGCTCTCGTCGAAGAACGCGAGAAATCCCGTGCCAATAAACAGTTTATGCAATCCGACGCCTTGAGAAGCCGTATAAATGAGTTAGGATTCATAGTTGAAGATACGCCACTCGGACCGTTTCTATGTCTAAAAAATCCCAGCTAAAAATCCCCCCTCAGGATCTCGAAGTTGAGCAGTCGGTCTTGGGAGCGCTTCTCATCGACAAAAACGCCATTATCAAAGTGGCGGATATTTTAATTGCGAAAGATTTTTACTCCCCCGCTCATGAAAAAATTTATAATGCAATTATCGATCTTTACGAAAAAAGCCAACCAATCGATATTTTAAGCCTCACGACCAAGCTCAAAGAAAAAGATATTTTAAAAGAAATCGGCGGCTCGAGCTATCTCGCGGAACTTACCAATAAAGTTCCGACCGCATCCCATGTCGATCACTACGCAAAAATCGTAAAAGACAAAAAAACGCTCCGTGATATCATCAGCGCGTCCGCCGAATCAACCGAAGAAGCATTTAACTCCGACCAAGATGTGGAGAGCGTCCTGGACGCGATGGAACAAAGACTCCTCTCTATCTCGCAGAAATCGCTCAATAAAAATTTCGTAGCCGCGCGCGATGAGCTGAAGAGCGCTTACGAACGGATCGAGAAGCTTCATCAAGGAGGAGGGCTGCTCCGGGGAGTTCCCACCGGATTTCCCGAACTCGATAATATACTTTCGGGACTTCAGCGTTCGGATATGGTCGTTTTGGGCGCGCGTCCTTCGCTCGGAAAAACAACTCTTGCATTGGACATCGCGCGGAACGTCGCCTTAAAAACAGGACTTACCGTCGGTATTTTTTCCCTTGAAATGTCACGCGACCAGGTTATTGACCGGCTCATTGCCGCGGAATCCCAAGTTCCTCTTTGGAAACTCCGCACCGGACGCATCAGCGACGACTTTGAATTCGAAATGATTCATAACGGACTCGACCGTCTCTCGAAAATCAATATTTTTATCGACGACACCGCCTCGCCGAACATTCTCCAAATGCGTTCTATGGCGAGACGCCTTCAAATCGAACACGGTCTCGCACTCCTCGTTGTCGATTACCTTCAGCTCATCGCGCCGCGAAGCGGCGCCTCGGACAACATGGTGCAACAAATTACCGAAGTTTCCCGCGGTCTTAAAGCGCTCGCCCGCGAGCTTAACGTTCCCGTGCTTGCCCTCTCACAGCTCTCGCGGGCTGTTGACCAGCGCGACCACAAAGTTCCCCGCCTCTCGGACCTCCGTGAATCGGGAAGTATCGAACAGGACGCGGATGTCGTGATGTTCATCTACCGCAAAGATCGCGACCAAACGGACGTCCTGCCGGACGAACAAAATGTGGCGCAGATCAATGTGGCAAAGCACCGCAACGGACCTTTAGGAAGTTTTAATTTGAAATTTGACCCCGAACGGGTAACATTCAGAAGCATAGAGAAAAAACAAGACGATTCGTCCTCTCCCCGAAATCAAAACGGATTTTAAATGATCAATCACCTTCCCGAGCCGATGAAGCGACTTGCCGAACGCCTCGCCGAACTTCCCTCGATCGGCCCGCGCCAGGCAATACGCCTCGCGTTCTATCTCGTAAACGAAGGGCCGGATACCATCCACGGCCTCGCTTCGGATCTCGAAAATCTGAAACGGATAAAGATCTGCGAACGATGTTTTTTTATTCATCAAAATTCCGGAACCTTATGCTCCATCTGCAACGACCCCAAACGCAACCACGGACTGATCGCGCTTGTTGAAAAAGAAACGGATCTTATCTCGATAGAAAACACGCGGAGATTCAACGGCCGCTATCTCATTCTCGATACCATATCAAAAACCGGCATATTGGACGAAGCGCAAAAATTAAAGATCCAAAATTTGAAAAGTTTCATACAAAAAAATCTCGGCGGACAAGCGGAAGAAATACTCCTCGCGTTTAATCCTACCTCGCACGGCGACTTCCACGCTTCTTTAATAACGAAAGAACTCGGCCCTCTTACCAAAAAAATAAGCCGCCTGGGACGTGGGTTGCCCACAGGCGGCGAGATAGAATTCGCGGACGACGAAACACTTGGCGCGGCCCTCGGACGACGCGATTAAAACCGCATAGCTTCATAAAAATAAAAAGTCCCGAGGCAATATATGCGTCTCGGGACTACTGATTGCTCTACGAGAGCAATAATGTGATGTATGAAGACCAGAGAGTCTTCGCCAGAGTTGCATAGACCGGGCGGCCTATGAACCGGCCAGGAACGACCATACTCAAGTCGCCGCTCTCTTCGACGGATTCGAACATCCGATCAAAGAAAACCGGATGGGTTGTTCTCAATCGAATCGCCGAACCTGTTTCAGTCGCCTCTCTGACCAACAGCCCCCGCATACAAGGCGACCAAAACTCGAACCAAGAATGCACCTCCAGCATAGCAAATCTTTTCTATTTTTCAAGTTTTTTAGCCGTGCCTTACTACGATAACATCGCCATCGGCTACCACATATTCTTTCCCTTCCAAACGCACCAATCCTTTCTGTTTTGCCTTACTCCAATCCCCTGCCTCCAAAAGTTTTTGCCAATTGACCACCTCCGCGCGAATAAAGTTTTTTTCGAAATCGGTGTGGATTACTCCCGCCGCCTGAGGCGCTTTGGCACCTCGTTCAATCGTCCACGCCCGCGTTTCGTCTTCGCCGGTCGTTAAAAAACTGATTAAATCCAATACCTCGTAAGCCTTCACCGTAAGTTCGGGAATTTTTTCCGCGTTCGCCAGATCGGCAACCAAATAATCCGCTCCCAACTCTTTAATCTTATTTTTTAGATCTTCTTTCACATCCTCCGGCGTGCCGTTTAAAAGGTACAGCTGGCGCTTCGCCGTAAGGAGCGAAAGTTCTTTTATTATCTCTTCGTCTCGAAATGAAACGGCCAAATTTCCTTTTTCAAGTTCGATTTTCACTTTGCGAAGCGTTTCCAAGTTTTTAACCGCCTTCTTATCCCCCGCGCGCGCCTCGCTCTCTAAACTTTTTAATCGCTTCTCCACCGTTTCCAGATCCTTGAGGATAAGTTCGGTGTTTATAATTTCCAGATCCCGCAAGGGATCGACGGAATTTTCGACATGAATAATCTCCGAACTTTGGAATACCCTAAGAACCGAAACAATCGCCTGTGTTTCGCGAATGTGTGCCAGAAATTGATTGCCCAAACCCTCGCCTTTATTCGCGCCCTTTACTAACCCCGCGATGTCGTAAAATTCCACGACCGCGGGCACTATTTTCTTCGAGTGGCTCATCTCCGCCAATTTTGTAAGCCGCTCGTCGGGAACCTGCACGATACCTACGTTCGGGTCAATGGTCGCGAAAGGGTAATTCGCGATGTTTACCTCCTGCTTTGTGAGAACTTTAAAAAGAGTGGACTTACCGACGTTTGGGAGGCCCACGATGCCGATACTTAAGCGCATAGTCTAAGTGTTGATATTTTTGAACGTTTTCCCATTGAAGATCAAGGTGTGTACAACCTGCTATTGACAATTTACAAGCTATCCGTTAGCTTAATGGGGTATCACCACGAAAAGGCTCCTTTGAGGTTCCGTCCTCCTGGGGCCCTTTTCATTTTTAGGGCCTTTCCGAAGAATATTCTAATTTGTTCCTCATCCGACTTATAAAAGAAACATACTTTAGGTGTTCGTTATTCACCTTTTTGAGCAATGCCGAATATCTCTCTTCATTAGGAATGAGAACCTGCTCTAATTTATCTTGGGACTTCAGATAATCAATTAAAGAATAATAATCGCCGTCCCCAGCGACAATCACTGCCTTGTCGTAATTCGGATACTCAACCATTGCCCTCAAAACAAGATCGGCATCACAATTACCTTTCGTCGTACCGTCTTTTAGTGTAAGAACTGGCTTGAAAACTAAAATATAACCTTTTTGTTGCAACTTGGTATACATCGCCTGATTTTGTGGCAAGTAGCCGATACAGAGATATGCCTTCTGAATATCGTACTTATCCGAGAGAAATATTCTGAACTTGGCATCATCTAATTTCCACCCAAGCACCTTGATCGCTTGATAGAGGTTGTTGCTATCTATAAAAGCTGCATTGTTGTTCAACATTTATCTCTTCTATCTCCCTATTTTTCTATTCTCATCGAAAAATTAATTATCTATAACCGAAGTAAATCTTCCTACCCCTGCTTTCCCTTGTCCGTCGAGAACAGTAATTTCAAACGTATACGTTCCGGCTTTGGTTGGTGTTCCCTGAAGCATGATATAGTTGTTGTCCTCGGCGGGGCAATTATCAGATTCCTCGCACTCCCCACCGGGTAATGCGGCACCCTTTATCACAAGTCCCGGAGGAAGAGACCCCGAAGAAACTTCCCACTGGTAGGAAACTTTGTTGCCGGTGATTATAAATTTGACATAAAGATACTTGCCAACGCTTCCGTTCAAACTCGAAGAATTTTCTATGTTTATGCCACTATCGGAAGGAGTAACCTTCACCTTGAATGTCCTCGTTACCTTACTCCCCTCTTCGTCACGAACGTCCACTGTTATAACATAGTCTCCCGTCTTCGCGTAAGCGTGCAATACCGTCGCGGGTTGAGAGGAGTCGGCATAAGTAAATTCCTCGGTGCCGCCATAGCCACACGTTCCATCGCCCCAGCAGAATTTATAAGATATTTTCCCGACACCGGAAGGAACCGGATCCGAAGCCCAGCTTCGAAGTTCACCGACTTTCACAACCGAAGGCCCGCGAATTCCTTCGTTCTCTCTTGTTGGATTTTGAGTATTAGAAAAAGGGGTAGATGTTGTCCCTGGGACATTAGCGGTAGGAATTGTGCCCGAAACATTAGGGATGGTATCATCTACCGTTTCGAAAGAATCTTCTGAAACCGTAGAATACTGCGAAATCAAAAAAGAACTGGTTGCCAAAATTACAATAAGGCCAACCGCTCCGACAATAAGGAACTTTTGGGGATTCATAAAACAATCCTACCATACGTAAGGATCATTGCAAAAACAAAAAAATCCCGCTATGAAAGCGGAATTTTTCGTGAATCGAAGTAACGAACTTATGATTCTATGGATGCCCGAAATTAACCCAAACTCCCGCGTCGTGGCGCCAAAGGTCACCATTCTTATCCAAGAAAGTAGTGAGTTGCCACTGCGCAATATTCGACGTTGAAGTCGGAACACTAATTCCCGGTGTGCCTTCCGCTATCCATCCCGAAGCCGGCCACTTCCAAACCGTACCATCGGTGCGAAGCGCGTGAATACCGACTCCATCTTTATAAATAAAAGCGATGTTTCCGGCGCCAGTCACTCCCGCAGGACCTTGTGGTCCCGGCGTTAATTGCAAATTCATCACCTTCGCCGAAAGCTCGCTTAATTGCCCGCGAAGTTTATTGATAACGCCGATATAGTAACTCAGATCGCGCTTCAAAGACATAATGAACTCCCAAATGCCGCTGCCTTCTTCATTATTATTCACTTCGGTCGTTGTTGTCGCCCCATTGCCTTCTCCTTCGTTCTGATCCGTATTTGATATTGAACTTAATGCTGTATTCGAATTGTTTTCAATATTGTTGTTTTGATTCTGCTCCGAAGTTCCGAGTGAATCCGAGTTTTGCACCATTGACATCGTTACGCCTCCCGGAGTTCCGATAAGAGGAGCAAGGGTTTGATCCTCAAGAGACTTCGATTCGCGAACGGTTACGCCGGACGCCAAAAAATCCTCATTCCTTTCGGGCGATTGGATGGGATTCAAAACTGTTGCCGTTCGTATTCCCGTATTTTGTGCGCCGAACTGCGGCAAGATAGCGCCTTCCCTCTCTGAAAGAGCTGGAGAAACGATATTTTTCACATCCTGATCAATCGAGCTATTCTCAATGCTTTCGTTGGCTGACGCACGAATAACCTCGAGCCGAGGCGAAAAGATAATTGCCTGAAAAGATAAAAATGCAAAAACCAAAAAGGTTGCCAGAAAACCACTTGCGATTATTTTACCCATAACTATATAATATCAGATTTATATCGACTTTTTAACTTTTTCACATCATATGAGTGTTGAGAGCAAGAGTCAAGCCCGTAAAAAATGAGAGATTATGGCCAGAAAGCCCTTCTCGACCTCTTCTCTACGAAATGATAGGATAGGAAAAGTCGGTAACATTACCCAAAAGGGAACGTAGTATCCCCCATCAGAGTCGTTAAGTAAATATCTTTAAAACACCATGAAAAAAAACGTGATGCTTCTCGCGAGTTTGGCTCTTCTTTTATCAACCATCGTCGCGAACGCCCAATTGTCATCCCCGCTAACCCAGCGAATCCAGAAACCGCCCGTAACGTACAACGAGCCCTATGAAGGCATATTACAGCTCAATAATCTTATAATTCGAAGCATCTCTTCGAATACCGTGCCGTCTCTCATTATGGCAACAAACAAAAATTATTTCCCGTTGCCGGCAAACGCGGAAAGAGAGAGTAACGCTACATCTCCTTCAAATATGGGTGGGGCAAAAGAAAACAATTGTTATAAATTCTCCGACACAAACGCGAAGGGTGTTTCTACTACATGCCCTGTACCGCCCCCGCGCACGCTCACTCCCGAAAGATCGGCGAATTCGCCGAGTCTTTTTATTGACCCGGGATTCACAACGCCCGGCGTTCCCGCAGTAAGCGTCGCTCCGCTCTATCAAATTGAAATCTCGAATGACTCACGACTAACCTTGCGCAACCGGGAATCGGCAAGTATGAGCGATTTTAGTATTGGTGACCAAATCAATGTTTTTGGTTTCTACAATAAAGACGGAACCATAAAAGCCCTGATTGTCCGCAATCTATCAAAACCGGAAGAGAAGCGCTATATGCAACTCGAGAACGTGCAATTGATCGGCATAGATAAAATAACCGGAACTCCGGAATCACCCTCATCCGAAAACTCGGCGACACTGGTCGTAATCCAAAAAGAAAATTTTCCATGCTATGACTTTGGCGCGCAGGGAACCGTAAAAAAGCGCGAATCAGTTTGCCCTCTTGGTCTCAAATCGTTCGACGAAAATCAAATTTCGAGGAATGTGCAAGTTCCAAGCACGGTAACGCCTTTCATCAACACAACACGAAAATACTTAGTCAATGTGAGCAATAGCACCATTCTCATCGACAAAGCGAAAAACCGCATCACCTTAAAAGATCTGTCGATCGGCGACCAACTGCACATCTATGGATTAACCAGCGGGAAGGGGGAAGTTATTCACGCAGAGATCGTCCGCAATATTTCGAAACCAATTTCGGCGGACAACTTCCGAGGCAATGTAACACAAGTCAACAACGATGGCTCATTCGTCGTGAAAACCGACAAAGGACTCTTGGTAACCGTTCAGAATCCCCTTCAAGTTGGCGCGTATGTGAATTTCAAAGGCGTATTGGACGAAACAAAGAATATCGTTGACCAAATTTCCGAGCTTTCCATAAAATCAAAATTAGGAGTAGGTACGATTACTCTTGGCATATCAAGCATTAATCCGGCCGTGGGATATGTGGGAAGAAAAATAACGCTCGACGGTTATGGCTTTACTCCGACCGGGAATGCGGTAAATTTTGGCCGAGGATATATTCCGAACATATCCTCATTCGACGGAACCACACTTTCGTTTACCGTTCCCGAGAACCTTGTTCCCGCCTGTTCCTATCCACGTCAAGGTCAACCCGTATGTCTTATGCCTATCTCGCTTACCACGCCCGGAAAATATCCAGTGAGCGTCACCAATACGAACGGCACCTCGAACGCGCTTGAATTTAGCATACCAACCATACTGACTTCAGACCTTAAAATTTATTCATATTCTCTGGGAACGGCAACCATTCAAATGCTCTATAGTGGCATGGTATCCGCAAACGGCGGCAAAGATTCATACCAATGGAGCGTTTCAAACGGGATTCTTCCTCCTGGCCTCCACCTCACGGAAGCAGTGTGCATTACCGCTCCATGCCAAACGCCCATCTCGATTACCGGTACTCCAACCACCGCGGGCAACTATGCGTTCACGATCACGGTCCAATCCGGAAACGAGAGCGCATCAAAAGAATTTACTCTTTCTATTCTTTCCGGCTCTCTCCCGGGACAAGGGAATAACACCTCAATTCGGTAATTTTTAAAGGGTTTCTCATTATGGTTTTATTCGGATAGTAAAAGACCAGCCCAAACGGACTGGTCTTTATGTAGTAATGCACCACCTTCACGAGGATCCGACACGAACCCATTCCAAGGGAACAACCACCTCGAGAACGGCTTTGTGTTCATCAACGGAGACCACTCGGAGCACGGACGCGCTCGTCACGGCATGCGGCGTTGAAACCGCGAGCATGAACGAATCCCCGCTCTCCTTGAGCTCCTCGAGGTATGCCCGCCGACTGGCAATGATCGTACTTAGTGAAGTTCGTTTCTCATCGGTGATATCTGAAGTTTTTGACACTCCATGTTCCTCCTCTCTGAAGTGATGCGAAAAGATACCTCAATTATTTTATGACAAGAAATAATCTAATTCAAGAGGGAGCTACCGCTCGTAGATGCCGATGAGCTCCGCGTGGTCGAGAATATGCCCTTGGATTTGTTTTAGGAGATCGATGTCGTCGAGGTTAAATTCAAGTTCTCCTCCGGGGATTGAAGGAAGCAGATTTTCCATGTCCAAGGCGTATACCTTAAAAAAATAACGGTGCGGTTTTCCGGGAGGAGGACACGGCCCTATGTATCCTATTTTTCCCGCGCTGTTTACTCCCTCGGTAGGCATTTCAAAAGAAGGGATCTTTCCGGTGTCGGGATTGGGAATCGGGGTTTCTTCGGGAACCGAATTAAAATTTTCTTCAATATAGAATTTCTCCGTTACCGGTTTCATATCCCACATCACCCAGTGCGTGAATGTTCCACGCGGCGCGTCCGGATCGTCCATAATAAACGCCAAACTTTTTGTGCCCTCCGGTATGCCGGTAATCTCAAGCGGTGGATTTATTCCGCCTCCGCCAGAAGGGGCGGACGGCGGACTCCCGTCACAGGTATATTTTTTAGGAATTTTACCGTTCTCTTCGAACGCTGAACTTTTGATAGTCATCTTTGTATTGGGGGCTATTGTTCGTGAACTAAATAAAGAAACACCAAAAATAATAATGAGTGCTCCAATGATTATAATAACAAATCTCTTGGTCACGCTTAGAGTATATCAAATCATTCGTTTTAATTCATCAAGAATTTCTTTGGGTAACGGATCGCCGGGCTTCGTACGCCCCGGATACCGCCACGCGGAAATCACGGTGCGCTTGCCCTTTGCGTCTTGAATCATCGTCCAAAGTTCGTGGGGATGTTTTATACTCCCCGCGGGCTGCATCATCGCGACTGTTTCGGGGGCGATTCCTTCCTCAATGCGCGCGGGTGAATGAATAATCCGCTTTACGCGCTGTTCGGAAAGTCCGTAGAATCGCATCTTCGCGCGACTATGCGCGGTCCAGTATAATACTTTCGGCTTTTTCAAATCCGACATATATAAAGTATAACCTAAAAATTTAGCTTCGGGATTTTTGCCGAGGATTTTCTGTTGCAATTTCCAGCTGTTGCCGTGGCTGATGAGTCCCAAATATGACTGCACTGTTTCTTCCTTTCCGTCTTTCGCTTTTATGTTTCTAAACATCCTCTTTTTGGTCGTTGTTCTTAAAACCCGATGATCCGGAAAATGCACCCAACCGAGAAAATCGACCCCCGAAGCGACAGTCTGAATGGAAATCTTATCCGGATGCATGGAGAGCTTGAGCTTGTTTCCTAAAAACTCCTGCATCGCCGGCAAAATGGTTTCAAGGTATGCCTTGTCTGTCGAAAGGACAGCGAAATCGTCGGCATAGCGCAGATAATATTTTGCCTTGAGTCGATGCTTCATAAATTGGTCGAATTCGTTCATGTAAATGTTTACCAGAAGCTGGGACGTTAAATTGCCGAGCGGGAGTCCAACGCCGACAACGTTTGAATGAAAACTCCGAACGATGAGAGATAAGAGATGGAGAATATCTCGATCAGGAATATATTTTGCAGATATGTCCAAGAGAATCGCGTGATCGATGTTTGCGAAAAACTTTCTGATATCGCATTTGAGCACCCATACCGTCCGAACGTTGTTCTCCGAAACGCTGCCAATGAATTTTCTGAATCTGCGGAGCGCGCGATGCGTCCCTTTTCCGTCTTGGCAGGAATTCGAGTCAGAGATAAACGTCTTTGCGAAAAATGGCGACAGTTGCCTATGCAATGCGTGATGTAAAAGCCGGTCTCGAACACTTGCTTTGTGGATGTCGCGTGGCTTCGGATCGGCGATCTTGAAATGCTGATATGCAGAATGGACGTATGTTTTCGCCACAAGTTCGCGGTGAAGCGAGATGATGTTCGCCATCAGATTTCGCTCGAATTCTTGCACATCTTTGCGCGACTTTTTTCCGCGCATGAATTCTTTCCACGCTTCGAGAAGATTTTCGAGCGAAATGATATGATTATATGTATGTTGAAATTGGATTCTGGACATAACATTGAAGTCACCCCCCCCCGCAGAAGCTTTTGCCAGTTTTAAGCAAAGTTAAGGAGTCGTACCTGTTGTGGTACAAATTTTATCAAGACTTGCCCAAGGTGCATCGTCATTCTCTCGGCCAACGCATAGACACATTGTTTGTCGAAGTGATAGAGGCGATATCGGCCGCCAGTTTTCTCTCGCCTACAGAGAAACATCCGTATGTTCGTCTCGCGATCAAGAAAGCGGACACCCTCCGCGTACTTCTTTTGGTACTCTGGGAAACAAAATCTCTCGACGATAAGAAATATATCGCTCTTTCCGTAAAGTTGGATGAGGCCGGCAAAATGCTCGGCGGTTGGAACGGACAGCTCACAAAACAAAACTCTCCAGCCAAAGCCGGAGAGAAATGAAGAGAGTTGCGACACGGCGAACGCGAACCCGTTGTCA
>CAYHZA010000012.1:0-20528 GCA_964361095.1 uncultured Candidatus Saccharibacteria bacterium | reverse complement strand
ACCTTCGACCTCTGTCTTATCAGGACAGCGTTCTACCACTGAACTACACACCCAAAATGACTTCTACAGTATACGGATTTCTTTTTTGATAGCAACACGGCAAAAGTTGCAATAAACAAGGAAACTCCTTTATAGTATACAAAAGATTTGCGCCCATAGCTCAGTGGTAGAGCGCTTGCATGACACGCAAGAGGCCCGAAGTCCGATCCTTCGTGGGCGCACCGTGTTAAACCCCGAGATTATTTACGAAGATAAAAATTTTCTTGCCGTCCTGAAACCCGCCGGGATGCTTACGCATCCGCACAGGGGTCTTCGGGGCGAAAGCGCGCACGAGCCGACGCTTACGGCATGGCTTCTCGGGCGGTATCCGGAGATAAAAAATGTCGGAGATGATTCGGGTGAACGCCCGGGCATTGTCCATCGGCTCGACAAAGAAACCTCGGGGGTGCTTCTTGTGGCTCGTAGTAATGAGAGCTTTTCTTATCTGAAGTCACTTTTTAAAAATCGTGAGATACAAAAAACATATCTCGCGCTTGTGCGCGGCAGGGTAGAGCCGCAAAAGGGGAGGATTGAAAAACCGATCGGATTAAAAAACGGCTCAATAAAACGAAGTGTCCGCGGGCCAAAGATGAAAATGGTCAAAGATGCCGTTACCGAATATCGTGTCGTACGGTACGTCAAGCGGGAGAGAGAAGCCGAAGCAATTCCGGAGCCACTTACCCTTCTTGAGGTTATGCCCTTAACGGGTAGAACGCATCAGATCCGTGTTCATCTCGCGAGTATCGGACATCCTATACTTTATGATCCGCTTTATGGATCGAAGGTACGAGGGAATACGGTCGGACGGCTGATGTTGCACGCGTCTTCTTTGGAGTTTACTACGATGGAGGGAAAGCGAATAAAGATAGAAGCCGATCCGCCCGCCGACTTCCAGGCGGTGATAAGCACGTTCAAGTCTTAGCTTGAGAACTTATCCACAGTGGGTTTTATAGGCAAAAGAGGCAGTATGCTATAATGAATTTAATTCTAAAGGTCGGATTTAATAAAAAAATCTAATGAAACAAACAAAAGGTTTTACGTTGATTGAGCTTTTGGTCGTTATCGGTATCATAGCGGTCTTGTCGGTTGTCGTGATTTTGACATTAAACCCGGCCGAGCTTTTAAGACAGGCGCGTGATTCTACGCGGCTTTCCGATCTCTCGACGGTTCAGACGGCAATCGCGCTCTACTCTTCGCAGGCGAATACAATTGGTTTTGGCGACGGTGTTAATTGCTACATACATACTGTAAGCGGAAATAGTAATGGAATGAGTTCAGGATGTTTTTCTGGAGGAACTGGAGCGCAAGTACGATTTACGTCTGGACCATTACCTGGTGTTGCTAGTGGAGTAACTGTTGCTAAAAATACAGTCACTGTCGATGGTCTTGGATGGCTTCCCATTGATATGAAAACCGCGAATCTGAGTTCTGGGCTTCCTGTTAGCGCATGGCCGGTTGATCCTATAAACGTGACTTCTACGGATCTTTTCTATGCATATCGTCCAAGTTCAACATTAGTTGCCGCTTGTACCGGATCTGCCGGTAATGCTTGCAATAGCTACGAAATAAATGCGGTAATGGAAAGTGGTAAATATTCGAATTTAGGTGCGAACGACGTTGAGTCAAAAGACGGCGGTACGAATATAAACCTCTACGAAGTAGGAACGAATCTCGCATTGTAAATGTTGTGGACCGATAAGGTAAGTTTTTTGGTTTTAGTGTTTGTATTAGGAGCGCAGGTTATCCTGCGCTCCTTTTGGTTTGATCATTTTTTTACTTCCGATTCCGAAGCGCGGCGGAAGACATTTGATAGAATATTGAAATTCATGATGCGTGGTAGTGTTCTCGCCATTGCCGGGATTATCGGTTACACATCGTATCTTCAGTACAAGGTATGGGCCGAGAGCCCGTTTTTCGGAAAATATCTTCTCCCCCCCTATCAGAGTGGTTTCTATTTCATCGGCTATGTCGGGGCGCTATTTTGGGCGCAATGGATTTTTGCGCTTGCCGCGGCGATTTTCATTCCGCTTCTTGCTTATTACCTGAATCGTCGCGCGGGGGAGCGTTTCTTTGAACCGGAGGAACTTCCACTTTTCGCGCTGGGCATATTTTTAACGGGCTATCCCGGGTTCTTGGTGTATCTTGTTGTTCTGATGGTCACGGGCGTGCTCCTTTCTCTCTATTACGTTATCCGTGGGTTAGGGCGTGCTCCTCTTTATTATCTTTGGCTCCCCGCGGCTCTTTTTGCTATGATTATGAAGATCTGGGTTATTTCGCCCGCGATGTTAGCCCAGTTTAACTTCTGAAGAATTTTCTTAAGAATTTTGGGTTGCCGAAGAAGTAATTTCTACTGAAGGATTTTCATATGCGACTCCCCATTCCTGTTTCTCAACTGAAGAAAAAGCTGATACAAGGGAATTTAATCACCCCCGAACGGTTTGACGCTCTGGTTGAAGAAGGAGATAGGAAAAATCAGAACATTATCGATATTTTGGTCTCTCAAAAAATCGCCGAGGCGTATTATTTAAATAACCTTCTCGCGACATCATTGGGGGTAGAGCTTGCGGATTTGAGCATTCGTCCGATCGACGAGAAAATGGTGCGGATGCTCGCGGAAGACATCGCGCGGCAACGGCAGGTGATTCTCTTTAACCGTGATGAGAACGGTGTTTTCTACGCGGCGATGGGCGATCCGAGCGACTTGGAGACGATTACGTTTCTTACCCAGCATCTTAAAGCGAAGATTAAACCGTTTCTTGCGACCAATGAGGATTTGAATCGCGGGTTCGCGATTTACGGTGAGGAGAGCGCCCAGAATTTTAAAAAAATAATTGAAGAGCAGATTCAGGCGTCGCTCGTAAGTCAGACGAAAACAATCGAAGAAGCGGCGGCGCTTTTGCCGATTGTCGCGATCGTTGAAGGGCTCCTTTCGTTTGCCATCTCTTCCCGCGCGTCGGATATTCATCTTGAGATTCTCGAGGACGTTACGATGATTCGATATCGGGTTGACGGTATTCTCTATGAGATTATGCGAATTCCGAAAGCGATTCACCCGGCGGTTATCGCTCGCCTCAAGCTTCTTTCTGCCTTAAAGATTGACGAGCACTACAAACCGCAAGACGGGCGTTTCAGATATAAAATCGTAAATCAAATCGTTGATGTTCGCGTTTCCGTTATGCCGACCTTCTACGGCGAAAAAGTTGAAATGCGTCTTCTTGAAGCGACGCAGAAACCTCTCTCGCTTGAAGAGCTTGGTATGATGCCGCCCGTCGCGCAGATGGTAATGCGAAATTTACAAAACGCCTACGGAATGATCCTCTCGTGCGGACCGACCGGATCCGGTAAAACGACTACGCTGTATTCTTTGATGAATATTTTGAATCGCCCGGAGGTGAACATCGTAACGACCGAAGATCCGATCGAATACAATATGCGCTATGTAAATCAAACACAAATTAACGTTCAGGCGGGAGTCACCTTCGCTTCGAGTTTGCGGGCGTTCCTTCGGCAGGACCCGAACATCATTATGGTAGGAGAAATCCGCGATGCGGAAACCGCGAATATCGCCGTTCAGGCGGCGCTTACGGGCCACTTGCTTCTGTCATCGCTTCACACAAACGATGCTCCGACCGCTATGCCCCGTTTTTTCGATCTTGGCGTTCCGCCGTTTCTCGTGAGCTCCGTGATGAATCTCGTGGTTGCCCAGCGGCTGGTGAGAAAGATATGCCAAACATGCGTCTACTCCTACAGCGCGGGTCCGGAATTACAGAAGGTGATTCTTGAACAACTTACCGAATTACACGTTGAAGTCTCGCATTTCAAATCTCCGAAGGTTCTGTATCGGGGGAAGGGATGCACCTCCTGCGGCGGCACGGGTTACCGTGGGCGTTTTGGGCTTTTTGAGGTTCTTGAAATTACTGATAAAATAAAGAAGTTGATCGCCGATCCGGCTTTCAGTCTTGACGCTTTGCGGGTCGAATCGATGAAGAGCGGAATGAAAACAATGTTTGAAGACGGCCTCGAAAAGGTTGGACTCGCTCTTACGACGATTGAAGAGGTGCTCCGCGTTATTAAAGAGTGATGATATGAAATAGTTCCTAAATACGCCGCAAGCTATTTCCTAAATTATCTACTGAACATTTTATAAATTTATATCGCGCAATACTTGTATGCTCTATCACTACATCGCCGCGGACAAAGAAGGTAAAGCATCAGAAGGTGAAGTTGATGCGGAAAATTTGCGGGGCGTTCTCCAGCAATTAGTAAGCCAGGGTCTTCGCCCCATTTCGGTAAAGCCCATCCAAGAGCTTAAGGGCGCGCATCGCCGTTTTTTAGGCGGAGGAATAAAAATCGCGGACAAGGTATTTCTTACGAAATATTTGGCGCTTATGCTTCGCGTAGGAACGGATCTTCTCTCAGCAATCAATATTTTGATCGTTGATTTCGACAGCCCGATGATGAAAAATCTTCTTCTTGAGGTGCGAGACAATTTGGTCCATGGGCGGCCGTTTTTTGAAGTTTTCGGCCGATATCCAAAAGTTTTTTCTCCTGTCTTTGTGAATCTTGTCCGCTCCGCAGAAGCTTCGGGAAATCTTCAGCAGACATTCGAGGATTTAAGTGAGTCGCTTACCGCGGAGGCGGAACTACGAAGTCAGATCCGTTCGGCGCTTATCTACCCAATCCTCCTTTTGGTATTCGCGCTGGTTATCTTTATTTTTATCGCTACGTTTGCTTTGCCGAAAATCGCGAATGTATTTGCCGATAGCACCGTACAGCCCCCGTTCTTCTCGCGGATTGTCTTCGGCGTCGGCCTTTTTATAAACGCCCACATTGTAGGATTTATCGCAACCATCATCGGTGTTACGGGATTAAGCATTTACTTCTTTAAATTTAATCTTGCCGGTCGTCGTTTCGCCGATCGGGCGTTCGGAAGATTGCCGGTTATTCGGAAGGTGTATCGGGATTTAGCGATTCAGCGCTTTGCCGCAACCCTAAGTTCGCTCATGAAAGCCGGCTTGCCGATTGTTCAAGCCATCAATATCACCGCCGATACGGTCGGATACGAAGAGTTGAAGACGAGTTTGCATCGTATTGCCGAAGAGGGACTTTCGCGCGGATTGACGATTGGGGAATCATTTCGCCGCGAGGTTATATTCCCGCGGGTGGTGACGAATCTTGTAGCAATCTCCGAGAAAGCAGGGCATCTTGAAGAAGTTTTGAAAACATTGGCAAATTTTTATGCCGCAAACGTCAATTCCCTGATAAAATCCCTCGTGGCGTTCCTTGAGCCGATTCTCCTGATCGCTATGGGTCTTTTAGTGGCCTTGATCGCCCTTTCTATTATCGTCCCGATCTATCAGCTGGCGACGCAATTTTAGTCCACAGGGTCCCTGTGGCGGATTTAGAAGAACGCGTTATAATTAATCTATGACACATTACGCGCGGAGTTCAAGGGGGTTTACCCCGTTAGAGAAGTCAGAGTATGGGGATAAACCCCGGTGCTCGTCTAAGAATACAGAGAACCACTATTCTCTAATGGGGTTTACGTTAATTGAGCTTATTATCGTTATGGGGATTATCGCGGTTATTACCACGGTTTCGCTCGTGAATCTCGTCGGTTGGCAAAAGCAAAAGCAATTAAGCTCTGCGTCACAGCAGATTGCGACCCTGATTCGCGAGGCGGAGAGTCGCGCTATCTCACAATCCAAGGGAGCATCGTGGGGCATTCATTTTGAGGATGGTCCAAGCGGGCCTTATTATGCGTTGTTTTACTCCGATACCTATAACGCTACGACCACGGTCACGCGGTACAGTTTGCCAACTTCATTGAATTACAATTCATCAACATTTGCGAACGGTAGCTCAACGACGATTATTTTCTCTCAAATTTCCGGAGCTCCGCAGGTCATCAGCGGAGGGGGGCCACGGACGTCCCTTATCGGCAATATAACGGTAGGTTTATATCTTGCGGGTCAACAAGCCACTTCGGCGAATATTACGCTAAGCGATACCGGCTCGGTTGCGTTTGACAGCTATACCTGCATTATTACATGCACTCAAACGACGATAGTACTTGCTCCGCTCCCAACGCTTGTTCTTTCGGCAGATCCCTCGACAGTCGTAAAAACTGACGACTCTATCATCTCTTGGTCATCTACAAATTCCGATTCGTGTTCGGCAGCTTCATGGACGAACTCAAATGCGACTTCGGGGAGCGAGAGCGTTACTCCGAATCAGACATCGATTTACGGTATGAGATGCACGGGAAGTGGTGGGAATGTGACGAGTAGCGTGATGATTATAGTCACAGATCAGAATGGCAACCCTCTTCCCGGTGGTGGCGGCCCCGGTGGTGGTGGTCCTACAAAATACGTGAATTAATCCGTAGTTTATAAAGCGTGTTTTTGAGTAAAAAGGATTTCCGTGGAGTTTTGAAGTGATAGAGAATACAATATCGGGCGAAATTTTTCTGTATGAACAAGGGACAATCGTTAATAGAAGTCTTGGTAGCGGTTTTTATCGGAGTTATTTTATTTATTGCCGCCGTTGCGGTAATCACGCCGGTCTTGCGGAGTAATACCGCGGCGACCAAGGCGCAAGTTGCGAGCGCGCTTGCTCGGGAACTTATGGAAAACGTAGTCGTGATGAGCGAAAGAGATTGGCATATTATCGATGGTCTCGCAACCGCGCCGACGACCTATTACCTCTCGACCACAACCTTTCCTACGGCGTCGTTTGCAACCTCAACGGGCAAAGAATCGGTCGTGGTTGCCACTACTACCTACGCGCGATATTTTTTTCTTGAAAACGTAACGCGCGATAATGCCGGTATTCTTGGTGGATCCAATAATGACCCCTCGACGAAGAAGGTAACCGTTGTATATAGCTGGCCACAGAGCGCTACAAAGACGATAACGCGTTATATTACGCGTTCGCGGAATAACATATACATACAAACCGACTGGTCGGGAGGCCCTGATCCTATTTTTCCTTGGGTTCCGGCGACTATCACAAACAGCAAGTTCGCGACATCCGTAAATATTGATTATGTTTCAAGCACGGGGTCGATTATCATACAAGGATACTAACCATCAATGAAAAGAAATTTTTTTTTCGTGTCAACACTCGCCATCGCTCTATGGTATGTAGCGGGGATAGGGAGTGTAAATGCCGTGACGAATATCAGCTCGGTAACAGAGGAGCACTTTGCGTGGAATGATCTAATCGGCTGGATTGATTTTTATACTCCGAATACCGCGCAGGTTTTTTCGAAAGAGCTGAAGGGTTATGGCAGTTTCGCTTCGGCTACCCGCTTTGTTTCTTTGGATTGCGCTACGCCTCCGCCGGGAGGAAATTGCTCTCAATCTTACCAGATAAAAAATAATGGCGTAGGAAAATTGAGTGGTTGGGCATGGGATGACCTCTATGGTTGGGTAAGTTTTTGCGGGGGGTTAAGTACTGTCAATTGTCCTGGGACAATAGTTTATGGAGTTTCCCTTGTTCCCGGAGCGAATACGAGTGAATTTTTCGGATATGCTTGGAATGACATAATCGGCTGGATTAGTTTTAATTCCGTTAGTGGAGTTCCAGTTTATAAAGTCGTGACGAGCTGGGTTCCGGTCTATGCGACCGGTACGATTGATTCGGCAATTTTCGACACGGGTGTCTTGGGAGGAGCCCAAATCAACTCAATTCTTTGGCGTGGAGAGCAGATTTGTGATCTATCAACTTCGTCGTGTAGTATAGGTGTGAAGTTCCAAATTGCGGCTTCGAATTGCGCAAACGGCGCGACTAATCCTCCGACGTGTACAACGGGAACATGGCAATTCATCGGGCCGCTCGGTTCGGGTACTGCGAGCGATGCGTATCCACTGGTAGGTCCTTTCGACCCTGGGAAATCAATACCGGTAAACTATGTTCTCCATAATAATCAGCGTTACTTCCGCTATCGCGCGACGCTTTTCTCCGATCTTGGTCAGACGGTAAGCCCCCGTGTTGATGGTGTGATTGTGAATTGGAGCCCGTAAAACAGGGGAGAGCTTTTTTCAGGTTCTTTTTAAGGTATAATAATTGAGTGAAAAAGAGTGGCTCATATTTTGGCATTGATAATACAAAGAACGGACAGGCGACTATCACACTCACCCTGCTTATCGGAGGAACGGCGATTTTAATAGGTATTACGCTTGCTTTTTTGACGATTAGCTTTATCAACGCGAGTTCCGCGTATCAGGCGGGTAGCCGGGCATTCGTTGTTGCTTCGGCGGGCGCGCAGGACGCGCTCTTGCGTCTCATTCGCGATAAAGATTTTATGGGTACAGGGGGATCAACAACTACGATTACGGTCGGTGGCAATGATACGGCAATCGTAAATGTCAGTCCGCCCATTTCCAGTCAAGTGGTTATCACATCGCAATCTACTATCCTGGGAACCACCAGAAAACTTGAAGTTATTACGGTCGTCGATTCGCTCACGGGCAAGGTCAGTGTGCTTTCATGGAAGCAATTGATTATCCAATAAATTAAAAATTTTACCATGCAATTCGGACCGTTCTACGAAAAGTTTTTAAAAGTTTTTAAGGCGAAACCGTTCGTCGGCGGACTTGAAATTTCTGATACGGCAATTCGGTTCACTCATTTTGACGGGAAACATTGGCAATTACTTTCCGAACGTCTTTTGCCCGGAGTAGTTGATGCCGGTCAAATTAAAAAATATGACGATTTTCTCCTTGGACTTAAGAAATTACACGCGGGGATTACGGGAGGGACGAACGGAGGTCGCCGTATAAGTGTTGTGACTCTCTTAAGCTCGATTCCTATTTATAGCCAGATATTCATGCTTCCCGTGATCAGCGGTGAAAATTTAGAGAAAGCGATAGAGCTTAATCTTCAGGTGCTTTCTCCGGCCGATGAATCCCAAAATTATGCGGGGTGGCAGATTGTCGGAAAGGATGCGACAACAGTTAATCTTGAAATTTTAACTTCGTTCATCAACCGTTCTATTGTTGACGAAGTCAATAAAGCCCTAAAGGATGCGGGATTTTTGGCTGTTGCGTTTGAATTTCGCGCGCTTGCTCTCGCTCGTCTTATGAGGGAGTTCGGGAGTGGCTTTGACCGCGAAAAGTCCTATCTGATGCTCAGCCTTGACGCAAGCGGGCTTGATGCGCTTGTGGTGCGCCGGGGAGAGTTATATTTCGAATATTTTAACTTCTGGCGGGATCTTCTCCAGAGCGACGAGCGTGAAGTTCCTATTTCTATTTTTGAATCAGCGGTGGTGAGAAATATCAATCAAGTGCTGAATTTTTACAATCAGCACTGGCCGGGCGATCGGATCGCGGAAGTCTTTGTCTCCGCCGGTGATTTAAACAAAGAATCCGAGCGTATCATCGGTGAAAATTTTCCTCTGGCAACCCGTGAATTCACTCTCAAGATTTCCGAGTCGATTTCATATGAGTGGTTCATATCTCTTGGCGCCGGTTTACGTGCTCTCGTAGCGCGCTCAAAAGATAAAGATATTAATTTTCTCGGGCATGAGGCGCAGGAGGAGTTTCGTAAGGATCACTTGATGAACTTTCTTGATTTTTGGCGTCTTTTGATTCCGGCGTCATTTATCATTTTTCTTGGGGTATTTTTTGCGGCGGATTTATTTCTTGGTAAAACACTCGGGGTTTTAAAGATGGATCCGATATATCAGTCTCCGGACGCGAAAATACAGGAGCTCGAGTTACTTCAAGCGAAAGCTCGGCAGTTTAATAACTCAATAAATATTATTCGCGCGACACGGAGCCAGATCGGTCAAAGGAATCCGCTCCTTGAAAAATTAAACGCGCTTTCGGGCGCTAACAATGTAAAAATTACGCGGTTGAACTTTGATCAAACAGGGTCGGTGCGGTTTACGGGCGAGGCGCCGACGGTTGATGCCATCAGTAATTTTCGGAAAGCCATCGAGGCGGCATCAGGAGATTTCAAAGAAGTAAACCTTCCCTTCTCGGAAATCATAAAAACAGGGACGCCTCCTCAAGAGGCCTTTTCGTTTTCCATGAGTTTTCTTGTTATTTCTTCAAAAACGAATTGAAGTTTTTTTCTCGCGGGTAGGGAAATACTTCTAAGAACGAACGTACCCGCTTTTCCCGGTTCGGTACGTATGCCTATCCTGCAACGCCAGAAGTCTTTTGTGTTCAGGGTTTTTATGACGGATTCAACTCCTCCGTGTCCGGCTGATCGTTGACCGAAGGTAATTTTGAACGTTCCAAGCGCCAAATCGGAATCATCATGGATAATAAGCAGATTCTCGGGTTTAATGGGTTTTCGTTTTGAGAAATAGAGCATCGCTCCTTGTACGGATTTTCCCGATTCATTCATGAACGTCCGCGGTTTCACGAAGATAAGATTTTCAGTTTGAAGATAGGTAAATGTTTTTTGCTCCTTGAATGATGGCGCGTTGAGGTCATTTTGACCGAGAATGTAGTCAAGAGCCATTTGGCCGACGTTATGGTAGCTTTTTTGGTATTCACTCGTAGGATTCCCGAGGCCTACCATGATTTTAATATCCGGTTTTCGGGATATCATGCCTTGAAACGCTGCTTGAAAATGCGGAATTTTTGTTGTAAAATCTTTAGAGTTTGGATGGTACTCATGATTGCGGAAGGAATATCTTCTGCTTTTTTATAACTATAACAAATCAGTCATCGGCAGTCGAATAGCCGTGTTGTCACAAAAGAACTATCATATCACACAGTACCCATGAGAAATTTTCTTGCTTCCGCGCTTGAGGTTTTCGAGGTTGCCGTGATCGCTATTGGCGCCGTTTTTCTAATCCGAAACTTCTTGGTGCAACCTTTTTTGGTGAGCGGTTTAAGCATGACTCCGAATTTTCACGACGGGGATTATCTTCTCGTTGATGAGCTTACGTATCGTTTCCGAGAGCCCGAGCGGGGTGAGGTGGCGGTATTCCGTTATCCCAATAACGAGTCAACCTTTTTTATAAAACGGATTATCGGTCTGCCGGGCGAACGTGTTGTCGTTAAAGACGGGCAGATTACTCTTTTTAATAGTGAGTATCCTCGCGGGGTAGTTCTTACGGAGGATTATCTTCCGAAAGGAATTGTAACAAGCGGAAGCGGAGAGTTTGAAATTCCCCAAGGGAAATATTTTGTATTAGGCGATAATCGTTCTTATAGCTTTGACTCCCGAAGTTGGGGTCTTCTTGAGGCGAAAGAGATTATCGGCCTTACGCGCTTGCGGCTTTGGCCGTTAGGAAGCCTCCGAGCTTTTGCCGCTCCGGAGTACGGATATTAAGGAAACCAAAAAATAGAATGCCTAAAAAAATAACTTTAAAAAATCCAGGAGGGAAAACCTCAAAAGAGAAAAATACTCTTTTCCAAACCCCCAAGGGGATGCGCGATATCATTCCCGATGAACAGCCGCTTTGGGATCGCGTGCGAAAAGCAATAGAAGAAATCGCCGATTTTTATAATTTTCATCGACTGGATACTCCGATACTCGAAAATGCGGATCTTTTTCGGCGTGGTGTTGGAGAAGATACGGATCTTGTCGGGAAGGAGATGTATACGTTAAAAACCAAAGGTGGTGATGTTCTCGCGCTTCGTCCCGAAGGAACAGCGCCGATTGTCCGCGCTTATCTTGAACACGGGCTCAGTCGCTTGGGCCAACCGGCGAAGCTCTATTATACGGGGCCTTTGTTTAGGCACGATAATCCCCAAGCAGGCCGTTATCGCCAATTTCATCAAGTTGGGTTTGAGGTTTTGGGAGGATTAAATGATCCGATTTACGACGCGCAGGTTATTTTGATATTCGACCGCCTCTTGAAGGCTCTAAAAATTTCACAGATAAATCTCAAGGTTAATTCTATTGGGTGCCGCGTTTGCCGCCCCTTCTACAAGAAACAACTCCAAAGTTATTACAAACAACACGAGAAAGAGCTGTGTGCCGATTGCGCGCGGCGGATGGGAACGAACATTCTTCGGCTGCTGGACTGCAAGAAGGAAACTTGCGAACCGCTTAAAGCCCAAGCACCAAACTTTTTAGACAAGCTTTGTGCCGCCTGCAGCCATCATTTTCAGACGGTTCTTGAATACCTCGATGAACTCAAAATTCCTTACGGACTTGATAATCAACTCGTTCGGGGGTTAGACTATTACAGCAGAACGGTCTTTGAGTTCTTTGTTGAGGGTCCCGGCTCCGAAGTGGGGGCGCTTATTGGCGGTGGCCGGTATGACTATCTTTTCGAAGTTTTGGGAGGACGATTAACCCCCGCGGTAGGGGGTGCCGCCGGATTTGAACGTTTGATTGAGGTTATGAAGAGACAAGAGGTCAAACTCCCTCCAAAGAGCCACAAAAAGATTTTTGTGATTTACATCGGTGATCTCGCGAAACGAAAGAGTTTACAGCTTATAGAGGATTTGCGGGTAGCGGGACTTCAGGCAAAAGAAGCTTTTAGCAAGGAATCGCTGAAGGCACAACTCAAAGCTGCGGATCGTGAGAAGTCTCCCATCGCGTTGATTTTGGGGCAGAAGGAAATATACGAAGAAAGTGTCATCATTCGGGATTTGCGTAACAGCATACAAGAGACGATTCCGCTTACGAAAATGATCGAAGAGATTAAAAAACGTCTTAAAGAAAAATAACGAGTGATGAGCGATTGTATTTTCTGTGGTATCAATAGTCACGAGATTGCGGCAGAGATGATATATGAAGATGAAACAGCGGCGGCATTTCTCGATATTCATCCTCGCGCTCCGGGTCACACCGTGGTTATCCCGAAACAACACGCGGCGACCCTTGGAGAGCTTGATGTGGCTCTTCTTGGGCCACTCTTCGTGGCTGTCCAAAAGATAGCGCGGATGGTCAAGGATCGTCTTCGCGCGGATGGACTGACGATAGGTATCAACGAAGGAGCGGTAAGCGGCCAGACCGTAGAACATTTTCATGTCCACATACTGCCGCGTTTTGTAAATGACAAAGGAGGTTCCTTGCACGACGTCGTGAATAACCCCCCGCGTGAGTCATTGGTCGAAATTGCCAAAAAAATAAGATAATAAACTATAGAACAAACATGATGCGCATAGAGGTAAGAAAAAAGGAAGGAGAATCCGCAAACGCTCTGCTTTTTCGTTTTACGAAAAAGATTAAACGCAGTGGCGTTTTAAAGGAGTCAAAGAAACGTCGTTTCCGCGCGCGGCCGGTGAATCGGAGGAAGCGTCGTTTATCGGCGAAACACCGCGATGACAGAAAAAAAGAGATGGAACGTTTAAGAAAACTTGGGCTCGCATAAATGGGATTAAAGACCACCATTGAAGAAAAATTAAAAGCGGCGATGAAGCAAGGAGACGGAGCGGTGACATCGCTCATGCGCATGCTTCTCTCGCAATTTCATAATCGCGAGATAGAAAAGCGCGCCAAAAGCGGCGCGTCCGCGTTGAGCGAGGAAGAGATGCTCGACGTACTGGGAAAAGAACTTAAGAAAAGAAAAGAATCCATAGAGCTTTTTAAACGGGGCAATCGGGAAGATTTGGCGCGGAAAGAAGAGTGGGAGGCATCTATCATAGGTGATTTTCTTCCCCCGCCTATTAAAGAAGAAGAAATCGAAACGTTGGTCAAAAAAATCATTACCCAGGGAGCGAGCGACTTTCCTTCCGTTATGCGGGAGGCTATGAAGGATATGAAGGGGCGAGTCGACGGGACGCTTGTCTCGACGATTATTAAGAAACAACTTGGGAAATAGATAATTGTATTCCATCCTTATGCGAGGCGCATCTTCTCGGGTGAACAATAAAATTTTCGTTGCATCGAGAAAAGGTGACGCTCTTATCGCGCGTCGGCTTACCGTAGCATCCAGGCGCCTTCTCACTACTCTTATGATCCACTCGAGCTCGCTCGAGATTTTTTTATTGGGTGGCGAAGAGATGAATCGTCTCAAAAGAACCTTTTATCCCAAGGGGAGCGGACTTGCCAATGTGCTCGCGTTTCCTCCTCCGCCTAACTTTCCCGATCCGGAGGCCCGTTTGCGGTCTCTGGGGCAGATCTATGTAAACAGGGATCTTTGCCGCAAGGACTATCCCTACCTCGCCTTCCTGCTCCTCCATGGACTTCTCCACTTGTTGGGCTATGAGCATGTCGGGAAAAGTGATATTCTAAAAATGGAAAAGCGCGAAAAAGAGCTTTGGCAAACAATGAGGATTACATCCTCTCGTGGCGAGCAGGAGCTTTTTCCGGGGACGAGGGGGGCAAGGAATTAACGACCGTCGAAAGAGCATAAACCATCATATTCGAATATTTCCCATCATTATGGCTTCGCAATCTATTGTTGGTTTGGATATAGGGACATCCGCGATTCGGATAGCGTACGCGGAAAAGCAGAAAAATGGGAAGCCGCTCTTGAAGCTCGTTATCAAAGAATTTTCCCGGGGCCTTCGAAAGGGGGCTATTATTGACTTAGGGGAAGCTTCACAGGCAGTCGCGAAGATGCTTGCTGAAGTCAAAAAACACTCCCGCAGCGCTTTGCATAATATTTACGTGAACGTCGGAACTCCTCAAGTAAAGACGCAAGTTTCGCGGGGCATTACGGCAGTTTCCCGTGTTGATGCGGAGATCTACCAGGATGATGTCGATCGGGTTATCCGCGCGAGCCAAGCGGTGAATCTTCCTCCGAACCGAACGATTATCCATAACGTTAATCGAGAGTTTATCGTTGACGGCGTTGGTGATATTGCCGACCCCATAGGGCTTTCGGGGAACCGACTTGAGGTAAATAGTTTGATCATTGATGTTTTTGCGCCCCACGTAAAAAGTTTGATGCGAGCGGCAGAGCTTGGCGGCGGGCAGATCGGGGGTTTGGTATATGATCCGCTGGTTGCGAGTCGTTCGGCATTGAGTAAAAGTCAGAAAGACTTGGGTGTGGTGCTTGTTGATATCGGGTTTGGGACCACCGGAATGAGCGTATACGAGGAAGGCAAACTGCTTGGTGTCGCGGTATTTCCCGTAGGAGCGGGGAATATTACGAACGATATAGCCGTGGGTCTTAAGATCCCCGTTGCCGCCGCGGAAGAGCTGAAACTGCAGTATGGATACGCGATGTCAAAAGACGTAAATCCCAAAGAAGCCATTGAGCTTAAAAAATTCGTTCCCGATGCAAAAGGCGCCGTGTCTCGACGTTTTGTTTCTGAGATTATCGAGTCGCGACTTGCGGAAATTTTTGAATTTGTTAATAATGAGTTGAGGTTAATTGGAAAAGCAGGCCAGCTCGCGGGTGGAGCGGTTTTCGTAGGAGGAGGAGCGAAGTTGCCCGGACTTACCGAGCTCGCCAGGCAAGAATTGAAACTTGCGAGCCAGGTAGGTTTAGCGATGGCCGATCAGTGGACAATCGAACATGCGAATTCCGCCCAATTTTTTGAAGATCCGGAATTTGTAAATGTGTTTGGCCTTGTTCTCTGGGGCGCCGATAAAGAGGGATGGTTTAATCCCCATCATCCGCCGATTAATTTTTTAAAAATTATTCGTTATTTTTTGCCATAAGACATGAGCCAGAAATTAAAAAAAACAAAACCACCCTACGCTCTCGCGAGTATTAAGGTTGTAGGTATCGGCGGCGGGGGAGGAAACGCCGTTTCGAGAATGAGCAAGGATTTTACGAAGGGGGTTGATTTTGTGGCGATCAATACCGACCACCAAGATCTTGATCATTGCAACGCGCGTCACAGGGTCTATATCGGAAAAAACTTAACCCGCGGATTGGGGACGGGGATGAATCCCGAATTGGGTCGCCAAGCGGCCGAGGAGAATCGTTCCGATATTGCCGAAGCCCTGAAGGGAGCGGATCTTATTTTTCTTGCGATTGGATTGGGCGGAGGCACGGGAACCGGAGCAGGTCCGATTGTTGCGGAAGTAGCGAAGCAATCCGGAGCTTTAACGCTTGCGTTTGTGACGAAACCCTTTGCGTTTGAAGGGAGCCAGCGTGAGCGAGTCGCGCAAGAAGGATTGCTCAAATTGCGCGATAAAGTGGACGCCCTGATCGTGGTCCCGAATGACCGTATCTTCTCTATCATCAGCCGCGAAACCCCGATTTTGAAGGCATTTGAAGCAATTGATGATGTGTTAAAAAACGCCCTACAAGGCATGGTTGAACTTATTGTCTCCCCTGGCATTATCAATGTGGATTTTGCCGATATCAGAACGATAATCCAGGATGCCGGTTCGGCAATTGTCGGAACGGGAATCGCAAGCGGACAGGATCGCGCCGTAAACGCGGTAAACCAAGCATTAAACTCGCCGCTCTTGGAGGTGAGCCCCGAAGGAGCGAAGGGTATTATTCTCGGCATTTCGGGCCGGGACTTAAGGATGAATGAGATCAACGACGCGGCGAAGCTCGTGTCACAAGCCGCCGACTCCGGCGCGCGAATCATTTTTGGTGCGTATCACGACCGGAGGCTCAAGGCGAAAGATCTCAAGGTGACCTTGATCGCCACCGGTTTTAACGGTTCGACACAGCCCTCATCTCTTTTCGCAAATCGCTTTATCGAAAAACAAACTTTTTTCAATGAACCGCGGACGAAAGTTCCGGATCTTCGCGAAGAAACCTCCATGAAGCCCCAGCGCGATTTGGAAAAAATTCAGATTGAAGAGTTTCCCGTAAAGCTCGCGTCAGCGCCCATACCAAAAGATGAAAAGCCCCCCGTGACTAAGAAAAAAGATCCGGGAGATATGTGGGACATTCCGACGTTCCTGCGCAAGCGAAGAAAATAAAAATCCCCCGCGGGGGATTTTTACTCGATCTCTTCTGTCGGCTGTGGTTGTTCAAGCGCCATTGGTTCAATGCCTGCGTTCTCGCCGGTTATTTTTAAGACGTCTTTATCGATTTTTGCAAGTTCCTTGCTCGCGCTGTTGTAGGAGTTCACCGTGGTTCCGAGATTATTCCCGAGTTTTTTCATAAATGTTTCATAGCTTATCAAGTGTCGTCCCAGATCTTCCACGCGCTTCCGTATTTCTTTGGCGGAGTCCTCGATCTGGAGGGCGCGCAGTCCCTGGAGTACGGTCTGGAGGTACGCAAGGAATGAAGTTGGGGAGACAATAATGACTTTTTTGTCTTTCGTGGCGTATTCGATCAGGTCTCGTGTGTTGGCTTTCACGGCGCCTATTTTATTCACCAAAAGGTCATAGTAGATTGCCTCCGAGGGGATAAACATAAAAGCAAAATCCATGGTGCCTTCGTTCGGTTTTATATATTTCGCCGTTTCGTCGATTCGGCTCTTGAGGTCGTTTCTAAAAGCGTCTTCGAGTCGTACCCGTTCCGAGGCATCACGCACTTCGAGAAGACGGTTATAGTTTTCAAGGCTGAATTTCGAATCGACGGGAATGATATGGTCCTTGACGAACACCACCGCATCAACAATTGTTCCGTCTTTGAATCCATATTGCATTTGGAAACCTCCGGGCGGAAGAACGTTCTCGAGGACGGTTTGAAGGTAGTATTCTCCCAAAATGCCCCGTTGTTTCGGGTTTTTTAAAATATCTTGCAGGTTCTTCAATTGATCGGCAAAATTAATTACTTGTTTATTGGTTTCATCCAGGCGCGTGAGTTTTTCCGTGACGTCGCGAATTATCTTTGCGCTTTCTCCGAATTGTTGCTGGAGGGCTTTCGTCGACTCGCCCAGCTTCCCGTCCATAGTGCGAGAAAGTTCGGCAATCTGATTTTGGAGCAGTATCATGGATTGTCCACTGTCTTTTGTGGGGATTTGGTGCTTCAGGAATTGCCAAAGAAGGAGAAAGCCAAAAAAAAGGCCGACGGCTATTACAATAAGAAGGGCGATTTCAATCATTGCTATATTGTATCAGAAACGCTCGCGGCGCGGTAAGTTATTCTTTCTCACTGACTATTTTTCCGGCTTTGATTTCAATAGGATCCGCTTTCCTTAAGGTACGAATTGTGGCCGGGGTAAGGATTTTATAGTGGGGCACGGTATCGAGATAGCGGCGAATATGCCACAGATTTTTCTCGGACGTTATCCATCCCGTGTTGTCGAAGCGTGAGAGATCTATGGGGAGCGAATAGGCGCGCAGGGTTTTCTTCCCGCTGTGTAAAAAATATTCGTGGAAATACGACATCACAAGTTCCCGTATGGTTTTGTACACGGGTTCGCGGTAGCGGAGAACCGCGTGGTTCGTTTTGCTGATGGCGCCCCAGCATCCGTTCTCCTTAAAAACCGCTATGACATGATCTCGGTCTTCCCTCGTGGCTACAAGGTCCACGATGAGGGGTTTCTGCCCCTGAAGGCGCAACGCGGTCGCGGCAAGAAGCGCGCCTTCAAAACAGTGGGCCTTCCTCGTTTTTAAAACCATATGGGGAGACATATACGTTGCCCCATGTGGCTCGAAATTAATGCCGATCTTGTCGAGAAAATTTTGGATTTTCGCGGGCGTATCAAGTTTGCCGAGTATTTTTAGCTCTTTTTTGGTGAGGCCGTGCATTCTCTCTATAGTACCACCGAGGAGTTTTTCTTTCTAAAGGTCGGTAGCGCACGCGTTTTTCTCTTGACCATTCTGATTATTCTCTCTATAACTAATAATAGTTCGTTCCACGTGAACTTTTTTCTTTCTGACTCTTTCTTCTAAGAGGAGGAGCTATGGAAAAAAAGCTTCATGAAGTACGGAGTAGGGAATGGTTTTCGGGGCTCGTAAGCGAAAACGGAAGGGAGTACATTGCGATTTTGCGGAAGAATAGCGCGGGATGTTTCAGCCGCGTGGTATTTCACGAGGCGTGCGAGAATCGCGGAAAGCTGGTGTTCACCCCGTATCCGCGGGCGGTAATCAAGAGCGTTTTTGATATTTTTATCGTACCCGAGGACCCCGTGTTCGAAGAGAAGTACATCCGGCAGATGTCTCTCAGTGTCGTGTTTTTCATTACGCAGGTGCCTGTTTCGATGAGGGCGAACTCGGATTCGAGAGATGTAGGGTGTGTCTGGAAGGATAGCGTCGGTTTCGTTCGGCTGACTCTCGATAGAAGCATGCGACTTGCCGGCGCACGGTATGAAAAAACAATTAACGCGACGGAAACCACGAGTTTTCGCCTTCCTGTCCATAAGGGCTCCTCGGATCAGTGTCGAGAAAACGCGTGTTGAAGATGAACGCAATCACAAAGCCCGTCTGGCAATTCAGCTAGCCGGGCATTTTGTTTTTTTAGATCCCGAATTTTTTGCGGTTATAATAGAGTTTGGAAACGACATAAGCGATTGTTTCGTTCTCGATTTTTCCCGCTCGGATCAGTGTCATCGCTTTATTGAGCGTCATCGGCACGATCGTAATATCTTCATCTTCGTCGGCATTGAGCGGAGCGGGGGAAAGACCTGTTGCGAGAAACATGTATCGTTTCCACTCCAGTGTCTGGCTCATGTCATTGAAGTGAAAAAGCGTGAGACGTTTTGCCTGTATGCCGGCTTCCTCCCGCAGTTCGCGTTGCGCCGCCGCTTTCGGGGTTTCACCCTTGTCTGTTCTTCCTCCGGGGAGATTCCAGAGGTAGCCGTTATGTTTGTGGCGGTATTCGCGCGTAAGGAGTATCCGTTTTTGCCCGTCGATCGCGAGAACCGAGACGGATGCGGGTCGTATTGCCCGCTCAAACGTGGTTTTCCTGCCGTTTGAGTATATTACTTCCGCCCGCTGTACCTCGAGAATTTTTCCCTTGAATACGGTTTTGTATTTTCCGATCCTAATGCGTTTTTTCTGCATGAACAGTTATTGTATCACTTTTTCCCCCGTTGGTTGATAACTTTGTGAATTTTGTTACAATTCCAAACGCAGTAATCCACTGCGCAATTATTCCGCGGTAGCACAATGGTAGTGCGGCGCCCTGTTAAGGCGAAGGTTGTAGGTTCGAATCCTACCCGCGGAGCCACCAACAAAAAAAGATTTCCTCGTGAAGTCTTTTTTTGTTTGCCGCACGGTAGGAATCGAACCGAAGGCCGACGAGCGAAGGCGAGGAGGTACTGAGCGTAGTAACGCGAATGTGCGCTACTTAGAAAATTGCAATCTCGAACGATCCGCCAGCTGGCGGAGAGAGTCGAATCCCTAAAGGGCTACGATTTGTGGCCGCGCTACGCGCGGACAAATCGGGAGCCTACCCGCGGAGCCAGATAGGATTAACATCAGCGAAAGCTGGTGTTTTTCCTTTACCCCCACACCAAAAGTTTTGGTGTGGGGGTTTATCCACGGACTCTTTTGGCGGCCTGCCCCGTAGTCAGCTTCGCTGTACTACTGGGGTTCGAAAGTCTTTTTTTCGTCTCCATTTTCTCCCAACATCTGCATTACTCGGTCAGAGACCATTTTGAAGGCTTTGTGGTATGAAATCTCAACTTTCTTGCCATTTATCGTCGAGTTCGAAAATAAAAGTGACATTAAGAGCTTCTTGTCGTCGACCATCTCGATACTGCTTCGGTTTACATAAATCTTTCTCGCTTCCTTGGCCATTTGCAGGAAGGTCGATC
>CAYHZA010000011.1:20616-28186 GCA_964361095.1 uncultured Candidatus Saccharibacteria bacterium | reverse complement strand
TTCAAAAAATCGCCGAAATTCTTACTCCTGGTTCCAAGCTATTGACCTGAAAACGATCCTGTTCCTTAAGAAATCCGTAAGCTGTTCTATCATTACCCGTTCCTGCTTCATCGTGTCGCGGTCGCGGACAGTCACGTCATTTTTTTCCAAACTATCGAAATCAACGGTAATGCAAAAAGGCGTTCCGATCTCATCCTGCGAATAATATCTCTTTCCAATATTCCCCCTATCGTCCCACGCCACCATTCCGTCCAAAGCGGGCCCACCTCCGGCGGAAGTATTGCCCTTGCGAAGCATGTCGTAAACTTTGCGCGCGAGCGCCACAAGCTCCGGTTTATTCGCGAGAAGCGGAAACACCGCCGCCTTGTACGGCGCGAGCTTGGGCACGAGTTTAAGCACGACACGTTCGGATTCTTCGGTGTAGGCGTCGAGAAGCACCGCGAGCACCGTGCGATCAACTCCCCACGTTGGCTCGATCGCGGGCGGCCAAAAGGGCGCCTCTTCTTTATCCGCGCTTTTATATTTCAAATTGACGCCCGATGCCTTCTCGTGATTTTTAAGATCAAAATCTCCGCGATACGCGAGTCCGTAAAGTTCCTTTTGGCCAAAAGGAAATTGATATTCGAAATCAACCGTCCGGCGAGAGTAGTGCGCCCGTTCGTCTTCGGCAACCTCGATCTGCACCACACGTTCGGAATTGATCCCTACTTCCCGTATCCAATCCATCATTTCCTTCTGCCACATCTCAAAATACTTTCTCCAGCTCTCGCCGTTCTCGGGATCCGGCTCGGGAATGAAGTATTCAATCTCCATCTGCTCAAATTCGCGTGTGCGGAAAATGAAATTCCCGGGTGTTACCTCGTTCCGAAACGCCTTGCCGATCTGCGCGATGCCGAAGGGAAGTGTCTTCCGCGTGGTATCCAAAACGTTTTTAAAATTCACGAACATTCCCTGCGCAGTTTCGGGGCGAAAATATACTTCCGAATTCTTGTCTTCAACGGGACCAAGATTCGTTTTAAGCATTAGATTAAATTGCTTAGGTTCTGTAAAAATTTTGAACCCCACTGCCTTACCCATTAACTCCGGGTGTTTTTTTGAAATATGCGCGGCTGTGGTTTTTGTTGATTCGGGAGAATACGGATCGTCAACTCGGATTCTTTCATGACAATCAAGAACCTGACATTCAATGAGTGAATCCGAAAATTCCTTAATATGCCCACTCGCCTCCCATACCTTGGGGCTCATAATAATCGCGGTATCGATACCCACCACATCATCCCGCTCTCGCACAAACTTTTTCCACCACAACTGCTTGATGTTGTTTTTGAGCTCCACGCCCAAAGGCCCATAATCCCAACTGTTCGCGAGACCGCCGTAGATCTCCGACCCGGGAAATACAAATCCCCTCCGTTTGCAGAGACTGACAATTTTTTCCATCAAGTTTCGCTCCTCGTTTTCTTGTTTCATATTTTTTATATCCCTACTTTCTCATACCTATTATCTAACTATAGCTCATGCCTAACTTCTAAACCCTATTTTACGGCTGTACATTGCGCAATCCTTGGATCGAAGGGTCGTCGGGAAGCACGGAAGTAATCTCCCTGTCCGAACCGGAGACCGTAAGTCCGGAGAAATCATCATGACCCTGAAAGGTCGTAGGCGCAATAAGCGTCATCGGCCCGCCAACTTGGTTTACCGCCGGAGTAACTTCTATCTGGAATATTGCTTCGGCAGGAGGAGAAGATGCCAAAACACCCTTATTCGCCCCAAACTTATCGATATGCCATGTAACACGACCGCTCGTCGGTTCGTAAGTGGGCAGGGATTCAATATTACTTTTGACCTTTCCGGTCCAGCGCGCTCCCGACTGGAGGAATGTCGCGATATCAATACTACTCATATCAGCCCCGTGCGCCGACACGATCCAGTGAATCGTATATTGCGTCGGCTGATTAACCCTCGGCGGATAGGGACCGCTGTTTGCGATACCGGAGACAGCATCCCAAAAATATCCCCGCGCATCAACGCGAAGATCCCCCGCAACTTTGTTTTCAATAGTTGTGACCGAAACGCTTTTTTCGGCGGCGGTTCCCGCGATAACCGTCGGAGATTCAACTCGCGCGTTTAGTTTTAAAAGAAAATTTTTATCGTTCAAACGCGTGATGGGAAATTCTCTTTTGAGGTCAATACGAAGATCAACCGAACCGCTCGTGCCGGGGGCAAGGCTTTGGAGCGCCGGGGTATTCGCCACCGTCCAGGAAAATGTGTTCGTTATGGAATTAAAGAACGCGTTCCCCCGCGCGCTCGCGTAATTAAACAACTCACCCGTGAGCGCCGCCGTTACGGTAACATCCTGAAGCGTAATATCAGAGCTATTACGATAATTAATAGTATAGTCCAGATGATCCCCCACTTTCGCGATATAATCGGAGTCGTCATTTAAAATGGCGCTTACGGTAAAGGACGACGGAGCGATGGAAACGGCAAGCGGCTGAGCAACGATCGTGTATTTTTGTCCCAAAAGCTCGCTCGTAAAAACGAATCGAAAATCGAACGAAGATTTTTCGGCGGCGAGCATGCTCCCCATAACGGAGAGCTCCGCCTTCGCTCCACGCAAAAGTCCTCCCAACTCCCATATGTTATTACCTCGATCGGGATCTTCGCTTGCCTTCTGGAATTTAAAAACAGGAGGATATTCCGCTTTGAGAGAAAGTTTTTTTATATCCTGATTCGAATTATTCTGATACGCCAATTTAACCTCGAACTTTTCGCCGTTCGAAACTTTCGAAGGGCTCGTAATATTAAGTCCTATGATCGACTCTCCGATTGCCACATCAACACTCGACTTTTCTTCGAGGGCGATTTTCGAACCCGTCGTTTGATACTCCGCTTTCATCGCAATCGCCTTTACGGATTGCGGACCGGAGACGGCGATAAGTTCCACGGTTTCCTGATTCACGCTCCCAGGTCCCAAATCTCCCACGGACCACTCGCGCACGCGCTGTTCCTGTGATTGACCTAAAAATGAAAACTCAGCGGGTAATTCAACGATAAAGCGAACTTCTTTTAATATCTTATCCGAAGGATTCGTAAGTGAGACAGCGATTTTAAAGGGTTCGCCAACCAAAACTTTGTCGGGCTTTATGAATTCAAAGCCAAGAACATGTTTCGGACCTCCATCAGAAAATGAGAAGTACAACAATGCGCCGCCCAAAATAAGGACAACGACAATAATAAGAACCGCAATGATACCCTTACCTCCTGATTTTTTTTGCTCTTCTCTGTCTAATGCCATACGTGCCTAATAAAACACGAAATAACTTTTCTCCGTATACCTTTTATTATACCGCGTTTATGTAATCTTCACCAACCGATTTCTTGCGGCGCGTTCGCTCTTTTGACTAGGGGAACTCTTGAAAAAAATATCCGAGCAGTTACCGCAGAGGAACCTCTGGGTTCTGGTATCGAAATACGCGGGGTTATACTTCTCGCACGCCTCGCAGAGCGCGTTCTCCGGATCCCAGCCAAGGAGCGCCAAAACCTCGCGCCACACAAATCGTTTTTCGATAAGCGCCTGCCACAATGCCTTGTCGGGTTCACCTTCGGCTAAAATTTTTTCCAAGTGATAGAGATCGCGCAGATTGATATCCAAAAATGTCTTTTTTAAAGCGTCCACAACTTGCAGACCGTTTTTTTCAACCAACCGAACCTGTACCAGATTTCCCGGCTCAAGATGAGGGGCGAGCTTCGAGGTAATTTTTCTGGCGCTCTTCGCTTTTGCATGAAGTTTTCCGAATTTTTTCGTAAAGAGCGAAAAGCGGACGTCCAAATCGCCGTTCGGTTCCTTGTCCAAGACAATTGCCTCGCTTAAATATTCCCGCACTATGAGATTGTAGGAGATTCAAAGGGAGGGGGCAAATTATTTCGGCTCATTAATATTCCTATCGCCAATCACTTAAGGTAAAATATACACTTATGGATTCTAACATTCTCCACATCCGCAATCTCAATAAGATATATGCCAACGGCTTTGTTGCCTTGAAGGACGTAAATTTGGACATTAAAAAAGGCGAGATCTTCGGTTTGCTCGGCCCGAACGGCGCCGGCAAGACCACGATCATCAATATCGTCACTGGCTTGTCCAGCAAAACTTCGGGCGAAGTATTGGTCATGGGGAAAGACCCCATAAAAGACTTTCGTTTCACGCGGGCGAAGATCGGACTCGTGCAACAGGAGATCAATAACGATCCCTTTATGAAAATAAACGAGATCGTGAAGATCCAGGGCGGCTACTACGGATTAACAAATCTAGATAGTAAGGTAGATGATATTTTACGGACAGTGCAATTATACGACAAGAGAAAATCCATCGGGAGGCATCTCTCCGGCGGCATGAAGCGGCGCGTGATGATCGCGAAAGCCCTCATTCACGATCCCGAGATAATATTTTTGGACGAACCGACCGCCGGTGTTGACGTGGAACTGCGGGCGAATCTCTGGGAAGTGATCCGCAATTTGCGTGAACGGGGTAAAACCATCATCCTTACTACACACTACCTCGAAGAAGCGGAGGAGCTTGCCGACCGGATCGCCTTCATTAATCACGGAAAGATTCTTTTGGTTGAAGATACGAAATCGCTCCTCGCGCGCTACGGCACCAAGATGCACGACATTTATCTAGACATCATCCAAAACGGAAACTCACCCCCATGAACTACATCGGTCTTTATACATTAATTAAAAAAGAACTGGTGCGCTTTATCCGCGTTCCGTTGCAGACGATCGGCTCGCCGGTTGTGACTACCGTATTGTACTTCGCGGTATTTGGCGCCTCGATCGGCAGTCGCATCGGTCCTGTCCAAGGATTGTCCTACACCGAATTCATCATGCCCGGCCTTATTATGATGAATGTGCTTATGGTTTCTTTTACCGGCATCAGTTCCGGCATTATGATCGCCAAAATGTTAAATACCTTAACTGACATTTTGATAGCTCCTTTATCTAATTTGGAAATTATTCTGGGATTTACCGTAGCCTCAACGCTCCGCAGTATACTCACCGCCCTCGTTATCTATCTCTCGGCGTTGTTCTTTCTGCCGTTCCATATAGCGCATCCCATCTATCTCATCACCTTCGTGGCATTGGTCGCGTTCGTATTCTCACTTTTCGGACTCATCGTGGGCGTGTGGGCGAACAACTTTGAACAGCTCACTATTGTGCCAACATTTCTTATCACTCCGCTTACATTTTTGGGAGGCGTCTTTTACTCAACTGCGATGCTCCCACCGATATTCCAAACCATTTCTCATTTTAATCCGATTCTTTACGCCATAAACGGCATGCGTTATGGATTCTATGGAATCTCGGATGTTCATCCGCTTTCTGCCTATGGCATTACCATAGGACTCGCGGTGATACTATTATATTTTACCCTTTATCTTTTTAGGATAGGGTACAAGATAAGGACTTGAGATTTAACATATGTAATTTTATATTTCTTAACCCGCAAAAGATCCACTATCCACTCTGTTTCCTTTTCCGAAGTTTTTCTTCTTTGAGATATGCCTCATAAACACCACTGGCTATGAGGTGTTTCAATGGTTCGTAATCTTGAAAATTATCGATCTGACAAAGCGCGTCAAGATAGCGAGGCTTATTCTCTCCTTCATACTTAACCTGACTTGGGGGCATTCCATATCTGCTTAAAACAAGATTCGTCATAAGCCGAGCCATTCTCCCATTGCCATCCACAAAAGGATGAATAGCCGCTACCTGATACTGAACCCACGCGGCAAGATCAAAGATCTGGCCTCGCCATTTTTTCCTCTGCGTCAGTGCCTGCTTTTTCGGGTGACGCGGAATAGTTGCTAATCGAACGTCAAACTCTCTCCAAAATTTGTACATTCTTTCCTGCACTAATCTTCCCGGAGGCGGCTCGACACATTTGAGTTTCTTTACGTCTTGACCGCTCACGCGAAATTTCCCTGCCATATCAGGAATTGCGTTCGCGAACATAGTTTTGTGAATCAAAGAGATTGTCTGAAGACTTATCTTCACGCCACTCTCCCCTACTTTTTTTGATAGGGCTATAGCCTTCCAAAAACCCTCAAGCTCCCTGTCTTCGAGCTCCGTCTTATCTTTAGGCCGATGGAATCCCTTCACCATGAATGGCTTTCTCTATTCTTTGATCAGTAAGATGCGTACCTTCCAACCTACTCGAATAATAAAGATGATCGATCGCTCTTGAGTTTGTGAGCTTCGCTTTCTCAACTGGCGAAAGAGGGGGGAGTTTCCCAATTTCTATCTCTTTTTTAACAACCTTGGCTAATATTGAATTGAAATTTCTGTTTTTCTTCATCTTTTTTCTCAATATACCATATCGCAGAAAATCCATCAAATTGGGCAACTATTCGTCTATTCGCGCGAATTAGAAAAGATAACTATCCCCCAATGGCGGATGTGAACATAATACTTAAAAAAAGCTGCACGTTGGTGCAGCCGTTTCGAGAAGCGTTGCTGGTTCTACCTCAAGACATCATAATGAGATAGATACTCGCGTAGAGAGTAGAAACAATCATGGATAGCTTCACCCAACCCGGAACGTTCTTCATCCAGCCACGGAGAGCCAAGAGGTTGAGCGCGCCGACAAAGGTGAAAAAACCCACATAGAGGGTGAAAACGAACCAGATAATGCTCGTTGCAGTCATGATGACCTCCGCGAAGACGCGCGCCCGCTTCCACCGAACAGAATCCCTGCGCTGAGTACGAAACCGAAGTTGTACCAGCCACCGTTGTTGTGAACCTCGTAGAAACTCACGTTGTTCGAGAAGAGCGAGATGATGAAGGTGATCGGCGCGATCATCCCATGCCACAGACCGAGGCAGAAACCTGCGACGCTCCGGTCCGAGGCGGCGATATGCGCGGCGGTGTTGGGACCGGCGGCACATCCCCACGTCAGAAACAGGGCACTCAAGAACAACAGACCGAGCAGGTGCGTTTTCTTCATTGTATTTTCTCCTTCAAGGTGCAGTTCTCTACGGCACTATTACCGCAGAGATTAACAGTTTCTTGCGATTCTGATAACACTGTTAATATAGCATATATGAGTTTAGAAGTCAATCGTAACAGAAAAAGCTCATATTATAGGGCTTTTTCTAGGTTTCAGTATTGGATTAAAAAATTTTCTTCCCCCAAAATGCGAAACCGCCAATTCGTTTTTGCCCCCAAAATTGAATACCAATTAGTCGCCGAGCGAGGCGAGGCGAACCTTCAAAACTTGCAATTTCCTCAATGGTACCTTTTGGTTAAAATCCGAACCTACTTTGACGAACATCCGGACGAGGAATGAACCGCCCCGCCGCCGCTCGCTTCGCTCGGCAACACCAAAGAAAAATGTCCTTGCTTTTCTGATTTGCGCGCGCCCGATTTTTTCTAAAAAAGGAAATGGCATTTTTCTTTGGTGTTTTGCCCTCCAAGTATTCGGGCAGGTGGTGGGACTGGCTTCCTTAGTGGGGGTTTTGCTCAAAAAATGTTCGAACTTCGTTCAAAAAACACAATCAAGATAGCAAAA
>CAYHZA010000011.1:0-20516 GCA_964361095.1 uncultured Candidatus Saccharibacteria bacterium | reverse complement strand
GAGATACCTCAAAATTGGTATCCCTTTTGCTATTTCGGTGCGTCGGGCAGGATTCTCTCTCGTTCCACTCGAGACCTCATCACTTCGTGATTTCGGCCACTTGTTCGAATCCTGCCCTATCACATCATCAAGATAGCAAAAGAGATACCTCAAAATTGGTATCCCTTTTGCTATTTCGGTGCGTCGGGCAGGATTCGAACCTGCGTAGCCACAAAGGGCGATGGATTTACAGTCCATTGCAATTGACCGCTCTGCCACCGACGCATTAATAGACAACCTTATATCTTTTATACTTTTTATCTTCAACAGTCAACTCGTTCCTGCAATTTATTTCTCGCCACGGCATAACATATATCTCTCCACGTTCAGTATAAACAAATAATTCGTCAAAGTCTTTATCAATATACTTCTTCGCGTAATGAAACGATTGATTACCTCCTGTAATCCGCAAACCCACCCTACAACGATCATTCTTCTTATAAAGACCCGCGTATTTTACCTGGACCCTTGTAATGTTACCTTTCTGTTCGACAAGGAAATCGTACCGTCTCTTGTCGCCGATGGGCAAACATACTTCGTACCCGGACCGAAGATAATGTGCTATAGCATAACCCACAGCGATATCACCCTTCTCTTTTGTATTCACTTACCTATGATACCACAAGAGCAGAGTATAGTGCTGCTGGCTTTGTGGATAAATCAAATTTTACCGTCAACTTCTTTCTTTTCAAGTTCTTCTTTTCCGTTTGTCGGGGCGAACTCAAAAAAACCAATTTTCGATTTTCCGTTCTTCTCGGAACGCGCTCGTGTTTTCTTTAAACGTTCCGTAATGGAGTTATCAACTTTTGAAAGAAACAAACGTGTCTTCCGCAAGAATTTTTCCGTAAAACCCGCCATCATACTGTCGATACGCTCGGGAATTTCGGACGCGACCCAGCGATCCAAGATGCCATATTTCAAATGCGACTTCTGTTCTTCGCCGATACGGGGCAATGAACGCGCAATAAGATAAAGCATCGTGCCCACCGAAGCCATAAGTATCGTTGTAATGATAAATTGTAACATCTTGCCTTAAAGCTCCAAACGATAGAACGCGTTCACTTTGATATTCTCGCCGACACGGGCGACAACTTCCTTGACAAGGTTTTCTACCGGCTTGCTCTCGTCGCGGATATAGGGTTGTTGAAGAAGCGTTTCCACCGAATCCGGCGCGGCCGCCGCTATGTGCATCGCAATCTCATGCGCCAACGCCCGGAAAGGATCGGAATTCACGACGAAATCCGTTTCCGCCCGAATGTCGAGGAGTACGCCGATGCGTCCGTGATGGATATACGACTCAATAAGTCCCGCGCCTGTTTCGCGGCCGGCACGTTTCGCGTATTGCGCAAGTCCGCGTTCGTTGATTATCTTTGTTGCCGCGGCAAAATCTCCCTTCGCTTCTTCAAGCGCTTTTTTACACTCCATCACGCCGGCACCAGTCGCCTCGCGTAATTTTTGTATGTTATTGAGTTCCGACTTCTGCTCCATTTACTTTTTTCTCCGCTATTGTCTTTAACGCAAGTTCTTTACCTTCGAGAATTGCTCCGGATACCCGCTCCAGAAACCAATCAACACTTTTTCGCGCGGCATTATTACCCACGACGAGATAGTCTATAAAATCCGGATCGGAATCCGTATTCCCGAACGCGACGATCGGGATCTTTAATCGCCGAGCTTCACGCACCGCGCTCAAGTGAAGCACGGGGTCAACCACCACGAGTACATCTGGCTCACGCATTAAGTTTACCAAACCGCCTATCAAGTGTTCCAGTCGTTTAATTTCACGATCCATCTGAAGCCGTTCTTTCTTTGTGTATTTATCGAGAGCGCCCGATGCCATATCGGACTTTAATTTTTTTAAATATTCGATGCGCTTTGAAATGGTCTTGAAATTCGTGAGCGTTCCGCCGATCCATCTCCTTGCGACAACCGGCAGGTCCAATTCGGTCGCTATTTTTAAAACATTCGCGGCCGACGGCTGAGTTCCCACCAAAAGGACCGTGCCGCCTCCTCCTACTTTTCTTTTCAAAAATTCCACCGCTTCATTCATTCCCTCCAAAGTCTTCGCGAGATCAATGATCTCCACGCCTCCCCGATTGCTGTAAATAAAAGATTTTACCTTAGGATTTGTCTTTGATTTTTTGCGGCCGTAAAAAACTCCCGCGTCGATCATTCCTTTGAATATCTCCGCCTCGGGACTCACAAGGGCAGCTGCGTTCAATTCTTCGATTGGTGTTTCCATAAAGAGAACGTAGAATAGTGTACTAAATTCTATCTTTCTTTGCAACCCTTTAAAACTCCACCATAATCTTTGCTAATCGGCCGTCTTGGAAGGGATGTTTTATCTCTCGCATTTCGGTCGCGAGGTCCGCGACATCGATAAACTCTTGAGGAGCCCCCCGTCCCGTAAGAAGAACCAAGCGCTCTTCGGGCACTGCTTTTAGAGTCTCAACGACTGCCGGAATTTTCACGAGGCCCAAAGATGCCGCGACATTCACTTCGTCAAGGATAATGAGGTGCCACGCGTCCCGCGCGAGTTCCTCTTTAAACGCGGCAAACGCGGCCTCCGCGGCCTCGATATGCTTTTCGCGCGGCAGTTGGTCGCCCAATATACCCACGAAGCCGAGCCCCATCTTCCGAAGTTCGAATTTTCCCTTGCCGTCATCCCGTTTCTTCATCTCGACAAAATCTTCGCCGGATTTCCAAGGCCCTTTGATGAATTGGATCATTAAAACATTCTTGCCTCGGCCCACCGCGCGCGCCGCTTGACCCAAAGACGCGGTGGTTTTTCCTTTTCCATTGCCGGTAAAGACTATGATCATAGTTTAGAAATTATACCAAAGTTTTCATACAACATTGACAAAGAACATAAAATCCGCTACCTTAAGGAAAGCATCAAAAAATCGGTCCCCGAAGGAAGACAACTAAGACTGGCATAACATACATTACCGTCCTTCTGGCCCGACGTAGACAGAATGCGCGGCTCCATGGGCCCCAAACCCACCCCCGCGCCATTCCTCGTCTACAGGGCAGCCGGTCTCATCTGGAATGCTCCGCCCGAGCGTTCCCATGAGCCGGCTGCCAAGTCCTCTTCTCAATGTCCCCCTGTCACGCGATGACGGAGGGGATTTTTTTATAAAAACTAAAGAGGATTTTCACCCGGCGCGGTATAACGCACCCAATCAATGTAGGCATAACGGTTCACCCCTACAGTCGAAATCCCTCCCCAATCAGTCCCCCAGTGGTTCATAAATATATTCGCCGGCGCGGAAGGGATATTTGTCGTATGGGTTGCCTTCAAAATATTATCAACATAAAAATTCACAACGCCGGGAGACCACACAAACTTATAGTTTTTGAAGCCGGAACTCATGCCGGAAACTATTGTTGAAGTTACTGTGTGGTTAGAACCTACAGGATCGCGCGTCGGATCCGGATTGAGCCACGTTGTCATATAAAGTTTATTCCCCGCGTCACCCTCAACCTCAAAATCGATCTCTGTTTCTGAATTATTCACATAATTAAATCCCGCGGAAACACTCCCGGGAACGCTCGATCCCGTACTTGATGGCGTAGCTCCGGTTCCCGACATTTTCATCTGCCACTCATACGTACCATATCCATATATTCCTATCGTGCGAATTTCACCTCCGCGCGAAATTATTCCGCTCGTGTTGCCATCTACCGTGCCATTCTCCTGGGTAAGTTCCAAGCGGACAAATCCATTTGCAACAGCTATCTTGCCGGGTTCAAAATATCCGATATGTGTTCCGGTGATATATCCGGGAGCTCGCTTGTTGCTCGTCACCCAGCGATTGGAGTTGAGGGCGCTGCCGTTAAAATCATCGCGCCAAGTGAGGCACCCCGGCATCGTTACATTCACCGGAGCACTCTGCGCTGATACGTTTCCGTATGTATCAACCGCGGAAACTGTATACGCATAAGTTGTAGAAGCGGACGCATTAGAATCGGTGTAGTTTGTATTGCCCACAATGCTCGATGGAGGCAATAATAATCCGTTCCGATAGACATTATATTTGACCATTCCGCTTTGGTCGAAAGACTCACTCCAAGAAATATTTACCGATGTGCAACTTGTGGGTGTCGCGGTAACGTTTGTGGGAACTGATGGAGGTGTCGTGTCCGTAAGCGAACAGGTTCCGCCTATTAGAGTCCCTGCACAGGGATGAACATAGGAACCATCCCCCGTGCCACCTCCTTTGGGATTTTTTATTTTTGCAAAAGCTTGCTGAAAAATACGACCGGAATTTAAGGCATTATTGGCTCTCGTCGCAATCAAAAACTGATATTCCTGCATGTTACTAAATTGCGCATTATATTCGTAACCGAAAAGAGCGCCGGCCGCAATCACAAGCAAACTAAGTACCGCAACGCGAAGTTTATAGTTCATGTTTTAAATTATATCATTCGGTATTCCCGAATCTGTTCATTACACAATAATCCCCCCTCCCAGCATTTGGAGCCCCGAGTTATCTAAAGAGTTTGCCCCGAGTAGAGTCGAAGTATCCTCTTTCCCGATATACAAAACTGCCGACTGACCGGGCGCGATAAACTTTTGAGGTTTTTCGAAAATCAAATCTGCTTCCAAGGTACCATCGCGAAGCATAAGCTTCGCTCGAAAAAGCGGTTGGCGATAACGCACTCTCACTAAAACCTCCATCTCGCTTCCTCTGTTCAACGCAATATCTTTTGGATCTATGAAGCTCAAATCCGCAAGGAGCACTTCTTTTTTATAAAGCGCTTCGTTATCTTTTCCCGCCGCAACGACTACCGTGTTCGTAGCCATATCTTTCCCCGAAACATATGCCGCTTCGTGCATCGTAACGCCGCGCTGATGTTTCATATTTCCGATGCCGTGCCGTTGACCGATCGTATAAAAATGAGCGCCCGAATGTTCACCAATTTTTTTCCCCTCGGTCGAGAGTACGTCGCCTTTTTTTTCGGGAATATAACTTTTTAGAAAATCCGCGAGCGTCACTTTCCCTAAAAAGCAAATTCCTTGCGAATCTTTTTTCTCCGCGGTCGGTAGTCCCGCTTTTCTCGCTATCGCGCGCACCTCGGGCTTCACGTAATCGCCGATCGGGAAAATGCAGTGCGCGAGTTGTTGTTGTGTCAAGGTCCACAAAAAATACGATTGGTCTTTGTTTTTGTCCTTTGCTTCATATAATCCAAATTGAGTGAAGTTCTCTTTCGAGAAGCTCTCGGAGGCGCGGCGAGCTCGGCCCGAGCACATAATGTCTTTTATGTGCTCGGTCGCCGCGCCGAGAGGAAGACGCGCGGATGCCGCTGGAGCGAACGCGACGTCGGTTCTCGAAAGAGAACGAAGCGAAACATAGTGTCCCGTAGCAACATAATCCGCTCCGACTTCAAGCGCTTTCTCCAAAAAAATACCGAATTTTATCTCTCTGTTGCACATCACATCGGGATTTGGCGTAATACCCGCGCGGTATCCCTCGATCATGTACTCCACAACCCGCTTTTTATACGCCTCCTCAAAACCCCATACGTAGAAAGGAATACCCATATGTTCGGCAACGCGCCGCGCGTCCTCGGCCTCTTTCTCCGAGCCGCAAGGCTCTCCGATCCCCAGAGTATCGGAGCTACCTTGACTCCAACAACGCATAAAAACACCAACCACATTATAGCCACTCTCTTTAAGAAGTAGCGCCGCAACGGACGAATCAACTCCTCCAGACATCGCGCAAAATACCGTTTTTTTACTACTCATGATTTGCTTATTGTGCTTAATTTTTCTGATTTTGGCAAGATATGAAAATTCTCGGCTTTATGAGACGGGACTTCACAATTTCTCGGTAAAATGATAAGCTTGTTTGTATGACATCATTATTTAAAACGGTCGCTTTTATCGTTCTCGCAGTCGCAATTATCGGCGGAGCGGCTTTCTATAGTCGTCAAATCCCTTCGCCGGAAGCACAAACCGCAGTATTAAAAAACGTTATGCAAGAAAACGTTACGAAGGAAGATATCTTGGTCGGCATCGGTGAAGAAGCAAAAATCGGAGATACCGTTTCGGTGCACTATTTAGGAATGTTAACCGACGGGAAGAAGTTTGACAGTTCCTATGACCGCAAAACTCCCTTTGAAGTAACGATCGGCGCCGGACAAGTCATCAAAGGATGGGAAGAAGGAATTCCCGGGATGAAAGTCGGCGGCAAGAGAAAACTTACGATTCCTCCCTCTTTGGGATACGGCGCGAATGGAAATGGCCCGATTCCTCCAAACTCGACACTTATTTTCCAAGTGGAACTTTTGAGTATCAAGTAACGTCGTCGCCAACAAAAACGTACTATAAAAAGTATGGAACAAATCCAAACCACGCAAACGTCAATACAAAAAACCTCGCCGGGAGATTTTTTCCTTCATCTCCTTGCCATCATAACGCTCTACGCGAGCGCCATAAGTTTCGGAACGCTTATTTTTAACTATATTAACTATTTTATTCCCGATCCGCTTCAGGAAGGTTCTTATATTCGCGATGCCATCTCGTCGGGAATCCGTTGGTCAATCGCCACGCTTATTATCGTCTTTCCCGCGTACATAATCACGAGCTGGTACCTAAATAAAAGCTACGCGGTAACTCCCTACAAGCGCAATCTCCGCATCCGTCGTTGGCTTATTTATTTCACGCTCTTCGTGACCGCGCTCATTATCATCGGAGATTTAGTGGGACTCGTCTATGGCCTTTTGGGCGGGCTTGAACTTACCTTGCGGTTTATTCTTAAAGTACTCACCGTTCTCTTTATCACCGGAAGTGTTTTTTGGTACTACCTCTGGGATATCAGGAAATATAAAACCGAATAACCACCATGAAATATTTTGTATACACCATTATTGCCATAGTCGCCTTCTCGGTCATCGCCGGATTTTTTATCGTAGGGTCTCCGAAAGATGCCCGTCTGCGACAAGCGGATGAACAACGAATTCAACATCTCCAAAACATCCAGTGGCAAATCGTAAATTACTGGCAAGTCAAAGAAATGCTACCCACCAAGCTCTCTGATTTAAATGATGCTATTCGTGGCTTTACTGTTCCCAAAGATCCGGAAACCGGTGCAGATTACCAATATACTATCAAGAAGACTCTCAAGGGGACGATATATGACGATCTTATACCACCGACATTTGAACTCTGCGCCACATTTAACCGACCATCAAGTCAAACTTCAAGAAATGTATATCCCGTGGCGAAACCCTTCCCTGCCAACGGGCCGGGGTTCGTTGAGTTTGAATCCTATAGCTGGGAACACGCCGAAGGCCGAGTCTGTTTCGAGCGCACGATAGATCCGGACCGTTATCCGCCGTTTAAAGATTAGCTCAACTTTTCTTTTTGAGAACCGGCGTCTCGTTGCTCCAGCGGCAACTTCGCGCCTGCTTCTCGATCCAACGGCCCCGCCAATTTAGTCGGGTACCAAGCCCGTTGGAACTCCGAAAGCTTCTCAAAAAGAAAAGTCTCGCATTTTTGATTATAAAAAACCCCACAAAGATCGTGGGGTTTGGTGTATGATCTCCGACGGAATTGGTTTATTGGTCGTAGAATACGTGTGTTACTTCGACACCTGCTTTGGCGTACATACCCAGTACAACTGAGCCGTACGCCAAAACTCTCTTGCAACTAGGGCATCGAAAATCGGACCGCGGAACGTCTGCATGAGCAGGAGTCGTACTCCCTTCATTCAAACGCTCTACGCTTCCAAACCAACCGCAAGAACATTCTACTTGCGAGTTTACCGAAATCGACGCATCTGACATTTTATCTCCTCTTCAATTTTCCCTGCTGGTTGTTCCCACCGGACACGTTATTGCCACTGCCTCACAATTCTCACGAGCTCGATTGGCTTCGCGTAGACTTTTCCCGATGGCAAAGTGACGGGTTTTTGCTCCTGAACATACTCATCTACAGAATGCTCAGCTTCCTTGTCGTCAGCTGCTGGAGGAAGATTTCTCCAGTTGACGTCGTAGGCGATATCACCATCGAGGACATGGGGATCTTGTGTCCGTACTCTGTAATATGGCATTTCTGTCTCCTTAAAGTAAGACGCGACTGAAGTTGCACTATTCAAAAAACTAAATCCACTATAGGCGCATATCAAAATGGTGTCAAGATAAAATGTTATAATAAAAAAAGTTCATCAAGGAGGTCACGATGCCGAAGAAAAAAGATGTGAAAGATCTTCTCACTCCGGAAGAGTACGAACGATTCCAAAAGGGCTTCATCCCGCTTCAAAAGTGGGATAAAATCATGGAGCCGCTCATCGAGGAAGCTCGCGAATCGGCGAGGATCACCGCTGAAGACCTGAAGTTCATCATTAACTGCTAACCCCGCCACGGCGGGGTTTTCTTTATATCTAACAACCTTATCTATCAACAAAGCGAGGAGAAATTTATTTTTGTAACCATAAGTGAAGGTTAGTAAGAAATCAATGAACGGAGCGCAAATTTTTTGAGTATAAATTTGATGGTCGGAAAATCCAGCTCTTTTTGAGAAAAGAGCTGAGGCAAACGGGAACCGTCAAATTTATTCAAAAAATCAAGCAGAGTGAATACCTGCCGGCCGGCAGGTGATTCCTCTAACCGAAACGGGTTACAAAAATAAATTTCTACGAGCCCTTCTCCACGCGTTCCACGTACTCCCCTGTCTCCGTATTGATCCTTATGATATCTCCCTGATTTACAAAAAGAGGCACAGAGATCTGCGCTCCGCCTTCTATGGTCACGACTTTCGAACCACCCTGCGCGGTATTTCCCTTGGTTGCCGGAGGAGCTTCGGTCACTTCAAGTTCCATCTTGATAGGAAGAATGATCTTAATAACTTTGCCGTTAAAGGTGAAGGTCGTTACCTTAATGTTCGGTTTTAAAAATTTTGCCCCTTCGCCGATCAAGTCTTCGGAAAGCGAGAAGCGGCTTTTAGGATTCCCGGGATCCGTAAACCAATATTCTTCGCGATGACTATAGATAAAGCTCGCTTCTTTTCGATCCACTTCCGCTTCCTCAAAATAATCGCTTGCCTGCCAGTTACGGTCCAAAATTTTTCCGGTAATCAGATTCCGGATCTTTGTTTGTACCACCGCCTTCCGCTGTTGCATGCGCAAAAAATGCGACTCGGTAACCTCATAGGGGTCACCGTCCAAGACGAATAATGTTCCCTTTTTTAAATCGGTATAAGAAAGCATGCCCCGTTACATTGATGCGGCACGATCCTTTTAGTCGCGTGCCGGATAAAATAATTTTTTGATCGCCAGATTTTTGTTATTCCCACTATATTTTTACGGAAAATACCGCATCAATGTAACGGGGCATAACGAGATAGATTATATCCCCAAAAATCTTTTTTTTCAAGACCGTTTTTCATAAATCAAAAACCGCCCTTCAAAGAGAGCGGTTTTTGGTGATTACGTAGTTATTGAATCGCTGGCGGGTTATCTTCTCGCGGTCGTGATACCCGTCCGCCTTCCGGCTCTTCGATCTTTAGATTCACGCGGGCATTATTACGAATACCCACGATCCGAAGGAGCGAACGAATCGCTTTCGCGGTGGCTCCCTGCCGGCCGACGATTTGACCCATATCGAGCGGATTCACGCGCAACGAAAGTAGTACGCCCATCTCGTCAACCCTGCGATCAACCTTAACTTCTTCGGGATGATCAACGAGGGCTTTTACGAGGAATTCCAGAAATTCCTGATCTGCTGTTACGGACATTGTAGTTCAGTTGTACTCCACATTTCGACCTTTCGGATAAGAGATAATCAGTATAGATAACCTACCACTTACCGGCGTTACAAAGCAAGAGATAAAAACTACACACTTACTTCCTCTGTCGGTGATGCTGCTGCAGGAGTTTCCGCGCTTACAGGAGGAGTCGAAACTTCCGCGCTTGCCGCAGGAACTGCAACGTGTTCTTTTTTCTTTAAAAGAATCGCGATCTTCGGCGCTTTTATAACTTCGTGTTTTACGAAAAGATTGTGAACCGTCGGAGTCGCTTGCGCGCCGATTTTAAGCCAATGTTCGAGGCGGTCTTTCTTTACCTCAAAAGCCTTTGAGAAAGAATTGTAAAAACCCAAATCCTCAACCGGCGGAGCGCCAAGCTTGGAACGTCTTTCGGCTACCACAATACGGTAACTCGGCTGACCTTTCCGTCCGATTCGTTGTAATTTGATGGCTAACATGGGAATAGCAAATAGATTAGAGCAAATGAGCAATAAAGTCAATTTGCGGCTTACGGCAAGCTTATTCGAGCTTCAGCGACAAAACTTTCGATGTTCCGTCATCGTTCATCGTAACCCCATAAAGCACATTCGCGGCTTCCATCACCACTCGATTGTGCGTCACGATAACGAACTGCACCTTTTTTGAAAACTCCTTAAGGATCTCCGAAAAGCGGAGAGCGTTTCGGTCATCAAGCGCGGCGTCCACCTCGTCGAGTACAAGAAATGGCGGCGGACTCACCGAAATCAATGCGAAAAGAGCCGCGATGCCAACCAAGCTTCGCTCTCCGCCCGAGAGCATTTCCAATGAATTGAGGCGCTTCCGCGGCAAACTCAATTCAATTTCAATACCCTCTTCCGCTTCGCGATCGTCTTTTTTTGTTTCTCCTTCTTCGAGATTCCCCTCTTCGGAAATATTCATCGCGGCAAGCGCGGGTTCTTTGCGCTTTGTCATCTTTAGTTTCGCGTGGCCGCCGTTAAACATAAGGTTAAAAAACTTATTAAACTCTTCGTTAATGCGAAGCAATGCCGAACCAAACTCCGTTTTTATTTTTTCGCTTAAATCTCGGATCAGCGCTTCAAGATCGGTCTTTGCATGCTCGAGGTCATCCGATTGATGTTCCAAAAATTCGTAGCGCTCTTCCGTTTCACGCGCTTCCTTGATTAATGTTTCGTCAATTTCCCCGATGGATGCCAAATCTCCCCGATATTTCAAAATCTGGCGTTCCAATCCGGAAAGATCCGATTCGCTCAACTCACGGGTAACTTGAAACTCCAAAAATTCAGATGGTTTACGATCAAGCTGAACCACCTGCCGTTCGAGCTCTTCAAGACGCATATGGAGACGCTCCTTCTCGAACGAACGTTCGCGGTTTACATTCTCCCATTTTTCTATTTTGTTTTTTGCCGTTTCAAGCTCCGCGGCGGCCGCGCGAAACGCGCGGTAAAACTCCTCCTGATTTTTCTCCAAGGAATTTTCTTTTTCTTTCAACTCGCGAATTTTACCTTCAAGATCCGAAAGCTCTTCGCTAATCTCCGAAAACTGCGCCCGAAACGTGTGGGCTGTTTTTTTCTCCTCGCTCTCTTTCGGCATATCCGCGAGCGCTTCATCGATCTCTTCAAGGAGGATCTCGATCACCCTACGAAGCTCTTCGACGTCCTCTTCTTCAAGATGCGCTTCAAGCCCGTGTTTCACTTTTTTAATAAGTGGGAGGAGATTCGGTGTCTCCGAAGAAACGGCCTCCGGCGCGCGCTCCGCCATTTCGATCTGCGCTTCAAGCCTCCCGATCTCTTTTTGAAGGCGGCTTTTGTTCTCCAAGAGAGATTGCGTTTGCTTTTTTATTTCGTTTATCTCTTCGCGTTCCTTCGGTTGGCTGGCCTCGATCTCTTTAAGATGCGCTTGGGCTTGGTTTCTCTCTTTTTCCAAAAGACCAAGCTCGCTTTCATGCGATTTGATGTCTTTTTCAACAGCACTCATTTTTTCGCGTAATTTCTTGAACTGATAGCCGAAAAAAGTGTGCTCAAGGTCTTTAAGCTCTTTATCCAAAACACCCCGCTTTTCCCACCGGTTTGTCTGCCGTTTCAGGGAGCGCAAATGCGGAAGGATTTCTTCTATCAAAGCCTGCGCTTTCTCAAGGTTAATCTGGGAGTTTCGGAGCCGTCGTTCGGCATCGGCACGTTTTATCTGGTACTCCCGAAGCCCCAACATCTCCTCGATCATCTCTCGGCGCGACAGCGGGTTTGCCTGCACAAAAAGATCGCTGTTCCCTTGCCCGATCACCACGAGACCCTTGGTCCCCAGCCGCGCCCGGGCGAAAAAATCAACCACATCCTTTAGGCGAACTTCCGATTTATTCAAAAAATACTGACTTACGCCGTCACGATTCACCTGACGAGAAACGGAAACCTCGGCAAAATCAATGGGGAAAAACTTATTATGATTATCAAAATGCAGGCTCGCCTGCGCCTGTCCCAGTCGTCCCCGCTTTGCCGTTCCGGCAAAGATCAAATCCTCTACCTTTGTTCCTCTTAAATTCTTGGTTTCCCGCTCACCCAAAAGCCAACGTATCGCGTCGATCACGTTGGATTTTCCCGATCCGTTCGGCCCGACGATCGCCGTAATGCCCTCGGGAAATTCGAGAATGGTTTTTTGCGCGAACGATTTAAAACCGTTTAACTCTAATCTTCGGAGTAAATTCATGGTTCAAGGAATACTATATCGAAGACTTATATTTCAGCAAGGCGCGCCGTGCCGCTTCAACTTCGGCCTCCTGTTTTGATAATCCGCTCCCTTTTTCGATCAATTTTTTATCGAAATATACCCCTACGATAAATGTCCTTTTATGCGCGGGTCCGCTTTCTTCAAGCACGCCGTAGGAGGGCGTTACTCTTAATTTCTCTTGTACAATTTCCTGAAGCTCGCTCTTGGGATCACGATAGCTTTTTGTTTCTAAAATATCGTCAAGATGGCTCACGATGAATTTTTTGATAACCGTACTCGCGGTTTTGAAACCTTGATCAATATAGATCGCTCCGATCACCGCCTCGATTGCGTTCGCGTATATCACATCCCGCGCTTTTCCCGTATCTTTTGATTCTCCCCGCGACATCAGCACGAATTTATCGAGCCCCATTTCGAGCGCCACCGTATTGAGCGTTTGATAGTTCACCAGCGCGGCGCGAAGAACCGTAAGTTTTCCCTCCGGTTCGCTCGGAAAACGGTGGAATAAATTTTCCGTCACCGCAAGCTCAAGAACGGCATCACCGAGGTATTCAAGCCGCTCATTGTGCGGATACGGCCATTCGGGCCGTTCGTTCAAATACGAACGATGTGTAAGCGCCTCCTTTAAGATGTCTTTGTTCTTAAATGTAACACCGAGTTTCTTTTCGAATGCTTCCAGTTTTACGGTTACCATGAAATAAAATCGTATTGCTTAAATTATTTTGCCTTATCTTCTATCGTGCGCTTCTCCATCTCCCGATACACGGTTCCCAAGACGCCATTTACGAATCTTCCCGAATTCGGCCCGCCAAAATTCTTTGCCATCTCCACCGCTTCGTTGATTGCCACCTTCGGCGGCACTTCTTCGGGATTCGCGTATAACAACTCGTAGAGCCCGATGCGTAAAATATTGCGGTCAATGACGGCGATTTTCTCAAGCGGCCACTCCGGCGCGGAAGCGACAATAACTTTATCTATCTCCGGCAAATGCTCCGCAACTCCTTTCGCGATGATCCAGGCAAATTCCGGTTCATCGATCCCGGGCGCGAATTCGTCAAGATTTCGCTTAATAATATCCGTCACATCTTTTTTTTGATGATAAAAATCCCACTCATAGAGAGACTGGAGAATGACGGTGCGAATAAGGTGTCGAGTGGCCATGCCAATGTTGTCTAAATTTTCAAGCCCTTCGGCAGTGAGCTCAGGGCCGAACTGCTCAATCCGTAGTAAATTTTACTACAACATTGAGCACCGAGCACATAATAACAGAAGTACTCGATTTTACCATTTAGGAATTATCAATGAACATTATACGATATAAATACTCTTGCTTATGTGCTCGGTAAGGTTTTGTAGCTAAAATTTCTTTATTTATCCAATTGAAATTTTAGACAAAGCCCCTATTTTTTCCCGCACTGAAGACAAGTGCGGTGGGCCATTTTTGGAGCGCTACAGTTTGCACATACCAAAAGACGCCGTTTTTTAAGCGCCAAATGCGACCGCCTTCGTCCGACTTTTCCTTTTGAATGATGTTTAACTGGTACGCCTCCCATATTTTATTTATAATGTTTTGTCCCGAGCGAAGCCGAGGAGCCACCCATGTGCTAATTTCGCCCAAGAACGCAGCGATTGGCTGCGAAATTGGGCATCCCGCGGTGGCAGGAAACATTTTTCTTAGTATACCCAAACCATCAAATAAATCAAGACTTGTGCGCTCCGGGTAATGCTGTATGCTTCTTAGAGCTACTTGAGGGAGGTACGAATGAGAATACTGCATGCCTGTTTTGACTTCCTGCTTTTCGTGGGGGCTTTCATCGCTGGTATCGCGATGGGTCAACACATCGGACAGGAGGTAGGGCAACCGTCTTTCGTTTCAACGATTCTGGTCGGGCTTTTGGGCATTGCTGCAGCTATCTTCGTCGCGGCGATTCTCCACACCGTCTTCCGATCGTTAAGCCGCTCCTGCCCCCTCCACATGAACTTTGCCGAGTAAGTAATTCCGGCTCTCCGGCGCGACTACAATCGCGCCTTTTCATTTATAAAAACGTCAACCGGTGCGCCTTGCTCGGGCCGTGTTTTTTGATAGCCGCGAAATGCGCCTTTGTCCCATATCCCTTATGAATTTCAAACCCATACACGGGATATTTCTTCGCAAGTTTCGTCATAAACCTATCGCGTGAAACCTTAGCGACGATTGAGGCAAGCTTAATCGCCGGATAACGCTCATCACCCCGAATGATTGTCCGCGCCTTCGGGACATTCACGCCACGGAGATAAAGGCCTCCATCGAGCATCACCGTACAATCGCCTGCTTTGATGCCCAATTTTTTTATAAGTCTTCCTAATGCTTTAGTCGCGGCTCTATTTGCCGCATTGGATATATTTATCTTTTCTATTGACCGAGGATACACGCGCGCAATTTCATAGGTAATATCCGAATGCGCTTTCGCGTAGCGAAACCATGCTTCGCGTTTTTTGGGCGTTAATTTTTTAGAATCTTTCAGTTTTCCGATTGGCGTATTGCGCAACTTTAGTCCTCGCGTGATTGAAGCCGCCGCAACCGCGACGGGCCCCGCAAGCGAACCCCGCCCGACCTCGTCAATGCCTATAATATATTTCATCTATATTCCGCTTCCTACCGCTTCGCCTATTGTTCTGAAACCGTCCCGTTCCAGTAATCTTACCAATCCCTTGTTGATCCGCTTGATGAGCGTGGGACCCTCATAGATCATGCCGGTAATGAGCTGCACCAGCGACGCGCCGGCTCTGATTTTTTCGTATGCATCCTCGGCGCTAAAAACCCCTCCGAGTCCGACAATAGCATACGCCCCTTTCGTGCGTGTGAATACGTATCGTATAAGATCGTTGGAGATGTTTTTTATCGGCTGACCGGAAATACCTCCATCGGGAATTGCATCTAACTCTTCCCGCGATGACGCAAGGGAAAGCATGGCTCTGTTTTTGCTAAGATTGGAAATAATAAATCCGTCCACAAAATCATATTTCTTCACCACATCCAAAATGCCGTCAATTTCACCGTGGGTTAAGTGGTTGGAAATTTTCAAGAATATCGGATTATATTTTTTCTCTTTCGCGAATGCCGCAAGAAGCGCGTTGAGCATCTTCGGCTCCTGAAACATACATCCGTCCTGCGCGTTGGGACACGATATGTTAATCGTCGTATACGAAAAATATGGCGCAAGTAGACGATAAGTTTTGATATAATCCTCAACCGACTTTTCTCCTTTGATATCCGCACGGTTGGTTTTCGCGATATTGAGTCCCGTGGGAATCGTAAATTTCACACTCCGAATTTTTTTATACATCGCCTCGGCGCCGATGCTCTTTAGTCCATAATAGACGATAAGTGATTTGTCTTTAGGAAGACGCGCGAGTCGTTTGCCGGGATTTCCGGCATAGGGATGGTACGTTACCGAACCTACCTCCATAAAACCGAATCCGACCTCGGGGATAATTTCGGTAAGATTCATATCCTTGTCAAAGCCCGCTGCAAGGCCTATCGGATTTTCAAAACGGATACCACGCACGGTGGCACGAAGCGCCGGATGACGGTATCGACACACACTCCCCACTAAAAATTTCCCAAGCGGCACTCTGCCCAAAAATTCCCCGAGCGCCGTAAAACGGTCATGCATCACCTCCGGATCACGCCGAAAAAGCAGCGGTTTTAATAAGTATTGGTAGAACACGGATTTATAAACATTATAGTGCCTCAAGTATAAACTATAAAGATACTATCCGTTTATGCATTTGTTTTATTTTGTAAATTTTAATAAAAAGCCCAGGACGATGTATTGTCCTGGGCGTGAAACCTTTTCAGTAAAGGGAGGTGCGAATCAATTTTGGCTACATGTACGGGTTATGATGCGGTGGCGCCCGTGGCATGTATGGAATCGGCTTCAGCTCGTCGCGAGCTGACGCGCCGTCTCCGTGGAGTCCGAGCCGTCGTCGACGACCGGGATCGAGCAGGTGGATCTGGAGCACTTCATAAATTTGGCCATCTCACTGGATGACTTCTTCAGCCGCGCCAGAATCACGTACCTCTCCTCATAGCAAAGTCTCCTCTGTTTTTGTGGTTCGCCATTTCGGACACCATTGCCCAAAATGCACTCTCCACGGTTCTGAGGGTAATTATACTCCTTTCGCTGAAATTGTCAACCCCGTTAGAAGTAAACTTCTAACGGGGTCAAGCACCCTCACAAAATTGACATAACGCAAGAAGTTATGGAATGATACCTGAAGCAAAGGAGGTAACAATGACCGAAAAAGCAAGGGGTAGGAGACTTAACCCCATCCTTGTACTCTTAGCCATTACCATTCTTGTCCTTCTCGCGGCGGCAGTTCACGATCACGAAACCTGGGTTTGCGAAAATGGGAAGTGCGAGACACTCGAGTGCGAACTCGCCTGCGACAACTAGGCAGACAACAACATCTCATTATACGGCGCGGCTACGGCTGCGCCTTTTTGTTTGAGGCCCGGAAAGAATTGAAAAAATCTACACTATCTTATAACCAGTTTCCTCCAAAAGTTCTCTTTTTGCGGCTTCTAAGGGACTACCGTCTTCAACATCTTGAGTACCGCATGGTAGCTCAAAAAAAATACCTCTAGCTCCATGCCGGTACTGCTTTGTTATCAGTATTTGATTTTTATTATTAATGACAACCATGTGAACCCAGTTTGGATATTCCAGCACATAGTAAGGAGATATAACAACACCATCGCTGGTAACGCATTTATCTGCCCGTACCTTAATCCAACGATCCTCTAATAAGACACGAGAACTTTCTACTCTCCAAGGTTTAATGTTTTTTTCCCTTTTTTTATTTGATTTCATATACTTGTCCGGTTATTCCACTGCCCGTGGATCCAATAAGAAAACCTACTAAACTCGCAACTTCCTCTGGTTCAATAAATCGGTGAAGTGTAGGCGTGGGCATTCTCCCCGCGCCCCTCCTGCCCACGCCGCCCGAGCGCAAGAGGGTGGGAAGCGGCTCGTCCTTGCGTCAGCAAGGAAGCAAAGCAAAACATTTTTCAAATCCGTTTAGAAGAAAATTTTGCGCACGCCTCATAAAAAGATAAAGAGAAAAATGTTTTGCTTTGCGTCGCCGTCAGGCGGACGGAGTCGCGGGGCGGGGTCTGCGCCCGTCAAGGCGCAAATTGTCGCTCAAAAAAGGTTCGCGCGGAGCAGTCATTTCCGAACGAGAAGTTTCTATCTGTGTGCGCGGGAGAGGAGTCGAACCTCCACGCCTTTCGGCACACGCACCTCAAGCGTGCTCGGCTACCGTTACGACACCCGCGCGTTTGCTATAGCTTCTTTCCCGCAATTTGAAGGGCTTTTACTATTTTATTTCTTTTGCGGGACAAGCAAACTACGGCATTATTATAATACATCTCTGGTAATAATTTCAATGATTCGGTCTTGGCATATTTTAATCGATACGCGCTGTTGTTTCTACTTTTGGTAATTCTCCCTTGAATCCCTAAGGAATTTTTAATTCGTTTTTGAAGCCAAAGAACATGATTTTTGCTTGCTGATATGAATTCAATGTAGAACATAAAACTAGATCGCCACCGAGGATCCCAATACGAATAAAATGTGCCGTCGCCATCGAAATGCCCTCGAAGGAAATCCATAAAATAATTCTCCGGAATATCCACTGCACCAATCGTTTTGGACTTTTTCGGAGCCAAACCGATTCCAACAAGAAATTTATAAAAGTTCACATCGCCAAACTGAATTCTTAAGGACTTCTTTTTGGTAGAACCGCTTACTTTGTAACTAATTTTATTCTTAAGTCCAAGACATTTTAGAAAGTTAAACAATTGCTCCCTGTCTTTTGAGGTTAAATCGATGTGCCGCCCATCCGAAGATAGATTACCGTCTGTCGTAAGAAGCCCAATGGCATACGCAAATTCTTGTGACCATTTAATTTTTACCTTTCCTAACGGCTTCATAGTTAAACGTTATTCTCTGATATCCTATCCTCTCATTTTTTTATTATAACGTATCTCAAGGTAATAGCGTATGCCAATATATAAGTTAAAAAAGAAAAGCCGGCGCCTTGTGTGTAAGGCCCGGCGATGGTTGATGGATCGTTGTCCCTGTCTAGTTATTGGTTTTAAAATCCATTTTCTAGCAAGAAGTGGTAAATAGTACTACCCCTCCCGTGATAAACATCAAGAAAATGACGGAAATGTTGTGGTGCCCAGTTTTGTAAAACTCAAGAATTCGCTTTTCGTGCGGCATCAGAACTCCTTTATGGAAACAAAAAACTAGATAGAAACGCCGATTACAATCAAGTATACGACCTCTCAACTAAAAATACAAATATTTGAAAAGAAAAGATCTAAATAGACACTCCTAACTTCTGGCGTATCTTTCTGCCAGAGATCTTTCGCACAAAATAAAGCTTCGCGCGGCCGATTTTCTTCGGACTTGAAATGATCTCTACCTTCGTAATGCTCGGGGAATGGATGGGAAAATTTTTCTCAACTCCGACAGCCGCGAGGATTGTGCGCACCGTAAAGCTCGCGCCCGGTTCATTGCCGTGCTTCCGCGCGATGACGATACCCTGAAACGGTGCAGTGCCTTCGAACACGCGCACCACTGCTCCCGGTTTGATTTTTTTTGCTATATCTTCGGAGATCATGGATGAAATAAAATTTCCCTTTCGGGGAACAATCTACCCGTCTATCGTAGAAAATTTCACGATAAATGTCAACCGTGGCATATCCTAAACCTTTACTTGTGTAAGGTTTTTTACCACCGTGATTACCTGATCGATCGAAGTGCGCGCTTTTACAAAATACTCCTTGGCGCCCAGTTGTTTCGCGTGCTGGATATCCTCGTCCTGCCCGAGATTGCTCAATATAATAACGGGGATCTGGTTGAATTGCGGATCGATGGAGGTCTGTTCCAAAAATTCAAAACCGGAAAGAGTCGGCATAATAAGATCGAGGATAATCACCGTCGGATGAAATTCCTTAAGCATATCCAGTGCCTCTTGCCCGTCAAATACCTGGCGTACTTCAAACCCCTCTTTGTCCATGCGTGCCTTGAGCAAGGCGGACAGAAAGTGGTCATCTTCGGCAATTAAAACTTTCATTACTTCGGGCATGTATCTATCATAGCAAAATCAGCCTACTTTGCAATTTTACTTGCAAAAAAATCTCGCGGATATAGACTATACCAAACGTCTTTTCTATGGAGGATACGGTATGTGGCATATGTGGCAATTGTATTTTCCTGTTGTGCTCCTTTTGGGAATTCCCGTTGCAGGGATCATGTTCCTTCTTATTGTCGTGATGATCGGACCCCGAAAGACTCGCAACGCCTTTCGGGAAAAACTCAGTTTTTATTCGCCGAACACCACGAAGGAAAACGCCACGAAATTCGAATGACAACGAATTCGCTACCGCACCACAACACAAACCGGCCCCGCAAGAGCCGGTTTTTTTATTCCAAACAAATTTAATAGATAACAATGTCAATAGATATTATCAAGAAAATAAAAGGCACGACCGAAGCCGTGCCGTCTTTGAAACATTCAACACCTGAAGGCGAATTTTGCCCTTTTAACACTGTAACCAGCCCAAGTCTTCTGAATGTGTTCCACGCTCGTGATATCAATCCTACGCTCTGTGCCGTGACTTTGCTCCAACAAACTCATGATCTCGGCGAGAAAAGCTGCATCCACCAGACTCTCCGCCTCGATGATAAATTCATACTCACGATTACCAACCACAACGCGTTGAATTTTCATCACCTCACCTCCTTTCTTATTGAGTTATACATTAAAAAACATATGGCTGCAATATGTTTTTTTACCTACGTTCAAAAAAGTTTTTTAGTTGCCCCAATACTAGATTTTATACCAGAAATTCCAATTTAAAATCTATCGACAAATTTCGATTTACTCTTGAGTTTATCGAAAAGTTTAATTGATCCACGCACAGCTTCCGCTACGCGTGCCTTGTTACGACTTCGCC
>CAYHZA010000010.1:0-31388 GCA_964361095.1 uncultured Candidatus Saccharibacteria bacterium | reverse complement strand
TCCCGTTTGAGCAAAGGAAAAGCGGAAGGGGGGTTTGGGGGGAATTCCGCTTTTCCTTTGCGAAATCAAAATGAGGCCAGTCCCGCCACCTTGCTTTTCAAAGCAAGACACCACAGAAAAATACTCTTTTCATTAAGAGAAAAAGAAATCCGGCGCGCGCAAAATGAAAAGAGCAAAGAGTATTTTTCTGTGGTGTGGCGAGCGGAGCGAGCGGCGGCGGGGCTGGCTTCCTTGGTCTGGTTTCGTTCAGGAGTTCTTGATAAAATAGGTTCTAGCCAAACTGTAAAGACACACTAATTTTGCTTGCGAGTATATAGAGCAACTACAAGATTAAGTGTCTCGAGGAACGAGGGGCTACATTACGCTATGTTATTTTGTTTCTATCCCTACCCGACAATTCACCCTATGGCAACTTAGTAAAACGTTTAGTTTCCCAGCACCGCCTTCGCTTCATTAATATTAAAATTAACGACATCCCCCGTATTTGTTGAGGGGTCTAGGGATCTTCCAAGATCAGATACCAAAGTTTTTACAGTCCAAATACCGCAACCTGCAAGCGTAACAACAAATACCACGGCAAGAATGGCGAGGAAAATGTCTTGATGTTTTTTCAAAAAATCTTTCATAGAATTTCTATTTAACTTGTTTTCGGAACGAACTTGAAAAATAGTTTTCCGTTAACCGACATACGATACATAACGCCGATCGCCCCCGATCTCGTAAGTTCAAAATGATCAAATCCCGCCAAGAACTGGCGCTGATTTGTTTCGATGTCTTTCAAGAAACTAAGGATTGAATCAAAGCGACCATCAATAGCCACGGTGAATTGTATATAGCCCGGCACGTTCTGTTCCGCTGGTTTTTGACCTCCTTGAAAATTAAATGTCGCTGCCACCTGATGAACCTTAGCGACTCCCTCGAGCCATCGGGGAAAATCAAGCAATTGATCTTCGCGAGGTAGAATAAGATCCATCCGTTTTTGATATGCATCCGCTTCTACGGCTTTACCCTGAAGCTCGGCAATTGCCGTAATACCACGCTTACTCTCATCGATAAATTGGCGCGCCTTTATAATCTCATCCGTACGAGCGTCGAGACGTCCCGAGAACCAGAAAAGGCCATAACCCAAGAGGCCGAAGCTTCCTATAATAATCCCCAGATTTACCAATAATTTTCTTTTCGGGTCTTTCATGATTTTTCTTCCAAACAAGAAAATGTTTCTTTAAGTATACCAAAAAAGAGAAATACGCGCGGGTACCGCGCGTAAGACATGTTTTTCATTTGAAACCAAGGAGAGTATGCTTACATCCATATGGATGAAGCGTTATTCTACAACGCCCTTGCAATCGCAACTCGGAGCGATTATTCACGTCTCGCGCGGCTCCAGAAAACCCACGGATCGTGGGAAAAGTCATGGCTTCACCTTCTTCCTATTGAAAAAGCATCTCTTGAACCTCGGGAAGAGTATAAAAAACTTGAAACACTGAACATTCGTCTAATACTCCAAGAAGATAGCCAATACCCAAAACTCCTCAAAGAGATCCCTTGGCCCCCATTCGGCCTTTATTTTTTAGGCAATACCAAAGCACTCGACGGAAACACCATCGCCATTGTCGGCACCCGTAAAGCAACTCAAGAAGGAAAAGAACTCGCGAAAAAATTTTCCGAGGCATTTGCACATGCGCACTGCACAGTAATAAGCGGCCTTGCCCTCGGCATTGACGCCGCATCCCATGCCGGCGCGCTTCAGGCGAAAGGAAAAACGGTTGGCGTCCTCGCGAACGGCCTTGACCGCTTCTATCCGAGAGAGAACGAGCGCCTTGCGAAAACCATTCTCGAGCAAGGCGGACTTATGATCTCCGAATACCCTTTGGGCAGCCCCTCGCTCCCCTATCGTTTTCTTGAACGCAATCGCATCATAAGCGGACTCTCAAGAGGAATCGTTCTTGTTGAGGCGCCCCAAAGTTCCGGCTCGCTCGCCACCGCCCGTTTTGCCGTTGAACAAAACCGCGACGTATTTGTAGTTCCCGGGCCGGTTTCCCATCCAAACTTTTTCGGTTCACACGAACTTATACGCGGCGGCGCGGAGCTTGTCGTATCACCGGAGAACGTACTTGAAGCTCTCCATATCGAGAAAAACGAAGCATCGGGAACATCGGGAGTGCTTTTCGAAACCCCCGAAGAAGAAGCTATTCTTGCGGCGCTGAAACAGAGCACGAAACCTCTTTCGGTTGACAAAATAATCGAACTCACTAATCTTAAAGCCAAAACCGCGAATCAGACGATCAGCTTCCTTATACTGCGCAATGCCATTAAGGAAACCGAACGTGGTTATTCGCTCTTCTTATGAAACTGGTTATTGTTGAATCACCGACGAAGGCAAAAACGATAAGCAAATTTCTCGGCAAGGGTTATGTTGTGGAATCTTCTTACGGCCATGTGCGCGATCTGCCGAAGAGCAAGCTCTCGATTGACGTACTTCATGGTTTCCGCCCAACCTACAGCATCCCCGTGAAGGCCAAAGAGGTAATTTCTTCGCTCGCGAAAAAAGCGGAGACTGCCAAGGAGATCATCCTCGCAACCGACGAAGACCGCGAAGGAGAAGCGATCTCATGGCATCTCGTACAAGCCCTGGGGCTCGGGAGCGACGAGAACCTCCGCGCCGGAAAAGCCGACCCGCGCATAAAGCGAATAGTGTTTCATGAGATAACAAAGAGCGCCATCGAAGAGGCGCTCAAGACTCCTCGTGCGCTTGACCTGAACCTCGTTGACGCCCAACAGGCACGCCGGGTTTTGGACCGCCTTGTGGGCTATGAACTCTCTCCGTTCCTCTGGAGGAAGGTGCGCTACGGCCTCTCCGCCGGTCGGGTACAGAGCGTCGCCGTGCGGCTCATTGTCGAACGCGAGCGGGAGATCGAGAAATTCACAAAAGAAGAATATTGGTCCATTGACGCGCTTTTTTCAAAACTGAAAGAAAAGCGAACCTTCGCCGCGCATCTCCATGCGAAAGATGGCGCGCCCGTCGGGAAAATGGGTTTGAAAACCGAAGGCGATACGAAGACTATCCTCGCGAACCTCAAGGGCGCTTCGTACACGATCTCCGAAGTTTCGGCACGCGAAGTGACTCGCACCCCAGCGCCTCCTTTCATCACCTCGACTCTCCAACAGGAAGCAGCGCGGAAACTCGGCTTCTCCGCAAAACAGACGATGGTGCTTGCCCAACGGCTCTACGAGAAGGGGCATATCACCTATATGCGCACGGACAGTGTGCACCTCGCAAAGAGCGCGTTAGCTCAAGCTAAAGATGTTATCGGCAAAGAATACGGCAAAAAGTACCAGCTTCCCGAGCCGCGTTTCTACCGCACAACATCGAAAGGCGCGCAGGAGGCGCACGAAGGAATCCGTCCCACAAACCTTGCGCGGAAAGCATCCGACTTGTCCGCCGGAGCCGGAGCGAAGGCGGGCCTTCCCGTAAATATCGACCGTGGAGAAAAGCGCCTCTACGATCTTATCTGGAAAAGAACGATCGCCTGCCAAATGCAACCCGCGCTTCTTGAACAGACAACCGCGGACATCGAAGCCACCTCCGCCAACTTGCCTTCCTTAACTTCAGCGAAGGAGGAGGATTCACAGAAGACAAAATACGTCTTCCGCGCGAACGGCCAGACGGTAAAATTCGACGGCTTCATCCGTGTTTATACCGAAGGGAAAGACGATGCGCCGGCTGGCGGAGGCGAAGAAGAAGGGATGCTCCCCGAGCTCACGAAAGGCGAGAAGCTTAATCTAAAAGAGCTATCTCCATCTCAACATTTCACTGAGCCCCCACCCCGCTACAACGACGCAACACTTATCAAGGCCCTCGAAGCCGCGGGTATCGGCAGGCCGTCCACCTACGCTCCCACCCTTTCCACTATTCAAGAGCGCACTTACGTTGAAAAAGTGGAAAAACGCTACCATCCGACCGAGATCGGCGTGATAGTAAACGACATATTAGTAGAGCATTTCCCCGAGATCGTGGATGTCGGATTCACTTCGCACGTCGAGGAAGAATTGGACGAGATCGCAGAAGGAAAGATAAATTGGGTCACGGTCTGCAAAAAATTCTACGACCCTTTCAAAAAAAATCTCATCAAAAAAGAAGCAAGCGTCGAAAAACGCACCGAGATTTCTGAAACCCCCTGCCCGCACTGCGGAAATCCGATGGTCATCAAATTCGGACGGATGGGAAAGTTTATGGCGTGTCCCGAAGCCGGAAGCAAGGTAACGCTCCCCATGCCCGAAGAAGCGGCGAAAATAAAAGAACTCGAAGAAAAAACCAAGGATGAGTGCTGCCCCATCTGCGGAAAACAAATGGGAGTAAAGCGCGGCCGCTTCGGTTTCTTCCTGGGATGCGGTGATTACCCAAAATGCAAAGGAATCGCAAGAATATGGGAAAAGACCGGTTTCGAGTGTCCTAACTGTCGAGCGAGGATTGCCGAGCGAGAGCGAGATAGTGAACTAGGTCTAACCACGGGCAATTCAAGCTCGGGGCAACCAACTCCAGAAAAACTGGTTGGTGACGTGGTTCTCAAAAAATCCCGCGGCCGCGGGAAACCCTTCTACGCATGCACCCGCTACCCCGACTGCACCTTCGTGATGAATAAAAAACCCGAAACGGAAGAAGAGCTTGCCGCCGCATACGAAGCGTGGAAAAAACAACCCCCGAGAGAGAAAAAGAAAAAAGGTAAGGCGGAATAGCATTCATCTTTTTGAAACTCTTGCCACTTCTGCCTACTTGCTCAATACTGAAGTTATATTTCAATGACCGTCAAAGAAACTGCGAGAAAATATCCCGACGGACTTATCGGTCGTGCCTATCGGCTCGCCGAGAAAGCTCACGCCGGCCAAAAAAGGAATACCGGCGAGCCGTATTTCATTCACGTACTCGCCACCGCCGAAAATTTATCTCTCTGGAAGCTCGATGAAGCAACAATCGCCGCGGGACTTCTCCATGATACCGTAGAAGATACCGCGGTAACCCTCGAAGACATAAAAAATAAATTCGGTGGGGACATCGCTTTTCTCGTAAACGGCGTAACGAAACTCGGCCACATCAAGTATCGCGGAGCGGAAGCGAAAGTCGAGAATCTGCGAAAGATGATACTGGCCTTAAGCCAAGATCTCCGCGTTATTTTCATAAAATTGGCGGACCGCCTCCACAACATGCAAACACTGGGCGCGCTTCCACCCGTAAAACAAAAACGAATCGCGCTTGAGACGGATGAGATTTACGCGCCCATCGCCTATCGATTGGGCATGCAAAACCTAAGCGGTGAATTGCACGATCTTGCCTTCCCCTATCTTTATCCCAAAGAAAATATCTGGCTTAAGAATGTTCTTCATGATGAATACAGAACCCGCCTCAAGTACCTCGAAACAGTGAAGGGCGCCGTGGAAAAGATCTTCAAAGAACACCGCTTGGAACCCATCGTAATCGATCTTCGGGCGAAACGTTACTCGAGTTTGTATCACAAACTTCTTCGGCACAATATGGACATCGGAAAAATTTACGATTTAATCGCGGTGCGCATTATCGTAAAAAACATCGAGGAGTGCTACGCCATATTGGGCATATTGCATAAGTATTGGCCGCCGCTTCCCGGACGGATCAAAGACTACATCGCGCTTCCCAAGGCAAACAACTATCGAAGCCTGCACACCACCGTGATCGGCCCCGAGGGAAAATTCATCGAGTTCCAAATCCGAACGAAAGAAATGCACGATGAGGACGAAAACGGAATCGCGGCGCACTGGATTTATGAACAGAAAAAAAAGGGCCGCGACGGCAAGGAAACGGCGCAAAAACTTACCCAAGAGATCACGTGGGTACAACAGCTTCGCGGTTGGCTTGGTAAATACGGCGACGGCAGCGCAAAACCCGAAGAACTCCTCCGGGCCATGAAAATCGATTTTTTCAAAGATCGCATCTTCGTCATCACCCCCCAAGGAGACGTTATTGACCTTCCCTCGGGATCAACACCTATTGATTTCGCCTACCAGATCCACTCCCAAATCGGCACTACCTGCGTGGGAGCGAAGGTGAACGGAACGTTTGTTCCGCTTGACCACGAGCTCGCTTCGGGAGACTTAGTAGAGATTATCACGCAAAAAAATAAGCGCCCTTCGGAAGACTGGCTAAAGTTCGTAAAAACATCGACCGCGCGCGATCACATCAAAGCATCGCTCAGCGAAAAAAGCAGCATGGTAACGAGTAAAAAAACACCGACAAAAACCGAGCTTCGTATTGTGGTAAAAGACCGCGTAGGCCTCCTCAAAGATATCACCGCGGTCATTGCCCGCTCTCATATCAATATCGTGAGTTTGCATACCCAAAACCCGGGAAGTCAGTTCCCCACAGACAAAATTCAATGCGCCACGACCGATAAACAGAAGATCGAGCGGTTGATACTCAAACTAAAGCGCATAAAAGAAATTAAAGAAATTAGTTATCAGGTCTTGTGAAAAAATAAACCCCCACACCTACTTGCGATTGCGAAGCACTAAAAAAGCTACTTCCCAGTATTATTCCGTGCCATAGAGTAATCTTGATATTTGGTATTTGGCAAATGGCTTCGAAAAGACATTATCGCAAGTAGGTGTGGGGGTAAAAGAGATTAAAGAGATAAGCTATCGTATTATCTAAATCTCCTCATCTCCTACGCCCGTTGGCGGAGCGAAACGCGCGATAATGCCTTTCAGTTCTTCCCCTGAATAAAACGTAATCGTTATCTTCCCTCCGCCAGAGGTCGGACTACCGTGCTGTTCGATTTTAACCGGAGTACCGAGCTCCGTAGTGAGCTTCTCTTGAAACATCTTAAGTTCCGGTGAAAGCCCTCCGTGGAACGCGGCGGAGTTTTCGCTCCGGCCGGTTTTCGCGAATTCTACCTTTCCCCTTAGTTCGCGCGTGGTAAGATGCTTGTCCACCAAATCCCGAAATATTTTCTCCTGCACGGATTTATCGGTCACCGCGAGAAGCAATCGCCCGTGGCTTTCACTAATCTCGCGACGAGAGAGAGCGTCCTGAATGTATGTCGGCAGATCAAGGAGTCGAACCGTATTCGCGACAACTTCCCGGCTTTTCCCCAAGCGCGTTGCGATTTCGCGCTGGGTAAGGCGAAACTCATCCTGAAGTCTCGTAAAAGCGCGCGCGGTTTCAAGCGGATTCAAATTCTCTCTCTGGAGGTTTTCGATAATCGCCATCTCCAAACGCTCTTTATCGAAATTAACTTTTTTGATAATGACCGGCACGCGCTCCAATCCGAGCATCTTTGACGCCATCAACCTCCGTTCGCCCGCGATGAGTTCATATTGAACCTCCGTTCCCGTCGGAACTTCTTTCTCGATCTTCGTAACAATAAGCGGCTGAAGAATGCCGAATTCCCGGATTGAATTCGCCAATTCGCGTAAGCTCTCCTCGCTAAAATCGCGGCGCGGTTGAAACGGGTTGGGCTTGATGTTATCGACTTCAATATGGAATATCGAGTCTTGCCCGACGGATTTCGATGAGGAAAATTTTCCACGAGGAGCGTCATCAAATGCCCGCTTAAAAAAAGGATCCGCTTCTTCCGACACTGCCGGAGTATAATTTTTTAGAACATCCTTGTCGGCGTGAAAAGGCACGGCACTTCCGCTCTCTAATCCTCCAACGGGTACATCGGGTTTTTGATCGGACGGCTTTGAAACATTCCCGCCGCCGGGGGGAATTAATGATTCTAATCCTTTACCCAACATTGACATTAAAATTTCCAAAATCGCGACTCGACACCGCTTCACCTTTGCTTCGAAATACTTCCTCTTGCTTTATAATCTCGCGCGCCAAACGTTCGTACGCCAATGCCCCCACGGAGTCGGGGCGATACAAAAGCACCGGTTTTGAAAAACTGGGAGCTTCCGCAAGCGCAACGCTTCTCGGAATTTCGGTCTCATACACGGGATGAGGAAAGTTGCGGCGGAGATCCCGCGCAACTTCGCGGCTTAAATGTTCTCGCTTGTCGAACATGGTGATTAAAGCGCCGTTAATCGTGAGCTCGTGGTTAAGATTCTTCTTCAGCAAATTCACGGTTTCCAAAATTTGTCCGATGCCCTCCAAGCTGTAATATTCGGCCTGAACGGGAATTAAAATTTCATCGCTTGCGACAAGACCGTTTATAGTAAGCAAGCTCAAACTCGGAGGAAGGTCTATGAGTACATACTCATAGCGGTGCCGAAGTTGATTCACGAACTTCCGTAGATATTGCTCTCGCTCGTCTACCCCTACAAGCTCTATCATCGCGCCGGCGAGATGCGGCGCCGAAGGAACAACGTGGAGATTGGTAAGGATCGAGGTCTTTACTACCTGATCGGGATGAACACTCCCCGCGATACCGTGATACACGCTTACCTCGGTATGCCGAGGATCGTACCCTAAGGCGGAACTCGCGTTCGCCTGTGGGTCAAAATCAACCAAAAGCGTTCGCTTGCCGAGCGCCGCAAGATAGGCCCCTAAATTTACCGCCGTCGTGGTCTTTCCCACGCCGCCTTTTTGATTACAGATCGCGATAACTCTCGCCATGTTACATGAATGAAAACCTTAAGTCCACAAAAGGATTTTAAGATTAATTTACATTGATTTTATCTCAAAATTTAGGTAAAATCAACAGATGAAAGCCGAAGTGGTGAAACCTGGCAAACACGCGACACTCAAAATGTCGTGGGCGCAAGCCCTTGTGGGTTCAAATCCCACCTTCGGCACCATGTCGAATCCTAAAATCAATGATGATAAAAAGCTTCAGGCTTACATTATTGGCATTGCCCTAGGCGATGGCAATCTTTCTAATCCAAACGGAAGAGCAGTCCGTTTACGAGTAACTTGCGACAAGAAATACCCGATGCTCATCGAACATGTCATCAAAGCACTCCGCCTCCTTCTCCCGAGAAACCGAGTTAACACAGTGAACCGGAGGGGATGTGTAGACGTAAGTGTCTACTCAAATGCGCTGACTGAACTTCTTGGCTGGCAATGGGACAAGGGCCCAAAGGATTCCCAAAATGTTGGCGTTCCTTCTTGGATTAAAGAAGATAGCAACTACTTAAAGGAATGCCTGCGCGGCCTTCTTCAAACTGATGGTTCTCTGTATAATGACCGCGGCTATGTGATGATTAATTTCGTTAATACTGGCACCGTTTTAGCCAATGATGTATTCTCGATGATACAAACCCTCGGTTATTCTCCAAACATGCAAAAACTGAAACAGGGTAATGGGAAAATAAAACATACTATTCGTCTTGCAAAAAACGCACCTCAATTCATACAGACAATAAACTACTGGAAAGCATAGTTTAAAAAACCACCAAGGAACCCGTTAAAAACATCGGCTCGAACCATATTTTGTAAAAGCAGAAAAGAAAAATTTTCATAAGATTCTCTCCAAGAAGCGGTGCTTGCCTCTCTTTGACTTTTATGGTGTGATATGCTATCTTTATTGGCAGACAAGAGTAGCACATTCCCAAACCAAAAACTGAAAGGAGGGTGCAGAAATGCATCGCAAAACCCTGTTAGGACTCTTCGGAGTTCTGGGCATTTGGCTCACGGCAGGGTTGGCCCTGCCTTTCGTCAATGTCCTGAACATGTTCACGCCGACACAGCTCATGGTCTTTCGAGGATTCCTGACTGCCGCCATGGCGTTCATCTGGCTTCGTGGACACATCGGGTGCGTGGACAAATACACGTACCTCATCGCTCTGACCCTACCGTTCGCCACACTCGGATTGTTCGAGGGCATTCGGCACTGGGGCGCGGGACCGACAATCATCATCATTACCGCGACTCCGTTGGTAAATCTCGTCATCGGCGCTTTCTTGGGCCGACGGATTTCGCCAGCGTCCATCGTCGGACTGGTGCTGGTGCTCGGAGGCGTAGTCATGGCACGATGGGGCGGGCATTTCCAGTGGGCAGGATTCGGATGGACGCTGTTCGGCACAATCATGAACGGTATCCTCTATGAATTCTCCGCTCGCGCGAAGGCGACCTCGCTCCAAAAGTGTTTCTATGCCTGTATGGGCATGGGGACGCTCGGTCTCGTGCTCAGTGCTGGTGCGTCGTGGTCGGCCATCGCAGAGCCGAAACTGATTCTTCTCGTTCTCGGATTCGCATTTGTCGGTGGATTTCTCTACTGGATTGCGAACCTGATGGTGTTCGAGAATTTGCCCACGACGGAAGCGAGTGTCCTCGCCCAAGGCGAAACCCCTGCGGTTATCCTCGGCGCGAGCGTCCTGCTTGGCGAACACCTCACGTTCGTTCAGTGGATCGGCGTAGGAATTGCGCTCTACGGAGCGTGGTATCTCTCGCGCTGGCTCGCCAAGCAGTCGGTTTAGGAACAATCGGCGACGCAAGTCGCCACATCGGGTCTCGGAGCTTCGGCTTCGAGACCCTTTTCTTTTTCATAATTCAAAGAGCGAGAATTTGCCGCCAACCTTCGACAAGCTCAGGTCAAGAAGAAAAACTTGTTCCCGTTTTGTCTGAGCAAAGCGAAGACACAAAACGCAATCCCGCCTTCTAAGATTTGAAATATGTGGCGGGAAATTGTCACCCAGTAGGTGATTCTACTGAATCAGCGATGCGGCTTTGCCGCCTTTCCGTCCGCCAGCTGGCGGATTCGCGGGGGGCTTCCTCGCCGCCGCAGGCGGCGAAATGCCGAAGGTGCTGAGGAACGAAGTATGTTCGGACTAATTCAAGAATACTGCACCAGAATGAAAATTTTACAAAATAGATAATCCTCTAGAAAAATACGTGCCCTTAAATCAAGTCCTACTGAGAAAAGACGGAAGAGGTAGAATCTCCGGAATGCGCATGGCGATCAATCGCCTCGCGATAAGGGCCCACGAGCGCGTGAATTACAATACCTCCTAAAATACCTACGAGGATTCCACCTATAATATCAAGCGGCCAGTGGACGCCTGCGGCAATCCGCGCGATGCTGTTCACCCCCGCAAACGCAAAAAACCAAAATCCCCATCGGCGATTCCAATAAAAAAGCGTCATTGCAATCGCAAAAAATACCGCGGCATGGCTCGACGGGAAAGAACTGCTCATCTCCTTAAATAATGGTTCGAGTCCCAACGTAAGAAACGGACGAGGATTCGGCCAAAAAAATCTGATTGTTTCGGTAAGAAAACCGCGGCTCACAAGAACCGCAAGCGAAATTTCAGTAAAAAAAAGCAACCTATGACGCAGCTCTTTTATGCGGGTGAAAAATATCCATATGAGCGCCACAAAAAGCGCGTACGGCAACCATGTTGCGAGAAAAACAATAAGACTATCGAAAAAAACATTCCGGTGGCTCACTGAAAAAATCAGTCTGAAAGTATCTTGATTCAAGAAATTTTCCATCGGAGTGAACCTAACGCCGCACAAAAGGAAGCAGGGCCAAAAACCGCGCGCGTTTAATCGCAAGCGCGAGTTTTCGTTGGTGTTTTGCGCAAATACTCGTATGCCGAGGATCGATAATCTTTGCCTGGCTCGAAATAAAACGCTTCAAAAGGTCAACTTCTTTGTAGTCAATATCTTTTAAGTTTTGTGAGCAGAAAAAACACTGTTGCATGCCATTATTGCCCGAGAGGGTAAGTTATTCTATAACGCAACCCGATTGGTTGCAATAGTGAGCACCGAGCACATAACGCCTTATGTGCTCGGTAAGGTTTGGTAATGAAAAATTCTACACTATAAGCTTGCATTTTTCAACCAAGCCCTTAAAATGGCAGATCCTCGGATTTCGTTTCTTCCCTTCCCTCCTCGAGATCGATTACGGGCATCTCTTCGGGAAGCGGCATCGCTGTCCGCCCGGTTCCACTCTGATTGTCCATCCGCGGAGCGGGAGCCCCGGTCGATCTCGGACCGAATTGAAGCCGTTCGCAAATAATTTCCGTTGTCTTTCGATTTTGACCTTGTTTGTCCTGCCACGAACGCGTGCGAATACGGCCTTCGACAAGCACCAAACTTCCCTTCGTAAGAAATTGACTCGCGACCTCCGCTTGCCGGGCCCAGACCACTACATTATGATATTCAACTTCTTCCTGTTTCGCGCCGGCTTTATCGTTCCATACCCTATTCGTCGCAACACTAAAGCTCGTTACCGACTGGCCTCCGGGAGTTGTCCGCAACTCCGGATCGGCGGTCAATCGCCCTAAAATAAAAATCTTGTTGAGATTCATATGTTTTCTTAGCTTAAAATTTCATCTATTTTTTTCTCGAGCTCCTCATTGCTTATGGGCAATGTTGTTTTTACCTGCGGAGCGGCGGGGCGGGCTTGAACCGTCTCTCGTTTCGGTTCTCGGGGAATATGCGAAACCACCTCGCGAATCGTTCGCACCATGAGCAAGGATCTTAATATTACCGGATTTGTCCGTAAAGCGCTATGAATGTCTTGCAATCGTTCCGGCTGAAGACGAAAATAACAGTACCCGAAATATGCTTGAAGTTCCTTTTTAACGGGGTATGACAAATTAATCTTCTTCACCATGCCTTCATGCACAATTTCGGCTTCATATTGTTTCAGAAGCTTTACCACTTCGGGCACCAAAGATTCCTCCTTGACCAAGAATGCTATTTCGTAATCTTTTTTATCCTCTATTTCCATGGTATAGAACGTTAGCCGACTTCAGTGGCTATGTCAACCGAAGCAGGTTCTTCAACGGGTTCTTCGAGAACAATGTTCTTGTCTTTTTTACCTTCGCCAACCGGAATCAGGCGTCCGATAATCACGTTCTCTTTAAGTCCACGAAGCGGATCGACACGTCCCTCAATAGCGGCCTTCACCAAGACCCGTGGGGTATCTTGGAATGATGCCGCGGAAAGGAAGCTTTCGGTAGTAAGCGAAACACGCGTAATGCCGAGAAGAAGTTGCTGGGCGCGTGCCGGGTGGCGACCTTGGCGTTTTAATTCACGGTTCACCTCTAAGAATTTAGATTTTTCGATAATTTCCCCCATCATAAGATCGGTGGAATCACCCGATTCTTTTATCTTCACTCTGCCGAACATCTGCTTTACGATAATTTCAATATGCTTATCATTAATCGCCGCGCCTTCAGCGGTATAAATACGTTGAACTTCGTTTACGATATAACGCTCGACCGAGCGAGCATCCCTAAACTCAAGGATTTCCCGAAGATCAAGATGGCCCTCATAGAGTTGCCCACCGCGCTTTACCTCATCTCCGATTTTAACCAAGAGCGTCGCGTTTCGCGGAATAGTGTATTCCAAAAGTTTTACCTTCTTTGACTTCTTTTCGGTAACTGTTCCCTCTTTTACTGCTCCGATTTTCGCGGCATGAGTTCCGAGCGTAAGAACCTTAAGAGCGCCCTTTTCCTCGATTTTTTCAACCCACCCGTCAACTTCGGCAAGCGCGGCTTTTCCTTTGGGCGGTCTCACTTCGAAAAGCTCCTCAACGCGCGGAAGTCCGTGGGTAATATCCGCACCCGCGACGCCTCCCGTATGGAATGTTCTCATCGTAAGCTGTGTGCCCGGTTCACCGATTGACTGCGCCGCTATAATGCCTACCGCTTCGCCAAGTTTAATGGGCTGATTGTTACCCAAATTCAAACCATAACACCGCGCGCAAATTCCATAGAGCGTCTTACACATAATCGGTGATCTAAGCTTTATGGACTCAAGTTTAGACTCCTGAACCACGCGAGCCGTTTCTTTTGTAATAATATCACCCGCTTTTACCGCAAGCTTGTGACCGATGCGAATATCTTCGAGCGCAACACGGGAGAATAACCGATCGCGGAACGGCTGATTGAAAACTTCTCCTTCGCTTCTGAATATTTCAATACCCTCTTTCGTGCGACAATCTTCTTCGCGAATCATAAGATCCTGCGCGACATCGATAAGACGACGCGTAAGATAACCCGCTTGCGCGGTCTTTAAGGCGGTATCCGTCGTTCCTTTGCGCGCGCCATGCGTCGAAATAAAGTATTCCAAAACCCCCAAACCCTCCTTCAGGGAAGATCGAATTGGAAGTTCGATTGTTTCTCCGCGAGAATTTTGTACCAATCCCTTCATACCCATCATTTGAATCGGCTGAGCCCACGAACCCCGCGCGCCGGAATCAATGATTTGATAAATGGAATTTTCTTTGTCGAGTGTAACGCTTACCAGTTTTGCGATTTTTATCTTTGATTGATCCCATACACCGATAGTTCGCGCGCGCCGCTCTTCTTCGGTAAGCAATCCCTGTTCATATTGACTGCGAATTATCGCAATTTCTTTTTCGGATGCTTCAACCACTGCTTTCTTTTCAGGAGGCGTTACCAGATCAGCCATCGCCCACGTAATGCCGGATTTTGTCGCCATTTCAAAACCAAGTATTTTAATTTTGTCCAAAATACCGACAACTTTCTCGAAAGAATTACGATCAATAATCGCTTCGATAACCTTGTAAAGTTTTTTCTTATTTAATGTTTCGTTGATAAATTCCGACACACCCTCAATCGTCTCGTTAAAGATAAAGCGCCCCGCAGAAGTTTCGAGTTTCCCCACCTTCACGGGCTGTCGAAGACCAATAGCGCCATGATTATACGCTATAAGCGTGTCCTCCGAAGATGAAAAAGATTTACTCACCCCGCTATAACGAGAATCAATGGAGGTAAGATAATAAATTCCAAGAACGATATCCTGCGTCGGCGCGGTAATCGGATCTCCCGTTGAAGGTTTCAAAAGATTCTTACCGGCAGCCATAATTTCAGCGGCTTCTTTTTGAGCGCCATCGGAGAGAGGAACATGGACAGCCATCTGGTCACCGTCAAAATCAGCATTGAACGCAACGCATACCGACGGTGAAATTTGTATAGCAAGCCCTTCGATCAAAAGCGGCTTAAACGCTTGAACGCTTAGACGATGCAGGGTCGGCGCGCGGTTCAAAAGCACCCAACGGTTTTTGATGATTTCTTCTAAAATCTCCCACACTTCGTCGTTAGCCTGTTCAATAAGCCGGTTCGCGTTTCTAATATTGTGCGCCAAACCGCGCCGTATCATCTCTCCGATTACGAAAGGACGGAAAAGCTCGAGCGCCATTTTTTTAGGAAGTCCACATTCATTAATGGATAGTTTCGGCCCCACAACGATCACCGAACGACCGGAATAATCTACGCGTTTTCCCAGCAAGTTTTGCCGAAAACGCCCCTGTTTCCCTTTTAACATGTCCGCCAATGAACGAAGCGGACGGCGTTGAGAAGATAACTGCTGTGTGCCGAAACGAGCCGAATTGTCGATCAAGGCGTCCACCGCTTCTTGAAGCATACGCTTTTCGTTTTTAACAATGACCTCGGGAGCTTTAATTTCAAGAAGCTTCTTCAGCCGGTTATTGCGGTTAATAACGCGGCGATAAAGATCATTCAAATCCGATGTCGCGTAACGACCGCCGTCCAATGCAACCATAGGACGAAGATCCGGCGGAAGTACCGGCAAGATCGTAAGAACCATCCACTCCGGCCGATGATTATTCTTAATCATCGAACGAAGCATCTTCAAGCGCCGCAAGAGTTTTACTTCCGCAAGTTTATCCTTTGAATATTCAAGTTCTTTTTCGATCCTCTTGGTTTCGGCGCGCAAATCCATATTTTCCAAAATATGACGCACTGCTTCAGCGCCGCTTCCCGCCTTAAAGACATTACCGAAACGACGGGATAAATTAAAGTATTCTGTTTCGGTTAAAATCTTTCCCGGACGAAGATCCTCCAGGAAATCTTTTGCCTGTGAAGCGGCAGTAAGAAGTTCACTTTTCGCGCTTTTATCTTTTGTCCCGATTATCTTAAGACGGCTCTTTAGCTCCTTGTCGATTTCGGCAAGGGCTTTTTTCTGATTTTCCTCATCAATATCCGTAACGACATAATCCACGTAATATATCGCTCGGCTCAATTTTACCGAAGAAACATCGAGAAGAAGACTCAAGCGAGACGGAACGCTCTTTAAAAACCAAATATGAGAAACAGGAGCGGCAAGCGTAATATGCCCCATGCGTTCGCGACGAACAACGGAACGCGTTACCTCCACGCCGCATTTATCGCACACAACACCTTTGTAACGCACACGGCGATATTTACCGCAATAACATTCATAATCCTTGGTAGGACCGAAAATCCGCTCGGAAAATAATCCGTCTTTTTCCGGTCGCTGTGTCCGATAATTAATGGTCTCCGGTTTAATTACTTCGCCGTGCGACCACTTTAAAATATCTTCCGGAGAAGCGATGCCTATCCGCAACGCTTTAAAATCCTCCTGACGATCGGACTCCGAACCGTAAATCGGCTCAATATTAAAACTCAATGCCTTCAGTTCGTTCACGAGCACATTAAATGAAGCGGGCAAATTCGGCCCCTTGATCTGTTCACCACGGATAATAGCTTCATATGCCGCCGCGCGGCCCAAAACATCATCCGATTTTATAGTAAGCATTTCCTGAAGCGTCTGACGCGCTCCATATCCTTCAAGAGCCCACACCTCCATTTCACCAAAACGCTGACCTCCAAACTGTGCTTTACCTCCAAGCGGCTGCTGGGTAATGAGCGAATAAGGTCCTATCGAACGCATATGTACCTTATCCTCAACAAGATGATTCAGCTTCATCATATAAATTTTTCCGACAGTCACCGTTCGTCCAAAAGCGTTTCCGGTTCTTCCGTCATACAGCTTCACTTTACCGTCTTCGGGCAACCCTGCTTTTTTAAGTTCAATTTTAATCTCGTCTTCGGTCGCGGAATCAAGTCCGGGAGTAATTGCGCGATACCCAAGTTTTTCCGCCGCCCATCCCAGATGGGTTTCAAGAATTTGACCAAGGTTCATGCGAGAAACAACACCCAAAGGATTCAAAATGATATCCACAGGCGTACCATCCTCGAGGTAAGGCATATCTTCCACAGGACGAACTTGCGAGATAACGCCTTTATTGCCGTGCCGTCCCGAAAGCTTGTCGCCTGCCTGAACTTTGCGCATCTGAGCAATCTCCACTTGAATGCGTTTAATAATTCCCGGCTCGAGTTTATCTCCTTTATCGCGTGAGAAAACTTTTATACCGACCACCCGACCTCGTTTACCATGAGATAAGGTAAGGGAAGTGTCTTTTACATCGGCCGCTTTCTCGCCGAAGATGGCGCGAAGTAATCGTTCTTCGGAAGTAAGCTCCGCTTCTCCTTTTGGAGAAATTTTTCCAACCAAAATATCGCCGGTTTTTACTTCGGCGCCGATCCGTATGATACCCTCTTCGTCAAGGTTTTTTAACTTCTCTTCCGATGCATTCGGGATATCGGGTGTAGTAATCTCGGGTCCGAGTTTCGTATCACGCACATCGCAATAATAATCTTCTATATGAATCGAGGTGAAAAAATCATCGCGTCGCACCCGTTCTGAAATAATAATCGCATCTTCAAAATTCGCTCCTTCCCAAGAAACGAACGCTACTAAAAGGTTCTGCCCGAGCGCCAAAACGCCCTGATCGGTCGAGGGGCCATCGGCCAAAAGATCACCTTGTTTTACCTTTTCTCCCGCGGTAACAAGGGGCCTCTGGGATATAGACGTGAACTGGTTTGAACGTTTAAATTTTATGAGCGCATACGTTTGCGTCTCTTTCGCATATTTTACTTTAATATGAGTCGCATCAGATTCGAGCACCTCGCCGTCCGCTTCAGCCTTCAAAGTGTACCCCGAATCTTCGGCAACTTTTTCCTCTTGACCGGTCCCCACGTACGGAGCGTGAGGACGTACGGACGCTACCGCCTGACGTTGCATGTTAGATCCCATAAGCGCGCGATTCGCGTCATCGTGTTGAAGAAACGGAATGAGCGAAGTGGCAACGCTCACAAATTGGTGCGGCGCAACATCCATCAAATCAACCTCTTGCACGGAGCAGGTTGCCGGAGAACCCTTAATACGCGCCGCAACCGTCGGTCCCACAAAACGGCCATGTTCATCTTGTTCGACGCCTACGGGCGCAATTTTATATTTTTCTTCATCCAAGGCATTCAGCCATACCACCTCCTTGGTTACCTTTCCGTCTTTTACCTTGAGATACGGCGTTTCCAAGAAACCGAAATCATTTACTCGCGCATAGTTTGCCAAGTAGTTGATAAGGCCGATATTCGCGCCTTCCGGAGTTTGAATCGGGCAGATACGCCCATAATGGGAATAATGCACATCGCGCACTTCGAAACTTGCGCGCTCGCGCGTAAGTCCTCCGGGACCCAAGGCCGAAAGTCGTCGCTTATGTTCTAATTCCGCCAAAGGGTTCACCTGATCCATGAACTGTGAAAGCTGGGATGACGCGAAAAACTCTTTAATCACCGCCATGATCGGACGAAAGTTGATAAGTTGCGCCGGCATTAATGTGTCCCGATCGTACGTTGACATCCGATCCTGGATAATACGCCGAAGGCGTGCGAGACCGATGCGAAGCCTGCCTTGGAGAAGCTCGCCAACTGCCTTCAACCGACGATTACCCAAGTGATCGATGTCGTCAGCTTCAGCATTCGGAGTGTTATTGAGCCGGATTATTTCTTTTACGATTGACGCGATATCGTGAAGTTCAAGAAGGCGGCTATCTTTTTTCTTATCAAAATTCAATCGCTGATTTACCTTAAAACGCCCAACCGCCGAAAGATCATAACGATCAAAACGCTGAAACATAGTGTCGATCAAACTTTGCGCTGTTTGAGATGTTGCGGGATCTCCCGGCCGCAAACGCCGATAAATTTCCAGATAAGACCCGGCAACGTCCTTGCCTACATCTTTTTTCTTTGTTGCTTCTATATATTTTATCGGTCCGCGATCGACATCTTTAAAAAACGTCACGATCATTTCTTCGGAAGCTCCAAAAACGCGCAAAAGATTCGTCACCGGCACTTTCCTGTGCCGATCGATCTTCACCCCGATTGAACCGTCAATATCGGTCTCAAACTCAAGCCACGCTCCTCGATTCGGAATTACTTTCGCGCCGAAAAGCTGGCGGCCGCGCCACGGAGTAGCGGTGAAATACACACCCGCTGAACGAATCAGCTGGGAAACCACCACGCGCTCGACACCGTTTATAATAAATGTCCCGCGATTGGTCATCGTCGGGAAATCTCCAAAATAAATCTCCTGTCGCTCAGAATACTTGGTTTTCTTGTTTTCGAGACGCAACGTCACACGCAACGCCGCTTCGTATGTTGCCTCCTTAAAACGCGCTGTTACTTCGTCATATCTCGGCTCGTCAAAACGATAATCTTCAAAATAAAGTTCAAGTTCTTTACCGGTATGATCGCGAATCGGCGAAACCTCGTCCAAAATTTCGCGAAGAGCGTTCTTCAGGAACCACTCATAGGATTTAATCTGAATTTCGTTCAGATTAGGTTGGCGCAAAAACGATTTAAATTTTCCGAAATGTTTTGTTGCTAAAGGTTTTAACATATACAGTAAGTAAGATGTGTAAAAACTAAAAAGAACACAAAAAAACAGCGCCCCAACCGATTGGTTTCGTTAATGAATGTTTAAATATTTGAACCGATTCTTACTGTGCTCTTCAAGTGTTCGAGCGAAAATGGTTTTTTGGGTAACCGGATCGCTCAAGTAATACCAGTAGGGCGATTGCTTAGGTGCAAGCGCCGCCTTAAGCGCAGTCAATCCCGGACTCCCTATCGGCCCCGGAGGCCATCCCCTATGCAGATAGGTATTGTAGGGCGAATCAGCTTTCAAGTCAAGTACCGTAATTGGCTCGCATGATATACCTTTCGGCGAGTTCTTTTTCTTAATATAACATATCGTAGCGTCAATTTGAAGCGGAACTCCTTCCGCAACACGCTTATTCATAATACCCGCGACAATCCGGGCTTCTTCAAAGTCGGGAACTTCCTTTTGAATGAGGGACGCGAGAATAAGATTCGTTTCCATATGCTTCGCGTCTCGATTTAAAAGAGGTAGCGCCTGCGCCTCAAAATTTTGAAGTATTTTTTCGAGAACCGTGGTTGCGTCGGAATCAGTAAAAAAACGATATGTATCGGGAAAAAGTTTTCCTTCTAATTTTTTCTCCGTGCCAAGAAGCGCCAATGTGCCCGATACAATAATTCCGTTATCGGAGAGAAGATCGTCGATAGCCTTGAGAGGAGATCCCTCGGGAATTGTTACGGTAACTTCTCGGCGCGAGCCGTCTATTAATGAACGGAGGATCTGCAGAGAGCTCACATTCGGCGAAAGTTCATATTCACCCGGCTTTAGGTCATTTGCCTTTCCCGTCACGAGCGCCAAAAGTTTAAGCGCACCCGCCGATCGGATAAGTTTTTCTTTCTTCAAACGATTCACAATAACGCCAAATCCCTCACCACGACTCACGATAAATATCTGCGGATCGCCGATTGTTGTACGCGCCGAAACAAGCGGCTGCAAATTATAGTACCAATAAAAAAACGCCGTTCCCAAAAAAACTATACTTACGACTATTTTTTTTCTACGATCGAAGCGCGATGGCATTGATAATAGCAATGAGAAAAAAACTTGTTAAAAGGCTCGACCCGCCATAACTCAAAAAAGGGAAGGGCACGCCGACTACGGGGAAAATTCCCGTTGCCGAACCAACATTCAAAAAAAACTGCCACGTAAACATCATTGCCGATCCTAAACAGATAAACTTCTCAAAATTTTGATCGGCAAGAATTCCAATCTTCAAAATAAAGAAGATTATGCCCAAAAAAGCAGCAATAACAAGGAATCCGGGTATCAATCCCCACTCCTCAATAAAAGCGGGAAGAATAAAATCGGTTGCCGGTTCCGGAAGAAACGCAAGCTGGGTCTGCGTCCCCTGCCCATATCCCTTTCCCCACAAGCCCGCTGATCCTATAGCAATTTTTGACTGCGCAACGCTATAGTTGATTCCTAATGTATTTTGTTCCGGATAAAAAATCCCTACAATTCTCGCTCGCTGATAATCTTTCAAGCCGTAATTCCACATAAAAATTCCTGCGAGAGAAAATACCACGAGCGCAAAAAAAAGTCGGCGGCGAGGCAGACCGCTGACCAGAAGAAATCCGAACCAAATCCCGAAAAGCACAAGAGCGGAACCAAGATCGGGCTGCGCCATCACAAGCGCCGCCGGTATAACAAAATAAATAAACGATGCAATGATATTCTTCCAGCGAGCGATGCTTACGTGTCGTCGACTGAAGTAATAAGCATACGCAAAAATAAGAGCTATTTTCGCAAGCTCAACTGGTTGGAAATTGCGCGGACCAAGCACGAGCCATCCCCGAGTGTTTCGAATAACCGGCCCCTCAAGGGCAACCACAAGAAGCAGAAACACCGCAAGAGCATAGAGTCCCCATACCGCCCATTTATGATTCAGAAGCGCGCGCCAATCCACAAAATAAAAAAAAAGCACAATGAGGGAGCCTGTCACTACCCAGAGAAGTTGTAAATAAAAATTCGAAAGGGCGATACTTGAAAGCGTAACAAGGCTCGCGAGAAGTAAAAACCCGACAGGCACGAACAAACCTATCATGGTCGATACGCGTGCACGAAAACTTTCGCGTTTTCGGGAACGATGATGGAACTTTCCGGATAGATTACCGTAAATTGCCGCCGCTCGTCAACACCGACTTCTTCCACCTCAGCCCGAGAAGCTCCGGCAATTTGACGAAATGTTCCATAAAAAAGAGCCACAATTTCAACGTTCGGCAATGTACGCAAATCTTGATTTACAACCGTGCCGGTAACTCGAATCTCCCGCCCGACAACACGAACCGCCTGATCCTGAATCGATACATTCGGTTTCTTAAACGCTTCGGACGATGCCCATTCTACATTAGTAACTTCAAAATCGACTCGATTGATATTTCGGCGGGGGATAGAAACACTTGGATATAAAACATATTTCACCTCCTCTGCGTATATAAACGATTCTCCCGAAACGGTATCGATCTGAATTCCGTCTTCCCCGTAAAACCGTAGTGTATATTCAAATCGTTTTGCGGCAAGAGACGTATTAGCATTCTGAACCTCAACCAAAACATTCGACCGCCGCTCGTCAATGGAAAAAATTTTCGCATCGCCTGTTTTTGTAATAGGCTTTACGACGGCCGGATAGCAAAACTGCTCACATACTCCTCCGCAATCCACGCCTTCCTCGCCTTGATTTTGACGCTTATCAAAACAACTCGGCGCGGGACGCACCAATAAAAAATATCCCCCGAAAATAAGGGAGATGGCCAATGTTAAAAAAATGCTCCCATATACGAATTGCTTTGGTCCGCGATTCATAAGTCTTAATTACTGCCGAGACCGTATTTATTCGATTCAGTCTTTGCGTTCAATTCAAACTTGCCGCTGCCGTCTGTTGCGTACGTGAAAAAGAAATTATTAACCGGATTCGTGTCCACCTTATTCAGAGGATCTATAGGAAGGACAGAAACCGAGAGCCCCTGTGCTTTTCTGAAATCAATAGGGATCCAGCCCGTACCATCAGCCTTCGTAAACGTAGATGATGCGGAACAGTGATACTTGAATGATGACGAAGGCAGATTCAACCCCGCGCAATCAGTACCCGCAGTCGTTGTTGCCGCAGGATCAATAAGAGAAGTGTATACCGTACTCGTTGCTCCCAACCCCGCAATATTCGTGTCATAAGTTTGATAGATGCTGATAATATTGTTCAAGCTCGCAAGAGAAACCACGCGATTGGTATCCCGCGCTTGTTTATAAAGCTCCACGGGGTTAATCGTAACCAGTACAACCGTCGAAAGGATTGCAACAACGCCTATTACTACGAGAAGCTCTATGAGCGTAAACCCCGTTAGAGAATAGTGGTTCGCTGTATCCTTCCCCATACATCGAAGTCTATCCCGATAATACAACTTCTCTAACGGGGTAAACCCCTCGTGTCTATTTTTATGTTTTCTTTGCATCTTATTTTCCTCATTATACCACACCGACACCGCAAACATTAGTTTATGTTTTATTCTACATAAATCAAAACAAAAAAATACATTCCTCTGGGTGAGGAATGTATTTTAAGAAAGGAGCCGCGGTTTTACTTGAGAAAAATCGAGAAGATACTTCTTATGAAATTCTCCATGGCTACCTGAAGATTCGCGAGCATTTCGAGGAAATATTCCGAAACACTGTCCGCTTCTCTTTCGGCAACACGAGCATCAGTCGATAATTCTCCTTTTTGGTTGACGTCTTTTGCCGGAACATCATACAACACCACCAGCTTCGGCCGATAAGCTACCGACGCGTATTCACTTGAAGCGAAGAACTTATTACTTGCCGCAAGCGACTCAGCACCTACAAGAACCATGCCGTAGTTTTGCAAAGGATATCTCACCCAATTTTTTACTACTGTCGCATTTAAGTTCCATGGATAGAGCGTGTTCGCGCATGCCCCGACGGCATTGCTTCCCATCGAAGTCGCACTTCTATCGTATGTTGTATTTCCCGCGCCGGGCGTTCCCCATGTAGTCGGATAACTGGAATAAGTCCACGACGATGCGCTATTAAGAACGTAGGAGGTTGAATCTCCTTCAGACCAAGATCGGAGTAGTGGGTAAGCATTGACCGCCGAATTCGTTGCCCCGTTCAATGCCGATAGGCAATAGAGTCGCAAGCTCGCGCTCACTATGGTGGCATTTTTCGGAATGCTGGTAAGGTCAAATTTTATAAGCGTACGCTGCGGACTTACGCTCGTGCCTCCTGTATCTGAACGGCCGGCGGCGATCGTATTATATCCGCCTCGATTCCAACGCTGGTCGTTTCCGACTACTCCCGTTATCTGATTATCAATAGCAGAAGTGATATAAGCAGTACTTCGTATATATGTTTGACCCGGTGAGGGCGGAGGAGGAGTTGTAGTCGGAGGCGGAGCAATAGGTTGCGACGGTGTTGTCACGCTCGCCTGATTACTGTTTCCCGAAACATTTCCTGCAACATCATAAGCCTGAACTACATAATAATATGTCGTCGCGGGACTTACGGTCGTATTCGAGAATCCGTTCGAAACACTGGAACTGATCTTCGTGTAGGGTCCTCCATTTGTGGTACCACGCATAATATTGTAGCCCGTAACACCTACGGCATCCGTGCTCGCGGTCCATGAAAGATTCACGATAGTTGACGAAACGGCAACCGCGGTAAGCCCCAAAGGATTAGTCGGCGGCGTTACATCCGCCACAGGCGGCGGCACACTCGACCCAAAAGCATTTCGTACATTCGTAATTACTTCCGCATCATAGGAATCTCGAGGCAAAGCTCCGACATTCGCGAAAATCGCGTTCGGCAGATCGGTTATCGTGTGCTGTGTAATCGAGGGAGTTGCAATAGGAGTTTGGGTCGTCCCCATGCTATTCACATTCACACCGCTTGGTGACTGATTCCCGCTTACGTACACCAGTCCGGGAGACTCAAGTAACAGCGCCGCAGCGGAATTGTTTTGCGAAAGATAAATATTATTCACCACATTCCCGGTGGCATTCCATCGGAAACGTGTTCCATATCCGCCCGATCCCCAATTGTGGACGATATTATTGCGGAAATCAACGGTCGGTTTTCCGGCAATTCCCAATGTCGCATCCCCGCCGATCGAAGGATTCCGCTCGAAATTATTCGTGAGAAGCGTATGGTGTACCGTCACGCGGTTTGGATAATTCGTTGTGGAACCCGAGATATTCATTCCCTCCGGACTCGGATCAACCGAAGTATACGCGCCATTCGCGATCAAGATCCACGAAAGCGTCACGTTGGTCGGTCCTTCGTACACCAAGACGGCATCATCCGTCGCGCCCGACACAGAAAGGTGGTCAAGCCACACATTATTGGAACTCTGCCAAACGGTAATGCCCGGAATATTCGGCCCCGTAGCGACGGCATCGCGAATACGCAGATGCCGCACGGTGACATTATTCGAATTTTTAATTTCCAATTGATTGCCCCGAAGCGTAACGCCGGGCGACGGAGCAGTCGAACCGTCGATCGTGACATTATTTTGACTATGAAGATCGAGCCGAGAAAGAAGGTTGATCGTACCGGAAACAGAAAAGTGCACTCTTCGATTACTCCCCGCGCCGGCCGTTGCTCCCCCCAAAGCCGCGCGCAAACTTCCCGACCCCGAGTCATTAAGGTTAGTGACGCACACGACGGGATATCCGTTGCCACCTGTAGTCGCCGCGCCATATCCGTCTGGAGCACCGGCAAGAGGCGTCGCACCGCATGAAGTTGACGGCGGCGTGGTATTTACCGTAATTTGCACTTCATCGATACCGCTCAATACACTATCCGATGCGGTAAAGCGAAGTACGTAAATTCCTGCCGTGCTTAATGTTGCCGTAGTCGTCTTTGAATTTGGAGAACCGAATGTTACCGTTCCGGGTCCGCTCATCTTATTCCATGCGTACGAAAGTGTTCCGGGGGGGTTGGGCAATGCATCGTCGCTCGCTGTTCCATTTAAAGAAACATTTGTCGTAGGCAACGAAATTACTTGATCTACTCCCGCATTAGCTGTGGGATATTTATTTGTCGCTGTCGTTGTTTTTCTCAAATAGTCCTGGATAGACCATCCGTCGGGCGAATTATCATAATTCACTTGCCACCATGTATACCCTCCCGCAATACTCGGACCGCCCGCAATAGAACCCAAAGAACCGGTCAACTGAGTCCCCAAAAGCACCGAATCAAACGCTCCTATCGAACGAACATTTAAATTCCCCGTTGTTTGAATACGGTCACCGATCCTAAAACTAAGTGTACTTGTTGTAGGCGATGGCGGCGGCGGAGTGACCGATGTACACGCGCTCGTGTTCAACTGACAAGAGCTGGTACAGCTTAACGTGCCACCGCTATAACTAAAATTCACGCATGAAGCACCCCCGAGATTTCCTCCATCGCACTGCTCTCCCGTCTCAATAACACCGTTTCCACACGTCGAAGACGGAGGGGGAGGAACATAGGTATTGCCACCACACGGCTTCGATCCAATAAATGAAGCTCCCTGATTGCCGTCAACTGTTGCGTCTCCTCCCGAACAAGCCGGACTCCCAATCGCGGGAGCATAGGTTGCCACATCGAGTTGCGGATCAACATTCATTTTCCCACTTACCTCAAAAGGACCATACAAACTCATGCATTCCGACCGTGAAACCGTATAGTTCGTCCAATTGTTGTAGTAGAGATTATTGTTTATGGTGAATGGCCCGGGACTTGGCGGACAATAACTGGCGGTCACCGCGCCTCTGCTCCCCCACGCACTGCTTCGTCCAAAATTTTTGCTTATAATATTGTTCTTAAAAATAACTCCTCCAATCTGCACCAGGGAGAGATTACTGCAACCGCCGTTCGTTCCAATGGCAGGGTTGCTCGGGCAAAATGTCTGATACTCGCAGTAGGTCGGCGTTGCTATGTCAAACACTGCCTTCGTTCCCCGTTCGCCGAACAAAGGATTTCCGATAAATGTGTTGTTGTAAATCTTCGCGCTTGGCATCGTCGTGCACACGTTCGAACGCCGTAACCGTATGATCGCAAGCGCGTCATTGATCGACGCAGTATTAACAAATGTGTTGTAGCGAATCGTCGCGTTCGCCACGTTGTAAAGTTGGATACATCCGTCATCGCTGTCGCAGAAAAAATCTTTCACGGTATTGTATTCGACAACGCCGTTCTGGGGAGCGCGAAGCAAAAAGTTTCCCAAAAACTTTTCGGCATACACGCGTCGGATATTGCCGGTTCCGTTAAAGTTGATCGCGCTTCCGTCAACGCCGCAGAAAAGGGTCGAGACGCCGGATTGCGAAGCGGCGCAATAATAAGGACCACCGATCATCGTTACACCGTCAACAGTAATATTGGTATCGTAATAATTTGGATGCAAAATAATCGCGGCATCCCGAATGCCGCTCGCGTGCCGACCGCCGTTTATTGTTCCACCGGAATTGCCGCCTAACCCCTGAAAACCGTCCATGTAAATATCTTGAATCGTAATATCCGAATGTGTCCGATCGAGATACATCGCGGCGTTCACGCCGCCCTTCAAATGCATATTGCGGAATGTTATGAACCTTGTCGCGCCGGATGAGCCGCCGCTTCCGTGAGAATAAATTGCCGCGGAATTTCCGGTACCATCGATAATCACCGTACTCGAAGAATCTCCCGAGATGATAGTCGGATCGGCGGCGGTTGCCTGAAACAACGCGGCAACATGGCCAGCAGTTCCACCCCCAACGCCCCACAGCGTAAACGGCGCGTACGTTCCCGCGTGAATCGAGATGTCGTCACCCGGAATCAAGGAGTCGGCAGCCTTTTGAATAGTTCGAAAAGCGCAATTTTGACTCCCCGCGGCCTGTGACCCACCGGGATTATAGGCTACATTGGACTGTCCGGCGCAAGCGACGTCATTTCCATCAATCCGGACATGATACACATTGCTTACTGCTTTTGTATGGAATGCAAAAAAAAGCAGGCTTGCGCCCACAAGAACCGTTCCGAGACCCAAAAACAAAGAAATTTTACCCCGTGCTGATAATTTAAAAAATATGTTCATGTACTCTTCATAGTAGCAGTTATCTATTTAAAAAACAAAAACTCACGGGGTTATCCACGAAAATAGGGAAGATATGCCGACAACAAAGCATCGCAGTTTTTTGTTTGCCCACTAATTACTTCTTCTTGTTAGAAAGTTCATTCGACACATTTATTTTTTCTCGCAGCCGAAAGGCCTAACGAAAATTAAAAAGCATTTCATGCAATTGGGAAATCGAATGTAAATTGAATCCACTCAAATTTTTGGATTAAGAAAAAAAAGAAGCAACGAATTATCCGTTGCTTCTGGATGGTGGCGTTTCGCCAGCTAATTGTCCAGTTTCCCCAGTACTCGCGTGAGTGCTCCGATTGGATCTTCACCCTCGCGGTGGGGAAAGTAGAGAACCCACGCCCCCTCGAAATATTCAGAGGTGGAGAGCCATATGCCCGTGATGTCCACAGAGTGCAAAGCGCTGATCACTCTTGGAAGTAGCGAACGTTCCTTTTCGAAGAGAGCAATCGCAGTTTCGGGACAGCTTTTGTTTCTGACGCTGATTCCGACAGCCTTCTTCAGGAAAACGATTGACGCCATTGTTCAACCCCCCTAATTCTAATGAAAATTATAGCAAAAAAATATTCTATTGTCAAGTCAAGAATTTGAACAGATTCCACCTTTGAGTATTCGAGCTTAGAAAATAGCAATCCCGACGTACGTCGGGACTCGCTCCGTTCGCTTTCCCCAACCGCCGAAGCAGTGAGTATCATCGGATGTAGACGCTTTCACCCCGCAGAAAATTGCTTCGCAATTTCACGGGGCATGCTTCCCTGCCTACCGGCAGGCAGATCTGTCCCCGCACCAGAATTGCTCACTCTGAATTCCCGGCAAACCCTACTTTCCCAAATCCCCGAAGGGATAAGTATCATCGGGACTTTGTGCTTTCATTGCTCTGTTCGGAATGGGAAGAGATGGGGCACACAAAGCTAAATCACCAGGAAATCACAATAAGCAATTCAGTGCGGGGCAAGTCGGAATGCTCCCTGTTTTCTTAATGAGTAATCGAATTTAGAAAACAGCAGTCCCGTAAATTGCGGGGTTCCCGTTTTGTATCCCGAGCTTGCCGAGGGATTTACAAAACGCAATCCCGCTTCGCGGGAGGAAGCTTGCCCGCCGTAGCCTATGGCGAAGGTGGGAGGTGGGACACATCTACGTAAAACACCGACAACAAAAAATCGCAGTTTATAAATCGCACCCCGCTCCAATTTTGCATCCGAAGTGAAAATTATCTTCCATAACGTTTCTTCCAGAAATCACGGCGACGCGCTTCGCCCAACAAGGGGCGTGCTGTTCGCACACGCACGCCGCGAAATAATTCCGAGGCAAAATTGGAACGGGGTTTCGTTTCGTTCCAAAATTTCCGTCTCCGCCAGTTGGCGGATCGGAAATTTAGACGAAACTTTAAGTCAGTATTGGGATGGTTGGCATGTCGGTGATTAGTACTCCTTGGCTAAAATCATTGCTGATCTTACACCGAGAGCCTATCAAGGTCGTAGTCTTCGACCACACCGTGTCCAGCCCCACTTTTGCATACAACGCCCGCGTAGCTCATATAAGATTGTGCCATCAATCTTTTCGAACTATCGCGAAACGTCACCAGCAAAAGTGGAGCTGGACGATACCTAATCTTGGGGTAGGCTTCGCACTTAGATGCTTTCAGCGCTTATCCCTTCCGAACATAGCTACCCGGCGGTTCACCTGGTGGCAAAGCCGGTAGACCAGCGGTTCGTTCAGCCCGGTCCTCTCGTCACGTAATCACATATCACTATGTGCGTAGACTATATCTTCACCCTTTGTTCGTTTTAGCGAACAGTCGGGTGTCGGCGTATTAGCAAGAAAATAAACTTCATATTTTCTCGCTCCGTCCAGCTCCAGTTTTTAAAACCAGGGATGGAACAAGTCGTTACGGGGTCAACCCACTCAAGTTTTTGGACACTTTACTAATTAGAACTAAATTAGTAATAATTAAGATAGTACTTCACTTCAAAGGAGGAGGGTCATGCGAAGGAGGGTGTACCTTTTGTTAGCCTTGTTCTGGCTTCTTGTCGCACTCGTTGGCGCGTTCGGAGTACTCTTCAGCAAAACTCCCAACGGGTTATACGCCTCATTGTTCGCAAGTAGTCTTGCGCTCATCTGCGTCAAAGATAGCATGGATGCGTGTGAGCGTTTAACTTAATCCTCGATTTCCAAGTTACACCACCAAGGGGGTGTAACTTTTTTAATGTCCAAAAACTTGAGCGGGCGACTTCCCACGGTATTAACTTTCATATGTTTTATCAAGCCCCACGGACCGCGAGGTGCTTGCACATGAAAGCCTCCACCGTTATTAGCCAAATTGTCATCATGGATTACTCCATGAAGTAGCAATATTGTTTACTAGGGCCAACTCCCCTCAAGTATCAACGCCTGCAGCAGATAGAGACCAACCTGTCTCACGACGGTCTGACAATGTTCCTCTTATTACTAAGAGCATTAGACTATACCTTTCCCGACCGTCCACGCGCGTCGAGATTGACGTTTTAGCGAAGAGATAAACTTCCTATCTCATCACTCCGTCCAATTCCTTTCACAGAATCGGACAAGTCGTTACGGGGATTTACAATCTTATAAGTCATTGAGGGAATGATAAAAGGCCGAACAATATTGATAAACTTTTTATATTCATGTTTGCCGATCGCAAGTTTATATTTTGTTCTGTCCTTTACTATGGTTGCAGTAATTGAATGCCGAGTCTGAAGAAATTTCACAATCCGCACCTGTTCTTCTTTTGAAAAACTGTGCGTACTGATAGTTGTGTTTTCTCCGTTATTTGAACCGTCATCCATAAACCATACTGCGATCATTTTTGGAGTAAGTACATCAACAATATCTTCTGGAAAGACTTTCGCGCCATTCTTATAAAAATAGCGGTGAAGAATTCCAAACTCTTGAAGACTTTTGGTGTGAAAGTACCATGAAACTTCGTGGAGATTCCTTTTGGGATTATCCCACAAACTTTCTTGCGGTTCTCTCAAGACCAAGTCTTCTAAAATTTTATATTTCCAGAAAACATATTCTTTTTGCTTTTCTCCATGATGCACTCGAAGGCGCGCCGTAGCAAGATTTCGTAATCCGGCCGAGCGACACTCCAATCGCGCATCTCCTAACAATGACCCAATAATCACATCAAACTGATGTGGTGGAAATAGAGACTGTAATCTTCCCACGGTATTATCCATTGCATACATTTTAACATGTAAACAACCGGACTTCACCGTTATGAGTCAATTTATTTTTCTTCTTTTTTTCATCCGCCGATTGGCGAATGCCTCGTGCGAAGAATTACTGGGCTCATGTGAAGTGTTTCACTTACCCAGCTCACGTGGCACTTTAATTGGCGAACAGCCAAACGCTTGGGAGCTTCTCCACCCCCGCGCTGTGCCGAGCCGACATCGAGGTGCCGAGCGAAGTCGTCGATAGGGACTCTCGGACTTCACCAGCCTGTTATCCCCGGAGTAGCTTTTATCCGGTGTCTCCGACCTTTCTATAAAGAATCGTCGGGTCACTAACTTCCGCTTTCGCGCCTGCGCGACTTGTAGGTCTTGCAGTCAAGCCGGCTTATGCGTTTACACGTCCTGCCCGATTTCCATCCGGGCTAAGCCGACCTTAATAAACTCCTCCGTTACTCTTTAGGAGGAAAACGCCCCATTTAAACTGCCTACCAAGCACTGTCTTCATGAGGTTTACCTTGCGGATCCCTCACAAGTTAGACGTTAAAATCGTACAGATGGCTGTTTCATTGTCGCCTCCACGTTCCCC
>CAYHZA010000009.1:0-33410 GCA_964361095.1 uncultured Candidatus Saccharibacteria bacterium | reverse complement strand
AAAAACTTGAAATTGTCGCTTCCTTTCAGGAAGCCAAAACCGCAAAAGAACCCGGACGAATGAAATTCGCAGAAATGTTGGCAATTATCGAATCCGGAAAGGCAGATGGAATAATTTCTTGGCACCCAGACCGCCTGGCTCGGAATAGCGTTGATGGCGGAAAGATTATCCACTTTGTGGATCGCGGCTTGATTCGTTCCCTAAAATTTCCCACCTTTTGGTTTGAAGCAACACCACAAGGACTATTCATGCTGAACATTGCTTTTGGTCAATCAAAATATTTTGTAGATAATTTGCGAGAGAACGTCAAAAGAGGACTACGCCAAAAGATACGAAATGGAGTATGGCCAAGTTGGGCTCCGGTGGGATATTCAAACAATCCAAAAACTAGAGGAATTGATATTGATAATGACAAAGCTCCTAAAGTGAAGAAGATTTTTGTGATGTATGCCACCGGAGCATATCCTCTTAATTCTCTCGCAAATTGGTGTGAGAAAAAGAAGCTACTCACAAATGCCGGAAACAAAATCTCGTTAAGCAATGTTCAGCATATTTTACAAAATCCTTTTTACATCGGCCTTATGCGATACAAAAGGGAAATTTTTGAGGGAACTCACGAGCCGTTAATCTCAAAGAAACTTTTTGATAAATGTCAGGAAGTTATGGCTAAGCGTGGAAAAGTGAGGCCGGATAGAAAACATAACTTTCCTTTTCTTGGCCTTATGAAATGTGCTTCGTGTGGTTGTTCTATCACCGCCCAATACGCTAAAGGCAATGGTGGAATCTATACCTACTATCGCTGTACCAAGAAACGAGGTGCGTGCCAAGAAAAGTATCTTGGGGAAAATCAGTTAATAGAACAAATTAAAAACTTCCTTCAAAAAGTTTCTCTATCGAGCCAAGACTCTAAAAAGGTTTTGGCGGCGCTGGACAAGGAAGAAACACGGGCGAAAGGGCAAGCGCAAGGTGAGGTTATAAATCTCAAATCACATTTATCGCAGATTGAAACAAAACTCCAAAAACTTTTAGATGTTTATCTTGATGACGCGCTAACCCAAAAAGAGTACGCTGCCAAAAAGGATGTTCTCATATCCCAAAAGGTCGAGCTAAACGAAAAAATCACTGGCTTTGAGCAAAAAGGAGTGTCTTGGCTCGAACCGGCTCGTGAGTTCATAAAATCCTTGAATCAAGCCGCTAATCTTGTTCAGACAGATAATCTTTCCGAATTGCCAACATTTCTGAAAAACATCGGCTCGAACCATATTTTGCGAAATCGCCAATTCTTTTTTACCCCCAAAATTGAATACCAATTAGTCGCCGAGCGAAGCGAGGCGAACCCTTCAAACTTGCAATTTCCAACGTGGTGCGCCCGACAGGAATCGAACCTGTAACCTCTTCCTTCGCAGGGAAGCGCTCTATCCGTTGAGCTACGGGCGCATGAGCAGGGTAAATCCCACTGTACTACGTGCTCCATAAAATTTCAAAGAAATTTTATGGAGAATCTGTTTTGAGCGAAAACGAAGAGGGTAGCAGTTAGAAACGGAAAAACTTTTCGAAGTGATCAAGAAGCGACGATTGCGGATCTATCTCGTGGACTTGCGGCCGCAGAACATCTAGGATCTCTTTCACGCGGTTTTTAGGAATGCTCACTTTGAGTGGAGTTTTAAATTTTTGGCGAAAAAGAATAGCAAGTAAGGGCCAGTCGGTATTTGCCGATTCGTCGAAGCTGAATGCTTCAATCTCGGCATAAGGATAGAATTTTCCCTCTACGATTTCCAGCCCCTTCTCGTTTATTTTGAAGGCGACCATTCTCGGTTTGCGATTACCCCAGGTAAGGATAAGAATTTCGGCAAGTATGATAAACAGTCCGAAGAGAAAATTTTTCTGCCAAATCGCGGCGCCAAGAATCAGCGTCGTTACGATGATACTCGTCCAATACCATGAGATATTTTTCTCGCGATATTCGAACTCGGGAGCTTCCCATCGAATTTCAAATGGCGCAATCATATATTCATTGTAACACTCCCTACGCTTTAGCCGCCACGAGTCCTATTATTTTTTTCCCGCCGGCGTGTCGTACGGTGCGGGCTGCCTCAAAGAGCGTGGATCCCGATGTGGCAACGTCATCTACGAGAAGGACATTCTTGCCTCGCATCTCCAATGGTCGTAAAAGAGAAAAACACTCCGCGACATTGGTTGCTCTTTCGGCATGATCGGAACGTTCGCTCTGCGGGGGTGTGTTACGGATACGGATAAGATTTTCCGCCATGACAGGCAGGCCGGTCATTACGCTCAAACGGCGCGCGATGAGGAGCGACTGATTGAATCCACGGCTTCTTTCTCGCGCAGGGTGGAGGGGTATCGGTACAAGGGTAAATTTTGAAAGATCGAGAGAAAGATTTTTTATATAGGTGAACATAAGACGTGTAAGCGGTTCGGCGGCATGTTCTATGAATTTGAATTTTAGCACGCGCACGAGATTTTTTACCGCCTCGTCTTCGTAATCGGTGGCCGCTCCAAAGAGATAAGGGAAGTCCCGATGGCATGTTTTTATGCCTTGAGGAAGTCTGCTTTGGCAACGACCGCAGAAAAGAGTTTGATGGATCGTAACGCGCCCGAAACAATCATCGCAAAGCGCGTTTCCCGAGGGTATGTTTTTTTCGCAATTTACGCACAGAGGCGGAAAGATGAGGTTCACGATCCTTTCGATGTTCATAATTGTCCTCTTTTGATTGTAGAAGAATGTTCTGCAGTTGGAAATGGAATCACTACGAGATATACTGAAGGTATATTTCTATGGCATCTTTTGGAGGCGTGTTACGCGCGCTGAATCCTTTCAAGTCATTTAAGCAATCGCTCTTTCCTTCGTATCTTGGAGTCGACATCGGTACGACGTCTATTAAAGTCGTGGAGGCGCGACAAGGGAAACAACTGCCGGAGGTGGTGAACTACGCGTTTCTTGAAGCGGGGGATTACCTCGGTCGTTCGAACAGCGCCTTGCAGACAAGTTCGTTGAAGCTTTTTGACAAGGAGATCGTCTCGCTTCTTCAGGGTGTCGTGCGGAAGATGCGGCCCCGTACGAATGAAGTGATCGCCTCACTTCCGATATTCTCTGTTTTTGTGACGGTGTTGAATTTTCCGGATATGAGTCCCGACGAGCTTGAGAAAACGATTGCGTTTCAAGCCGGTCAATATATTCCGATTCCTATTTCCGAAGTCGCTCTCGACTGGCTCATAGTGGGCGAATTTGAGGATGAACGGGGATATAAACAAAAGCAGATACTCCTTATTTCGGTGCCCCAGGAGCAGATCCAAAAATATCAGGAGATTTTTAAGGCGGCGGGATTGCATCTTAAGGTGCTTGAGATAGAAAGTTTGAGCATCGCGCGGGCGTTAGTGGGCGGGGATCCGACCGCGACCATCATTGTAGACATCGGAAGTCGCTCGACGAACATTTCTTTCGTTGAAGGGGGCAAACTCCGATTTTCGAGCCAGAGCGACTTTGCCGGCGCGTCGCTTACACAGGCGCTGGTCTCGAGCTTAAACATCAACCCGCGCCGCGCGGAAGAGTTAAAGCGCGAGAAGGGAGTAGTCGCGTCGGGAGCTGACTATGAGTTATCCACAATAATGGTACCGTTTTTAGATGTTATAATTAATGAAGTTAAGAAGGCTGGATTTAATTATAAGAATCAGTTTCCGGCCGCGGCGAATATTGAGCGAGTGCTTCTCTCCGGCGGCGGGGCGAATCTTCTGGGTATTGAAAAATATTTTACGCGCGAGCTGGGGATTCCGGCCCTCAAAGCGGCACCGTTTACAAGATTTGAATATCCGCCAATCATCGAGCCGGTCATCGGAGAGTTGAATCCCGTAATGAGCGTCGCATTGGGACTCGCGCTTCGGGAGTTCATATAAAAAGTCCATACGTACCTAAAAAACTATCACCATGCCGTTACCTCCAAAAGCAATCGAACAGTTGGGCCGAGAACCCGTAAGAACACCGGGCTGGTCGGGCCGGATTCTGATGTTCACCGGCACGCTGTTCTTTTTAAGTTTGGCGATCTATTTCGGTATTCTTGTGGGATATCGGCCGCTTTTAGATGGGAGACTTAGAGATGCAGAAAAGGCAATCAGTGACTTCAAAATACAAACTCCGATCGAGGAGCAAAATAAAATCATTGTTTTGTTTTCCCAACTCAAAAATCTCGAAGATCTTCTCTTAAAGCAGAAATTCTCATCTCTTGTTTTTCCGTGGTTCGAGGAAACGACCGATCCCGACATTTATTTTTCGAAATTCTCACTTGATGTGACGAGAAATACCGTGAACGTTTCCGGGCAAGCAAAGAGTTTGAACGATATCGTCGATGAGCTTGCGATTCTCGGAGGACGCGAAGAGGTTTCAAAAATCGGTTTCAGCGGCGCCTCTCGCGACCGAGACGGACTGTGGTCATTCGGTTTAAACATTACGTTCAATAATAATTTTTTTATTCCTTCAGACGACATAACAACGCAATGAAACAAACGACAAAACGATTTATCAGTATGATAGCGGGGCTTGCGTTTATTATCGGCGCTTTTGTTGTTTACATCAATCTTATCCGCCCGCTCAATGACGAAACACAAGATGTCAAAGCGCAAGTATTTGGAAAAGAAACTTTGATAGCAAATCAGAAAAAGAATATCGACAAAATAAAAGCGCTGATCGCGACATATAATCAAGCCGAAAATAAAGAAGCAATCGCGAGCGCCTTGCCGATCAAGCAAGATGACGCGGGCGTTTTGGCGCAGCTTAAGGGTATTATCGAAAATAGCGGCCTCGTCGTGCAGTCGTTGAGTTTTTCGGGTCCCGGAGCGAAAATCAGCGTTGAAACGAATGCTTCCCGCACGGCGACTTCTACGCAGGGACTCACCAGGGCATTGGGCACGGTGCGGGTACAGGCTCAACTTGCCGGAACCTATGAGGGACTCAAGAAATTTTTAGGGAACCTTGAATCCAATGTTCGGATATTCGATCTTGAAAGCTTAAGTTTCGCCGCTTCCGGTGATCAGGGAAGCAGGAATGTATATAATTTTAGCGTTACGGTCGTTACGTATTATCAAAACTAATCTATTTTTTTATGGCAATCATTATAGAAGAAGAGCGAAGCGGAGTTGGCCCATTTGGGCTTATCAGCTGGGCGGTGATTATCTTGACCATTGTAGTTTCGGTGTATTACATATTCTTCATACAACCAAAGACGGATATTAAAAGTATCCCCATAGATTTTCAAAATACGGAAAAAATTTCCGGACTTTCGATCGATATTTCAAGGATAATCAACAATCCACGCTTTGATGGACGCACTTCGTTCCCTGTGCCTCAGCCATCCGCAAACATTGGGCGCGGGAATCCTTTTACCCCTTTTGCTCGGTAACGGTTTGCGTCGGGTAGTATAATTCCGCCCGAAAAAAAATCTTAACCCTATGGATGCCAATCGACTGATAAAAGAACTACAAGCGGCGGGGCTTATCGACGATGCAACGGCGACGCGATTGGCGCGCGAGGTATTGCTCTCGGGCCGCTCGCTTGAGGAGTTGCTGTTCGAACGGCGGCTTGTCGATGACACAAAGCTGGTCGAATTAAAGAGCACGCTTCTTAAAATTCCCTCTCAGAAGATTGATTTCGGGGCTTTTGACGAGAAATTGCTTGAACTGATTCCAGAGGAGACAGTACGGACATATGGAGTCGCTCCAATCGCCAAGGAGCGCGACCTTTTGGTGGTGGGGATGGTAAACCCCGACGACCTCAAGGCACAGGAGACATTAAAGTTTATTGGGCGACGCGAACATTTGAATTTGGGAATTTATCTTATTTCCCACGGCGACTGGCAGGGTATTTTGAAAAAATATTCTCCCTACAAGACACAAGTGGAGGCGGCCGTGCGGTCGTTGAATCTCAAGTCCGTCGATGGCGGAAAGAAGTACGTGAAACTCGAGGAGAGCGCGAAGTCTTCCGGAGAGGACGCGCCGATTATCCGTATTGTCGCGGAAACGTTTCGCGAGGCTGTACAGGCGCAGGCCTCCGATGTGCATATTGAACCGCAGGAGAACTATCTTCGTATCAGATTTCGCATCGACGGAAATCTTCGCGAGGAGGCGGCGCTCCCCTTGGAACTCGCGCAGTCGGTGGTCTCCCGCGTCAAAGTTCTTTCCAATCTAAAGATTGACGAAACGCGTATTCCTCAAGACGGACGTTTTCGAAGCAGGATTTTTGATCGTGAGATCGACTTCCGTGTTTCTACGTTTCCGACTCCGCTTGGTGAAAAGGCGGCGGTCAGAATTCTCGATCCCACGATGGGACTTAAAAGTTTGGACCAACTCGGTTTTTCGGATGCGAACGCGCAGAAAATAAAAACCGGTCTCGAAAAACCGTTCGGACTCATTCTTATTACGGGCCCGACGGGTTCCGGAAAGACAACGACGATCTACGCGTTGCTTCAGATCTTGAATAAAGAGAATGTGAATATCGTAAGCCTAGAAGATCCGGTAGAGTACTTTGTATCGGGTCTGAATCAATCACAAGTGCGTCCCGAGATTGGATATGACTTTGCCTCAGGCCTCCGACAGATCTTGCGCCAAGATCCCGATATTATTCTTGTCGGCGAAATTCGAGATAATGAAACAGCCGGTCTCGCCATTCACGCGGCGCTTACGGGACATATTGTGCTTTCAACGCTCCATACGAACAACGCAGTCGGCGCCATTCCTCGTCTTGTCGACATGGGCGTCGAGCCCTTTCTTCTTCCTTCGGCGATGAATCTTATGATGTCCCAGCGTCTTGTTTCCCGTCTTTGTTCAAGTTGTAAAGTATCCGAAGAAGCTCCGGAATCGGTTCAGAAGCTTATCAAAAAAGGCATTGCGGATATTCCCACGGAACTTACGGGGCCGTATCATGAACCCTATCAGATTTTCCATGCTCCCGGGTGCGCGCAGTGCCATGGAAGAGGAGTGAATGGCCGTGTTGCGCTTTTCGAATTTTTTCAAATGACGTCGGAGCTCGAAGATGTCATTAACACGGAGGCAGGACATCCATCGGGGCAGAAGATTTTAGGGGAAGCGAAGCGCCAGGGAATGATAACGCTTCGCCAGGACGGAATTTTGAAGGCGCTTGCGGGTCTTGTTTCGATCGAAGAGGTGGTTCGCGAGACGGACGAAGCGTAATGCGCGTGCTGAAATTGCTCCTCGGTATCTTTGTGGTATGATGAAAGCAGGTCGTGTATCTACCGTACTGTTTCATAGCGTGTGAAACAGTTAAAAATATTTATTATAAAAATGGCTGAAGATTACAAACAGAAACTTCTTGATCTTTTAACAATAACCGCAAAACAGAACGCGTCCGATCTGCATATTGGCGTCGGTCGCCGTCCCACGCTTCGCATTGATGGAGTGCTCGTGCCCTTACAGAAGGAAGCAATGGTAACTCCCGAACTTGCCGAGGCGCTTATTTTGGAGCTTATGACGCCGGCGCAACGGGAGCGTTTTGAAAAAGAAAAACAGCTCGACTTCGCGTATAACCTTGAGGACAAGGCGCGTTTTCGCGTCAATGTATATTTCCAGCGCGGATATCACGCGGCCTCTCTTCGTTTGATCCCGAGCCGCATCAGAAGCATCGAAGAACTTGGCCTTCCTCCGATACTCCACGATTTCACGGCGCTTTCGCAGGGGTTTGTGCTTCTGGTCGGTCCCGCCGGTCACGGAAAATCCACTACGATCGCCGCGATCCTTGACGAGATTAATCACAAGCGAACGGATCACATTATTACCATCGAAGATCCTATCGAGTATCTTTTCGTGCAGGATCGTTGTCTCATCTCACAGAAAGAAGTAGGGAGCGACATTCCGACGTTTCGTTCCGGACTGCGCACGATTTTGCGCCAAGATCCTGACGTCATTATGATCGGCGAAATGCGTGACAATATTTCTATCGCAACGGCAATGACCGCGGCGGAAACCGGACATTTGGTGTTCTCGACGCTTCACACGAACTCCGCTTCGCAGACTATCGATCGCATTATCGATTCTTTCGCTCCCGAACAGCAAGGACAGGTTATCTCTCAGCTCGCCTCGACGCTTGTTGCGATTATTTCGGAGCGTCTGGTTCCGCGTCTCGCGGGGGGGCGTATTCCGGTTAACGAAATTATGATCGTGAATCCCGCGATTAGGAATTTAATTCGCGAACGGAAGGTGTATCAAATCGATCTGGTCATCGAAACAAGTATGCAGGAAGGGATGATCACCCTGAATCGTTCGCTGGTAAATCTCATAAAAAACAAAGAGATATCTGTTGAGACTGCCGAGTTATATTCATTCAATCCCGCCGAACTGCGCATTCTTTTGGAGAGAACATAGAGTTGGGGTGTGTCATATTATAAACTCGTTTCACATACCATAGGCATGAAATTTAAGTACAGCGCAAAAACAAAAGAAGGAGAGCTACAGACTGGATTTGTTGAGGCGGGAAGCAGAGACGCGGCGGTAAACATTTTGGCGGGCCACAACCTGTTTATTTTAAGCATGGTAGCAACCGAGAAGTCGCGTTGGTACGATCGTTTCGGGAGATACTTCGGCGGCGTTGGACGTAAGGATATGTTGGTTTTTACGCGTCAGCTCGCGACCCTTCTCGAAGCCCGTCTTTCCTTAAATGAAGGGCTGAAAACGCTTTCCGGTCAAGTTACTCATCCGATTTTAAAAGAAGCGGTATTTCAGATTACGCAGGATATCGATGCCGGTCTTGCTTTTTCTCAAGCACTCGAACGGCAGAGCGGAGTTTTTTCTAATTTTTTCGTAAGTATGGTGCGTTCGGCGGAAGTAACGGGAAACCTTGATGAGGTGGTGGGATTTTTGGCGGATTATTACGAAAAAGAATTCATTTTGGTTTCCAAAGCTCGTTCGGCGCTTATTTATCCGGTGATCGTGATAGGTCTTTTTATTATCGTAGCCGGCGTGATGGTAACGGTCGTCTTTCCGCAACTTCAGCCGATCTTTGAGCAGTCGGGTATTGAGCTTCCTATATATAGCCGGATATTGATCAACACGGGGCAATTTGTAAATGAATGGTGGTTTATGATTCTTATCGGTCTTATTGTTCTTGTCTCGATGTTTTTAAATTACCTTCAAACCCCGGAGGGGCGGGCATTTGGGGATGACATGAAGCTTCGTCTTCCGATCATGCGTAAAGTGTACCTTCCGCTTTCGATCGCCCGATTTTCGAATGCGGCATCCATCCTTTTAAAAGGGGGTGTGCCGGTTTCGCAGGCAATGGAAATCGTAAGCCATACCGTTGACAATGTTCTCTATCAGGATCTGCTCCACGAAGCCGCGGAGTCCGTGCGTCAAGGAGAGCCGCTTTCGCAGGCGATTTCTCGCTCGCCAGATTATTTTCCGCCCCTTGTTTCCCAGATGCTTGTGGTCGGAGAAACTACGGGTCAGCTTGATAAAATTTTCGTGCGGCTTTCCACATTCTACAATCGTGAAGCGGATAATGTTATAAATAGTATTGTCGACTTGATTCAACCGGGGTTGATGATTGGCATTGGACTTTTGGTGGGCCTCCTCTTCGCTTCGGTATTGCTTCCTATATATCAATTGACGGCAAATATCCAGTAATGCACAAAAAGGTCGTAAAGTTTAAAGAGAAAAATATGAATTACTCTATGAAAAAAGGTTTTACGCTTATTGAAATTTTAATTGTGGTTACCATTATCGGTATTTTGGCATCCGTAGTGCTCGTGGGACTTGGGCCCAGCCGTAACCGCGCCCTAGATGTACGACGGCAAACGGAGTTGCGTCAAGTACAGAACGCCTTAGAGCTCTACTTTAATGCGCAGGGTCAATATCCTATTTATGCAGGATCTTCTGTTGAGGCAAATTACGTGAATATGAAAGCTCAGATATTAGCAAGTGGTATTGGTATAAATAATTTACCCAATGATCCAAGAGCGGTTAATTCGCCTGGTGTAGATGACTATGGGTATCAAGGTGATGGCACTGTTTATGTATTATCGGCCCGTCTTGATACAACATTTCCTCCCGGCTACAGTGATCCATCAGCGAATATCACGAACTTTCCCGTCGGTTACTGTGACTCTGCTATGACTGGGGCTCGATTCTGCGTCTCAAACTAAAAAAAGTTTTTAGAGAGGAATGCTTATGTGGATATGGCTCTTTATTCTTGGGTGCTCCTTCGGCAGTTTCATAAATGTGATCGCGCTTCGGTATGATCCGGACAGGTTTCTTTTGAACCCAAAAGTTATCGGCGGCCGGTCGCATTGTCCGCAGTGCGGGAAAACGTTGCGGTGGTATGAACTTTTGCCGCTTATAAGTTTTCTCCTCCAGTTCGGTCGTTGCAGGTCGTGTAAAACGAAGATCAGTCCGCGGTATCCGACGGTCGAAGTCGTAAGCGGGCTGATTTTTGTTTCGGTTCCCTACCGCTTACAATTTTTGGCTTCCGGAGGTCTTAAGATACCCGAATCATATGATGGCGCGGTGAATATGCTCTGGATCGCCGTGTTCCTTACCCTGCTTCTTATTTTTTTAATCGATATGCGCACCCAGCTTATTCCCGATGAAGCGAATATTTTTCTCGCGCTTCTTGGGGTTGTTCTTTTTATCATCAACTATTCTGGTTTTGATATTATTCAGGATTCGTTTTTGGGATCATACGCCCTTCTTCTCGGATCGGGGATGCATATCGCGCGGCATTATTTTTTGGGCGTACTTTTTGGTCTCGGTTTTTTTGGATTTTTAATACTCGTGACCAAGGGGCGCGGGATGGGAATGGGGGATATGAAACTCGCCGGCGCGCTCGGTATTCTCTTTGGGTTTGCGGATCTCGCGGTGATCGTCGGACTCTCTTTTATTCTCGGAGGAATGTTCGGCGCCGCGACCATCGTTTTGAAGAGAAAAAAAATGAAAAGTTTTCTTCCGTTCGGGCCGTTTCTCGCTATTGGCGCCGCGGTGGTGTTCTTTTTCGGATTTTCTATCATAGAGTTTTACTTCAAGCTTTTTAACTTTATATAAAAGCTTCGCGCGGAGGACGCTTCAGTGTGTTAAAATCTACATATGATAAGGATTGTGCGGTACCTCCTCAATTTTCTTTTTCACCGCATGGGGAAAAACAAAGAGAAACATTATTTTCTAACGGGATTTACGGTTATAGAATTGCTCGTCGTGGTTGGTATTACCGCTTCCCTTGCGTCGCTTTTGGTTGTCTATGGAGGTTCGGCGCGGCAGTTCAACACGATTTCTGTCGAGCAGGCGAAAATCGGTCAGGTGATTCTCCGGGCAAAGTCGCTCGCGGTCGCCACCTTTAATCAACCGCCGGTTCCGTGCGGCTACGGCGTGGCGTTCAATGCCGTAAGTAGCACCTACACGCTTTTTAGCTATGACGTATATGTCGGCAATAAGAAGGATTGCGGCACTATAAACGTGATCCATACAAACAATCCCCAGCCTTCCGATTGTGGTCCGGGTTTTGATCCCTCAAGTCCTCCCCCGCGGTGCTATATCGAGATCGAAACGCACGCATTGAATTCCGGACTTAAGTTCGATTCCGCCGGAAATACTGACGCGATGGACTTTGTATTCTTCCGTCCGCCCGATCCCCGTACGTATCTTTTTCCCGATCCTCCGAGAATATCCGAGAAGCGTGTATATCTCAAAACGCTTGACGGAGGGGTTTCTCGTGTCGTTACGGTAAATCTCGCGGGGCAGATAAGTTTTCAATAATATGAGTATGATTTTTTTACGCGCGCGCGATAACAGAAAAAAAGGCCAACTTCTTGTGGAACTTCTGGTGGCGCTTTCGATACTTACCACGGGTTTTCTCGGGGTGCTCGGCCTTCTTTCTCAATCGCTCGGATTGAATCGCGTGGTAAGCGAGAATTACACAGGCACGTATCTCGCTTCCGAAGGTATCGAAATCGCTCGCAATATCGTTGACAAAAATGTGCTTCTGCGGGGAGCCGGCACGCCCGTTGTATGGTATGACGGTCTTTCCCCGGGCCGGTACGAAGTCGATTACGAAAATACGAGCACCCTTCCCTTAAGTGTTCCCCGTCCGCTTTTGTTCGACGCAACTTCTCATACCTACAGCTATGCGGCCGGCCAGCCGACAAAGTTTACGCGTGTAATAGAAATCCGTCTGGTTGGCAATCCGGAGATCCACGAAGTCGTGGTCTCTTCAACGGTAGAGTGGCAAAGCAGAGGAGGTTCGTTTAAAACAACGCTCGAAGATCATTTTTTTGATTGGCGGAATTAATCCATGAGAAAGACGGATAATAAAAAAGTAAGTAAGAAAATATTTAATTCAATGAAGGGGTTTACCCCGTTAGAGAAGTTTGAGCATCAGGATAGATTTCGATACTTGTGGAAAAATAGAGAAAATTATCATTCTCTAATGGGGTTTACCCCGTTAGAGAAATTGGAGTATCGAGATGGATTCAAACATACGCGTAAGAATACAAAGAACCACTATTCTCTAACGGGGTTTACCCTCGTTGAGCTTCTGGTGGCGGTTTTTGTTTTTTCGATCGTTGTCTCGATCGCGTTGGGAGGGCTTACGCAGGCCCTGCGTACCCAGCGCCAAGCGGCGGGACTTATCGCGGCAAATAGCAACGTAAGTCTTGCGATCGAACAGATAGCGCGAGAAATACGCTTGGGAAAAGATTTTTCAACCTTGGGAGGGGGTGGAAATAATTGCTTAGTCTTTACGCGCTATCGGGGGTCAATTCCTGTACAGGTGAATTATTGCTTGAACGGTGATGTGATTGAACGCGAAGAAATTGGAGGTCCTTTCCAGTCGGCGCCTGAAGGAATTACCGCGAATAATGTCACGGTAAAAAGTTTGGACTTCATTGTATTACAAGATCCCTCATATCCTCCGCGGGTTACGCTTGTGGTAGGTATTGGCGCAAAGGATACGAGTTTGAAAAACAATACGACCTATCTTCAGACGACGGTGAGCGCCCGATTATAGCGTAGAATCGCGCTTGGTCTCGTGTGGATAACTTCAAAGCGGTATCGGTGATATAATCAAAGCATTAAATCCCTATGGAATCCCCCGTGTCAAAAAAGATTTTATTCGTCGTCGTTCTGGTAATTATTACTGTAGTCTATTTGGGCTTTTTCTTCCGTTCAAATCGTGGTACCGACCTTTTAGGGAATCCCGATAAGGCAAATCAGGCGTTGGATAGCGCCGTAAAAAGCGACAGAATCGAAAATTGCGCGCAACTTCGCGGAGTTGTCGTCTCCGGCACCGATTATGAGGCGGTGTGTCGGCAGAATATTTTAGAAAAACAGGCGTGGGAAAAATTGGACAGTGGCTACTGCGATACGCTCGGGAGCGCAAGCGCGGTGGATTACTGCAAGACGAGTATGGCGATAGCGGCGGTTCAAAAATCTCAAGACCTCGCGACGTGCGACAGTGTCTCTGAAGGCGCACGAATCCCGTGTCAAACCGCCTACTGGTCCGCGAAAGCTCTCGGGAACTCGGACATAAAACTTTGCGACAATATTTCCGACAAGGACTTCGCGCTCTCCTGCCGCAATGGGTTTACCTATCAGCGTTTTCTTGCTGCACCCCGCGATGTTGCCTGTAGTGAACTCCCTGTGGCGATGCGAGGAGATTGCGCAACTTTTAAAAGGGCATTACAAAGTAAACAGATTCAAGGCTGTTATTCCTTGTCGGACGTTCCTATGAGGTCGTTATGTCTGAAGTTGGTCGGGAAATAAATGAGGAACAGAATTTTTATGCGCGTATCAAATTCGGAAAATTACAAAAAACATCTCTCCTCGGCAATTTGTTTTGCGGTTTTTGCTCTTATGTTTTTCGCGATTGCGTCGTATGGCACGCATACATTCGCCGCGCTGCAATTTGAGGAGAAATATGAGGCGACATATCAGGGAGGCGACGATGATGCGGCTACCGGAATAGCGGTGGACGGCGCGGGGGATGCGTATGTGGGCGGGTCATCTGTTTATGAGTGCGTTGTGAGGTCTCGAATATCTCCCTGCAGCGTAATTTACGCAATGACAACGGTAGGTTATGACGCGAATGGGAGGCAGAAATGGGCAGAAGGTTATACACCGGGTGGAGTATATTTCCCGCTAACTTATGGAACTGCTGTCGCGGTTGATCCTGATGGCTTTGTATATTCAGTGGGACATGAGGATACCTTTGAAGTATGGCCACTGGTCATAAAATATACTCCCTCGGGCGGGACGGCGGTATGGCGTAGTCTCGATGATACGCTTGGTGGAGAATTTAACCCGTGTAACGCCCAGGCCATGAGTCCTCAGGCAATTTCCTTTGACGCACAGGGGAGAATTTATATCGCGGCTACTATGAGCGGTTGTGTTGCTTCGGGAGTGGATGCCCACTTTAGAGTTTTTCGGCTTAATCCAGATGGCACGCATGCTGACTTTAGCAATACCAATCGTAGCGCCAAGTATTATTCTGGGGGAAGTGGTGGAGGTGGCTGGGGCAAGGATAGAGATTATGTAACGGGAGTTGCGGTTGCCCCCGACGGGAGTTTTTATGTCAGCGGATATATCAGCAATTACAACGCAACACTCGGTTATTCAAAAGAAGATTGGCGCGTGGTTAAGTTCAAAGCAGATGGCTCTCTTGATGTTTTGTGGAGCAGTAACCCCGCGACCCGCTTTGATTCGGGGAAAAATGATCGCGCGGAAGGCATTGTGGTCGGGAACGACGGGAACGTCTATGTCGCGGGAACCGTGGGAGTAGACCCACTAAATCCATACACAACTGAAGCAGTGAAGATTATAAAGTATAGTTCTTTAACAGGGGGAATTTTAGCGGAAAACACACGGCAATTTCCCAATGCCTATATGGGGGGTATCACAAAGAACCCTAACGGAGAAATTTATGTGGGGAGTTCAAATACGAGCAGTATTAATGGAGTGCTTACGAGTAGTATAAGTGGAGTGATAAAGTATGACGCGTTACTTAATCCTATGTGGCTTTCTTCGCAGTGGGGATTCTCTTTGAACTCTTGGAGGACGAACGGGATCGCGGTTGACGGCAGTGGAGGTGTTTATATCGCGGGTTTAAATGAGAGCGTCGGTTCTCTTAGTCCATCTCCCTCCTTCGATTATAAGGCGTTTAAGGTTTTGGAATCGGGTACTATTACTCCTCCTCAGCCTCCGCTTGCGGTATCGTTAGCCGCGAATCCCACATTCGGCGAGCGCCCTCTTACGAGCTTGCTCACCGCTACTGTTTCAGGAGCTCAAACATCTCTTCCGCAACAAAACCAGTACAATTTCAATTGCGGCAATGGAAGTAGTACTACGGTGCTTGGTCAAAGCATTGCAACAGCTTCGTGTCGTTATGCGACTTCCACAATTTTTGTTGCAAGTGTCCTGGTGACCGATGGGGCAGGAAGAACTGCAACGGCGATTACGAATATCGAAGTTTCCGATCCCAGCGTTCCCTCGGGAACGATTTCGGTAAGTTTGAGTGCCAATCCGAACTTTGGCCAGCGGCCGTTAAACAATGTTGATATGACTGCGGCTGTTTCCGGAACTGCTACCGGACCGTTTACCTATACCTTTGATTGCGGCAATGGCACCGGTGGCGCTTCTTCTAGCGCACTTCTTGCTTATACTGCAGCTGACCTTTGTAATTATCCGGTAGCGGATGTTTATAAGGCAAAAGTTACCGTGGAAGATCTGACGACGAACGATACGGCGATTGGAACCGCAACGGTAAATGTATTCGGTATCAACGAAGAGCCGCCCTTCTAAGAAAATGAAAGGGCAGGCCCCGTTACCAAACCGAGCACCGCGCCACTCGTTTTTGTTTATGAATCTCGGTTATGCGTTAATGAAATCTAATTTATTTTTTTCACCGTGAAAGTGGAGAAGCGTTTTAGAAAACGAAGTGCTCGATTTGGTACGGGGCAGGCGATGATTTTAACCGTGCTTGCTTTGGGAGGCGCTATTTTAGGAGCGACGGCGATCGCGGGACTTTTGATGGTCTATCAGATTCGCCAATCAACCGACCTGGGTAATTCCGCGAAGGCGATTTTTGCGGCGGATACCGGTTCGGAGTGGGGGTTGTTTCAATTTAGCTGCGTGAACGATCCGACGAAGGTTTGCGACGCGTACGGTTCGACGACGATTCCCTTCGCGAATGGCGCTACGGTAAAAGTTCTTTGCTACGATGATGCCGAAAACGAATTGCCCGATTGCGTGAATGCCGACCCTGTGAATCCGACGGTAAAAACTATTAAAGCGGTAGGTTCTGCCGGCAGATCAAGTAGGGCATTTTTCTTGGATTTCGGAAATTAATTTCTGGTCGCCGCGGGTGGTCTCCTCGGTGAATTTTGGTTTCTCTGGGGTATAATACTTCCGTACCATGACGAAACAGGAAGCGCGAGAGCGCGTTCAATATCTTCGGAAGACAATCGATCATCACCGCTATCTCTATCACGTTTTGGATCGCGAGGAGATTTCAGGTGCGGCTTTGGATTCTTTGAAAAAAGAACTTTTTGATCTGGAGCAAAAATTTCCCGATCTGATAACGATTGATTCGCCTACCCAGCGCGTTGCAGGAGAGCCTCTCGCGCAATTTATGAAGGTGCGCCACTTCGACGCAGAGGGAAACGAGTCGCGGATGAACTCGTTAAACGACGCGTTTTCGGAAGACGACGTGCGCGATTGGCTCGAGCGCCTGAATAATTTTCTGGAATCGGAGGGGACGAAAAAGCGCCCGCATGAGTTTTACTGTGATTTAAAGATGGACGGTTTGGCGGTTGAGCTGACGTACGAAGACGGGATTTTCGTTCGGGGAGCAACGCGAGGAGACGGGCTTATCGGAGAAGAGGTAACCCAAAACTTAAAAACAATAGAGGCGATTCCGTTGCGCCTTCAGGGCGTTCATATCCCGCCAAAACTAGTGATTCGAGGCGAAGCGTTTCTTACGAAGAAAGAATTTAACCGTATCAACCGCGAGCAAAAAAAGGAGGGCGGGAAATTGTATGCGAATCCGCGGAATGTGGCGGCGGGTTCTATTCGTCAGCTCGATCCGAAGATTACCGCGAGCCGTAAGCTTGATTTTTTCGCTTACAGTATCGTGGGGCGAGGAAAGGAGCATTGGAGACGGTACCCGACGCACGCGGATGAATACCGAGCGTTGAACGGTTGGGGCATGAAGACAAATCCGCACGGAAAAGTTGTCGCATCGCTTGAAGAAGTTTTTTCTTTTCACCAATATGTACAAAAACTTCGCGAGAAGCTCGATTACGAGATTGACGGCATTGTGGTTTCGGCAAACGACAATGAACTGCACGAGCAAGCAGGGATTATCGGGAAGGCTCCGCGCGCGGCGGTTGCCTACAAATTCTCTCCGAAGGAGGCGACGACGGTGGTTGAGTACATTAAAATTCAAGTAGGGCGAACGGGAACGCTTACTCCTGTTGCGGTAATGCGTCCGGTACAAGTTGGGGGCATTACCATTACCCACGCATCGCTTCACAATGCCGACGAGATAGGTCGTTTGGGCTTGAAAATCGGTGATACGGTAATCGTTTCCCGCGCCGGAGACGTGATTCCGCAAGTTATAAATGTGCTGAAGGAAATGCGCACCGGAAAAGAAAAAGAATTTCATATGCCCGCACGTTGTCCGGTTGACGGATCAAAGGTGGTGCGGGGCGGAGTTGCCTACCGGTGTTCAAACAAAAACTGTGGCGCGGTAAATCGCGAGTCGCTTTATCATTTTGTTTCACGGCCCGCCTTTAATATCGAGGGTATGGGACCGAAAATTATCGATCGGTTTTTGGACGAGGGATTGATCTCGGATGCCGCGGATATTTTTACGCTTAACGAAGGCGATGTTGCCTCTCTCGAGCGCTTCGGCGAAAAGTCCGCTCATAACATTATTGAAGAGATCGAGTTGAAAAAATCCGTTCCTTTGCCGAGATTTATTTATGCCTTAGGAATTCTTCATGTCGGAGAAGAGACGGCGAACCTTTTGGCGCGAGAATTAATGAGTGGACGACGTATTACAAAACCGAGAGAACTTCTCCACTGTATACTGGCAATTTCCAAGGAGCATCTCGAGGAAGTTCAAGATATAGGACCAAAGGTTGCAGAGAGTATTTTTACGTGGTTTCGCGAGACACGCAATGTAACATTTTTGGAAAAACTCGAAAAAGCCGGTATTACGATGTTCTCCGTTGCGCGTACGGTGAGTGAGGGTAAATTTGCCGGAGAAACTTTTGTCGTGACGGGGACGCTCGATTCGATGTCTCGAGAGGAGGCGAAAGAGAGGATTCGCGCGTTGGGTGGGGATGTTTCGGAGTCGGTCAGCAAAAAAACATCCTATCTTGTTACGGGAAGCGAGCCGGGATCGAAGTTCACCAAAGCGCGGAAGCTTGGGATTAAAATCCTGACCGAAGGAGATTTTTTAGTGCTTTTAAAATAAAGAAAGTTGGGGTATAGTAAAACCGCTTATGTCCTCTTTTTTTGGAGGTTGCCTCTTAGAACAGGATGTCGGCATTAAGCGGGCGTAGCTTAGCGGTCTAAAGCGCTTCCCTGTCACGGAAGAGATCGTGGGTTCAAATCCCATCGCCCGCGCCAAAACAGAAAAGACTACCCATCAGGAGTAGTCTTTTCTGTTTCTTGATGTTGGAGCGATGGGATTTGAACTAAGAAAGGGGTCGGGAGGAGGTGATGCCCTCCCGTGTCGCCCACTTTGATTTATAGATAGCAGAATGATTTAATAATATAATGGAACATTTAATGGACCAATCAAAAGAACCCATAGAAACCGATCCAAAACAAATTCATTGGCAAGAAATTACCGAAAAGGTTGATCGTATTGTAGATAAACTTAACTTGCCAGTCGACGACGGCATTAAGGAGTCGATTATTTCGCTTCATGCGTTCGGTTTTCATACGACAGCATCTTGCGAGGGACACGATGCTCACGCAACTGATGCGCCGTATATTGACATCGAGACCGAAGAAGTCGAGGCGATAGAGATACGCTTAAGAGAATTGAAGAAAAAAGCCGAAGGACAATCGGAAGTCATAGTAGAACAATTAAAAGCAGAATCTCATGAAATCATTCTGGAATTGGAAAGAAAAAATTTGGAAGAAAGGAAAAAAATAATTGGATATCTTGACGAATTTTATAAAGACAGAGAGGTTTCTTATGAAACGAGGTTGGTAGTTCAAGGGAAAGCAAGAGGATGGAGCCGGCTCGAAAGCCAGGGGACAGATATACAAGAAATCCGCTCCGAAGAAGAAAAGAAAACAAAATTGAAAGAGTATCAAGAAGAAATGTGGGCTTTTACTGAGTTTCTAAAGAATAAATATTTTGCGGAGTGAAAATAGTTTTCTAAGTTTTTCGAGTGATAATGAGCGAAGTCAAAGGGAATGAGTAGCTACGTTGCGTATGGCAAGCACCCTATAATAATCCTATGCATAATATCTTTAGATTTTTCGGAAAGATTCCCGGTATTTTTGTCTTGATAGCGTCAATTGTCCCGATTGTCGCGTTAGTGGAGGAAGATTATATCAATTTTTTTGTCGCGACAATCCTTATTGTTATTGTAGGCGTCTCGTTGTACAAGAGATGGCGCAAACAAAATATGATTGGTCTCTAGAATGGTGTTATTTGATTTTTATCGTAAATAATGTCTCAATATATTAAGCAGAAGGGAGGTGCTGTATGTTCCAGGGCATAGACATCAAATTGCTTGGTCCGATTTGCAAGTGCCGAAAGCAGAATCTTTCTTGGGCAACTCGCCAAGAAGAGGATGGGAGACCCACCTTCTTGATTTTCTGTAAAATCTGCAAGATCGCGTTTACGATCCCGTCTAATCTGGTTGTCGCCAACATCCTAGTTGCTACGGAGTACCCGGAAGGACTAGGCGAAGATGTGACGGTGGATTCTGAGGAAAATCAGGAGCAACGAAAAGATCAGGAGTTTCTGGGAAGTATCGGCATTTCCTCGGATTCCAACCCCAAGTAGAGTTATGCCGCGCGAGAAAAATTCGTGCGGCATTTTTATTGATATAAAGCCAAGAAGAGAAAAAGAAAAACCCTCGAGCGTGATGCGTGCTCGAGGGTTTCATGGTTTTACGCAGATCCTCTGCGTGAGGTGTTACTGGGTGTTACCCGAGGCCGTTGCCGCGGGCTTCGCGTTCCGCCGCGAAGCGGGACGCCTCACTTTCGTGTAGAAGCTCACGCCGTCGACGGTCACGTGGCAAGTGCCCTTTTCATCGATCGTGATGACCCCGCCGTTCGGAATCATGAGCTCGGCGGTACCCACCACGATTCGAGTCGCCTCGACTTCGGGGTGGTCGCGGTTCACGAGATGGATCGCCCGTCCCTGCCTCATGGGTTCCTCGGGAGGAGCAAGGGGCGGAATCGAAGTCCCCTCGACTTGCGGTTCGAACCGGAAGCCCGAGTACCGCGTACCGCTCACGACATCATTCCCGCACCGCTGGATGAAGTATAGGACTTCCTCGTTCCCGTTCGGAAAGCGGAACCGCGCCTGATACGCCGGTTCCCGATTCAGGCGAAGTAAACGAGAGCTTCCATCGCGATAGAGAACCGTGCCGAGCCCAAAGAGGAATCCTTCCTCAATGGGACCGACCCGGACAGGTCGAGCAACCGCAAGATTCGCGGTCGGATCGATCTGCCCATATCGTCGCTCCGCCATTTGCCCAAAGCGTGCTTCGAGCAAATCCGTTTGGGTCGGCCAGATGCCGCCCTCGACGATTGGTGGTCCTGCGGTTGCCGGATCTTGGAAAATCCGGCGGCCAAAGTAGGCGATCGCGACGATGATAGCTCCAATGAGGAGCCATAGCCACCAGAGAGAATCTGTCGTCGATGTCCTTACCTCGGGGCCATTTTTCTTCGGCTCCGGCGCAAGTGAGACAGCAAGCTTCGCCGGTGTGGGCGAATCAATCCCTAAGGTTTTCTCGATTCCATACCCAATGGGTATGAGAATCAATTCCCCGGGATAGATTTTCACTATCACCCTGTCGGGCGACTCTGCGGTCATTCCCTCGGCGAGTTGGGGGTTTTTTTCGAGAATGATTTTCCACTGAGTTGGGCTCAGTCCCCAGAGGGTGTCGCCCCTCTGTACGGTGTATGCGTAGACGGAAGAACTCACCGTATCCGTCTGTGCCCAGACCATGCCTTCCGCCATGAGAACGGCGAGAGTGGCCACGAGTGCTATCGCGAACTTCTTCACGTGCTTCTCCCTTCTGCGGCCTCCATGCCGCGGAAACAGAAATCCATCCTTCGTTAGAGTTTAACGATGGTATCCCAGTGTGCGAGGAGATATTCCAGTCTCTGTCTCGCTCTGGAGATTCGCTTGCGAATCTCCCTCTGTGCTCTTTCGGACGGCTTGTCGAAATGTTCCCTTTCCCACGGTCCATCCGTGCCGTTCCCTTCTTGATCCTGTCCTTCGGTTCTGATGAGATCAAGACTTTGAGGAAGCAAGATATTTTCGTGGTTGACGAGCTGGAGGAACTCCTCCAGCAGGAGCGCATCTCGAAGCTGTTCTTCTGAGAGGGGGCCTGTCAGGTAGGCGTCAATCGACGTTCTCCAAATGCGATAACGCCAACCGCCCTTCCTCTTTCGCGCGTGGATAGCTAAGCTCATGCAAGCCTCCTTGGCGGAAAAAAATCCAGTAACTATTAAATTGTGAGGTGCTGTCGGTCGCTCTCAAATGGATTACTCCAAAGAGATAAGAGTATTATACACCAAAAATTGTCTCATGTCAATATGCGACAAAAGCAAGCATTTCTGCCTTCTTTTTAGGATTTTTCGTACAGTTGTCCGAGACCCAAAATGTCCGCCTCGCGGAAGTGTTTACCGATAAGTTGGAATCCGATGGGGAGCGGTACGGCTTCGTTCTCCGAGATTTTTTGTTGTATAGGGATTGAGATCGCGGGGAGACCCGCGAGATTGACGGGAATCGTGAAGATGTCCGAAAGGTACATCGAGAGCGGGTCCGCGGTTTTCTCGCCGATCGCGAACGCGGACGTTGGTGTGGTAGGCGCGAATATCACATCCACCTCTTTGAACGCTCGGTCAAAATCCCGCGCGATTAAGGAGCGGACTTGCTGGGCTTTTTTGTAGTACGCATCGTAATATCCCGACGAGAGAACAAAGGTACCCAAAATAATTCTTCGTTTTACTTCGCTTCCGAAACCCAATCCCCGCTGTTTCAGATAGATTTCCTTGAGGTTCGAATGTTGGTGGTCGGGATTTTGAGCATCGATTCGCGCGTAGCGGACACCATCAAATCGCGCGAGGTTTGAGCTCGCCTCGGCGGGTAGAATAATGTAGTAGCAGGAAAGAGCATATTTGGTATGCGGAAGCGAAATGGTTTTAAACTGAATTCCCAAATGTTCAAAGCGATGGATTGTCTCATCAAGAGCTTGATCCATTTCTTTCGTAAGATTGGTCGCGAAATATTCCTTGGGGAGGCCCACCTTCATTTGTTTGATTTTTTCGAGCTGCGGATTGGAAAATTCTTTCCACTGATAAGTAGTTTTTGAACTGGTCGCGTCCATCTTGTCGTGTCCCGCGATTCCTTGGAATAAGAGCGCGGCGTCTTCGACGGTTTTGGTGATCGGTCCGATTTGGTCGAGACTCGAGGCAAGCGCGATAAGTCCCGAACGTGAAACCACGCCGTAGGTCGGTTTTAAGCCGACTACACCGCAGAGGCTTGCGGGTTGGCGGATCGAGCCACCGGTATCCGAACCCAAAGCCGCGAGTGCGAGATGTGCCGCGACAGCCGCCGCCGAGCCGCCGGATGAACCGCCCGGAACACGTTTCAAGTCATGTGGATTTCTCGTGATCTGGAAGGCGGAATTTTCGGTAGAAGAGCCCATCGCGAACTCATCAAGATTTGTTTTTCCGAGAAAAATCGCGTGCTTCGATTTCAGTTTTTTTATAACTCCCGCATCGTAGTTCGCGATATAGTTTTTGAGAATGCGCGAGCCGGCGGTCGCGGGAAGACCTTTTACGAGGATATTGTCTTTGATCGCAAGCGGCACTCCCGCGAGGGGATCGAGTTCTTGTCCCTCCGCAAGCGCGCGGTCAACGTGTTCGGCGTCTTTGAGTGCTCCCTCTTCGTCTAGACTTAAATACGCTCCGATTTTTTTATCGGTTTCTTTGATGTGCGCAAAAAGTTCCTGTGTTGTTTCACGCGCGGAAAATTTTTTCGCGCGGAGCCCTTCGGAGAAACTTTTTATCGTAAAATGCGAAAAATCACTCATTGCGGTCAAAGATGGCGGGAATCTTAAGAAATCCTTCGTGGGTTTCCGGGAAAACTTCCTTGCCTGCCCCTTGGTTTGTATTCTCGCTTGCCGTGTCGTCGCGGAATGCATTTTTAAGATCCATGCCGCCGGTCATCATGGGAATGTTCTTCGTGTCTAACGCCTCGAGTTCTTTAAAATAGCCGAGTATTTTCTGCAGGTCTTTTACGAGTTTTTCTTGCTCGCGATCGTTCAATTCTATTCTCGCAAGCTCCGCGAGGTGCTGAATTGTTTTTTTGTTAATAAGTGATGCCATAAAAGAATGTTTATATTGTAGCCATTTTTTGGCGGCTTAGCAAAAAAGAAAAAAAGAGAGGCGTTGTATTGCCTCTCTTTGGTCTTTGCGTGATGTTTCTCGGTTTTTCAACGGATTGTGATGAATTCCTCGATGAATTTCCGGTGTACCTCGATCGTGTTCTCGGGAAGATTCTTCACCGGGAAAAATTTACATTCCCCATGAATGTCGACGGCACCTTCGACCTCGCAGAGCATGAGGAGCGAAAGCGGTCTCCCATAGGGATGTTCCTCGGGTTTCCACCAATAGTCACCGAGTTTTCGGATGAAGTTCACATTGCAGGTGAGTTCCCGTTCGGCGATTCGCTCGCAGGCGTCATTGAAATCCTCATCGCCGCACTTCACCCATCCGCCGGGTGCGTGCCACTTGCCCTCGAAATCGAGGTAGTGCGCTTTCCTGTTGTGGTAGATGGTGAGCAGAATTTCGTTTTCTCCCTCATCGTTTTTCCGAAGGATGATGAGCTCTGCTGCAAAGCTCGGTTCGATGGAGTGGACGAGTTCGAAAGACTTCTGGGTTGGCCAGAACCCGCTGTCTTCTTCGACGCGCATGAGTGCGAACTCAAGCGCCGCCCCTTGCTCCGGCGAAAAGGGTATTTTTCCCACTTTTGTCTCCTCTTTATGTCAAGTGGTTTCTTGGGGTTATCTCAAGAACCATGAATGAGTTGCTATTGGATATAATGTCCTATTATTTCATTTTTGTCAACTCCTTCACGAACGTTTTGAAGCGTTCTCCACGGTCGGCGTAATTTTGAAACATATCAAAGCTCGCGGCACCGGGAGAGAAGAGAATTACGGAATCTCCCCCCGCTTTTTTCGCGTGGGAGTAGGCGTGTTGCAAGGCATCTTTCAATGTAGTCGCGAATTGAATGTTCGCTCCGGGGTGCTTGATCGCATCATTGATTTTTCTTTTATTTTCTCCAAAGAGAATGACTGTCGTTTGCGGCTCTCGTTTGAGCGCTTTAGCAAGCGGTGCGTAGTTTAGCCCTTTGTCCTGCCCGCCCGCGATTAAAATTTTCGGCTGATCGGGGAACGCGTGCAGTGCGGCCGCGGTGGTGTTCGGGTTCGTCGATGCCGAATCATTGTAGAAATAGACGCCATTGAGTGATGTTACAAACTCTAATCGATGTTCAAGTCCCTTGAAACTTTTTGCCGTGCGTATGATTATGTTTTTACGAATGTCGAGCCGTAAGGCGACCGAAGCGGCCATCACCGCGTTTTTATAGTTATGGGAGCCTTTGATCTTTAGATCCTCCGGCGCGAAAAGTCCAAATTGTTTTTCGTCCACCGGATATTTTCTTGCTCTGCTTTTTGAAGCAATCCAACGGCTTAACGGATGATTTTCGAAAAAGAAAATGGAATTACTTTGTTTTTGATGTCGCGCTATATTGGTTTTTGCTTCGTAGTATTCTTTGAGGTTTAAATGACTGTCCTGATGGTCGGGGAAAACGTCCAACACGACTGCAATTTGAGGTGATTCACCGAGGTCTTGGAGTTGAAAACTTGAGAGTTCAAGAACAACGATAGAACCTTTTTTTAGTTTTGGAAGGATGGTAAGCGGCGAGGTGCCGATGTTACCGGCGAGATAAACGTCGCGCTTTGCGGCTTTAAGTATTTTATAGATCAGCGTTGACGTGGTGCCCTTTCCCTTGGTGCCGGTTACGCCAATGATTCTCGCGGGACAATGAGCGAAGAAAAGCTTTGTGGCGCTCGAGAATTGCACGCCTTTTTTACGCGCCGCACGGAGTTCGGGAAGATTGTAAGGTATTCCCGGGGATCGGAAAATAAGTTCGAACCGCTCGAAATTTTTGAGATAGTTTTTATCTCTTTTTTTATCGAGAATTTCAATGTCCGCCCCTTTGTATTGCTTGGATTTTTTGAGAAATTCAAGGACGGATTTTCCTTCACGTCCAAACCCTAAAATCGCGATTTTCATTCTATTAAGTATAGTATGCCGCCGTTTTTCATTTTAAGGAAGACGAGGGAAGTTTCTGTTTTAAAGAAGTTTTTGCAGGTTTTGAACTCTTTGATATAGTTTATCGCGAACAATGTTATCAAGCGGAGGTAGTGTGATTTCCAAAATAATGAATTAGCTGCTTTTTGAGGTACTTTCTCCCTGATCCGCCTTTTAAAAACTTTTCTCTGCCTATCGCGTCATCTCGATTTCGATATGATTCAAAATAGATGAGCTTCCAATTGCTCTTTATCTTCGTGGTTCGAGACCCCTTCCCTGAAGTATGGTCTTCCATCCTTTGTTTTAGGTTGGTCGTGAAGCCAATATATAAACTTTGATCATTCTGATTCTCCAGAACATACACAAAATACATACTTTTATTGTCGCGCAAAATGAATTGTGTAGCAATTCATCGCCCGACTCACGAAAACAAAATACGCCCGAGTGGACGTATTTTGTCGTGCCAGACCTTGCGGCCTGCCACGAGGTAAATTGTGAAACAATTTACTTTTCGTGGTTGCGGGGGCGGGAATTGCACCCGCTACCTACAGCTTATGGGGCTGCCGAGCAACTGTTACTCCTCCCCGCGTTAGGAATTATATAAGATTATCGTATATTGTCAAAGCCGAGTTTCATATATGAATGCATAGAGGTGTGCACGATCGGACACTTATCGAGTTGTTGCTAATAGAATATAATAAAGAGAACACGATGGATATAAGTTCGTATATCACCTCCGTACTTTTTATAGTCTTGGGTATTGTGGCGAGTGCCGTAACCGTGCTTAGCTCTCGTAAAAAAACTCCCCACCTTGTTGTTCCGAATCCCGAGGCGAAAAAAGCGGAGCCGGAAGCGGTAAAAATAGTGCCCGTGGAACCGGCAAGGGTAGAAAAACGTGATGCGCGACTTACCGAAATTTCTCCGGAGCTTCAAGCGCATATCGTGGAGTCGAGAGCCGCCGGCATGGCGGAGCGGGATATTCAGCGGATGCTTATTGATAACGGATGGAAGGAGGAATTTGTTTTGAAGGCGCTTTCTTTAATCCCGCGTGACCATGGATAATAGTGTAAACCATGCTTTGTTGATTTGTCTTCGCGTGCCGATTTGGTTATATTGATGATGTTTTGGGGGGGGGTCGATACAGTTCATGGATCACTTCTATGGTTGGGTAGCTCTCCGCCAGCTGGCGGACAGGGTAGACGTTTCACCCGCCCACCTTGATTATGCCGATGTAGCTCAGTGGTAGAGCAGACGTTTCATAAGCGTCAGGTCGCAGGTTCGATCCCTGCCATCGGCACTAATATCAAAATGACTACCAAGATGGTAGTCATTTTGATATCCTGATATTGTTGGCAGGGATCGAACGGGAAGAGGGTCGGAGAAACGGGAGTTTCTCCGTTTAGGAAAGTACTGAAAACCGAGAGGTTGTCAGGGAGCGAGTTGCTGTATAGCGACGAGCGACGTGAGATTCCCTCCCCCAGCCACAAAATTTTTTATGCCCACGTATCCCATAAAACTCAAAAACCGAGAGGAGGTTGCCTCGGGTACTATGGCATTCCATTTTGAAAAGCCGGAGGGCTTTGTTTTTAAGTCGGGCCAGCACGCCGATTTTACGCTTCTGAACCCCCCGGAGACTGATGCCGAGGGGAACAGCAGGACCTTTTCGCTTGTGAGCGCGCCTCATGAGAACGAATTGGTGTTTGCGACACGAATGCGCGACACCGCGTTCAAACGCGTGTTGAAAACCATGCCCCTCGGTACCGAACTTACGCTCGAGGGACCGTTCGGTTCAATGACGCTCCAAAATGACGTCTCGCGTCCGGCCGTGTTTTTGGCCGGCGGCATCGGCATTACGCCGTTCATAAGTATGGTGCGCCACGCGACAGAACAAAAATTATCGCACAAAATTTTTCTTTTCTATTCGAATCGCAAGGTAGAGGACGCGCCATTTTTGAGCGAGCTTCAAAACCTTGAGAAGCAAAATCTGAATTTTAAACTTATCGCAACCATGACCGGATCGGAAAAATCCGAACAATCTTGGATCGGCGAGAGGGGTTATATTAACAAAGAAATGCTCGCGAAATATATCCGCGACATTTCAAAACCAGTCTACTACCTTGCCGGTCCGCCGCAGATGGTGCTTGTAATGCGTGAAATGTTGAATAACGCGGGCATCGACGACGATAACATCCGCAGCGAAGAATTTGGCGGGTACTGAATGATTGTGTACAATAGAAAATAATACCGATTATGACTTATGAATTTTCCAAAAACAAACCTATAAGCGCAGAGGAAAATTCCGAAACCGAAGAAAAAAGACTTCAGGCATTTAAAGAAGAGATGCAATCCTTTCACGAGAAACAAATGGAAGCTGCTCGTTTCGCGAAAGAGAAAAACGAAAAATCCGAAGAAGCAACCCACTTTGCCGACCCGGAGTTTGACGTAAACGAGTTGACCGCTGAAGATATGAAAATGTGGGAGAAAATTAACGACGGAAGTCTCACGTGGGGAGAGTATGAGCAGTATCGGTCGAGCTTGAACGAATCAGGAGAGTTGCAGCGTGAAAAAATGAAAATGTCTTCTCGGGGAGTTTTTTTCGATGTGGTCGGGAACAAGGCGCAACGGGTCCTACTCCGGAAGCCGCGTGAAAATGCTCAAAATTAGCAGTACCATTTTTCTCTATTCATCATGAAAGAAGAAATTATTATCGAGTTACCGGAAGAAAAAAATCTATATAGCAAGCTTGAAGAACGGATCGACCCCGAAGCGCTCCGCATGAAGCGGTTTCTTGCGATGCCTGATTTGTCCCGTACTGAGGAGAGTCCCATTCGGGAGCTTGCAAAGAGAATTGTGGGACTTCCTGATTTCGGGGATTTTGCCGTTGTGCGAGTTCCGGAGATCGTGCCGACGAAAGAAAGCTTTGACCTTTTTAACTTCCCGCCGGATCATCCCGCGCGAAGCCGTTCGGATACTTATTATGTGAACGATGAGTACATTTTGCGGACTCACACGACGATCATGTGGTACTACTACCTCTTGCGCGAAGAAGTGAAAGGAAAAATTGCCCGCGGAGAATCGGTCGGCGTTTTGTCTTACGGGAAAGTGTATCGGAAGGACGAAATCGACCGGAAGCACATGAACGTCTTTCACCAGATGGACGGCTTGTATATCTGCCGGCGGAAAGAGAAGGAAATTGGACTCACGGAACTTCAAAATGTTCTCGTTGCGATTGCCCAAGTGATTTATGGCAAAAACATTGAATATCGTTTCAATAAAGATACATTCCCCTATACGGATCCAAGCATTGAGATGGAAATACAAATCGGGGGGCGTTGGATTGAAGTTTTGGGAAGCGGCGTGGTACAGGCAAAAGTTTTGGAGAATTTAGGCGTGGATGCGAAAATTTGGAACGGTTGGGCGTTCGGTTTTGGTTTGGAGCGGCTCGCGATGGTCAGCATGGATCTTCCCGACATTCGTCTCTTGTGGTCCGAGGATGAACGGGTGAAGCGGCAACTCACGCTCGGTAATAGTTATAAAGAAGTGAGTAAATATCCGCCGATCACGCGAGACATTTCATTTGTGGTAAATAATGATTTTGTGCCGAATAACTATTTTGACCTTATCCGTGACATCGGAGGAGATTTAGTGGAAGAAGTTTCACTGCTTGATAAATATGAAAATCCAGAAAAGTTTGGAGCGGAAAAAATAAGTTATACCTATCGTATCATCTATCGCTCGAACGAACGGACGCTCACGATACAAGAAATTGAACCGATACAGGAGCGCGTTATCGAGGAAACGAAGAAGCAATTTGGCGCGGAGGTGAGATAGAGCAAAGTAAAAGACCCTCGTTCTTGAGGGTCTTTGTGATGGTGGGGTTAGGAGGTTGCGAGCGTCTGTCGAGCGAGTCGCATGAGATTTGGCCTCTTTTCGGACGAGTTGATGTTCTCGATGAATTTACCAATAGCGCTCCGGAGTTTCATGTCCGGTGCCCGATCGACGAGGAGCTCAAGTGCCTCCATGAATTCCTCATGTGAGGAAGGCACTTTCATCAGGTCTTCGGAAAGAGAAGTGAGAAGCTCGGGAAGTTCTTCCTCGAGATTTCGGCTCGTTCGGATCGCATCTCCAAATGCATCTACCCGTTCCGTAATGGCGCTCGCAGTTTTACTAAGGCTCATAGGATACCTCCTTCTTCTTCTACTGTATCGTTTTCTTCCAGAATGTCAAAATTTACCCAAATTTCGTTTCGGCGTATAATCAATCGATATGAAACATAAGATTCCTAAAGAGGTCTTGGAGATTGCGAAAACACTCAAGAGCCAAAAATATGAGGCATATCTCGTTGGTGGTTGCGTTCGCGACTTGCTTTTTGGGCGTGAACCAAAGGACTGGGATATCGCGACGAGCGCGCGGCCGGAGGAGGTGCAGAAAATTTTTTCTCGAGCCGAAGGCGAGACCCCGACCGATAGCGTCGGGGCCGGTACCGTCTATGAAAACGAATTCGGTACGGTAGGCGTAAAAACCCGTTCGGAAGACCCGAAGCTCAAAGTGGTGGAGGTAACCACGTTCCGCTTAGAGGGACGATATACGGACAAGCGCCATCCGGACGAAATTAAATTCGCGAAAACGATTGAAGAAGATTTGAGTCGGAGAGATTTTACGGTGAACGCTCTTGCGATGAGCATAGAGGGTGAGATACGTGACCCTTTTTCTGGCCAGGATGATTTGAAAGAAGGGATTATTCGGACGGTCGGCAAACCCGAGGAGCGATTCGCCGAAGATGCGTTGCGTCTTTTGCGGGCGGCGCGTTTTGCAACCGAGCTTGATTTCCAGATCGATATGCCAACCCGTAGGGCGATCGAAAAGGAAGCGGGGTTATTGGAGATGATTGCGAAAGAACGTATCCGGGACGAATTCCAAAAAATGCTTATGAGTTCACGGGCAGCGGCGGGGATTATTCTCCTTGAGGAGGTAAATCTTTTGCATTATGTATTGCCGGAACTTCGCGAGGGCATCGGCGTCGGACAAAACAAGCATCATATTTATACCGTCTTTGAGCACAACGTGCGTTCATTGGAATACGCCGCGAAAAAAAACTATTCGTTTGAAGTACGATTGGCGTCGTTACTCCATGATGTCGGGAAGCCGAAGGTAAAACGCGGTGAGGGTCCCGATTGTACGTTTTATAATCACGATAGTGTCGGCGCGAAAATCACGCTTGGCGCCTTGGAACGCCTCCGCTTTTCAAAAGAGGTAATTGAAACAGTGGCACATTTTGTTCGGTATCATATGTTCTACTACAATGTTGGGGAGGTAACCGCCGCGGGTGTGCGCCGTTTTCTCGCGCGCGTGGGGCCGGAGTATGTAGACGATCTCTTAAAGATTCGAGAAGCGGATCGTATCGGTTCGGGCGTACCGAAGGCGGTTCCCTATAAACTACGCCACCTGCTCTTTATGATTGAAAAAGTGAAGCATGATCCGTTGAGTCCCAAGATGCTTGCTCTGCGCGGGGAAGACGTAATGCGAGTTGCGGCAATTCCTCCGGGGCCAAAGATAGGACAGATTCTCTCTATTCTTTTAGAGGAGGTGCTCGAGAACCCCGAACGCAACACGAAAGAAAAACTTGAATCCCGCGTCGGAGAGCTTGCGAGTTTTTCCGAAAAGGATTTAGATGTACTTGCCCAAAAAGCGAATGAAACAAAAGAAGAATTCGAATCCGGCGCCGAAGAGGAGATGAAGAAAAAATATTACGTCAAATGACCTTCGAGGAATATCAAAAACGCTCACGAGAAACCGCTCTCTATCCGAACGTAGGAAATAATTTTGTCTATCCCACATTGGGGCTTTCCGGTGAAGCGGGAGAGGTTGCAGAGAAGATAAAAAAAGTGCTTCGTGACAAAGGAGGTGAGATGACGGAAGAGGCAAAGGCGGCAATTCACAAGGAGCTTGGAGATGTGCTATGGTATTTGAGCCAACTCGCCACCGAAATCGGACTTTCACTTGAAGAAGTGGCGGAAACAAATCTCGAAAAACTTCTTTCCCGCAAAGAGCGTGGCACGATTCACGGAAGCGGGGACGAGAGATAGGAAACGGGCCGTAGTATACCGGTAGTACATGCGCTTCGGGTGCGTAGAGACCGGGTTCGATTCCCGGCGGCCCGACAAGCGAAGGCTTGGAGGCACTGAGCGCACCAGCGCGAATGTGCATGACAAGCGAAGGTCGACGAATGAAGATGAGGAGATGCTGAGCGTAGTAACGCGAATGTGCTTAGAGGTACTGAACTACGACTCGGCAAAAGCCTCGCTGGACTGCTGTTTGTTGCCAATCGCTTCATTTAGTAAAATGACCTACTGGGTCGCTCTTGGACAAACAGGGATCGCACTAGCGCGAATGTGCCAGACCAAAAAACAATAATGCACAAAATCGTAAAATTTTTTGATAAACTGGAAGACAAAGTGCGAGCGCGCTTAAGTCGCAAACCGATTCTTTATACTCTGATCGGAGGATTCGCCATCGTACTTTTTTGGCGAGGCGTGTGGCTTACAGCCGACTTGTTCCCATTTCTCACGGGGCCTGTTTCAATTGTAATCTCGGTTGTTACGCTCCTCGTGACCGGACTTTTCGTGTCATTTTTCATAGGAGATCGCACGATTCTTTCGGGTTTGAAAGGTGAGAAAAAACTTGTGGAGAAAACCGAGGAAGAAGTAAAGGCGGAAGCGGTGACATTACGGGATGTGAAAGATGAAATTCGACATATCGATAAAGAGCTTCATGAGCTCAGGGATCATGAACTTAATGAACATCACCAAAAGAAGAATTTGTCGTAAGGTGTAGTAGGGTTGCGAAGGTGAATTTGCCAGAAGAATTTTTTTTCGGTATCGGGCCTATGGTATAGTGGCAAAATGTGGCCCCGCAAGAGCGGGATTGCGATTTGTTGATAAAAATTGTAATTTTTATACAAATCGGGAACATTCACATCCTCACCCTTGGGCCTGTAGTTAAGTGGTATAACGCCACCCCGCAAAAGCGGGATTGCTCTTTCTAAACAAATCAAAGATTTGTAGAAAGAGGGAACATTCGCAAGTTGCTCCTTATAATAAACTTGTGGGCCTATGGGCCCATAGTAAAGTGGTATTACGCGGCATTCGCATTGCCGAGGCGCGAGTTCGATTCTCGCTGGGTCCACAAGTTTGTTATAAGTGGGTGTATAAGGGGCGGTTCGACCCATGGTGAGCTTGTCGAACCATTCCCCCCGGGTCCACAGACCCAAGGGTGAGGGGTTGAGGCGCGAAGTTTTCCCGTGTTCATCACGATCCGCCAGTTGGCGGAGAGGTTAAGTAAACGCAATCCCGCTCTTGCGGGACGATTCTCGCTGGGTCCACAATTCTGAATTTGAAGAAAGATTGACCTCGCCCGCGCCAAAGGCGAGGGAGGGAGGAATCCCGCGCCGTCCTCGCGCTTGATTAAATTGCTTTACTTTGCTAAAGTGGCGGTATGGACTGGAAAAAGAAAGAAAACAAAGAGTTAATTCAAGCAATTTTAGCTCTTAGAACACCGGATGAAGCCGGGCGATTTTTGCGTGATTTGATGACAGAAAAAGAAATCAAGGAGTTCGCAAAGCGACTAAAAGCGGCAGAAATGCTTACAGAAAAAGTACCATATTCTACAATCGAAAAAGAGACTGGCTTAAGTTCAACTACGGTTGCTCGTGTTGCAAAGTGGTTAAACGGAAAAGGCGGTGGCTACAAAATAATTATCAACAAACTTAATCATCACAACTCTATCCAATCACGGAGAGGGTTGTCTTGATGTAATTTCTCATC
>CAYHZA010000008.1:0-39038 GCA_964361095.1 uncultured Candidatus Saccharibacteria bacterium | reverse complement strand
GCCTGAAAAGAATAGCAAATCTTGACCCCGTTAGAAACCGTGGCTTCTAACGGGGTTGACAAAAAATCAAAAAATATCCATTTTACCCTTTCGCGTCCTTGGATATTCTTCTATAATTCTGATGTGGAAAAATTCCCGTCGAAGGCGGGCGAGTACTTGTTCTACGTATGCAAAAATTCACTCATCTACATACCCACAGCCATTATTCCCTTCTCGACGGGCTCGCAAAGATTGATGATCTCGTAAACCGAACAAAAGAGCTCGGAATGGATTCAATCGCCTTGACCGACCATGGAGTGCTCTACGGCGCGATAGAGTTTTTTAAAAAATCAAAGAAGGCAGGCATAAAACCGATTTTCGGCGTTGAAGCGTACATCGCACCCGGAAACCGCACGAGCAAGGAGCCCGGCGAGCGCTATTATCACCTCGTACTCCTCGCGGAAAATATCACTGGATGGAAAAATCTTATTACCCTCGTCACCAAGGCGCATCTTGAAGGATTTTACTATAAGCCGCGAATGGATAAGGAACTGCTCCGCGCTCATCACGAAGGGCTCATCGCGCTTTCTGCGTGCCTCTCGGGCGAAGTGAACCGCAATATTCTCCACGACCGTTTTGAAGACGCGAAAAAAGTGGCGCTTGAGTATCAAGAAATTTTCGGCGCGGGAAACTTCTTTCTCGAGATCGGCCGCCATCCCAATATTCCCGAGGTGGTGAAAATCGAATCCGGAATCATACGGCTCTCCAAGGAAACCGGCATACCTCTTACCGCGACCCAAGATATCCATTATTTGAAACCGGAAGACGCGGATTATCACGACATTCTTCTTGCGGTGCAAACGGGCAATCGTTTGAGCGACGACGACCGCCTTACGCTTAAGGCCGATGATTTTTCCCTGAACTCGCCCGATGACATGATGGAAAAATTCAAAGATATTCCGGAAGCGATCCACAATACCGTAACAATCGCGGAACGATGTAATGTAGAACTTGAACTCGGAAAGATCCAACTCCCCCACTTCCATAAACCCGAAGGCGTAAGCGCGAATGAATATCTCAGAAAACTCATAGAAGAAAAAATTGCCCATCGATTCGCACAAGAAGAAATAACCGAAGAAGTAAAAAATCGCCTTGAATACGAACTCGGCGTGATCGAAAAAACAGGATTCGCGGATTACTTTCTTATCGTTCAGGACTTGGTAAATTGGGCGAAGGGCCACGGCATCGCCGTCGGTCCTGGCCGTGGATCCGCCGCAGGAAGCCTTGTCTCCTATATCCTGCAAATCACCGACATCAATCCCCTGCGATACGGCCTCCTCTTTGAGCGTTTCTTGAACCAAGACCGGATACAGATGCCCGACATCGACATCGACTTCGCCGACACCCGCCGCGACGAGGTTCTGGCGTACGCCAGGGAACAATACGGAGAAGATCGCGTCGCGCAAATCATCACCTTCGGAACGATGGCGGCACGCGCCGCGATACGCGACGCCGGCCGCGCGATGGGAGTAAGTTATGGCTTCTGCGACCAACTGGCAAAGCTTATCCCTTTGAACATGAAGCTCGCAGAATCAATCGAAAAAGTAGCGGAGCTTAGAGATTTTTACGAAAAAAATGAAGAGGCCAAAAAACTACTTGATGCCGCGAGCCACTTAGAGGGTGTCGCCCGCCACGCATCAGTTCACGCCTGCGGCACGGTGATTTCCAAAGAACCACTTATAAATTATATTCCCCTCCAATTCGCCCCACAGGACAAACAAAACATCATTACGCAGTTCGAAATGCACGCTGTGGAAGACTTGGGTCTCTTAAAGATGGATCTTCTGGGACTTAAAAATCTGACCATTATCGAAGACACCGTGCGCCTCGTGCGCGAAAAAGAAGGTGAAGATATCAAGATATCGGAACTGCCTTTGAATGACCAAAAAACGTACGCGCTTCTTCAACGAGGAGAAACAACCGGCGTGTTTCAGTTTGAATCAAGCGGCATGCGACGTTATATGAAAGAAATAAAACCGACGGAGCTTGAAGACCTGATCGCCCTCGTCGCGCTCTATCGTCCCGGACCGATGGAGCTTATCCCCTCGTTCATCAACCGCAAGAACGGCAAAGAACCGATCACCTATCTCCATCCGCAACTTGAACCGATCCTCGGCACCACCTACGGCATCGGCGTCTATCAGGAACAGATGATGCGCATCGCGCGCGACTTGGCGGGTTATACCCTGCCGGAAGCCGATATTCTACGCAAAGCCATAGGCAAGAAAATAAAATCCCTTATGACAGAGCAAAAAGAAAAAATTATTAACGGCATGACCAAAAACGGCATAAATCTAAAAACCGCCAAAGCCATTTGGGAGCTCTTCCCTCCGTTTGAACGTTACGGATTCAACAAAAGTCACGCCGCCTGCTACGCCTTGATCGGCTATCGAACCGCCTACCTCAAGGCGCATTATCCGGTGGAATTTATGGCAAGCCTCTTGAATGCCGAGGTGCACGATATAGATCGGATCTCATTCCTCGTAAACGAGGCGAAGCAGGCGAGCATCGATATTCTCCCACCGGACGTAAACAAAAGCTCGGTTGCGTTCGCGCCGGATGGTCTAAAGATCCGCTTCGGTTTGCTCGCGATTAAAAACGTGGGTGAACAAATTACGAAAAACATCATAGAGGAACGCGCCACCCGCGGAGAGTTCAAAAACTTCAATGATTTTTTGACGAGAATCCAGCATAAAGATCTCAATAAAAAATCACTGGAGAGCTTGATCAAGGGCGGCGCCTTCGATTCATTGGGAGTTGAACGCAATCAGGCGCTTCACAATATCGAAGAAATCCTAAAATTCAGCACCGCGATAAAAAGAAGCGGAACCCAAAATCATACATCGCTCTTCGGAAACACCTCGTTTTCGAGCACAGGCCCAAACTTGAAACCGGTTGACGCGGCAAGCGATCACGAAAAGCTCCTATGGGAAAAGGAACTTCTCGGACTTTATATTTCCGATCATCCCTTAAGGCGTTTCCGTGAAAAGATGGAAAAATTTAAGGCAAAACCGATCAAGGAAGCAATGGCATCAAAAGACGAAAAATCAATATTTATTATTGCTGGCATCGTTTCGAAAATACAAAAGATTTTTACGAAAAAAGGTGATCCTATGATCTTCGCCACCATCGAAGACCTTTCTCTTCAACCCATGGAAGTCATCGTCTTCAATAACACCTTGGCAAAAACACAGCCCCTTTGGGAATTAAATAAAACCGTGTTCATTCGAGGACGCATGTCCTGGCGAAACGGCGAACCAAAAATGATAGCGGACGGTGCGGCGGAACTTACCCAGTAACATTACTCCAGCGTCAGCGCACCGTTTCGTTCAATACGTATTTATTAGATGATAGTTTGCTTCTTTGGATACTTACTATTCTCTCAGAAAGAGCATCGTCGGCACGCTGAATGAAACGAACTAGAGTAATGTTACTGGGTTAACGGCCTAAGATTTTGACCAATCGGAAAATAGTTGCTACGCTGTCATCAGAACCCTTTTCACAAAAAGGAGATTATTCATGATTTGCGTGGGCGACAATGTTCGTCTCAAGAAAGATGCGCCGGAATCCATAAGACTACTGGAGATCTATCGCCACCTCTGGGAACCAGACGGACCAATCCGTGTAGAGGAGATCAAATCTCACGAATCGACTGCGCATGCTGAGGGTTGTGAAGTGCTTCTTCCAGGAGAAGGTCTCTGCATGGGAGAATGCACCAACTTCACGCGCGAGACCCTAAACATGCTAGTGCTCACATTTACCCCTCCCCAAAAGTGGTACTCTTCCGAGTCGCCCGGGCATTCCTTTCCGATTGACTGGTTCGAATCAGTGTGACAAGTTCAACAAGGGGCCGATCCTATTACAGGGTCGGCTTTTCTATGCTGTTAATGATACTGCTATGATTTTTATTACCCTCGTAATCCCGCATTACTTTAACCTCCGGATACCAATCCACGTTTTTTAGATATTCGTCCAATGCTTCGCCTAGACTCTCTTGATCATACCCCAAGGCAATAACATCCGGCTTATATTTTTCCAAAACACTCCACGTTCCCAAATTGCCGTCCCCGATCGCGATTTCATCGATAAGATCTTCTTTTTTGAGATGCTCAAAACGATCCGCAAAATTCAACCGCGGTAAACGCCCCTTCAGATGCTCCACGACATGATCCTGCGCCAAAACGGCGATTAAATAATCACCACACTGTTTTGCTTCCTTTAAAAACGCTCGGTGGCCTTCGTGGAGACCATCAAAAACGCCGAAGACCATTACTTTCTTCATCCTTATTCCTTCGGACGCATCAACGGGAAGATAACCGTTTCACGCACAGGCTTGTCCATCAACACCGCGAATAAACGTTCTGAAATCCCGAATCCTGCCGCAGGCGGCATACCGTATTCTAGGGCAGTCAAAAAATCTTCATCAATCATCTGCGCCTCCATATCCCCCGCCGCGCGGAGTTTCATCTGTTCCTCGAATCGCGCGCGCTGATCAAGCGGATCGTTTAACTCCGAAAAACCCTTTCCAAGTTCCGTTCCTCCCGCCATGATCTGAAACCGTTCTACCTGCGCGGGGTTTTTGGGAGACCGCTTCGCAAGCGGCTCAATCTCCACAGGCGGATTAATCAAGAAACACGGCTCAACAAGCGTTGGGCGAACGGTTTTCTTGAAAATAAGATCAATAAGCCGCCCCTTTCCGGCATTCGCCTCCGGATTCAACTTCAACTCCCGCGCTTTTTCAAAAAGAATATCGCGGCTCGCGAAACACGGATCAAGTTTGTTCGCACTCTTGAAAAGCTCCACATAATCTACTTTCTTCCATTTTTTCGCCCAATTGATCTTGTTTCCGCCGTAGGTTGTCACAAGAGAACCAATTGTTTTTTTAATAACGGATTTATACATCTTTTCCGTAAGCGCCATCATGTCGTTATAGTCGTGATAAGCCCAGTAGAATTCAAGCTGGGTATAGTCCTGAAGATGCTCTTTGTCTATTCCCTCGTTACGGAAAATCCTCCCGATTTCGAAAACTTTTTCGAATCCTCCGACCAAAAGTTTTTTAAGCGGCAACTCAAGAGAAATCCGAAGATAAAAATCGGTGTCGAGCGCGTTGTGATGCGTTTTGAACGGCTCCGCTTCAGCTCCGCCCGGCGTCGCCTCAAGTACGGAAGCTTCAACCTCGAGAAACCCCTCCGCAAGCATCAAATTTCGGAACTCGTTCCAAAAAATCGCTTTCTTCCGAAAAATTTCTTTTACCTCTTCGTTTAAGAGCAGATCCAAATACCGCTGGCGCAAACGCGTTTCGGTCTCTTCGATCCCATACCACTCCGTGGGCAATGGATTGATACTCTTCCCAAGAATCTGCGCTTCGCGCACTTCAATGCTTTGCTGTCCTTTTTTCGTGAGAAAAAGCGGCCCGCCAACGGAAATGAAATCTCCCCGATCAAGCACCGATTGTAAAAATGCAAAATTCTTAAGAGTGTCTTTTTTAAAAACTGCTTGCACCGTGCCGCTCTCGTCCCGAATATCCGCAAAAATCACACCCCCTTGATCGCGAAGCGCGATGATCCTTCCCGCGACAAAAACCTTCTTGCGTGCCTTCAGAAGCGCGCCGAATTTCTTAAGCGCCTCGCCAATAGTCGATGTTCGCTTCGTTCGAGAAGGATATGGGTCAATCCCCGCTTCCTTTATTTTTTTGAGCTTTGAGAGCCGTTCGTTCTTTAAATCTTCGAGCATGGAGAATAGGGTTTGTGGTTTTACCGATAGGGGTTCGCAAGCTGAATATCATAAAGTATAAAGCCATTTCAACGAACGAGCAAAAGCATTCTCAACTATAAAAACTTGCTTTTTAAACAAGCTTCCTTATATCCAAAAGCGTAGGATTTTCTTTATAAGAACCATAAGCGCAGGCGAGCAAGCTTCCCTACGTCCAAAAGCGGAAGATTTCTCTTCGAGAGAAGCTATCGGAGACCGAGCGAGCTTGGTCCAAGCACATGAAATTTCATGTGCTCGGTCGCGAGGTTGAGATGCAGGCGCATTCCGCTCGCTGGAAGCGGAATGACGCCGGTTCTCTCAAAGAGAAATCTGGAGCTACTCTTACTGAACCTGCCTCAAAAGCATCTGCAGCTGTTCCCGTATGGCATCTAGCTGACTCTGAAGAATCGAGAGTACGGAAGCAGTGCCTACGGAAGACGGATAAGCCTCCACGTTAAAGCTCATTCCCTTCCCGATACTGAAAACATCGGAATCGTCATACCCTTGCGTTGAATAATTCCCGTAATCCGCGCCAATCACGCGAACTTTATAATCCGATCCGCTCGCGAGAGTCGCGGGAATCGCCCACTCGTACGACCCGGAACCCGCGAGATAACTTGCGATATTCATCACAGCCACGTTGCTCTTTAAAAGCTGCAGATTCACCTGCGCCACATTCGAGGAGGTCCAGCTTATGCGGTATGTTTTCCCTTGTTCCCACACAGCGCCTGCAGAAGGAGACGTTGCGGTAATCGAAGCAACAGGAATCACAGTAGGGGGTGGAATTGTTCCTGGAGTCGAGGCAATCGCGAAGGGAAAATCGGAATAATCAGTAACCCCGCTTGAGATGTCGGCAATTACTATTTTATAATCATTGCCGTCTGAAAGATTACTCGGAACAAGCCACCCGAAACTTCCTCCATTAGCGGCTCCCGACGCGCCGAGAGCGATTGATGAAACGATGACACCCGTCGATTCCTTATAGAGAGAGATGTTCACCAAGGACATATAGTTCCCCGACCACGTTATGGTGTAGGAGTTTCCTTTGTAGAAAGCACCTCCGTCGTTGGGATACGTAACCCAAACTTTTGGAGAAGACGTTATCGTGAAATTTATGCTATTGCTTACCCCATTTGCATTCGAAACAGTAACCCCCGCAATGCCAGTCGGAATCGATAGGGGCACCCCAACATCAAGCGTGGTATTTTTCGGCGCGCTATAAGATTTATAGCATGCGCCGTTTATCGTAAAGCATGTGGTGCTCGGATCAACGAAACCACTGCCATAGAGAGTCACAACGGTTCCCCCAGAGCCGGATCCGGGCGAAATACTCTTAATGACCGGTGCTTGCGGAACGCTGATAGCCCCCACGTTCACCGACGCGCTTGTCTGCGCGGAAAGCCCCGCGGAATCAGCTACGGTAAATGTCGGGGTATAGGTTCCCGCCTGCGCGTAGGAGTGCGAGAAAGTCGCTGTCTGGCTGTACTGCAACGTGGTATACGAAGGCACGGCGGCATAACCAAGACTTTGCTCATCGCCCCAAAGTACTCCATATCTTAAGGAGCCCCCTTCGGGATCACTGGCTTTAATTGTCCATGTCCCCGTTTGGCCGACCGCAAGGGATGTCGGAGCGTCGAGAAAGCTTATGACCGGCGGGAGGTTGCTCCCCGTGCCACCGCCAATCGTTACAATGAATGTTCCGCTCCCCGTGGCGCCAAGCTCGTCCTTCGCAGTCAGCGTGAATTTATAGGTTCCGGCTTGCGTCGGAGTCCCCTGAAGAGATGCGCTCGTCGGTTTATATGGAACGCACTGCCCTCCGGAAGAGGTTGTGGTGCCGCCGCACGTCGTGGGCGGAAGCACGGGGAAAATTGAGAGTCCCGGCGGCAAGCTTCCGGCAGTTACCGAGAACGTGTAGCCGGGAGTTCCCCCAAAGACATCAAACACAGCATTGAAAGATGCCCCAACGGTTCCCGAAAGGTTCGACGAGGTTTTGACGGTAATCGGCGTCGCCGAAAAATCCACTGTTTTCTCAAGAATATTATTATTTTCATTCGATTCGGCAATATTGTTATCCGGGTCAATATACGCTTTTATTGTGTGCTGTCCGGAAAGTATTTGGGGCTGACCTACCATCGTGCCGCCAGGCAAAAGAAAAGACTGGTCATAAAGCGTACCCAAACTATATGTCCAGCGCAGTTGACCATCTATCCAAATATAGAGATGCCCAGTATTCGCGGGAGCGGCGCTACTGCCAATGTTCCCGATTTTGATTGACAAGACTCCACCAGTGAGATCATAGGTGTTTGCGATATTGCGACCACTGTAAATTTCTTGGACCGTAAGGTCAGGTTGATTAGTCGACTTTGCCCCGACAATACTAAACGGCGCGTCACTCGAATCATTTGTATTCCCGCAGTTATAGACGAAGATGCGATAATTGCCGCTTGGTATTTCCTTGCCATCCGTATCATATCCAACCCTCCAGCTCCAGCTAAAGTTAGTCGGATTAGTAGCATCCTGAAACACTCCTTGAATACCGCAGGTCTTCAAGTGCGCGCCAACTCCCGCTTGTGAGGAATCAATAAGGTTAATTGCAAACTGGTCCGGTGGAAGAGGCAGATACGCCCAACGGATTTGAGTAGTAACTCCCTTCGCAAGAATCTCTCCTCCATTTGGGGAAACAACAACAATTGAGGGGGTGGTTGCTGTCGCAGAAATGATGCTAAACGGCGCGTCGCTTCTATCACTATCATAATTCCCCGTACTACTATTAAGGATGGAAACAAGAATAGTATAGCTACCGCCTGCCAAATTCACACCATTGAGGGTTGGGGGTACTGTAAAGTTATAGCTTCCGCTATTAGTCACGTTAGCAATCTCTGTTACGGATCGTGGTGTTGTATCAAATCCAATTACAACTTTCGCACTCGCAGGATAGCCTGAGCCATTCCATCGAATTTGGTACGTTGTACCAACCCGCAAGGTTTCTCCCCCATTCGGCGAAATCACCCAAACAATGGATGGCGGCACGGATGAAGAACCAATGCTGAAATATTTATTAGAGCAGTCTTGCACTACGCCTTGCGCATGGCGGGCATCATAGGCGCAAATCTGATAATCACTGCCGTCGGGAAGCGTTTCGGGAACTGTCCAGGTAAATTTATAAGGACTCACACCATACTCGGTCTGGTTCTCGAGAAGCCCAACATTTCCCGCGCCGAAAAGAGTCCCGCCTTTATAGAGAACGAAGCTTACCGGAGTAACAACTACCGTGCTCCATTTGACCATGTATGAATATCCTTTTTGGAACACCTCGCCGCCATTCGGGGAAACTACGCGCGGAACTAATTGTAATTGAATCGTTTTCCCCGTCGGGGTTGCTTCCTGGGACACGTTGCTGGTCGTCCCTTGCGTTCCGCAACCATAGAGCGCGTTTAATTTCGCGCGCGTTCCCCGACCGGCAAAGCCTGTTCCGTACGAAAGGCCGATCGGTTTTAAAACTTCGTCACCATATTTTTGCTGGAAACCCGTTACCGCGGACGCGGTCCCTTCGCCAAAACGTTTTTCATTTCGCTCATCGGCAGAAACAGAAAAATTCTCGCGCTCGAGCGCGTTATGAAGTTCGGCTACCGCGCGCCCTTGATCACCAACTTTTAAATTTTCTTTAAAGTCATAGCAAGAAACTCCTGAAGCAAGAGGAGTCGCTACGGACGACGCAGCTTGATTGCTTTCTTTTAAGTTCAACTGCAACACCCTCACCTGCTCGATAAGGTTATTCAGCTGAATTTGCAACGCTTGTACGTCCATAGTTTGCGCGCGCGCAGCGCCGGAAAGTGTCATCGCGCCAACGACCACCGCCAAAGAAACGACTATGAATTTTTTACCGCCAAAAATCGACATATTTTTTGTTTCTTGCTTGATTTAGGTATCGAAACCTTTATACCTATACTATAATGCCCCCCCTTAATCCAGCAAGCACTTGGTTATACACAGTTTTTTGATAGACGGCGTATGCCGGATTCATACATTAGTCTTGCCCTACTAACGACTTTTCAACCCACTTCTCCCATGCCTCTCTCCCGAAAATCGTTTCAAAACCGAGAATAGATAGGCGTATGGAATCATTGTATTTTTCCTCAAATTTTGAAAACTAAGTTCCTATCTTCGTCCTATTTTTTCTTTATCCACTTTGTGAACAATTTTCATCGTATTTCTATAATCAAATCATACAAAATCCCTCAGTGCTTAATGCGCGATATAACCCACTTCCCACTGGCATCACGTCGGAAAAGATAGTCAAAGAAAACAGAGATATGGGCCTTCTGATCTTCAAGCACAAGGACGGGGTCACCGTAGCTGCTCAGCCGAGCGAGCCGCCCGCCACCGTAAAGTGTCAAATCCAAATCCTCTTCTGGCGGATCCGGCGATTGTAGCTGAGGATCCTTTAAATATTTTTCGTGGCTTTGTCGCATCCCATCCCTCATGGAACCAATCGGAACGTAGGAAGCTGTCTCCAAATCCCGGCTTAGCTCGCTAAGCCCCGTTTCCCACGCATCGACATCCCTTGCTACTAATATTTTATGGAGTCTTTTTGTCTCTTCCATGAGAGACCGGATGGTCGCGTCGTCGTTGTCAATCTCCGGAGCATTCAACCATGCCCACTTCGCGAATGTAAGATGCATCGGAAGATCGTGCTCGATGCGGATGCCGCCTCCGGCGATGGGCTTGGTTCGCGGAGGGATCCCACCGGGACGATTTTTCCATGTATCTGCCGTAGCGACGCCATCCCTGAAGGAAATGGTGTCAATCACGTGAGGATCGGATTCGCCTTCCCCGGACTCCCGTACGGTTACCGCAACTGTTATCCTAGCTTCTAAGGGGAGATTCTTCTCACCGGGCAACGGGCGTAACTCGATTGACAGAATGTTGTTACCGTCCTGCGCCCACTCGTTCAGCTCGACTTGAGTATTCATCAGGTGGCCCTCGCTATCGTCGAGAAGAGGCCCATCATTGATGCGGATGTCGTATACACTCCCGGCTACATCAATATCTGCCTGATATCTCGGCTTTTTCAGATTTAATTCACTGACATCCATTGTCCCGATAATATTAGGATTTTTGCCCATCCTTACATTATTCCAAACGCGCCCGCCGAATTCAACTCCAAACCAAACGATGCCTCCTATAATCACAACTAAGAAAATTAAAAAGTAATCTATACGTCTGCGATTCATAAAAATATAATTAGTCTTGCCCTACTAACGCCTTTTCAAGCCACTTTGTCCTTGGAGGTTTCCATACTCAAAAATAATACACCGAGCAGGAGAATTATTAAACCGCCTGTGATTATTATCTTTTTGGTCATATTTTATGAACACGAAGGGTGCTACCGAAGCAACCCTATCGCGACAAAGATCACGGCGACCAGAATCCATATTTTTTGCTGGGACGTAATAACAAACCCGCGGCGGAGGTAGTCGCCTGCGGCGAGTACCACAAAAACGCCGGCGATGATAAAATAGACAGTTTCGGTGGCCAGATGAAAGAATGGCAAAATACCGCCTGCCAAAAACGCCACTCCTAAAATGAACCAAAGCGATCGCTTCTCGCCGCCCTTCAATCCTAAAAAGATAAAAACCGCCGCCACGATGAAAAACAGATATTGGATGTCCATCGCTTAATTATATTCGGTTTGTGTTCCTCTTTTTTTTAGTACGGCAAAACCGGAGTATTAGTATCCTTAACCCATGCGGCACTCAAACTCGTATCGCCGTCATGTATCCACTCGGGCGGCGTGCCTTTGCGCTTGTCGCTTACGCGGCCACGATACCACCCCTCTTTAAGTTCTGCTTCAGTTATGGCTGGTAAGTTAGGATTGTCGGGCACGTCTCCGGCACGCACGGTTTTATTTATTGAATACCACGCCACCGCAATTATTGCGGCAAAAACCAAAGCGATAATTACTATAATGATTATCATATTTTTGGACATGCGCTTCTTGTAAGTATACCATTTACCTCCGCTTGCGAAGCAATATACCTTACATCCAAAAGCGGAAAATTTCTCTTTAAGAGAAGCTATCGGAGACCGAGCGAGCTTGGTCCGAGCACATGAAATTTCATGTGCTCGGTCGCGAGGTTGAGATGCAGGCGCATTCCGCTCGCTGGAAGCGGAATGACGCCGGTTCTCTCAAAGAGAAATCTGGAGCTACTCTACTTTCGTAATCTGATAGGTAGCTTCTCCTTTTGGCGTAACCACTTTCACACTATCCCCTACTTTATGTTCCAAAAACGCGCGGCCAAGCGGAGATTCGTTCGATATCTTCCCTTCTTCAGGTTTCGTTTCGTTTGAACCGACAATATGATAAACGAACGCCTTACCGTCCTTTTTTACCGTTACCATCGAACCGACACTGACCTTATCAACTCCTTCGCTTTTTTTGATAATCACCACCCGCTTCAACAAATCATCAAGTTCAAAAATCCGCCGCTCTATGCGCTCCTGTTCATCACGGGCTTCGGTATACTCCGAATTTTCGGAGAGGTCACCAAACTCTTTGGCGGTCTTTAGTCGTTCGGAAACCTCAATTCGCTTTTTGGTTTTCAACTCCTCGAGCTCGCTCTGAAGCTCTTCCAATCGTTCTTTGGTTAAATAGTATTTGTCCATAATCATAAATCGCCTATAGGTTTTCTTTAAATAAATGTTCGCTCCCGAGGCTTATAGTACGCATCAAACTTCGAAAGTCTCCAGCGAATTTTAATCGCTTCTTGAAGCGTTTGCAAGTAGGCGGAATATGAAACGTGAGAAAAAGGGCTGTTTGTCCAATGTACCGGAGTTTCTTTTATCTCATAACCCAGACGCTTTGCAAGAGATAAAATCTCCATATCAAAAGCCCATCCTTCCGTTTTGGAAACCTCAAAAATATCCTCCGCGGCTTTTTCCGTAAATGCCTTAAATCCACACTGCGTGTCCCAGACGCGGGGCAAAAAAAGCGCCTGCACGGCAAAATTTCCGAGTTTCCCCATTACCTGCCTCCCAAAATTCTGGCGCACTACGAGTTGGCTTTGCGCATGCGAGCGCGAACCGATGACTACCTGCGCCCCCGCTCGAAGTAAGGGCATCATTATTTCGAAATCCGAAAGAGGCGTTGAGTAATCGGCATCAAGAAAAAGACGGATCTGGCCGCGCGCGAGAAGCATTCCCTTCCGAACCGCCGAACCCTTTCCACTGTGCGAACCCGTATCAATAAGTTTTAAATTTTTTATCGCCCGCGACATGCGCAAAACAATATCGCCGGTGGCATCGGTTGAACCGTCGTTCAAGACTAAAATTTCCGAAGAGTATTCCGCTTCACTCAAATGCCGGTCAATCGCAAGAAGCGTGAGCGGCAAACGCTCCGCTTCGTTATAGGCGGGAATCACTATAGTAAGGAACGGACGTGCCATGTCTTTACTCTAACGCATAGCAAAGAACTCCGTCAAAAAGCTCCAGTTTTTGTCTCGAAAGAACCGAGGTCACTCCGTTTCCAGCGAGCGGAATGCCTCTGCATCTCCCCAGCCATATCCGCCATAGGCGGAACCAAGCTATGACTGGGTCCGATAGCTTCTTTCGAGACAAAAACTTCCGCTCTATTGGGTTAATATTTTCGGACCTTCTTTGGTAATCGCGATCGTATGCTCAAAGTGAGCGGCGATCGAACCGTCCATAGTGACGTAACTGTCGTCCTTAATACACTTCACCCTTCCGGATCCCACGGCAACCATCGGCTCGATCGCGAGTACCATTCCAACTTCCAAGATATCTCCTTCATGAGGCCTGCCGACATTCAACACATACGGCTCCTCGTGCAATTCCGTACCGATTCCATGTCCCGAAAGTGTTTCAACGATTGAGAATTTGCGTGCGGTTACATATTTTTCGATCGCCCATCCGATATCGCCGAGTGTTTTTCCGGACCATGCCTCCGCGATACCCCGAGTGAGCGCTTCACGAGTCGTTCGTATAAGATCTTTTGCGATCGGAGAAATATTCCCCACGCCGACCGTAACCGCGGCGTCCGAATAAAATCCTTTATGGATAAGTCCAAGATCAAGTTTCACCAAATCGCCCTCTTGAATAACATAGCCCGAGGGAAGCCCATGCACCACGGTGTCGTTTACCGAAGCACAAAGCGTCGCCGGATACGCCTTTGCGGCGCCGTGCGGCTTATAACCTAAAAAAGCGGGACGACAACCCGACTCCTTGATAAGCGCGCGACTTCGTTCGTCAAGATAGCGCGTAGAAATTCCGGGTCGAACTTCCGCCTGAAGACGGGAAAGCACGGAAGCAAGCCGCCGCCCGGCTTCCGTCATGATCTCAATTTCCGAGGGAGTTTTTAATATGCCCATGTATCTTTTGAAAAATTCTATAAGGAGGAAGATTCCCCTCAAAGGAAACGATACGATACCCCCGTTTCCTCATAAAAGCAAAAATAGGAAACGTTCGCTCTTCATATTCCTTAAGGCGAACTTTAATAACCTCCGGCTTATCAAGCGTCCGCTTGTAAAGAGGACCTGCACAGACGGGGCAATGTTTCGGATTTTTAGAGGGGTAGTAGGCCGTAAGAAGCGGCGCGCGGCATATGGAACAAAGCATCCGATTACTGTTTCGTTTCATGGAATCAGCCGCTTTGACCTTGAGGCCGAACACAAAAATATTCTTCTTGCCGTAAAGTTTTTCAAGAATCGGAACCAATCCCTCGGCTTCGTAAATTGTCCGCGGCGAACCGCTATAGACGACTCCCCACCCCACCTTCGCGATTTCCTTTGTGCGACGAGCAACTTCTCGAAGCACAAAACTGGGAGTCATAAGAATTCCCGCGTCAAACAACTTCCGCTCACGCCGGATTATTTTTTCTTTTTGACGCTTCGGATCGTGCACTACTTGTTCGCAAAATTTTCCCGTCTCAAAATGAATAAGCTGAAGTTGGGTAGCCAACAAATTCGCCTGTGTTCCCTTTCCTCCGCCAGGGGGTCCATAAAGTATTACCGCGATTTTTTTCATGAATATGATTATCTTATCAACTTCTTGCTTCGGCGGCAAACTCTATACAAGAAAGAAAAACCCGCCAGCGTCCGGGGACGCGGCGGGAAGCAGAAGGTCTGCTTAATCCTTGAATGGTTGCATCAGGCAGTCGCGCTGGATTTCTCCTCGCCAGTGGGTGTTACGTTTGTCACGAATGCGTGAAGTGAAACGCCCTAGTCAACCAGTGGTGTTACTCGACCATCGCTATGTCCAAGGAACGTGACGAACTCAAGATTCAGGTCCGGATGAAGTGCGCGGACATCCCGCTCACATCGGAGTTCAGCCAGCCGCTCTTCCAGCCAGAGGCGCGGGAGTTTCTTGAGATTCGTTGCCTCATCTTTGTACGTGATTCCCACGTCCGGCGGGAATGCCAGGTCGCGAGGCGCATCTTTTGCGGCATCCGCGTCAACAAAAACATAGACGATGAGATTGTTGCAGACCCGGATGTTGACGTAGGGCTCCTTCTTGAGTCCCGACACTTTCGAAAAGTGCCTCTTCACGAGAGAAACAACCTCTGGGATGTCGCGAACGTAATAAACAGCCACGACTGCCTCCTATTCCGTTTTGGGGTTAAGTATCTAAAAAGATACTATCACAAGTAATTACGAAATCAATATGGGCTCTCCAAAAGGTGCAAGTAATCCATTGGGAAGTAACTCTCGCCCACCTGCCTGCCGGCAGGGAGCGTGGCGGCTTCTCTTCCCCCAAAAGGCGGAAGTAGTTCCTTCTCGGAACCATAAGCGGAGATTTATAAGAAATACCCAAGCGCAGTGCAGATTTTTTAACTATGGCGGAAATGGTCGGAGCCAAAGGCGACGGGAACCGTTGCCGCCATTTAAAAAATCAAGCGAAGCGAGGTGTATTTCTTAAATCGGAGCGGGTTCCGAGAAGGAACTACTGAAGCCCCTCGTATTCGCGCACCGTAAGTTGTGAATCAATCTGGCGCATTGTTTCCAAGGCGACGGCAACAACGATGAGGAGCGCAGTTCCGCTGATATTTAAAACGGCAATACCGGTCAATGTCTGAACAATAAGCGGCAGTACGGCAATAAATCCGAGGAAAAGCGCCCCGAATAATGTCAGGCGCCTGATGGTGTGCGCAAAAAATTCGCTCGTTCCCTCGCCCGGACGAATGCCCGGAATAAACCCACCGCTTCTCTGGAGATTTTTCGAGATTTCCTTCGGATCAAAGGTGATCGCGGTGTAAAAATACGTAAAAAGAAAAACAAGTAAAAAATATACGATTCCATAGAGCAGTTGGTTATTAAGGAATTGAGAGACGAGGTCGTTCAAACGAATACCCAACCCGGGAGAAATAATCGAAGAAACCTGTGCCAAAAACTGCGGGAAAAGAAGCACCGAGATCGCGAAGATAAGAGGGATCATACCAGCTTGATTGACCTTAAGCGGCAGGTAACTCGCCGCTCCTCCGTATATTTTATTTCCCCGCACGCGCCTTGCGTAAGTGATCGGAACCTTTCTTTCGCCTTCATTCAAATAAACCACACCGGCGATAACGAGAGCTCCTACGACAAAAAACCCGATATATATCGGCAAGTTGCTCGCTGAATACGATAACCACGCTTGAGCAATTTGGAGCGGCAAGCTGCTTACAATACCCGCCAAAATAATGAGCGAGACGCCGTTCCCGATCTTCTGTTCGCTGATAAGCTCTCCGAACCAAAGGACCAGCATCGAACCGGCCGTGATCACCGCCACATTGCGCAACATGCTAAACGCATCGGGACGATCGATGACTCCTTGAGAAATAAGAAGATTTAAAAACCCGTACGACTGGAGGGCGGCAAGCGGCACGCTTAAAAGCCGAGAATATTGATTAAACTTTGCCTGCCCCCGCGCGCCTTGTTCGTAATATAACTCCTTGAACTTCGGGAAGATCATCGTAAGGAGCTGCATGATGATCGTGGCGGTAATGTAAGAACCGACACCCAACATCGCGACCGAAAGATTCGAAAGACCGCCTCCGGAAAAGAGGTTTAAAAAACCGAAGAACTGATTGGTATTAAAAAATTCCTGAAGCCGTGCCGCGTCAATGCCCGGTATTGGAATTGCCGCAAGGAGGCGAAAAGCAACCAAAAGACCGACCACAATAAGAACTTTATTGCGAAGATCCCGTATTTTAAAGATTTGAAGAAAACGGTTCATTCCAATTTTATGCGACGCGAAGCGAGCTCATACCATTGAGCACCCAGCTCCACTTTTTAAGGCGACGAGAATAAACATCACGTTGAGTTTTTCGCATATTTCCTATTTTACTTGGCAATAATATATCCATAAAAAGTGGGGCTGGGTAAGGTTTGATAGTGAAAAATTCCATTTTTCAATCAAGCCCTTATTTCTCCGCCAGCTTTTTCAATCTTTATTTTAACACCTTTGGAAACCAAAATGCCTTTCAATATAATTGGTTTTTTTATTTCACCGTTTCCCAAAATTTTCACCGGTTCAGTAGCGCGCGGAGAGAGGAGGCGAGCCGCAATAAGAGCCTTACGATCAACCGTACCGCTTAGAGCGTTCAGGTCCTTAAGGTTTATCGTGATTGATTTCGGGCTTTTCCTTTTATTTTTAAATCCGCGGCGTTTCGGTAGCCGCATGATTAAGTCTCGTTGCGCGGGACGAAGCACTCGGCCAGATCGCGATTTCTGACCCTTTGTTCCCCGCCCGGCGGTAGTGCCGCGTTTGCCCCCTCGGCCAACACGTTGCGAGCGTTTTCTCTTTTTTGGTCCTCCTTGAAATGAATGTAGTGTTGCCATAAATTTTATAAGTCCGCTTCCGGGCGAAGAGGAGTTTCAATTTTTCTGCGTTTTTTCTTCAAACTTTTTAAAGCTTCAATAGTGGCCATAGCATTCGTAAGTTTGTTATTCGTCCTCCCTAAACACTTCGCGGTAGCATCCTTGATACCCGCCAATCCTAACACAAAACGAACGGACCCTCCCGCTCGCAAACCATGCCCCATGGACGCGGGCTTAATAAGAACCCGCGCGGCGCTATATTTCGCCATAACTTCATGCGGAATCGTGCGCCCATTTTTCAATTCAATAAAAAGTATATTCTTTTTTGCCTTTACTTTTGCCTTTCCGATCGCGCCCTGGACATCAAGCCCCTTGGCAATACCAACACCGACTCTCCCCTTTTCGTCTCCAATCACTATCGTCGCGCGGAACCGAAAACGCTTTCCACCCGCAACAACACGAGTCACGCGCCGCATATCAAGCACCTTCTCCTGAAATTCTTCTTTTGTGTAATTCGCTTTAATCATTTATATAGTAAATCCCCCTTTTCTGACGCTCTCGGCAAAAGCGCGTACCCGGCCGTGATATCGATATGACCGCCGGTCCAAAACCGCCTTCGTAATACCTCCTCCTTTTGCTTTTTTTACGATCAAAACTCCCAAAAAAACCGCTTGCTCCGTTTTTGTTTTTTTCTGTTCTTCTTTGGATAACTCTTTCGTGGAAGCGGCAAAAAGTGTTTTCCCTTTCGCATCGTCAATAAGCTGAACCGCAAATCCTTTATTACTTCGAAAAACAGCGAGGCGCGGCCGATTGGAAGTACCAAAAATTTTCGCTCTTACTCTTCGCGCGCGACGTATTTTTTTTCTATGTAACAATTTAACATCCATGGTGATAATTATGCATTAACCGGCTGCTCCTGCCGTAGCGGCTTTTTTACCGGCCTTTCTCCGAACGACCTCTCCTTTGTAACGAATACCTTTACCTTTATATGGTTCCGGCTTCTTAAATGCCCTAATTTCAGCCGCAGTCTGCCCCACGGCCTCTTTATCAACCCCGGAAACGATAATCAAATTTTTCTCAACCACAACAGTAACCCCTTGAGGCGAATCATAGCGAATCGGATTTACAAATCCAAGGTTTAATACCAGTGTTTTCCCCTCTATTGCCGCTCGGTATCCCACGCCATGAATCTCGAGTATCTTCACGAATCCTTCGGCAACTCCCTGGATAGCATTCCGAATCAAAGCCCACATCGTACCCTGATTACTGCGCGCTTGTTTGTGGTTTTCGGAAGAAGTGACGGTTATCTGCCCCCCTTCTATGACAACCTTCAGATAGGGAAGAATAGGAACTTTTTTTTCTCCCTTGGAACCAACGGCGGTGAGTATCCTCTCATCACTGCTCACCGTTACGGATTGCGGAATTATAATTGATTTTTTGATTAAGCGGCTCATGTGAATGTTATTGGCGAAAAAAAGTTTACCCCACAAGTACCCTTTGAGTAATTCATAAAAATTTTATACAAAGCCCTTACCATACTTCAAAAAGATACTCGCCGCCGACTTTCTTCTTGCGAGCTTCCTCGTTGGTCAAAATTCCAAGAGGCGTTGAGAGAAATCCAACTCCGTATCCTTGCTTCACCGGCCGCAAAGTTTTATAACCCACGTAAAAGCGGCGGCTCGGTTTGCTCAAAAACTTGAAACCGGAAATTTGATGGTCGTTGCCCCATGGAAAAAGCTCTATCTCCACAAAACTTTTCTTTTCGATAATTTTTTTCTTTACCTCTTTTATATATTGATGCGAAGTAAGGGCTTTTAAGATCGCAAAACTTGCGTTCGAGTAAGGAAGGCGAACGATTTTTTTGCGCGCCGCTTGGGCATTTTTAATTGCGGTGAGAAGGTTGTGGTACATGCCAGTGTTGTCTAAATGTTCAAGCTACTGTGTGGCGAAGAACATTGAGCCACAACAGTGAGCATCCAGCCCCACTTTTTAGAGAGGCGATAAATCGACGGTTTAATTATAATGGCAGAAATTTTCATTGTTTTTATTTATCTACGATAACACAAAAAAGTGGGGCTGGGTAAGGTTTTGTTCATAAATTTCTTTGAATATTTATACAAAGCCCAGCTCCAGTTTTATACAGACATAGTTTTTAGGATATAGTAACATGAAGGATGCAAGTTAGATGTTTTTTGTGTTCAACTCTTTTTGCAAAACTGGGGCTGGACAAAGCCCTTACCAAGAAGATTTTTTTACTCCGGGAATTTCACCGCGAGTCGCCATTTCACGAAAACATATCCGGCAAAGCCCAAACTCTCTCATGTAACCGTGCTTTCTGCCGCATCGAAAGCAACGTCGAACAATGCGGCTGCTAAACTTCGGCTTCTTTTTACTGCGTGCAATAACTGATGCTTTGGCCATAAAATTTATTTTTTGAGCGGAACACCGAATCGCCGGTATATCTCAATCGCCGCATCCCTGTGTTTATCGCGGGGTACGATGTTCACCTGAAGCGGAAAAACCAACGTCGATTCTTCCGAATTGATTTCGGAAAAAACGACCTGCTCGCGAATGCCGATATTTAAAACGCCACCTTGATCAACGGCGGTAAGATCGATTCCCCTAAAGTCACGCACGCGAGGCAGTACAATCATAACCAAGCGATTGAAAAAATCAACCATTTTCTTCCCTCGGAGCGTAACGCGTAAGCCGACAACCTGTCCTTCGCGAACTTTAAATCCCGCGATTGATCTCTTCACTGATCGCTCTTCTGGAACCTGACCGGTGATCAAAGCGATGTCTTTTTTGACCTGTTGCAGAGCTTTCTCGGCAAAATTCGGCTGCTGGCTCAAACGCCCGACACCCGCGTTCACCACGATCTTCTCCAAGAGATCCTTGGGTAAAACGCCGTGAGCTGTTTTGTTTTTTGTTCGTACTTTAATTTTAATCATGAGATTAGTTCAAAGGCGATTGGCATTTTTTGCAATAACGCACTTTTTTCTCTCCTTCAAAATGATATCCGACGCGCGTCGGCTGTTTGCAATTGCCACAGACAAGCTGAATATTAGAAACCTGAAGCGGACGAGGCACGAGCACCATTTCTCCTTTCTTTCCTTGTTTCTTGGGTTTAGACCTCTTTTTATAAAGATTCAAGCCGTCAATAACAACACGGCCCTCAACAGAAAGAACCCTCGACACTGTTCCCGTTTTGCCGCGGTCTTTTCCAACCGTAATTTTTACGTTATCACCTTTCTTTATTTTCATGATTATACAATTTCTTCAGCCATAGTCATGAGTTTTTCGAATCCTCTCGTCTTAAGCTCCCGAGGTAACGGCCCGAAAACTCTTGTTGCCACCGGTTCTTTTTTGTTATCGATCAAAACAACCGCGTTTTCGTCAAAACGAACATGAGAACCGTCCGCGCGACGAATGGGTTTGCGTTGGCGCACAATGAGCGCTTTCACAATATCTTTCTTTTTAACCGTCTTCCGCGGTTCGGCAACTTGAACCGAGGCAACAATAATGTCGCCAACTTCAGCATAACGACGTCGCGTACCGCCCAAAATACGAAAACAACGCACGATCTTTGCACCGCTGTTATCCGCCACTTTTAATATAGAACGTTCTTGAATCATGTGATTATGATGCGATGCCTACAATAACCCATCGCTTCTCTTTCGACAATGGGCGTGATTCTTCGATAACGACTTTATCGCCTGCTTTATACTCATTTTTCTCGTCATGAGCTTTAAATTTCGTGGTAACACGGTAATACTTCAAGTACTTCGGGTGTTTCTTAAATCGCGTAACCGCAATTACCCTGGTTTTTTGCATTTTGTCGGAGACCACGACACCGATCAATTTTCTTTTTTTTGCTTCGTTTGTTTTCATATTATGAAGTATTCGGTTGATTTAAAAACGTCATCATTCTCGCTATGTTTTTCTTCAACGCATGGATCGATGAAACGTTTTTCACTTTTCCGGACGCGAGATCAAATCTAAGAACACGAAGTTTCTCCCTGCTTTCATGGAGCATGCCGGACAATTCTTCATGGGACTTATTTTTTAATTCTTGGATTTCTTTTGATTTCATAGTGGTTATTTTGAGACAAATCTTGTTTTGAAGGGCAACTTAAAGCTCGCAAGGCGCAACGCGCTTTGCGCGACTTCAAGAGTTATCCCATCAAGTTCGAAGATAATACGACCCGGGCGCACTTCAAAAACATAGTGATCAACGGCTCCCTTCCCTCCTCCCATCGTAACTTCGGGCGGGCGCTTGGTAACCGGCTTGTCGGGAAATATCCGAATCCATAATCTTCCCTTGCGTTTCAAATGATTCGTAATCGTTTTTCGGGCAGCCTCAATCTGCCGAGAGTTGATCCGCGATCTTTCGAGAGCCTTTAGGCCATATGAACCATAACTTAATTTTAAACCGCGCGTTTCAACCGTTCTTTTTTGAGAACGGCCCTTTTGCCACTTTCTATGTTTTACCTTCTTCGGGATAAGCATGGTTGGTTAAAAAATTAATGAACGCTCTTTCGCTCTTTGGGTTCGATCTTATTGTTTTTCTTGGCGAAAATCTCGCCCTTAAAAATCCAAACCTTCACGCCGATGGTGCCATAGGTCGTAAAAGCGGTTGCTTGAGCGTAATCAATATCGGCGCGCAATGTCTGAAGCGGCAATTCTCCTTTGCGAAGCCACTCCCTGCGGGCGATTTCTTTTCCGTCAAGACGCCCCGAAAGTAAAATTTTTGCTCCGCGGACCTCCTTATTCTGCATTACCTGTTCCAAATATTTTCTCATAGTTCGCCGGAACGGCATGCGCCGCTCAAGATCCCACGCGATCTGCTGACCGACATACGGAGCCGAAATTTCCGATCGCTTGAGCTCCTCAACGTTCAAATTCAAATTCGTTACCTGAACACCTCGCAACTTTTTTAAATGTTTTTCGATCTCTTTGATAAGATCCTCGATTCCCTTTCCGCCACGGCCGATCACAAAACCCGGACGAGCGGCTTTAATAAGGACTCGGAGGTTGTTTGAAGTACGTTCAATCTCTATGGCAGAAATTCCCGCTTGGCCAACTTTTTCTTTAATGACCCGTCGAATTGTTTCATCTTCTTCAAGAAATTTCCGATAATCGCCTTTCAAAAGCCAACGTACCGGCCAGTCCTTGGTAATTCCCACTCTGAAAGAATATGGATTAATTTTTTGTCCCATGCCAGTGTTGTTTATAATTTCGAGTCACTCTGTGGCGAAGAAATTATAGCCACAACAGTGAGCACCCAGCCCCACTTTGTATCGAAGGGATTGAACGACGTTTTAATTGTATTGGCAACAAGTTTCATTGGTTTATTGAATAATGTCATATTACAAAGTGGGGCTGGGTAAGGTTTTGTTCATAAATTTCTTTGAATATTTATACAAAGCCCTTATTTACCCATACCCGTTTTTCGACTGAATACTTTCTTGAAAAATCCTCCCGAAGCGGCGGGTTCTCGCGATACCGATGTTTCTTTCTTTGTCGTTTTCTCTTTTGTTTTCTTCCTTCCCGAACGTCCTTTCGAGGGAAGCTTTGTCTTTTTCGGAACAACAATTTTAAAGCGCGGCGAAGGCAAGTTAATATTTTCCCCTAACATGATCGTAATGTGGCTCATTTTTCTTTGTATCGGAGTTGCCACTCCCCGAGCGCGCGGCAAATAACGCTTCAACATCGGACCCTGATCAACGCGCACGCTTTCCACGTAGAGTTTCTCCAATCCAAAACGCTTATTATGAACGGCATTATGCATCGCGGAACGAAGCAGTTTAAGGAGAGGCTTCGCCGCGCGACGTCGTTGCGTTAAGAGCTGCGCCTCCGCCTCGTTGACGGATAGTCCTTTTATGAGATCACCAATAGCCCTCACTTTGCGTGGAGCCATGCGTAAATATCTTAAGGTAACAGTCTGTATTGCCATGGTTTATTTTTTAGCGGGGGCTGCGCCCGGAGCGGCCGGTACGGCGGTTTTTTGTTCCAAATCTTTTTGCATTTTTCCTCCATGACGGACAAATTTTCGCGTCAATGAAAATTCTCCCAATCTATGGCCTACCATCTCTTCGGTTACCCGTACCTCATTAAAAATCTTGCCGTTATGTACTCCAAAGATATACCCCACCATTTCAGGAGAAATTTCCGACGCGCGCGACCACGTCTTAATAACCACGTTATCTTCGGGTTTAATTTTCGAAATCTTTTTTAAAAGTTTTGGATCGACAAACGGTCCTTTTTTAAGTGAGCGTCCCATAGGAATAAATTTATTTTCTTCGTTTTAAGATAAAGCCCGTTGAACGCTTTCTCTTATTACGCGTCTTTCGACCGCCGGTCACCTTACCCCAAAGGGTCTTGGGTTTTCTGGTTCCACGTTGTGTTCTTCCTTCACCTCCGCCGTAGGGATGATCCACGGGATTCATCACGGAACCTCGCACGGTCGGCCGAATACCCAGCCATCGCGAGCGTCCCGCCTTACCGATTGTCGTAAGATTATGTTCCGAATTGGAAACTTCGCCCAATGAAGCGTACCCCTCCCATAAGATGCGCCGAATTTCTCCCGAAGAAAGCTTTACGTCGGTATATCCGTTTGCGTTCGCCAAAACCTCCGCGCTGGAACCTGCAGATCGGGCAAGTTGTCCGCCATGACCGGGATTAAGTTCAACATTATAGATATGAGATCCTACGGGAATATTCTTAAGCTTCAAACGATTACCGGTTTTCAAAGGCGCTCCTTCGGCGGTAATAATAGTATCCCCCGGTTTCAAACCCTGTGGAGCGAGTACATAACGGTACTCTCCGTCTTCATAACGCACCAAGGCGATAAACGCCGTTCGATACGGATCATATTCAAGAGTTTCAACGTGTCCCGACGCATTAAACTTATTCTGTTTAAAATCAACAAGTCGATACAATTTTTTATGCCCACCGCCTTGATGTCGAACCGTAATACGTCCCTGCGAGTTACGCCCCGCGTGGGACTTCAGCCGCGTAAGCAATGACTTTTTGGGTTTGACACGGCTTAATACGCCGTAGTCAACACCGGTCATATGCCGTCGCGATGGAGTTGTGGGTGAGTATGATTTCATTGTCTTATTCTATTTCGATTTTCTGTCCCGACTTGATCGTGACGATGGCTTTTTTATATCCCCCGCGTTTTGCGGCAAGTCCTCGATAACGACGCTTTTTGGGAGGTTGAGAAATAACGTTCACCGCCGTAACGTTTACTTTATAAATCGTCTGGATGGCTTTTTTAATCTCGTTCTTCGTCGCGGAAGGTTGTACCATAAAAACATATTTCCCGAGCTTATTCAAATCATTCGCGCGCTCCGTAATAATTGGTTTTTGTAATATTGAGTATCCTTTCATCATTGATGTATCTTATTTTTTGTAATGACCTCCAATAATCGCGACAGTATCTTGATCAATGAAAATATGGGTGTAATTTAAAAGATCGTAAACATTCAAGCTCATAGGGCTTGCTACTTTTGTTTTAGGAATATTTCGAGCCGCTCTCGAAAGTTTTGAAAGCTCTTCGGCGCGAGGCACCAAAAGAACATCAAGATTCTTTTTATGTTTGGGAACATTGAGCAAGGGACGCAGTGTCGCGGCAAGCATTTTTGTTTTCGGCATTTCAACCGTCAATGTATCGAAAAATTTTATTTCTTTATCGGCAAACTTCTTAGAAAGTAAGCTGAAAAGAGCCACTTGTCTCATTTTCTTTGTTATCTTTTCGGAGTAATCCCTCTCTTTGACCGGCCCATGCGCTTTTCCTCCGCCGCTCCAAAGCGGCGAACGAATAGAGCCGTGGCGCGCCCGGCCAGTCCCCTTTTGTCTCCATGGTTTTCGTCCGCCTCCCGAAACTTCCCCGCGACCCTTTGCGTGAGCCCATGGTTTCCGTCGATTCGCAAGTTGTGACAAAAGCATTTGTTGCACAAGCACCGGACGCCATCGTTCGCCAAAAACGCGCTCGGGAAGATCGATACTGCCCACTACTTCGCTTTTTTGGTTGTATACTTCAGTCTTCATAATAATCTCGAATAGTGCTATTTCTTTTCGCTCGCGCGCTTTACTAAGCTAATTTCCAAAAGCCCGCCACGCGCTCCCGGAACCGCGCCTCGAAGCATCAAAATATTTTTCTCCGGCTCAACGCCGATGACTCGCAAACCCTTGAATGTAATCCTTTCATTTCCCATGCGTCCCGCCATACGTCTTCCCGGAGGAACACGTTGCGGAGCGGTGCTGCCGATTGATCCCGGAGCTCGAAAACGATTTTTTTGTCCGTGTGTTTTTGGACCACCTGCGAAACCATGACGTTTCACTACACCCTGGAATCCACGCCCCTTTGAAAGTCCGCTTACTTTTACAATGTCATTTTCCGCGAAAACGGACGCGTCAATGACATCCCCTACTTTAAAGTCTTCCTCGGCAATACGAAATTCTCTTTTTGTCTTTAACGATGAAATCTGCACCGCTTTATACCCATCACGCTCTTTGGTGCGTAACAAGGTAACGGTATGAGGGTGAACCTCTAAAACGGTGATGGGGATCACCTTGTCGTTTTTCCATACTTGGGTCATTTTGAGTTTTTTCCCCAAAATTAAAACCATTAATTTGAGATAAAGAAAAAAATTTACCTTTTTCTTGAGACGGAAAAGGTCTTCTAAAAAAACCGCCCGGGTATGAGCCCAGTTATTAGATCGAGCGCCGTAATAATCCCCGTTTTCTTCAGTTAAGTTTCAATAAAATCCCAAAAAGGCATCCAGACTTGAGACGAAACTCATGACACCGACAAAGTGACATTATTAAAGAATCGGAGTGCTTGGCTCGGTACTGGGTTTAGCGCGGGAAACCCCGGGAAACCCTTAAGAACTTCGGCTAAAACCTCAGAGGAATTTTACACCAGCTTTATCTCAATGTCCACCCCTGCGGGGAGATTCAGGCTGCTTAAGGATTCAATGATCTTTGGGCTCGGATTTAAGATGTCAATAAGCCTTCGATGGATACGAAGTTCGAATTGTTCCCGAGAATCCTTATGTACAAAGGTTGAACGATTTACCGTATAACGCTTGATTTCGGTCGGCAAAGGTATTGGTCCCACTATTTTTCCGCTGTGCCGCTCCGCAGTTTCGATGATCTGGCGCGAAGAATTATCGATCAACTTGTGGTCGTACGCCTTAATCCTAATGCGTAGCTTTTGCGGTAATTCGTTTTCCTTTTTCTTGGTCATGCCAATGTTGTTTAAATTTACAAGCTCAAAGCGCAGTAAATTTTACTACAACATTGAGCACCGAGCACATAAAACTTTATGTGCTCGGTAAGGTTTTGTTCCTAAAATTTTTGCATTTTCAATTAAAATTTTAGACAAAGCCCTTATTTAAGAATCTTTATCACCACACCTGCTCCTACCGTTTTGCCTCCTTCGCGAATAGCAAACCGTTGCTTCTCTTCAAGCGCAACCGGAGCAATGAGCTTAACCACCAATTTTATCGTATCTCCCGGCATTACCATTTCAGTTCCTTGGGGTAACGTTACCTCTCCGGTAACATCCGTCGTTCTAATATAGAACTGCGGTTTATAACCCGGAAAGAATGGGGTGTGTCGTCCGCCTTCTTCTTTGCTTAAAATATATACCTCGGTCTCAAATTCGGTATGCGGTGTTACGCTCCCCGGCTTTGCAAGAACCTGTCCCCGTTCAACATCTTCTTTTTTGAGACCACGGAGCAAAATTCCCACGTTATCACCGGCAAAACCTTCATCCAAAAGCTTATTGAACATTTCAATACCGGTTACTACCGTCTTTTGGGTGGGCTTCAGACCGATAATTTCAATTTCTTCGTTCACTTTAACTTTGCCGCGCTCAACTCTGCCGGTTACCACCGTTCCTCTTCCTTCAATAGAGAAAATATCCTCAATTGGCATTAAGAACGGCTTTTCGAGATCTCGGACCGGATCGGGAATAAACTCATCGAGAGCTTTAATCAAATCCAAAATCGGCTTAGCATCGGCATCGTCCGGTGACTTCGTGTTTAACGCCTTTAATGCCGAACCGCGAATAACCGGAGTCGCGTCGCCGTCAAAGTTGTATTTCTTCAAAAGCTCCCTTACTTCGGATTCGACGAGGTCGATTAATTCTTTGTCGTCAACTTGATCAACTTTATTCAAAAAAACAACCACTTTTGGCACGCCTACTTGGTAAGCAAGCAAAATGTGCTCTCGAGTCTGCGGCATGGGGCCATCGGTTGCCGCGACTACCAATACCGCGCCGTCCATTTGAGCGGCACCGGTAATCATATTCTTAATGTAGTCGGCGTGTCCGGGAGCATCAATGTGCGCGTAATGGCGCTTTTCCGACTCATATTCCGAGTGATGCAGAGCAATCGTAATACCGCGAGCCTTTTCTTCCGGCGCGTTATCGATTTGGTCTACCGTCTCTTCTTTCTTGGCCAACCCTTTCATGTGGAGCACATGAGTGATAGCGGCCGTAAGCGTCGTTTTACCATGGTCAACGTGACCAATCGTTCCGACGTTTACATGGGGTTTATTGCGGCTAAATTTTTCTTTTTCTGCCATAGTATGCAGTAATAATATTTTTTTTAGGAGCACAAAGATGCTCCTTGGTTCGACTCGTTAATAATAACAGATTATAGACCCTGCAACAAATTTGTCAACCCCATGAGAGGCGTTGTCTCTAAATGGGATCAACCCCGCTGGGGACATATACATAGGAAAGGAAAGAATACTGCTCAAAAAATGACTAGCCGAAGAGAGAATAACCGCAAAAGAAAAAGCTTAATCATATGCTATAATAAAGAAAAAATTGATGGAAAAACGAATACGCAAAATTATTATCGGTGTCTCCGGCATAATAATGGGCGCTCTCGTAGTCGGGTTTTTACTTCCTCATTCCCAAGAAAGGTTGGGTACAAGGAACGCACCCAACGAGAAAATACAATACAAGGATAGCCGAGGAAACTCTCTTGGAAATGCTTTTCTCCCGCCTCGATCTTCTCCGTCTCTCTACCCCAACCAACCCTCACAAGAAAAAAATACGCTTCCGCAATCCTATTCGCTTTCCACGGAAGACTTTTTCTTAAATACCATAAGAAACCTCTCAAACTTAACCGGATCGACCACTACGGCAACCCCGCCGAAAAAAGAAACGCTCGCTCTTCCGCTTGTTGCCATAAGTGAATTTCCCGTAGAAAACGACGGGGCGGCAGATGTAAAAAATTATATGACCCAAGTGGCGGCGAACAGTTCTCGCGTAAGTTTTACAAAAAAAGAATTTGACCAGCTCCTCAAGCGGCCGAACAGGCGCATCCTGCGGCCTCACGAACTTATCGAAACCGCGCTCAAGGAAAATTCTTTCGGGAAAATACAAAACTCACTCCACGTTCTTCTCGATGGATACGCAAAACAAGACGCGCTTCTTAAAAATATCAAAGTTTCAGAACAAGGAATTACGATCGCGCAAAAAATCATCGGCATGGAACGGCTGACGGTTACCCTTATGAAAAATGCCATACAGGTTAATGCGGGAACAATGGCCGAAAAAGAATTTCGGGATTTCTATGAAAGATACAAAAATACATCTCTCGCCGTAACGGAAGATCTTGCCTTAGAAACTTCACGATCGGGAGAAGGTTTGCTTTCGGAAAAAAGAGAGACAAAAATCGCTCGATTGTTTCATTTCGTATTTGGCCGTCTATCATCGGCTCTGGCGCAATCGTTCGGATCACTGCCCTTCGGAGGCGACATTGAGGAAGTTTCAAGCGACAATTGTTATTGTTCGGGAGAAGCAGTCACCTTGAGTGAAAATTACGTGCAAGGCGGAGCCACGGATTTTCTCTATCCCTACTCGGTTATCTTTTCTGGTACTTATTCCAATTACGCCGTAGAGCAGGATACCTGCGTACTCGGGACCTATTCGCAATCCGGTACGTGCTACTACGGAGAATACTGCGAAGAAAGCGAGACGGAAGACGGCACTATCGTGCTTATCGGGACCGCTGAATCGGGTTCTACATGCTCAAGTAATTCCACGGGAGGTAGCGGAAGTTCCGGAAGTGGATTCTAAAAAAATACCCTATACAATACATCGCTTTTGAAAGCGATTTATTTTATTCTCCGAAAATCTCCCTACTTCTTCTTGCCCTCAATAATTAACTGCTCGATATTTTTCGGAACAACTTCCCGATGGTCAAATTCCATAGTGGACGATCCCCTTCCCTGCGTCATTGACCGAAGCTGTGTCGCGTAACCGAACATTTCCGAAAGGGGAACATTCGCGTCAATCACTTTGATATTCGCGCGATCCGACATCGCTTCGATACGTCCGCGGCGCGAATTCAGATCACCGGTTACTTCACCCAAAAATTCCTGCGGCGCGATTACCTGCACTCTCATAATCGGTTCCAAGATAACCGGCTTTGCGTTACGCGCGGCTTCTTGAAACGCCATCGATCCGGCTATTTTAAAAGCCGCCTCCGAAGAGTCAACTTCGTGATACGAACCGTCATAGAGTGTCACCTCAACATCAATAACCGGATAACTCGCGATAATACCCCTCGAGAGCGACTCCTCAATTCCTTTCTCAACCGCGGGAATATATTCTCGGGGAATATCTCCTCCTCTAATTGCGTTTACAAACACGAACCCCTTGCCCCGCTCCATCGGCTTTACGGAAAGTTTGACATGGCCGTACTGACCACGTCCGCCCGATTGTCGAATGTATTTTCCTTCGGCTTTAGATTCGCCAAGAATAGTTTCTTTGTAGGCAACCTGGGGCCTTCCCACGGTCGCCTCAACGCCAAATTCTCGCTTCATGCGATCAACGATAATTTCCAAATGCAGTTCCCCCATTCCGGCAATAATGGTCTCTCCTGTTTCCAAGTCACCGGATGCTCGAAACGTCGGATCCTCTTCGGTCAAACGATGCAACGCTTCGCCCATTTTTTCCTGGTCAGCTTTGGTTTTCGGTTCAATTCGCACCGCGATCACAGGCTCCGGGAAATCAATCCTTTCAAGCACAATAGGCATATCGGGATTACAAATCGTATCTCCGGTTGTTGTATTCTTAAGACCCACAATGGCGGCGATCTCTCCCGCGTACACCTCCTCTACCTCTTCGCGCTGGTTAGCATGAAGACGCACAATGCGTCCCACGCGTTCCTGTTGATTCTTTATTGAATTTAAAACATATGAACCACGCTTTAAAACACCGGCGTAATTTCTAAAATACGTCAGCGTACCGACATACGGATCGGCGGCAACCTTGAACGCAAGGGCGGTAAACGACTCGTCATCCGAAACGCGGCGAGTGATATCGGCTCCTGTTTTAAGATCAATGCCTTTAATAGGTGGCAAATCCAGAGGCGAAGGCAGGTAGTCCACAACCGCGTCCAACGCAAACTGAACACCTTTATTTTTCAAAGCCGATCCGCAAAGCACGGGGACCAGTTTATTCTGAATGGTCGCCTTGCGAAGAGTTCTCTTTAAGTCCGCGATGGGAATTTCCTTTCCCTCCAAGTAGAGCGCCATAAGCTCGTCGTCGTTTTCGACGATTTTTTCAACCGCATCATGGCGACGTTTCTTCACTTCATTTTTTAAATTTTCCGGAATCGGTATCTCCTGGATCTTTTCCCCGTGCTCGCCGTGAAACTCAAATGCTTTTTCTTCGAGAATATCGACGATTCCGCTAAAATCCGATTCGCTACCGATTGGAATTTGGATCGGTATGGCGTTCAAGGTCAACCGATCATGGATTGATTGAAGACTTTTTTCAAAATTCGCCCCCATCCGGTCCAACTTATTGATAAAACAAACTCGCGGCACGCCGTACTCATCGGCGTAGTGCCAATTGGTTTCCGATTGCGGTTCAACACCGGCAACTCCATCAAATACCACAACCGCGCCGTCCAAGACGCGCAACGAACGCTTTACTTCAACCGTAAAATCAATATGGCCGGGAGTATCGATAAGGTTCATCTGATACTGGAAATTCTTGTCGGCATGCCGATAGGACGGAATCCAAAATGTGGTAGTAGCGGCGGAGGTAATCGTAATGCCCCGTTCCCGCTCTTGTTCCATCCAATCCATCACCGTCGTACCCTCATGCACCTCGCCGATCTTATAGGAAATTCCGGTATAAAAAAGCACCCGTTCCGAAACGGTTGTTTTTCCGGCATCGATGTGAGCAATAATGCCGATATTTCTAACTTTTTCTAAAGGATATTGTCGTGGCATGCGAAGTTTGTATAAAACGCAGTAAGTTTACAAGCGAGCACCGAGCACATAACATCCTTTTATGTGCTCGGTAAGGTTTGGCAGTCAGAAATTCTTCGCTCTTGCTTGAATTTCTGGGTCAAGCCTTTATCGCGCGAAATGGGCGAATGCGCGATTGGCTTCAGCCATACGGTGCGTATCCTGTTTCTTTTTGATGGCTGAACCTTCATTCTTTGAAGCCGCGATAAGTTCATCGGCGAGCTTTATGGCCATCGGCTTCCCCTTTTTCGAACGCGCCGCTCCCACGATCCATCGCGTAGCCAAAATAAACTTCCGCGCGGGAGTAACTTCGTGAGGAATTTGATAGTTCGCTCCACCTACGCGCTTCGAAACAACTTCGAGAAGAGGAGACGCGTTTTCAATCGCTTTCTCAAAAATCGCGACCGGATCCTGTTTTGTTTGTTCCTTTATTTTTTCGAGCGCGGAATAAACGACTCTCTCGGCGGTCGACTTCTTCCCGTCCTTCATTACATAGTTAATAAACCGACCGAGATCCACTCGGCCGTGCGACGGATCTGGTTTGTAGTATTTTTTATAAATTCTCTTTTTTCTCATGACTATGTTTTCGGGCGCTTCGCGCCGTATTTTGAACGCTGTTGTTTTCGCCCTTCAACTCCCGTCGAATCAAGCACACCGCGCACAATATGATACCGCACGCCCGGCAGATCCTTCACACGCCCACCGCGAATGACAACGATCGAATGCTCCTGAAGCTGGTGACCCTCACCGGGAATATATGCGGTAACCTCCATTCCATTCGTGAGGCGCACCCGCGCGACCTTCCGTAACGCCGAATTCGGCTTCTTGGGGGTCGTCGTAAAAACCTTTAAACACACTCCCCGCTTGAAGGGTGAAGAAGATACGACGGGGCGATTTTTTATCGTATTAAAATAGAACGACAACGCCGGTGATTTGGATTTATCCTTCACGGCTCGTCTCCCTTTTTTAACAAGTTGATGTATTGTAGGCATTCACTTACTCGTAAAAGTAGCCACCCAATTGTAACAAATATCGGACTTCTGTCAAATAAATCCCATCACCTAATCGAGATAACCACCCCTCGGAGCCATACACCGCTTCACTGCTCATGAAAAATATTTTCAAGCAATAAATACGCAGAAATTTTGACGAAGCATCACTCCGCAATCTCGATTAGGTGCGAGGATAAAATGAGTTCCCCGGATTAAAAAACCGCGGGCTGGCCCGCAAAGATACCATACATAAAATCTATGAGCGGAAGTATGAGGCTAAAACCGTTGAAAACGAAAACAAAGAGAAGAAGAAATAAGAAGCCATACGATTCAAGAAACGCCATTGCGCGGACTGTTTTTTCGGTACGAGGTAAAAAAACAACAAGCACCTTCGAACCATCAAGCGGAGGAATGGGAACAAAATTAAAAACAGCAAGGAGTATATTAATATAGACGATAAGACCGAAGAAAAGACTTATCGAACCGAACGCCGGAATGTTTATGAACCCCAAGATGCGTATCAGAATTCCGAATACGGCGGCGATCACGAGATTACTCACAGGACCGGCGGCGGCAATTTTTGCCGCGGCAATCGTTGGATTTTTTAAAAGCATCGGATTATAGGGAACCGGCTTTGCCCATCCGAAGATAAAGGCTCCCTGGGTCAGAATATAAAGTCCTATCGGAAGAATGAAAGAACCGAAAGGATCGAGGTGACGCAACGGATTCAACGTCAAACGCCCCGCGAGTCGTGCCGTCGGATCGCCAAGTTTTTCCGCGGTATACCCGTGAGAAATCTCATGTATCATTACCGAAAAAATAAATACCGCGAGCTGAAAAATAAGAATCAGTGCCGTTGTCATTTGATATAGTGTAACCCCTTTTGTCAAAAATGAAAAAATTCCGTAGAATAATAAAAACGCCTCCGTGGTGAAATGGATATCACTACTGCCTTCGAAGCAGTCATTGGGGGTTCGAATCCCTCCGGAGGCACCTGTAGCAAAACAGCTATTAAATTTTAATAGCTGTTTTGCTATCCGATGTTATCAGAGAGATTCGAACCGAAGGATGGGTCGGGAGGAAAGTATAAGGTTCCTCCCGTGTAGGAGATTATTCAGAACCGAGGGTTCTGAAAGCGCAGCCGTCGTAGGCGTAGCGAGCAGTGAGATTCCCTCCGGAGGCACATTAGAACTCGCTTAGCGAGTATCCGAGCTTAGCGGTTCTTATGTCCCGAACGAATGCGAGGGGCTACCTATGACTATTTATCCTTGTATTTTCATATATTTAGCTTAGACTCTAATTAGCCAAACCGAAAGGTTTGTAAACGCACTTCACAACTTAATAAGGGAGGATTTGCTTTATGAGCACAAGAAATTTTCGGGAGTTGCTCGAGAATCGCTGGTCGGAAGGAAAGTTCGTCTGCGTGGGACTCGACTCGGAGCTCGGTAAGATTCCCGCATCGATTCGCCGAAGCGAGATCGCCGAAACGATCGTGCAGTTCAACCGAAGCATCGTGGAAGCCACGAGCGACCTCGTCTGCGCATATAAGCCGAACATCGCGTTCTACGAAACGCATGGTGAAGAAGGCTGGAAAGCTCTTCGACAGACCATCTCACACATCCACGATACAGCACCCGATGTGCCCGTGATCTTGGACGCCAAGCGCGGCGACATCGGAAACACGAACATGGGCTACATGATCGGAGCGTTCGGACATCTCGAGGCAGATGCGATCACCGTGCACCCCTACCTCGGGCGCGAAGCGCTCAAGCCCTTTCTCGACCAAAAGGACAAGGGCGTGATTGTGCTCTGTCGGACATCCAATCCCGGCGCGGGAGAATTCCAGGACATGGACGTCTCAGGCGATGTCGTTCCGGGTGGCTATATGCCACTTTACAAATTCGTTGCATACAAAGTAAGGAGCGAATGGAACGAGAACGGCAACTGTGCGGTCGTCGTCGGCGCAACGTATCCGGGTGAACTCCGGGAAGTCCGAGAGCTCGTAGGCGACATGCCGATCTTGATCCCAGGAATCGGAGCGCAAGGCGGCGACGTGGAGAAAACCGTGACCGCCGGCAAGGACAGCCGCGGTCGGGGCATGATCATCAATTCCTCGCGCGGCATCATCTTCGCCTCGAAAGGCGCGGACTTCGCGGAAGCGGCGCGGCGCGAGACGATGAATCTTCACGAACAAATCAACCAGCACCGACTTGTCTCGCCGCAACCAGCGGTGTAGGCGGACAGAAAGAAGCATGTGATGCTACCACTCGATGGATTATTCGTGGTCCTTGACGATCCCACAGAAACCTGGCGGCGTTGCGGCGGTTACTACTCTTGCCCAAAAAACAGTACGGGCCAACGAGAGGGGCCCCTCGTTGGCCACACCGGAAAGTACGACGCGGGAGGTGGTGAAATGAAACAGTACGTGGGCGACGAGTACTGGAACTTCGCCCGCGTGGAACAATACTCGGAAGTTCTCGACGATTTCGCCGAGGCGTTCGCGGAGAACATCGGAGGCAACCTCAATTGGGAGCCAACACTCGCACTCGGCGCGCCCATGGGAGGTATACTCCTCGCCGGCGCGCTCGGCCGGAAGCTCGGCATTCGCACCATCTTCGCGGAAAAGAAAGTTACTGTGGCGGCTACGCCCAAGGGCCGAGAAGAATCAACCCTTGTCGTCAAACGCCACGAAATACGGCCGAGAGATCTGATTCTCGTCGTCGAAGACGTCTGTCATAACTTCTCGACCACGGACGAACTCGTAAAACTCTCGATGTGCGGCGGCGGCATGGTACTTGGCATTGCCTGCGCTATGAACCGGTCCGCGCCCCTGTATTATCGGAGCATATCGGTCCTAGCTCGCATCCATCGTCCCGCAGGGCAGTGGCAGCAGGACGACCCCGATGTTGCCGACGACATCGCACGTGGCAACGTGATCTGGGAACCCAAAGCACACTGGGAGGAACTCACTGCGGCGCTAGAGCAGAACACAAAATAGAAGTAAAATATTTCTTCTAAAAACCCAAAAGGTCCCGACTGAAATTAGCCGGGACTTTCTTTTTTCTCTTTAAAACTTCTATCGCAGAAAGGGGTTGAAAACAGCACTAAAAAATTTTAAAATCGCGGACGGTGAAGTGTTTGAGTCGCTTGGTGAAACATTCGGAGAAACACAACTTTCAACTTTTTCCCAATTGAGCGGCACGTCGCACGGAGTCGGAAATTCTTTGCAAATGCCGCTTATGGGCTCCTTCGCGTGAACAATAATCTGTACACATATCCTTGTACCCGAATCCCCCGCGGTAGGAAACGGAAAAGCGCCGTCCACCGATCCGGGAAATGATCCTTGAACTTTGGAAAAACACTCCTTGATCTTCGCCTCTACATCAAGAGAAGGTTGCCCTCCCTGCTGAATCTTCAAAAATACATCCTCACTTAGGTTTTCCTTGAGACACGCCCGCACCGCCTCCGGCCAGTTTAGAGAAGAACGAATCCCCGCGTCGGGTTGTGGCAAAACAATCGTACCTCCCCCTTCTCCTTGATCAACCGGACGAGGAATAACGGGAAGCGGTCCGGCTTGCGGCAAGCAGGCACGCATAGCCGCGTCTATCTCTGGACTTGGTCGCACTCCCGGTTGCATTTTATTCAATGCTTCTTCGCCAACTTTCATTCTCAAACAAGCCTCCATGCCCGGCGGAAAATTTCTAAATTCACCGGAAGGAGTGGATGAAGGATTGCGAAACTCTCCACGCTCGCGATCAAAAATCGGTTTTTCGGGGCGAAAACTTTCGAAACACAGACGCATCTTACTTTGCGCATCGGGGCTCGGCGGTAACACTCCCGATTGCAATTTTTGAAAATCTTCTCCGAGCTTTTCCTTGAAACAAGCAACGACTACCGGAGGCGCCGTTCTTAAAAATTCTCCAAATCGAGGAGTGTTTCCTTTTTGTCTTTCAATGCTTTCTGCTTCGGACGCACCTTGAAGATCGGATCTTCGAAATTGCACGCTCTGCAAACATATCCGAAAACTATCCGCCATCTCGGGCGAAGGCAAAGCTTGGGCCGAAACTACCTTATCGTAAGCATCCCCAAGTTTTTCCTTAAGACACGCTTTCATTTCCGGCGGAGCATTTTTAAAAATATCTTGAGTATTCTGCCGAGCGCCAAACTTTTCAAAACACGCGCGCATTTTTTCTCCTATCTCGGGCCCGGGAACAAGCTTTCCTGATTGCATATCTTCGATCACATTTTGCCCAAGAGTCGCTTTTAAACACTCACGAACTTCGGGGGGCGCGTCGTCAAAACCGGCGCGGGCGCGTACCCATCCCTCCTTTACTTGTGTTACGCCTTCTTGGGAAATCAGTTTGTGTTCCTCCGCAAATTTAAAGCACTCCTCGCGATGCGATTCGTCATTACAATAAACACGGCAAGACTCCGATGAATCGCAAGTACCCGGTCCCCTTCCTCTATTCTCTTGAATCTTTTTTGCTTCTCCCGATGAAAAAAATCCGACTTTCTCCCCGAACGCGACACACTCTTCAAAATGAGCGCTTTCCTTGCAATACACCTCGCACTCGCTCCTCGACGCGCATGCGCCGGGAGTCTCTCCTCGCACGGCAAACTCGGAAAATTTTTTCATCTGTTCACTCGTTGATCCACCACGCGAAGTTCCCATAAGGGGCAACGCGCCAATACCGACTTTCTTCGCGAATGCGGAACACTCCTCGGCATGACTAAATTCACCGCAGTAAACTTCACAGGTTTCCTTTGATGTGCACCCGCCGGGAAGCGTTCCTCCTGATTTCAAATAAGTGCTAATTTTTTTTCCGTCTTCGTAACGCTCACCCTTCAATCCTTCTTTTTCGGCGAACGCGATACACGCATCAATATTTTGGATATCGGCGCAAAAACTTTTACAGCCCTCGGGTGAATTGCATCCGCCGGGACCCGTACCGTTCCCTACGCGTTCCGCGAATTTTTTCGCCCGAACCGCTTCGTCTTTATTTACAAGTCCATGAGCTTCGGCAAACTGGATACACGCGGACATGTTCGCGGATTCATTGCAATAACTCCGACATGCGTTCTTATCGGTGCAGTTTCCCAGCTCGGGAATAGGGAAGGAAATTCCGGCGGCAATACCATCACGCGACGGTTCGGCGGATACGGTCGTTTGAGCGAGCACCGCGTATGAAACAATGAATCCAATTCCAACGATTGCAACCGCGAAACAATACTTCAAAAAAAGCGAAGACCTTGTCATATGTTTCATTAAAACGGATTTTGATACAAACCTTCGATAGGATTCGCATCCTTTATGGGATTATTGGTCGCCGGAAGTTTGTCCCCTATCGGATTTGAAGATTTTTGATACAACTCACCGCCCAAACTTTGGGACGCGTCAGGCGTTGAAGAAGGAGCTTGATTTGCCCCGTCGAAAAGTGGGGCTTGCGTTGCCGACTGTTTTTGGAGAAAATACCACGCCGTCAAAACAACGAGTACGATAATTACGGCTACTATAATAAGCTTGCCTTCTTTTGTGATAACCACTTTAAAAGTATACCAGGAAACGCTATGATAAGTTATCCCCAAAGCCCCGTTAGCTCATCCGCCGGCTGGCGGAGGCAGAGCAGCCTGCGAAAATGTATAACGTTTACGCGATCCATAACAAAAAGAACGAGAAAATTTACATAGGCCAGACGTCTGATATAGAGTCTCGACTGGCACGACACAATGGCGTTCTTAAAAATAAAAAGGGGTCTTTTACAAAAATAAATTCTGGCCCATGGAAACTTGTCTACCGTGAAAGTTTTCTCTCTCGAAAAGAAGCCGTTATTCGAGAAAGGCAGTTGAAAAGTTACCGAGGAAGAGAGTATATTAGAAAAGTATTGCACGGTAGTAAACAACTGCCCCGTTAGCTCAGTTGGTAGAGCAGTCGCCTCTTAAGCGAACGGTCGGAGGTTCGAATCCTCCACGGGGCACCAAAACAGAACTCAACGGCTTTTTCAAAGCCAAAAGGTGGGACGCGCGAAGCGCGTCCCACTGATTTCCCCCCATTTTTCCAAACGAATTCAGAATTTTTGGCGCGCTTGCGCGCACTGTTTTTTCGCCAAGGAGGAGGTTCGAGCCAAAGATTTCTTTGGCACAGACCTTTTTC
>CAYHZA010000007.1:0-69295 GCA_964361095.1 uncultured Candidatus Saccharibacteria bacterium | reverse complement strand
CATATACATAGCTTGCGCCACCTTGGGGGTGGTTCCAAGCTATTGAACCATTACGTCGTATTGACAAATCTTCTAAAACAAGATAGAAAACAATAAGGCACGCTAAAAACTCTTCCCTTTTGCCGTAAGTCTCTGCACGGGATTTCCGGCAGGAGGGAAAACGGCCACAATTACGGTCGGCAGTGGGGTCGACGCTGTAAAACTACCCCCCTCCTCGCGCAAAGCCATGGGCCAAGCGATAGGATTTGCCGCCATAATCGTGGTGCTTGGAGTACTCCTCCCCCGCGTGCTACACGCGCTGGAGGCCTTCCTGCTCGTGTTCCTTGATAAAGCGACCATACTTATAGAGAGTATTAATACTCTCTCATAAGCGCAATCGCGCACCACACATCACAAGGCACCCCATAAAGGTGCCTTTGATCTTTTTTAAATATATTCAATCTTTAAACCAAGCCGCTTCGCTTGGTCATGCTCCCATCGCGCGCCGTACGAGGTTTCCCATTGAGACATAAAATACAAAATTTTCACAAAACCGGATTCAAAAATCGGGAGATAAAATAATTCAAGAAGCTGGGGTTGCCCTTTATTATAAGGGGGACGAACGATGCGGAACATTGGCTCTTCGAAGGGCATCTGATTAAAAACAGTAACTCCCTTATCAACTAGGCCTTGAATAGTTTCTTGAAAAACTTTCATATTCTCTTCAATCGATCCTAATCCACCAGTGCTGATTGGTCCGCATACCTGGGCAATCGGCTGTGGCATGCGTCCTAATATGCGAAGAGCGATTTGCGCAAGTTCTTCATAGGTAACGGCTTTCTGAAGTTCATCTTTATCTTCAATTTTCCAATATTCGTTCATATGATACTAAAAGTATCATATGAGCTTGCCCCGTCAATGATTCTTATATACCGTTATGGCATTTGCATTTTTTCTGATTTTGTTTTATATTATTTGTCGACTGTTTCTTTAATAACCGCATAAAGAGGAGGGATCGGCAGATGAGAATTGGCAAGAAAGTGTTTGTGATTTTCGCCTCGCTCGTGCTCGGATGGTACGGCAATCTTCCCAGCGCGACAAAGGCAATTTCCAAGCCCAAGGGGAAACACCTGATCCCCAATGAATGCGGCCAGAACGCCGTCGACCCCCAGTGCCAAATAGACTGGGAGAAGTATTGCATCGTCACAACAACGGAGATGTCGCCGCTTCTGGGAATCGAGTATAGGCTCTCCTCGGGAATACGCGGATTCGAACCCGCCTACATTCTCCCAGGAGAAAGAATCGCAGTGGATCCCAATACGGGAATCGCCATGATGAGGATCTGTTGTTGCAACAGGATTCGCGACATTGAGAATCCACGGAAAATCGTCGCATGGACGCCAACGGGGACTAAAGAATGTTCCCCACCGGAAACAATCGTGATTCCGACTCAAAAAGTGGAGAGGGCAACACCGTCTCCACAACCCATTCCAGTCAAGGAGCCTCTTCCGATCCCCAAGATCAATGTAGAAAACCCTCCCATCAAACCGCCGGAGAAGATGGAACCGGAGCCTACAAAAAAATCTTGGTATAGCACCGGATGGGGAAAAACACTCCTTATCACGGGAGGTGCCATCGCGACGGCATGTTTAACATTCGACATTGGCCCCTGTGGCAATGATGACGATCGCGATAACCACAATGGGTGCAAATTCGGTAAGGGCGTAGATGGCCGATGTCTCCATCCCTGCAATCCGGCAGATCCGAACTGCATATCGCCGCCTCCCTGTATCCCGGGAAGCGGACCTGATTGTCCCTGCCCACCGGAACATCCTGATTGCGACGCTGACATGACGCGCAATCAGACCTTCGGGAATTTCATGGAACACACATCCATTCGTTTCCGCAATCACGGATTCGACTTTTTAATCGCTATACCGATCGGAAAAAAACCGAATCCCGCACCTTGAAAATCTGAACATTCGCGGTCCTACGACATTTGTAGGACCGCACCATTTTAAAGCTTTCCACGGGAAATTTTTAAAATGGTTAAATATTTAATTTTGAAAGCGGGCAAAGAACATGGTTATGAGAACATGCCCCCACACCCACATTCTCATAAAAAATTAAAATATCTCAAACAAGAGCTATACATGATGAAATCGTGCCAACGGACAGCGGGCGTGGGTGTGGGGGCGTGCCACGCAATATTTCCTTCCATATTCGATTACCCGATAGGTAAAATGAAACCATTCTTTTTTGGGCAAAAGTTCCATTAAATCTCTTTCTATTTTTTCGGGACTGTTTTCTTTCGAAAGCCCGAGGACGCGCGCGAGACGTTTTACGTGCGTATCCACGGCGATCCCCTCTATAATTCCATGCGCGTTCCCCAAAACGACATTAGCGGTTTTTCGCGCGACACCGGGAACGCGGAGAAGCTCCTCCATGGTCTTCGGAATGTTGCCGTTATATTTTTTCTTAATCATCTTTGCCGCCGCTAAGATATTCTTTGTTTTGTTGCGATAAAAACCCGTGGAGTATACATCTTCCTCAAATTCTTTTGGTTTTGCTTTTATATAATCGTCAAGTGTACGATATTTTTTAAAAAGCTTTTCGGTTACCTTATTTACCATGATATCCGTGCACTGCGCGGAAAGCTGCACCGCGACTAAAAGTTCCCAATGATTTCGGTAGTTCAAAATAATTCGCGCCTTGGGAAAAAGTTTTTTAAGGGCGCTATTTATCTTAAAGGCTCTTTTTTTGAGTCGTTCAAAATCTTTCCTTTTCATTTTTTGTGTAACGTTCATGCCCTCACTGTATCAAACCTTTGTGTAAATAAAAAAAGCCCGAGCCGTGCGACGATGATGTGCGCGACCCGGGGTACTTCTGGTGCTGTTGGTCAGTTCTCCTATGGCGTGGGCATGATGCCCATCTGTTGCATCCCCTCATTGAGAAGACGCTTCATGTCTTCGGCGGTCGGGAGGCCCAACTTTTTCCCGAAAACCAAAGAAGCCGCTGTTTCGTCCGAGACGATTCCTTTCACGCCGTAGCACTGTTCGCCGAGGCACGGAAAGTCAATCGTTGTGGGAAAAACTTCTCCCACGGTGTTGATCCTCGCGTGCCGGTCGTAAAGATATACAAAGGTGTTCCTTACGGAAAATCCGAGAGCGATGCTGTCATCGTCAATCTCGGCGTTACCCGCCACTCGGTGGCTTTCCAGATTTTGCATAGCTCCCTTCTTCTGGAAAACCGTTCCACCATGGGTCATTTCGACGAACGCGGCAGGCGCGCTTGTCGAAGCGGAAATCGAAACGGCCGGATCGGAGAATACCGAACGTGGGTCGACCTTGGTGCAGTAGATGACCTTGTCTTCAGCAACCGAACAGTCACCGGCCACGCCTTCGTCGAGCATCGCGTTCACCAAAATCGAAATCCTTGCCGCGTCGGGATTCAGCCTATTGCCATGCCCGAAGCTTTCCATGAAAGAAACCTCCCCAAGCTCCGGAGTCTTCGCGACAAAGGAGTAGGAGAAGTTCGGATTCGAGAAAGAACCTGTTGTCCGGAGGCCGATGATCCACAAGGACTCCGTGCTTCCCTCGCCAGTCGTCCTGTTCCTCTGGAAACTCCCGAAAACCTGAACATAGTAGCAGGTGTTCCCATCGGTGTCACAGAAGTAGGTGTACATGTACTGTTCACCTGTTTCCCACGAGAGAACCACGGGCTTCTGGAGCTTCGGTGGCCGGATACCGGCCTCCGTGAATTGGAACATGGAAAACACAACGAGAACGACGAGACCAACTGCGAACTGCACGAACTTCTTCACGTTCTATTCCTTTCTCCTCTTTTAAGAGGGGGGAAGGGTGTTAGGAGGGAAAACTGACCAAAATTAAATCAAGGTACAACGGGGAGATTGTACCTTTAAAAATGCAACATGTCAAGCCCCCGTGAGAAGCTATGCTTCTCACGGGGTAAACTCCTCTCTCTGATATTACGGTTCCTCGGGAAGCGTGGGGTCTTTAGGAAAAGAAATGACCGGAGGAAAAATGCCGTCTGAAGAAACGGAAACTTCACTTCCTTCTTCGGTATACTCAAAATTTCGTATTCTTGCCGCGGAACTTCGGAATCCGAAAATTTCTCCCGTTCCTTGAACATTACGTTTGAGGTTCGTGATAACGCTCCGCGTCCACTCTCCGTCCGGACGCGCATAGAAGGACTGGATTTTCCCGCCATAGGTTGGAATCGGCTTTCCTACTTCCCATACAAAGCTAACAATCATGGAAGGGAAAACAGACGGGTCCGTAATTTCGGAGAGTGTTCCGCCGTTTGCGCGCCGAAACGCCCGAAAATCCTGAATTTCCGAAAGATCAACGTCTAAAAAAATTTTCTTTCCGTCTGCCCGAATTTGGAGGGCGCCATCGGGCAATGCAAGCCGACTAAAATAAATAGAATCTTTGGTAAATCCGAAACCAGAATGCAGATCGAGTGAACCCGAAAGAAACGCCTTTCGCGCTCCTCGTGGCATAATGCCATCCGCGAAAACTTCAAAAGAAACCGAGCGCCCACCGTCATAAAGAAACGAAGTAAGCGTGAAATGTGTAGTTTCTTCCCGACTCACACCGACTTCTTGGTTTGCGGTTGAAACCCCAAAAAATAGAAGCAAGCCAAGCGCGGCAAAAAGCAGGACAACTTTTTTCATCCTTAGATTATACATCAAAACTATTTATACGTCAAATTTATCCGTTCCGGCGCCCCACGTGCAAAGATTATGGCTGGAGAATGTCTTCTGTTCTTCCGCCTATGGAAATAACCACATTTTGAATCGTCGGAAATTGTTTTAATGTTTCGGTGATTTGAGATCGAATAGCCGTCACGCGGCAAGATCCTCCGACCAGATCAAGTTCCTTACTAAAATCAATTTTTGCGATTCCGTTTTCAACCGAGATCCCCTGCAACTTTACGCCATCGGGAATACTCGTAAAATAACCTTCCTTTTTTTCAAGGGCGGTCGGACCAAGAAGAAGCTCACGAAACGAAGTTTTTGCCACGGATGTTGTCTTCGGAATAGAGCGTGAAATCGAATAAGTCATATCGCATCGCTCCCCTTGCGGATCAAACTTTGAACTCCCAAAAAAGATATTAAGCTTCATCGTGCGGGGATCGTCCATTGACGCCGTCTCTTCTTCTCCGAAAACGATTGGAACATCAAATGATTTTTCATTCTCCGGAAGACCGCTTGGATTATCATTCTTAATTCTCAAAATACCTGTTTTTGTATCGGGTGTTTTAAAAACGACGGTAGATTTGAAAGGCACGAAATCAGCCGTCATCCATTCGCCTTCCGCCATTCCGTTTGTTTGGGTTATCACCTTATTATTCGCGTCAAGAATATCCACGCGAATATTTGCTTCGAAGAACCACGATCCTCTTGCTTTGCCGCGCACTTCAAGCGGACTTTTGACTGTTTGATCTTCTTCCGGATTTTGAACTACAATCTCATCCGCATATTTCTGAGAAACAGAAACTTTTCTCATCACCTGCGCGTAGATCAAAACACCGATAAGCGCCACGCCCAAAACCACCGCGAAAACAAGAGTTGCGTATTTATTTTTCATAGTATCAATGTATAACAAATAAACATTATTTTATCATCCCTCTCAGTTTTTTCATATAGTGTGTTTTGAACCATAGAGTGATGACGAAAACCCGAGGGCGTTCGGTATACAGATCGGCTCTGACGGCCCCCGATCTTCGCGTAGTTTTTTATTACATCTTCTCTTTTTCTTTTGGCGGGAAAATTTTCTCCCAAAATCGCGGATGGTCAACCACTATTTCACTTAAAAAAGCGAAGGGCAGGGCGACCAAGAACACAATCCAAATAACATTCAGGTTGATCGTCGCATCCGTCACCAGAGACACCGCGATCAAATCCTCGATCGTTCCCATAACGACACCAATCACCAAAAATTCAAGAATGCGTAATTTTTTGAATCGAGACATAGTTAGAATTGCTTCCCACTCCGGAGAGAGCTCATAAACTCATCTTGCTGTTTGAAAATAATATCTTTTACTTTGTCGGGGCGCGGAACATGCTTAAGGATAAACAACCTTGTTTCTCCCGCGGTCTGAACGTGAATGTTTCCAAAGTGGAGCAACGTCGGAAGAAATCCCGAGACTTCTATGGTAACATCCTGAACTCTATCCAGTCCAAATTCGGAAATATTTCGATTAAAAAGGTGCTTCTGTTCAATATCAATAATCCGTTTGTCGGTAATAATCCATACATCAAGATAATAGTTCGTCCAAATGACGAAAAAAATTATCCATCCCAAGAGGAACCACGCCGCTTTAAGAAAAACTAAAAGAAAAATTATTTTGGCGCTCAAAGGAAAACCTCCCACAAGTAACACTATGAAGGCCACAAAGGGAACGGCGAAAAAGAGGAGGAGCGACAATGTTTCGACAAGAAGCACATACCAATGGCGCCGTACTTCAAAAATTACCCTCTCGCCCGGTTTTATGTCTATCATAGCGAATAAAAAATCAAAGAAAAAATCATAATGGCAATAAACAGAAACGACCCCGTAAAATAGACTTGCTTCGATCGAGTAATTTTTTTCTGTTCAAAGCTATAACTTTTCCAATGATAGCGGAGAATCACACTCATTGCCGCCCATAGAAGAAAAAGAATAGAAAAAACAATCCAAAGAACGACCCCCGTCAAAGGATTCAATATAGCTTCTTCGATGGGAATAAAAAAACCCTCCTTAATGTTGCTCATAGTCTTAGTGTATCATAAAATCCAAGCTCTTAAAGACGCACCAGACTTCCTATAGTCACTCCCACCGCAATAGCGATTCCTCCCACGAGAAACATTTTGAATCCACTCCTTATCCACGGAGTATGTGACATTTTCCCCTTTGCGACACCCATGAAAAAAAGAGCAATGAGTGAAACGACAATCGACAACGTAAGTGCGCCGCTAACTTCAAAAAAAAGATACGGAAACAACGGAACAAAACCTGAGATAAAATATGAAACAAACATAATAATCCCGGCAACGTACGAAAGTTTTCTGCTTTCATTCTTCTGCCCAAGATAATCTTCTACCGATCCTTCCGAAAGAAAGGATCCGATAGCCATCGAGAATGCCTCCACAAAAATCAATATGATGCCCGTCATAAATATGGCCGCCCGCGGAAGACCGGAGATCGCGACACCGGAAACAAGTCCTACGGTTGAAACCAAACTATCCTCGACCCCGAACACAAAGTTCCGAAGATAAAGAGCCGACGCACGTCTTCCAGATGAAGCTGCCATGGTTATATTCTACAACATTATGGCGCTATGAAGTAAAACAAGACTTGAGAATGTCGACATTTTTTTTGTCGGGGCCATTTCCGTCAAATCCGGGAACTTCTAAAATCCACGGCTTCTTCTTGAATATTTTATGGCGAGCGAGCGCTTGAAAACCCTCCAACCCGATATATCCCTTCCCTATATTTTCGTGGCGATCATGATGGGAGTTAAAAACGGTTTTGCTGTCATTTACATGGAGCGCCACGAGACGGTGAAATCCCACGGTTTTTTTTATCTTCCCCGCAAGCTCTTTAACGGTCTCTTCCGTATAACCGGGTATCATTCCCGACTCAAAAGCATGCGCCGTATCAAGGCACATCATAAGACGCCCTGAATCAACCGCTTTCATAATAGATGCAATTTCCTCTAAGGTACTCCCCACACTTTCCCCTCCTCCGGCGCTGTTTTCTATAACAAGAAAACTTTTTCCGGAAACACCACGAAGCGTCTCCCGTAACTCACGAACAATAATTTTTTCCGCTTGTTCTTTTGATAAGCCCTTGCGAGAACCGATATGAAAAATGAGCCCTTGAGCGCCAATCGCCTCGGCAATCTTAAAATGATCCGTCAAAAGATTTCGAGACCGCGCGCGTGAATCCTCGGCGGGACTCGCAAGGTTAATAAGATAGGGTGCATGAAGAAATACTTGTTTGATGGGGCTTTTTTTAAGTGCTAATCGAAACGCCGCAATATCGTCTCCGAAATGTTTGGTCACGCGCCACTGGCGCGGAGAAGAACCGAAAAATTGAATGGCATTCGCGCCGATTTTCTCCGCGTTTTCGATCGTCTTCGAAAGTCCTCCAGAGGCCGAAACATGTCCGCCGATATAAAACATATCTTATTTTGATTTTAAAAATTTATGTATCCGCTTATAAAAACGCGGTTTGACGATAAGCGGCATCGAAAGATGCCCTCCGCTCCGCAAAAGCATTAGTTGAGACCCGACGCGGCGGGCAAATTTTTGAACCGGCTTCCACGCCACCACATCATCATCTTTCGCGTGAATAATAAAAAGCTTTTTCCCGTCCAAATCGTCACTGTACGCGACGGGATTATAAAAGCGGCCATTCTTTAATTTATTCCAATCCTTCATTGAATAACGGTATCCTTCTCCGAATGCTTCTTTAACAAATTTTCCCAGCCAATCGATCGGATCCACCTTGCTTCGCACCCGAAAATCAACCACGGGAGAAATGGCGATTGCCTTGGTAATCCGCGCGTCGCGCGACGATAAGATTACCGCCGGTCCCCCGAAACTTCCGCCGATCAAATAAATCTTATCGGGTTTTACACGATACGTTTTGTTATTCCATAAGTCTTTAAATCCCAAGGGAAGCTGGTCTATAACAGCAATCACATCCCGATCCGGAGAAATTCTTAAAAATCTTCCGCCGCTCTCCCAGCTTCCCCGATAGCGCGGGGAAAAAACCCAATATCCTTTTTTTGAAAAAAAATCCAGGAGCGGAAATTTGGCCGACGGATAACCCGGCATCCCGCCGCAAAGAATAATAACGTTTTGGGATCTCCGGCGGGGCGGTAAAAATTCCGCTACGATATCCTTGCCAAACCTTGTCCGAAGCGCTCGCATAGCTCTTATTGTAGTGTGATGCCTGTCTTGGGGCAACATAATTTTTTGGGTAAAAAAAGCCCGGGGTTTTGTTACATACCGGGCTTATCGTGAAACCATAAGACTTACTTCTTGCAAGTCGCTTTGATTTCGATACTGACTACTGATTGCGCTGTGGGTCGTCGACGTCGGTCGAGACATCATCCGCGTCAAGACCGTAAATGTAATGCGCGAAACACCAGATGGCGAATAACAGAACCCAAAGCCCAAAAACAAGGGAAATGACGATAGCGGCACTCCCTCCCCGCCACCCTACATCCACGACCGCAGAACCGAGGAAAATCTCGTGGTTACCCATAGCATCCCCCGCGTGAAAAAGGTTGATGTGAATCCGCAAATGCTCGAGAATCGCACGCTCAAGCGTTTTCGGTAACTCCACGCGAGCAAACCGCTCATGAGCGTGAGCACGTAAAGCGTCGGCGAGTAAAGCCACGCTTTATAGATGAAAAAAGCGAACACCATTCCAAGGCAGGGTCCTAGAACGAAGTACCCGAAAAGGATGAAAACTTTCCACCCCGCGCGCCGCAGAGAATCCGAGCGCATTTTTTCCTGAATCCACTCTTTCCCATACGCCATGCACCCTCCTCGCCAAAGGTTCACCAGCGTAAATAACACAATGTTCTCTTTCTATCTAACTGCGCTTCCGAATGTTTGTCAATCTTGCGTTGCTTACCGGAGAAAAGCTTGGCTTCGCAAAGTTTTGTGATACGCAATCGCGAAGCGGTGCGCCTCATCGCGCACATTAATAAGCGTTGATTTCGCGATGCCCTTGGGAATAATGCCTACCACGTCATTGCGTTTACGTTCCGGCCCCTTCGCGATACCCACGACGGGAATCCTTAAACCGAACTCTCTTATCACGTCTTTTGCGGCATGCACCTGGCCCTTACCGCCATCCACAAGAATCAGAACAGGCAACGGCCACGCATTATGAAAACGCCTCCGCAAAACCTCCGATAACATTCCCACGTCATTCGGTTCGGTAAATAATTTGATCTTGAACTTCCGATACTGGTTTCTCTCCGGTTCATTGCCGGCAAATACTACCATTGACCCCACCGCGGAAGTACCGGAAATATTCGAAATATCGTAACCCTCAATTCTTATTGCCTGTAACGCGCTGCTTGCAATCCGTTCTTCTGTGATCAATGCCACATCTTGAATATGCCGAAGCGCGAATATTTGCCGCTTCCATTTTTCTGCTTTTTCAAATTCAAGTTTCTTACTCGCAATCCGCATCTCTTTGGTGAGAGAGGTTACTATCCTATCTTTTTTGCCTTGGAAAAACAGCTTAAGGTTACGAATATTCTTAAGATAATCAACACGGTTTATCGCCCCAACACAGGTTCCGGGACAAAGCCCTATCTCACGCTCAAAACATGGCCTCGTAAATTTCGCATCCGGCGAGTGAACACTGAAGGGAAAGATCCTCCGAATAATACGCAATGCCTCGCGGATACTCGAAGCGGAAGTAAATGGTCCGAACCCAGCCGCACTTTTCAAAGAAAAGTGCGGCTGGGCAAGTCTTTCTTTGCCCCTTACAAGCAAAACCCGCGGAAATTTCTCCTTGGTGATTTCAACATAGAGAAAACTTTTATCGTCCTTCTCTCGGATATTATATGGAGGCAGATATTTTTTAATAAGTTGCGCTTCCAAGATCAGCGCCTCGATCGCGGTATCGGTTGACCGATAATCTATTTTTTTGATCTCACTCACCAGTTTTTGGATCCGAGAACCGTGAGGTCTCAAAAAATAGCTCGAAACACGCCGCTTCAAATTCGCGGCTTTGCCGATATAGAGAATCCGTCCGGTAACGTCTTTCATTAAGTAAACACCGGGCGAATCGGGAAATTTTGAATAAAACAAAGGCATCATAAGCATTGTAACTGCTCTCGAGATTAGAGCAAAATAAAAAAGCTTCCTACGTAAAAAATAAGGACTCTGTATTTTCACACAGAGCCCTTTAGTGACGCTTCGGCCTCGGTGGACCAAACGTGCGCGCATACGTCAAAGCAATGCCGTTGCCAGTGATATGAACTGCAAGTAGTGAATTCCCATTTTCAAGCGGAAAGACAATACGTGGCATTGAACGGCGAGGAATGAATATTGCTCGTTGTCCGTCACTAACTTCAAAACTGGCGCTTACTGTCGGCTCTTGCTTAACGCGTGATCTAAGTCTGAACTTACCGTCGCCACGATAGGATTCTATGGCGGCGCCTACCCAAGAGATCATGGCCACCGACATCACGCATTTCCGGCTACAAAAGTCTCGTATATCGATGAAGCGTATCTTATCGGGACGGTAATCTTCAAAGAAAAATTTGGAGTGAATTGCGGGGTCAAGCGAGAACTCCGAAGCCGCGAAAAGAAGGGATATTCTGTTCGGATCGGACGGCATATCTTCGGCAACCGCGAGAGATACCACGCCAACAAAAAACAAAAACGCGCCCATCAAGAATCGCACGGCGTTCCTCCTCGGAAGAATTCAAAAATAATACTACTCATCAGTATATATCATACATTCACCCCGTTACAATCCGGCCTCACGGCCGGAATTTCTGGGTTGTAATGGGGTTCAATTCAGCAAAATCGGCGAACAAAAAATTTGAGCTCTTATTAATCTCCCAAAAGCAGACGCACCGCCGCGCGCTCCAAGTCGGACAAACTACCGCCGGTTATTTCCTTCCGAATATCATCAAGTTCGATTTTGTGTCCGTCAGATGCATAAAGATAATTCCCCTCGATATAGCCAAGCTTATGATTATTTGTGTCATAAATATCATTACTTGAAAAATATCCAACCTTCTTGCCGTCTTCGTTATAGACATCGTTCGCTCGAACCCAGCCTATCTTTGCTCCACCGCGCCTCACGTCGTTGCCGATGATTGTGATCATAGATTTATTGTAACTCTTCGATAAAACTCAAGACAAGTAAAAAGCCCCGAACCACACACAACAGCAAAACGCTTGGCAAATTCCTAATGCACAAGAAACTATCATCCCCGCTGTTCTATTTCCGAGAGCATCGTTTGTTCTTCTTGAACAATAGCATCAAGCAAGTCCGAGTTTCGATCTCGTATCGCCTGTTTTTTCGCCTTATAATTTATGCTTAGTTTTTGAATCCATGATGGATCATCCTGAATTAACGCGATCAACGGCTCTCGTTCGGATTTCGGTGTCATAAAACAAAAGAGCAAAAAATCATCTTGGTCTTCTTTGCTCAACGAGGACTCTCGGAGCGCCTGCGCAATGAATTCAATGTCCTTATTGTTCTTGTACATTTCTGCTTAATGCGGAAACTTCCCCTTCCATCTCTATATACTCCTGAAGGCCGACGCTATCCTTCATCGCAACTTGAAGTTTTTGCATTTCTTCAATGTCCGGATTGCCGTCTTTATTACCAAACATTTTATCTGCAAAAAGACCGGTGGCGTTCCCAATTACGTGAAGTCCGTTTTTGATATCTATGATAGAAGGAGTACCTTCCAATTTTTCTCCCGCTTTAAGTTCGGGGAATCCAAGCTTATTGTCAAGTGAAAATAATTTAATCATAATGCGTGCCGCCTCTTGTTTTCCCCAAAGATTTTTTGCCTGATTAGCACCGGGGGTATCCGGAAGATTATAAAGTAGAGAGAGAAGCTCGACGGCTCGTTCTTCTCCAATTTTTTCCTTAGCTTTTTCAATCTGCTCAACATTACTTTTCTGTTCGCCCTGACCCTCTTGTCCAGCCCAAGTTTCTTGCGCAACCGCCATACCTAAAGACATAGTGGAAACTAATGCCAACACCTTTGCGATTCCTTTTGCCTTGCCCCGAAATTGCGCCAATATTCCTTCCTCCTCCTTGAACACGCGCTTCATCTCCGAAAAATTCTCCGGTTGCCCCTCCTGATTCTCAAAATTAGAACTTCTTTCGAATGACATAAAATTGAAAATTAGATTATGACACTATTATAGCATTTCTATAAAGCACTATCGAAAAACCAGCTATTTCAGCACCTTTCTCAAGTACTCCGCCGTATGGCTTTCTTTTCTCCGCGATACCTCTTCGGGCGTGCCCGAGGCGACTACTTGTCCGCCTTTCTCCCCTCCTTCGGGTCCTAGGTCAATTACCCAGTCGGCGGTTTTGATGACATCTAAATTATGTTCAATGACAACTACGGTATTCCCCCGATCCACCAAGCGATTCAAAACACCTAAAAGTTGTGCGACGTCGGCGAAGTGAAGTCCCGTGGTCGGTTCGTCGAGTAGATATAACGTTTTGCGCGTATCACGCTTACCAAGCTCCGCGGAAAGTTTAATCCTCTGCGCCTCGCCGCCCGAAAGTGTTACCGCCGACTGCCCCAATTCCAAATAACCCAAACCGACCTCTTCTAAAATTTTCAACCTATCATAAAGCCATGGAATATCGGTAAAAAACGGCACAGCCTCTTCAACCGTCATATGGAGCACGTCGTAAATATTCTTTTCTTTATACTTCACCTCCAACGTCTCACGGTCGAAACGCTTGCCGCGGCAAACATCGCACTCCACGTACACCGCCGGCAAAAAATGCATTTCAATCTCAATCACGCCATGCCCCTCGCAATTTTCACACCTGCCGCCCGGCACATTAAAGCTGAACCGTCCGGGTTTATATCCCCGCACGCGCGCCTCCTCGGTCGCCGTAAAAAGATCTCGGATAAATGTCCACGCGCCCACATATGTCGCGGGATTGGAACGTGGCGTGCGCCCGATCGGCGACTGGTCAATATTAATGACTCGATTGATGTACTCGAGGCCGGCAATTGATTTCACTGCGCCGGTTTGCTGGGGCACACCAAAAAAACGCTTTGAAAGATTTTTATAGATCACATCGTAAACCAGAGAGCTTTTCCCCGAACCCGAAACGCCTGTTACCGCCGTAAAACGCCGCAAAGGAATATCCACGTCGATATTTTTTAAATTGTTTTCGGAGGCACCGCGGATTTTGATGCAATCATGTCTATCCTTAACCGAACGCCGTTCTTTGGGCACGGCGATTTTCTTGTCTCCCCGCAAAAAATCAAGCGTCGCGGATCTTTGTTTTTTATCTTTGAAAATTTCGGGGATCGGCCCTTGCGCGACAATCCTCCCGCCGTGAATACCCGCGCCCGGACCGATGTCCACGAAATAATCGCTCTCGCGGATCGTTTCTTCGTCGTGTTCAACGACGATAATCGTATTCCCCAAATCGCGCAGTTCGTGAAGAGTTTTAATAAGCTTGGCGTTATCACGCTGATGCAAGCCGATAGTTGGTTCGTCTAAAATATAGAGCGTCCCCACAAGCCGAGAACCGATTTGCGATGCCAATCGTATTCTCTGCGACTCTCCGCCCGAGAGGGTTCCCGCCCTGCGCTCGAGCGTCAGGTAATCCAAACCGACATCCATCATAAACTTCAAGCGATTTTTTATCTCCCGAAGTGGCGTCTCGGCAATTTCGTGAAAACGTTTTCCGCTGGCTGAAGAATTTTTAAGTTCCAATTTAGAGAAAAAATCAAAAGCATGCGAAACCGACATCGCCGTAACCGTCACTATATTTTTATCCGCAATCAACACTCCGAGCGCCTCTTCCCGAAGGCGCTTCCCGTGACAGACGAGACACGGCTTTTCGGACCATACGCTTTCCGTTCCCAATCCATGACATTCGGGGCAGGCACCGTACGGACTGTTAAAAGAAAATAATCTCGGCTCTATCTCGGGAAACGAAAAACCGTCATTGGAACAGGAGAATTTTGAAGAAAGCGATATGTGATGGCTTGCCGCCGAAACAGTAAGGACGTCATGGCCGTGTTTTAGGGCATTTTCAACGGCTTCGGCGATTCGTAAACGATACTCCTTAAAGTCTCCGCCTGAGGCGGACCGGCCTTTGGCGGGCAATTCGGTGGGCATACGATCGATAAGAATTTCTATGGTATGCGCCTGATAACGACTCAATTCAATACGATCACGAAGATAGTGGAATTTCCCGTCAATCCGCGCTTCCGAAAATCCCGCGTTCAAAAAATCATACAGCAACTGGTAATACTCCCCCTTGCGCCCCATCACCACGGGAGCGAGGATGGTAATTTCTTTCTCTTTTTTGGTTCGCATGGATTTTGCGAAGTCCATAACCGCATCCACAATCTCCTCATTCGTAAGCTTCTGGATACCCTTGCCGCACTTTGGGCAATATGGTTTTCCCGCGCGCGCGTAGAGCACGCGCATATAGTCGTAAATTTCGGTGATCGTCGCGACCGTTGAGCGCGGATTCGCGGAGTGGTGTTTCTGGTCGATCGAGATAGCGGGCGAAAGACCCTCTATTTCATCCACATCCGGCTTGTCTAAACGACCCAAAAACTGCCGCGCGTAAGCGGAAAGTGACTCAATATAGCGGCGCTGGCCTTCGGCAAAAATCGTGTCGAACGCCAAGCTGGATTTCCCTGAACCCGAAAGCCCCGTAAAAACAACCATCTTTTCGCGGGGAATCTCTAAGTTGATGTTTTTTAGGTTATGTTCACGAGCACCCTTAATGATAATTTTGTCGTGCATATATAGAAATCGCCCCCTTTCCAAGGACGTATGGGGGTAACCACAGAAGTATAGTGGGATTTTTTAAAAAAGAAAAGATGGGTGCTTCTTTTAATTAGGCGTACTTCTTTGGAATTTTCTTCAGGCGCTTTATCCTTTCTTATGTTTTACATTCGCTTTTTTTGCCAATGCCCTGATCTCATCCCGTAATATTGCCGCGAGTTCGAAATCCAAATTATTCGCGGCGTCTCTCATTTCTTTTTCTTTTTGGCGGATCAATTCGTCCATTGCCTTGCGCGACTTCGGCAAAGGTTTCATCTCTAAATTCAAGACTGCTTCCACATCGGGTAAAATATCCTTGATCGCCTTCTCGATTGTCGTGGGAGTTATGCCATGTTTTTTGTTATACGCAAGTTGAACTTCGCGGCGACGTTCGGTCTCATACACGGCACGTTCCACCGAACCGGTAATTTTGTCGGCATACATCAACACTTCACCTCCGACATTTCGCGCCGCTCGGCCGATTGTCTGGATAAGGGACGTCTCGCTCCGCAAAAACCCTTCTTTATCCGCATCCAAGATCGCGACGAGCGAAACTTCGGGCAAATCTAAACCTTCACGCAAAAGATTCACGCCGACCAATATATCATATTTTCCTTTTCGTAAGTCCGTCAAAATCCGAATCCTATCCAATGTTTTTACGTCGCTGTGCAGATAATTCACCTTCATCTTTTTTTCTTCCAGATAAGCACTTAAATCTTCCGCCATTTTTTTCGTAAGCGTCGTAACAAGCACCCGTTCTTTCCTTGCCACACGCTCCTCGATCCGAGGAATAAGATCATCAACCTGGCCGCGGGCGGGACGGATGGTAATCTTCGGATCAATCAATCCCGTCGGTCGGACAATTTGCTCGACAATCCGCTCACTCTTTTCACGCTCATAAGAGCTGGGTGTCGCGGAGGTATAAATCGTTTGCCCGATCCGCTTCTCGAACTCGGAGGATCTGAGGGGGCGGTTATCCGCCGCGGACGGTAAACGGAAACCGTATTCGATAAGCGTTCTTTTGCGAGAAGCGTCTCCTTCATACATTCCCCCAAGTTGGGAGACGGTAACATGCGATTCGTCGATTACGGTAAGAAAATCTTCCTTGAAATAATCGAGAAGCGTCTCGGGCGGCTCGCCCACGGCGCGACCCGAAAGATGCCGGGAGTAATTCTCGATACCATGGCAATATCCTACTTCCCGTATCATCGCGAGATCATACTTGGTCCGCCGCTCCAATCGTTCGGCTTCCAAAAGCTTGCCCGTGCGCTCAAAGAAATTCAACCGCTCTTTTAATTCCTCTTGAATCGCTTTGATCGCCCACTCACGCTCAAGGGGCGGTGTAATAAAATGTTTTGCCGGCGCAACATAAAATTCATCCTTTTGCGGCGTCATCCCGGACCGAAAACCGATCACGGGGTCTACTTCATAAATCTCCTCGATGATTCCGTTTTTTACTTCAATGTCATAAATAATTTCTCGATCCGGCGGCATAATTTCCCATTTATCGCCTCGAAGCCGAAATGTTCCACGTTTTAAATCCGCGTTCGTGCGATGGAACTGAAGTTCGACAAGTTTGCGCATCAACTTTCTGCGATCCAAGGTGCCGCCTCGTTTGAAATGGATTATATTTTCCGCGTATACCTCGGGTGCGCCAAGGCCGTAAATACAGGAAACTGACGCGACAACAATCACGTCTTTACGAGTTAAAAGCGCCGCCGTTGCCGCGTGGCGCAATTTATCGATCTCGTCGTTAATCATCGCCTCCTTGCCAATATACGTATCGGTCGTCGGCATATACGCCTCCGGCTGGTAATAATCGTAATAAGAAACGAAATAATTCACCGAATTTTCGGGAAAGAGTTCCCGAAACTCGTTGCAAAGCTGGGCGGCAAGCGTTTTATTGTGGGCGATCACGAGCGTCGGCTTTTGAATTTTCTCAATCACGTTCGCGACAGTAAATGTCTTCCCGCTTCCCGTTACGCCCAAAAGCGTCTGATGGCGGTAACCCTTTCTAAGACCTTCGGTCAGCTGTTCGATTGCCTTCGGTTGATCTCCAGACGGTCTAAATTTAGAAACCAACTTAAAATTAGCACTATACATTGTTATGTAGGCTGGCTTGCCCCGTCACTAACCGAGCGGTAGGTATCCGTTCCATACGGAAGCGTGCAAAACAAAACGCTCGGTTTGTTGCGGGGTCGCCGTCTGGCTTGAATTTTGAAACGAGTTTGAACATAAATAATACAATCTCCCCTCGTCCCAAGGACATAAGAGGTTATACGACAAGTCTAAGTTCCGAAAGAAAAAAAGTCAAAAAATGGGCATCTCCGTAGAAATGCCCATGAGGGGGTGGACCTATACCACGCGAGAAAGATAGCTCGCGAGGAGTGCCTGTCGTTCGGGATCCGGGCAAACTCTGCCGGAGGACCACCAGTTGGTGAACGCGTCGTACGTCTCGGCATCCCACCCGTATCTCCAGTGGGAAAAACGCTGCCACCTAGAAAGACTGCGCCACTTGTAGTATTCCCTGAGTCCAGTTCCAACTTGAGAGGATCCATCTGGCGTTGTCGGAACAAGCGCCACGCAAGGAAACAATATCGGTTTTCGGGCGAGCAGGGAAAATGCGCGTTGAACAGGTGCGGACAAAGAGCCAAATGTTAGATTCTGAGACATACCTCCTCCTTATGAAGTCTCGGGTGAGGCGTTGCTGAAGCTAAGTATAATATCAGGCAACGTAAAAATCAATTAAAAAATTTCGTAGTATGACACTGTTGTCGATATACACACGGGCTCTAGATTCTCGGGAAGCGCGGCACACAACTCTCTCGCCTGTTTGTCCGAATGGAAATATGACACAAAATCCTTCACCGCGCCGATAACACAGTTGGATTGTTGTCGTTCGTCTTTGCCCAACATACATGTGGTTTTGGTTTTCTCAACATTGCTGATACTCTGCCCGGACGCGTCCCGACCCAAGCTTTGATAACAAATATCAATATAGTTACTATCTGCCTTGCCGCACCACTCGAAAACTTTTCCAAAATTATACCCAACAGCTTTTAGGATATATGAAGTCTGCATCAGATAACAGGAAGTTTTATGTTCCTCCGAAACCGCCGTACAAGGATACAGAGGTTCGGAAAGCTTCAGATATTTTGTCGTATGATTCTTCCCGTCAATAATAATGTTTTCCATAAAGACCCCTCCAGCGCACGATGAGCGCTCCCATGAATCGGTTAGGTTCTCGCAGTATTTTAAAGAGTCAAAAAGTTCATCATTCGTAATTGCCATAACCCCATGCCCTAAACCATGCACGCAGTTGTAGTGATCAAAAATATATGGTTCTTTGTCACGCAATACTTTACAAATTCCGTTCATCTGCGCCGTTAAAGTTTCTCTGCCGATCTTTCCGATAATTCCCTCCATGACGCCATGATAATATCCCGACCAACAAAAACTATCCCCCTTGGCGTATGCCGACGCGACATCAGGCGATTCCTCCGCCGCCACGCGGCCGATTACGTGCGTGATCGGATGACACTGGGATTTCACATACGCGCTTTCTCCATAACGACTCCGCAAGTCGACAAATGCTTCTTTTACTCCATTCTTTTGGACAAGATTTTTATAGTATGCTTCGTAACAGTCAAAATTTTGCAGATCGGCGCCGGTGCAAATTTCTTTCTTATTTTTTAATGATACATCGCTCTGAATTTTCGCGGTGGTGTTTTTTGAACTCTCCTCTATTGAAAGCTCTTCCCGTTGCACGACAAGCGCGCGATTCGCAATATCTTGAATCGATCGGGCTTCCTTCTGTTCTTCAAGAAATAACGTGCGAGAAAAAGGCAGAGCTCCTCCAAACGCGAGCGCGGTCATTCCCAGTACAATAATAATACCTCCCGCAATTGAAAGCTTAATAAACATAGGACAATTGATGCTATACGTTAAAAACCTTTATACAAAGCAGAAAAAGATTTCAGAAAAAAAGGAATAACAAAAACAAGCCCAATCAAGGGAAGCACGAAAACGACTACCGTAACAATAAGCGTCCACATAAAATACTTCCTCGTTTTTTCGACTGATCTATATATATTCCCAAGAAGCTCTTTCTGTTCCGCGAGTTCTTTTTCGATATCCATTGCCATAGGGATATTATATCAGAATCTCGACTTTTTTGCTCTTTGATCTGACGCCATGAAGTATGGCAACACAACTCTTCGAAACACCGAAATGTTCCGCCAATAATTCAATCAGCCGATCATTCGCCTTACCGCCTTCCGCGCGCACGTCAACTCGCACCCGATAACTGCCGTCGAGTTCCTTGGTAACCAAAGAACGCTTCGTGCCTGGAGAAACTCTTACTTCAATCACCATTCCCGATATTCGGACACTTTTGTTTCAAGGTAACTAAAAATTCAGGATTTTCATCGATAATTTCCCGCATCACATCCGCATTGTTTCCGGTCAAATGAACCCATGACTCACAGAAACGCGCAATGTTGTGTTCCTTTGTAATATCTTCCGCTTCTCCTTCTGTTTTGAAAGATTGAACAGATGGCGCCGAAAATCCTTTTACAGGAGTAGAAGTCACGTCACGCCTATCTTCTTTAGTATCTCCATCATGCTCCACCTCTTTATTGTTTTGTTGAGGTAACATAATTCCGCTCGAAGAAACATTGCCCTGAATCGGAATAGCCGGCGAAAGCATTGTCCGATCTTTTGACTTAAGGAGATCAACACGGGGCTTTTCTTTCACACTATCTGTTTTTCCCGATTGCTTTTCCTTCTCTATATTTTCTTTCTTTTCGGAAGCATCGCGAGCGTCACGCTCTCCTTTTTGTTCCAAAGCACTGACGGGACGATCATCTTTCGTAAATGTGGTAATGGAATTTTTAATCTCTTCGCGAAAATCTTTTGTTAAATCCGAAACTTTCGAACTTTTGGGATTTTCGCGCGTAACCTCATCAAGTTCTTCGAGTCGCCGCTCCGCAAGCTTCAGATGAAGGGATGGTTTTTCCCCATCGCTCACAAAAAACAAATTGACCGCTTCTTGCGAGCGCTTAAAAACATACAAGGGGTTCGAGGGCCCAACGTTCTGCTGGTCAGCGTATACCGATGTACCGATTAAGATAACCATGAGCGCAACGCCACCCATCGCCCCGCGAAAAATATAGATGAACGCCCCTCGCGTAGCCACGCGCGCTTCGGGAAATTTTTCCTTAAACGTTTCCAAATAAACCGCTTTCATGCGAGCGGCAAAATCAGGGTGGGGTTTTAAAAGTTTTTTAAATCTCATGTTGAAAATTTTCTTTTATCTTCCGCTTGAGACGACTTACCGCGACTCGCAACGACGGCTCGGATCTTTCAAGAAGAACGGCAATTTCACGGTAGGACAAATCAGCGACGAAACGGAGACGGAAAAGTTCTTGTTCATCCCCTTGTAAATCTCCAAGGAACGCGCGCAGCCGATCGTTTTCAAAACGAGCTTCAAACGCGGGCCAAGGATTGTGTACCGAAAGATGCTCCACATCGCTTTCCTCTCCGTCGCCCACGTCCGAAAAAGATACCTCTTTCTGCTTCCGATAGTGGTCAAAAACCGTATTACGCGCCAATTGCCAAAACCAAACGGCGAAACTCCCCTTTGCGCTGTCAAACGTTTCAACGCGGTTTACGAGCTTTAAAAAAATCTCTTGCGTCAGATCTTCGGCCAAGGGGCGCCGACGAACACGGCTCAAGCAAAAACCGTATACTTTCCCGAAAAGCTCCTCATAGAGAGCCTCCGCGGCCCGCCGATCGCCTTTTTGCATGCGCTTTGCGAGCCGATTTAACCTATTATGTTCCGAAAAGTACGTACTCATAGTGTATACGCGAAATTATTTCTTATGTTACAATCTTGTTTTTTTGGGAAATTGTCAACCCCGTTAGAGGCGTTGTCTCTAAACGGGGTCAACCCTATGAGGGGAAAGCGGTCCCACAGAAGCCGAGTTTTCTATATTCAATATCTTGCATTATACTATGAAAGGTCCCTTATGGAGGCGGGGTGAAAAAGTGACGTAACAATACCCCCGTGAATAGCGTATATATCACAGACAAAGGTCGGTTGGGTCTTTAATACCCTGCAAACAATTAACAGATAAAAACAAAAAGGTCAAAAAATAAATACTACATATGAAAAAATTTTTACCGGCATTCATAATGGGAATGCTCGTTCTCGGAGTGTTTACGATGCCGTTCAACACGGGCGCGCAAACAGCCGGAACCACAAGCATTCAAACTCAACTTGAAACCATAAAAAAACTGACGGAACAGATTCAAGCCTTACAAGCGCAATTAAATAAGGTAGTCGTAGAACGCCAAAGTACCGTTTCAAGTTTCCTTAAAACTTTAAAACAAGGAGATCGCGGCGACGCCGTGAAAACCCTTCAGGCGATACTTGCCGCCGATTCGGAACTTTATCCGGAAGGCCTCATTACCGGTTTCTACGGAAAAGCGACGGCAAAAGCCGTAATCCGTTTTCAGAAGCGGAATGGCCTTGAAACAGTCGGTAATGTCGGTCCCAAAACACTCGTGCTCCTTAATAAAGAGGGCGAAAGACATCCGCTCGCTTTTGAAAAACCAATTCGTCTTAACGAAGACGGCAGTGTGAAGAATCGCAAATCTAAAGAAAAAGATGACGACGATGATAATGACCGGAGGCCGTGCGCCATCGTACCACCCGGACATCTCATCGCACCAGGTTGGCTCCGTAAACATGGCGGCGAGCGTCCTATCGTGCCGATCTGCCAAATTCTTCCGCCCGGCATCGATAAAAAAATCGATCATGCAACGACTACGCCGGACACAACCGCTCCTGTTATCTCGAGCATTACAACTCAAGTTGCGACAACTTCAGCAATCGTAAGCTGGGTTACGAATGAAGCGGCCGATACCACAATAAGTTACGGCACAAGCACCGCCTACGGATTAAGCACCGTGTTGAATTCGGCCCTCGTAACAAACCACACCCAAACACTTACCGGCCTTATGTCCAACACAACATATCACTTCCAAGTGAGATCGCGGGATGCGGCGGGAAATCTTGCCGTATCAACGAATCAAGCCCTCACAACCGGCAATATTTCAGACACAACCGCTCCTGTTATCTCGAGTATTACGGTTACGAATACCAGCTCGACATCGGCTCTCGTAAGCTGGATAACCGACGAAACGGCTGATACGCAAATCGAGTACGGCACGTCAACCGCCTATGGACTTGCCACAACGCTGAATATCACGCTCGTGACAAGCCATTCGCAAGCACTGACCGGCCTTATGCCGAGCACCACGTACCACTTCCGCGTTAAATCAAAAGACGCCACGGGAAACATGGGAATATCGACGGATCAAACTCTCACCACTACCGCTTTGCCGGATACAACTTCTCCGGTCATGAGCGGGATCACGCTCGCAAACGTCAGTTCCACTTCGGCAACGATCAATTGGACAACCGATGAACTCGCGACGAGCAAAATGTATTACGGACTCGTAAATCCGGTGAATCTCGGAACAGCAAGCACGACATTGAACGCCACGCTTGTTACGGGCCACTCATTGGGATTAAGCGGTCTTACCGCTTTAAGTACGTATTTCTTCGTTCTCGAGTCCCAAGACGCTTCGGGCAATACCGCGCTCTCGAGCCAACAGTCATTCACGACCACTCCCTAACGCTCGTAAATCCAGATTGCCTAAAAAAAATCCCGCTCAAGCGGGATTTTTTTATACCTTCGAAATTTTTTTACGGAAATAATCCATGATCCTCTTTCTCTGTTGCTTATCTTTCATGAGGTGATAAAGCGGGGGAAGAACCGATGAAAAAATAATGAGAAGAACGATCGGGATAATGTAACGATCGACATTGGGAATGGTATTCCCGAGATAATATCCAAGGCTCGTAATACCAATCCCCCAAATAATTCCTCCAAAAATATTATAAAAAAGAAATGTCCCATAGCGCATTTTTCCGACACCCGCGACAATTGGAGCGAACGTTCGCACAAACGGCATGAACCTCGCGATCACGATCGTCTTCCCGCCATGACGCTCGTAAAAAACTCGAGCCCTCTCGAGATGGTCTTTGTGAAAAAATAAGGAATCCTCCCTCGTGAAGATTTTCGGCCCCACCCGATAACCGAACGCATACCCAACACTGTCTCCTAAAACCGCCGCGAAAAAAGCCGTGAACGCGAGTATGGTAATATCAAAAAATCCTTGCGACGCCAAAAAACCTGCCGTAAAAAGTAAACTATCTCCCGGCAAGAAAAAACCAAAGAAAAGGCCCGACTCAGCGAACACAATACCGAAAATACCGGCATAGCCGATGGCCTTGATCAAGGATACTAAATCAAACATCTTTGTATTTAAAACCCGCCCACAAAGAGCGGCAAAATGAGGGATGCGATCATCCCCAGAACCACAAGGAGCAGTAAAACTTTTTTCATATCTTACTATTGTACGCTTTTAAAGGTTTTTTGCCATATTTCCTCGGCTTCTTGACCCCATTAAAGGCGTTGCCTCTAACGGGGTTGACTATTTCCCTGTCCTGGACTATAATGACCCCTATAAAGAATACCCCGAGAGGGGCGTTTTTTATTGAGTAATTTCCTACACAAAACTAATGATTACACAATTTATGCTTCTTTTAAGCTTCATTTCAGGCTTTAGTTCGCCCACCATGGGAGGAATGATGATGACGAGCACCCCTGTGCAATTTATGGCGGTAAAAAACAGCAATATGTTTGCCGATCCCGAAACAACGATAGCCCTTGAAACCCAAAAGACCCAATCCGTCTGGGTTACCGCCTATTCGAGCACTCCCGAAGAAACTGACGATACCCCTTTTATTACCGCCTCGGGAACCAAAGTACGTGACGGTATTATCGCCACGAACATGCTCCCTATGAAAACTCGGGTAAAAATACCGAAACTCTTTGGAGATAAGATATTCGTCGTTGAAGATAGGATGCACCCCCGAAAGACCAATTTTGTAGATGTTTGGATGCCGACAAAAGAAGGAGCGCTCCGCGTCGGAATTACCTACACGGAAATCGTCGTGTTGAATTAAAAAGAAGACGCCCTTAGTGTTGGGCGTCTTTTTCTTTGCATCCTTCCGAAAAAGAGTCAGATGGCTATAGAGACGACTTTTTGAATCGCGGGAATCTTCTCGATCACCGAGAGAAGGGCATCCATAGAAAATCGCCGGCCCTTCTTGAAAAAAACAGCCACGTGGCCTTTCCCTTCACGCTTGCCCGTCCACGTGCCGTGAACATCGGCGAGACCGAGGTCCGCTTTGCTATCGCGCCGAAGGCGAATTTCTCCTCGGTGATGCATCGTGAGCAGCAGTCCGATGTCGTCCATAGCCAAATCGGGATTCAGGCGAAAAGCGAATCGATGACCGCGTTCCACGTCTCGTGCCAATCGATCAAAATCCCTACTTTCCATCCTACTCCTCCTCAAAAAAGATGCTCCTTACTTACTACATCCCCAAATTGCTTCATACACATTATCACAAAAACCACATTTGTAAACCCCCTGAGAGACCATCGATGCCCCAAGACAGATAATTGTATTATCTTATCTTTAACGGGGTAAAGAGCTGCAAAACATTTCGAATTATTTTGAAAGATAAGAATTTTTGAAATTCAAGAATCTTCCTTCGCGAATCGCATTTCGTATCTGTTCCATTAAATCGTTAAAAAAATACACATTGTGGATCGTAGCAAAACGCCCCGCCTGCGGGTCTTTTGCTTTAAAGAGCGCGTAGAGGTCGGCTTTCCGCACGCCTTCGGCGCACGCGGAACAGCCACACTCTTCCGCAAGCGGAGAATTATCGTTCTGGTGGCGGCCGCGAACAACGTCAAATCGTCCCTTTGCCGTCCATAACGAACCATGTCGGGCCTCTCGCGTCGGGATAACACAATCAAAGGTGTCAATTCCAAGTTGAACGGCAGCAAAAAGATCCTCGATTTTCCCAATGCCCAAGAGATGGCGGGGCTTTCCTTCGGGAAGAAGAGGGGTTACCCACCGGAGCGCCTCAAACGTGTCTCCTTTCCCCGAACCGAACGAACTCCCGAAGGCCCCTCCGATAGCAAAACCGTCAAATGGTAGCGCGTTTATAAAACGAGCGCTCTCGAGCCGCAAATCTTCGAAGAGCCCGCCTTGGACAATGCCGTATATCAACTGCGAAGATGTTTTCGCTTCGAGCGAGCGCAAAGCCCACGCGTGGGTTCGCTCCATTGCTTTTTTGGTATACGCATAATCGTGAAGGGGCGATGACGGTTCATCGAAGGCGAATATAATATCGGCGCCAAGCTGTTCCTGAATCCTCATGGAGAGCTCGGGGTCAAGATAAAACTCTTCACCGCCTTCCATAAAATAAACACCCGAATCCGTAACACGCACGAGATTTTCCCTAGAGCGCTCCGACGCTTCGATCGGAGAGCCGACTGATAACATCGACTTCGGAGCTTCCCTGGGAATTACCTTTCCAACCCCAAACTCTCGCCCATATCCCATGCTAAAAACTTGAAATCCCCCGCTATCGGTCATTATGGGTCCCTCCCACCCCATTTCCGCGTGAAGACCGGGATAGGTTGCGAGACCTTCTTCTCCTAAATCTCGCCACAAATGATAGGTGTTCGAAATTATCATCTGCGTTTTTGTCTCGGGAATATCAGCGGGTTCTAAACAGCGTACATGCGCGTCAGTTCCCACGACAACATAACTGGGAGTTTCCACTACGCCATGCGGCGTAGACAATCGGCCAAGCCGGGCTTCGCCGTCTTTTGTAATAATTTCGAACCCCATTAGATCCATGCTCTGTGGTTTTTATTTTTCTCTCTTGAATAACTCTTTTCGCCTCTGGTCTGAAGGCTAAAACTTTCAAGATCTAACGGGGTAAACATATGCGCACTATTATACATTAGTTTAACCAAAACCAATATTGATTCACAAATAAATTATTTTATAAAAAGAAAATGAGCCTCCGGCGCTGCGAAAAAAATTCGCGCCGAAGGCTCAAGGTGATCAAGAGGGTCAAGCCCTCAAGTCCGCCAGTTGGCGGATCAAGGTTCTACTCGGACTTCCGAGCGGCAGACACACCGATGTCGTCATTGCGGAAGCCGACCCAGAGGTAGGCGACGTGGAGACCGTCGGAATCGAAGTGGCCGACGCGGACACGGTAGCCGTCCGAACCCACATCCGAACAGCGGACGTAGATCTTCTTGAACAGCCGTTCGCCCGTCGCGAGGAAATGGCCGATGATCGTGTAGACCATCACTCGGGCAGTCGGCGTCTCCTCGTTCGTCGCGAGCAGAGCCTGCTGTTCCGGCCACGTCTTGCTGGTCGAGTTTGCGACCGGCGTCTTGCGAACGAGTTTCCACTCCGTCTCGTCCTTCTCCTTGGCGAAGGCCTGCTTGTTGTACCAGTCCTGATCGTAGAACAAGCGGCTGGCCTGTGTCGCGACCTTCCCGCGGATCTCGAGGATCGAGAGAGGGAACACCGCGACGAGGACGTGCGTTTCCTTGGCCCTTTCGAGCGTCGCAACGCTCCACGGGATCTCCGAAAGGCCGGCGATCTGCTGCCTCGAGGGGGTAACCCCGAAGTGCGTGATCGCTTCCTCGACGCCGAACATGTTGCGTCCCATGATCTCACGGGCGCGCTTCTGGCTCGTCGTCGGTTCGAAGCCACCGTTCGTGATGAGCCTCACCACTTTCGCGGCAAGGTCGTTACCCTTCGAGTCGATGACTCTCTGGGCGAGTTCGTCGGTGAAGCCTGCGGCTTCGAGCTTCAGGAGCACTTCGTGCTCCTTGTGCACCGACAGGGTACGGCTCACGATTGAAGATCCCATCGCATACCTCCTGTGGTATATAGGAATTTATCGCGCAACTGGCGCGACGCAGTCCCGTCTCGGTATGAGACGAGTGTTTAAAAAGCTATGCTCAATATAGCATTCTAAACGCTCGTCTCATATGAGTAAAAACCTCAAAAATTCATTGTCAAAGAACAGAGAAACTATAACATAGTTTTTACAGAAAGTCAAATCTAAAGAAATATCAAAAAGCTTGCCTTTGGACAAGCTACCTTAAGCAACAAAGCGTAAGTTTTCTTCTTGAAAGAAGTCCCGACGTAAAGTCGGGATCCCGACTTCGTTTTTTATAAAAAGTACGTCGGGACTCTCGGAGGCACTAAAAGCTTGGCTCCGCCATGGGCGGATTTTAGTGCCGAAGAGGAAGCGGGCGCTCGCCGCAGGAGCGAGCGAACCGCGGTTCTCAAAAACTAAAAGCTGGAGCCCTTATCGTATGCCACTCCCCGGCGGAACATCTTTTTCTACCGTTAGAATAACGGGTTCACCGTTTTCGTTCGTCGCCGCAAGAAGCATCCCCTCGCTCTCCTCGCCCAAGAGCATCCGCGGCTCAAGATTCGCGACGACAACAATAAGTCTCCCCACAAGCGCCTCGGGCTCGTATGCCTTCCCAATACCGGCAACAACCTGCCTGCCGACAGGCAGGCCCGCCTGTCCGATAGGCAGGTTTGCCTCTCCCAGATCAACCCGAAGCTTTATAAGCTTTTCCGATCCTTCTACGCGCTCCGCGGAAAGCACTTTCGCCACGCGAAGTTCTATTTTTTGAAAATCGTCAAATGTGATCATAGGAGTATTCATGAATATACAAATCTTTATTGCCACGTCGAATTTTATTCGTATATTACATTATAATTTGTATATTCGCGATTACTCCAGTTTATATATAACATCTTTCCGTTCAACGACAACTTCCCATCCCTTGCGCTTCGCGCGCGCATACAATATTGAATTGGGATTAAAACAAATCGGCCGGTCCACGAGATTAAGGAAGGAAACATCGGATTCGGTATCCCCAACGCCCACGGAATCTTTAAGAGTCAGATTTTCCTTAAGAACGGCGCGGCGCACCACCTTTGCTTTGTCCTTAATCAGATCCAAATGCAAAAACTTCCCCGTAAAACGCCCCGAATCGTCGATTTCCATCAGGCGCCCGTATACTTTATCAAAACCGAGATGTTTGGCAAATTCCTCAACGATATATTTCGGCGAATGCGAGATAGCGAGAAGATAATACTTTTTTTTCCGCAAATCCCTGATCAAATCCCTCGTGTACCGGTAAACCCTGTTCTTGTGGAATGCGACCACTTTTCGCGCAACGCGCAAGAAATCTTTACGGGAAACGCCTTTGATATTTCTGTCGGAAGCCCGTATTACGGCTCCGATATATTTTTCGTACGAATCTTTTCGATCAAGCCAATCCTTATGCGCCCGAACATAAAATTTTCTGGTCTTACTCGGAAATACTCCTTCCATGATTAAGGCATCCACAAGCTCGATAAGAAGGCTTGACCTGAAGATGGTGCCGTCAATATCGAATATGGCGACTTTTCTTTTTTTCATTCTTTAAGTATAAACCCCAGCACCCAAAAAGATAATAAGAAGGTTTCCGTTCGAAAATATGCGGAAGAACCGGCAAAAAAGGAGCCGAAGCTCCTTTTGTTTTGATTAAAAAAGCGAAAAGAGTTAGGCGGTAACTCGCTCTTCACGGGCATCAACTCGCATACTGCGACAATGACATCCTGATTCGAAATTTCCGCAACGCGGACAACGCTCCCTTGGGCAACCCAAGTGATGTCGCCTGCCGGGATTACAGAGACACTCCGAACATGGCCCCCGCTCTTCGGAACGCCGAGGACTGAACACGAACATCTGACCGTCGGGAAACTTTCGCCGAACGTTTTCGATACAATCTCCCAGATTGTTTGACCGCGCGCAAGCACAACGAATCATACACGCCTCCACGGTTCCCCAAAAACGTTAATACCGAAACTGCTACTTTTAGAGTAGCAAAGACCCTAAATTTTGCAACAAAACGAAGTGGCTAACTTTTAATCCCAAGCGCATTCCTTCGGTTTTCGGTTTTATCGAGCACCATCTTACGAATACGGACATTCTTGGGAGTTACTTCTACTAATTCATCGTCGGAAATATACTCAAGCGCCTCTTCGAGCCCCATTGTTTTTGGCGTATCAAAATGATCGGCTGAACCGTCGTTTTTCGAACGCATATTTGAAAGTTCTTTTTCTCTGCATACATTGACTGTAAGATCATTATTGCGGGCATGCTGACCGACAACTTGCCCCTTGTACACGGAAACTCCCGGTCCCACAAAAAGAACTCCCCTATCTTGAACATTCAAAAGTCCATACAACCGCGTGATGCCAGTTTCGTGGGCAATAAGCGAGCCTTGTTCGCGTTCACGCCACTCTCGCGAATCCGCTTTATATTCAAAAAAAGCACTGTGTAAAATACCCAATCCCTTCGTATCGGTAAGAAATTCGTTGCGATATCCGAAAAGTCCTCTCGTCGGTATCACGAATTCCATATACGTAATGCCTCCCTCGGTTTGCATCTCACGCAATTCACCTTGTCTACCACCTAATTTCTGAATTACCGCTCCGGCATATGCCTCGGGAACTTCAATAAAAACCTGATCAAACGGAGCGTGACGCTTCCCGTTCACTTCCTTTAAAATAACCTGCGGACGAGAAACCTGAAATTCATATCCTTCACGCCGTAATCGCTCTATAAAAATCGCGAGATGTAATTCACCACGACCCGATACAATCCACTCGCCGCTCTGGGCATCTTCTATTTGTAATGCCGCGTCCGATTCCAGCTCTTTGTGTAATCGTTCGCGAATTTGCCGAGACGTCGTGTAAACACCGTCTTTACCCGCGAAAGGAGAATTATTAACGGCAAAATTCATTTTAACGGTCGGTTCTTCTATAGCAAGAAGCGGCAACGCCAAGGGAGCGGCGGGATCGGCGATTGTTTCTCCGATCGTGATATCCGGAATCCCAGAAAACGCGGCGATATCCCCCGCGTAAACCTCTTTCGTATCTATACGTTCTAATCCCTCGAATGTCATAACCGATACCAGTCGATATTTTTTTATCGCGCCGGTCCTTGATATGTGCGCCACTTCCGAACCCGCCCGCAAGATTCCGTTATAAACTCTTCCCGTCGCGATCCGTCCCTTGAAATCATCTCCGCTAATGGTTGTAACAAGCATCTGTAACGATTTTTCGGGGTCACCGGTCGGCGCGGGAACATGTTCCACGATCGCGTCAAATATGGGTGTTATGTCGGTCATTGAGTGAAGATCAGCCGTAAGACCTGCTTTACCGTTTTTTGCCGAAGCATAAACTACGGGAAAATCGGCAAGATGATCCGGAGCCCCAAGCTCCAAGAAAAGATCAAAAGTCTTATCGAGTACATACTTGGGCCGGGCATCGGGTTTATCGATCTTGTTCACCACTACGATAATCTTATGATGCCGCTCAAGAGCCCGCTTCAATACAAAGCGCGTCTGCGGCATCGGACCTTCTTTCGCGTCAACGAGAAGGAGGCAACCGTCCGCCATCGTAAGCACACGCTCCACCTCTCCGCCGAAATCGGCATGTCCGGGAGTATCGATAATATTTATTTTCACGTCATTCCACTTAATCGAAGCATTTTTTGAAAAAATCGTAATGCCACGCTCGCGCTCCAACTCGTTGCTGTCCATAATAAGATCTCTTCCGGAAAAATTTTTCCCCAATTTCGTTTTTGATTGGCGAAGTAAAGCATCCACAAGAGTGGTTTTCCCGTGGTCAACGTGAGCTATAATCGCGATATTTCGAATCGATGCCATAAAAATGTAATAAATCCCCACACCGAATGGGGATTGCGAAACTCAAGGTTTCATACTTTTCTCCCTACGAATCGTTCCGTCTATTTTTTAAATTATTACAAAGAATTCACGCTTTGTCAACCTATCGAGAAATTACTTTTTCTCAAAACGATTCTTATATCTTCCATAATATTTGTCCATAGTGTGCCGAAAATGTTCTTCGAGATCCACGCCTAAAGAATTCGCGAGGTACCCAAGTCAGATCTAAAACAAAACACCCCCCGTTGCGCGGGGGGTGTTTTTCAGACTGGGATTACCAGTTGTCACGTCGACCGCCACCGAAGCCACCTCCACCTCCTCCACCACCGCCTCGGTTATTGAAACCACCACTCCGAGGAGCGCGAGGCTCCATCGGGCGAGCTTCATTAACGGTTAACGTGCGGCCGTCCAGCTCTTTGCCATTCCACATATCGATCGCTTTCAAAGCTTCATCATCTGAAGTCATTTCAACAAATCCAAAACCCTTTGAGCGACCGGACATTTTATCAATGATAATTGTCGCGGACTCAACGGCTCCGGCTTTGGCGAAAGCGTCTTTCAATGTTTCTTGGCTCGTGCTGTAAGACAAACCGCCTACATATAACTTTTTAGCCATTTACTACTAATTGTATTCTTGTAAGGCGACCTCTTCTCCTCGCTTGTACCCCATTAAACTAACGTTGTTTGGGTCTCCCTACACCTCAATTCAATCAGCAAGGGAAAACGCTCGAGAAACTTACAATGAATCCATTATACACCAGTCAAGATAAAATTGCAAGGAAACATAAAGCCCCCTTATTTCCTAGAGAAAATCCTATCCCCACCACGATCGAAGATTGGGATATTTCCTGTACAAAGGAAGGTTGGCGCACCATTCTTCAAGTCCCCACACGCGCCCCGCGCGATGAGCCGCGAAGTACAGCAGGACAAAAATATAAACGATATGCTCATCTACGATATACGCGTGAGCATTCGGCATCGGAAACGGAAGCGCGAGGTAATAGAGCACCATAAGCATTGCGCCTAAAACCGACGAAAACCGCACACCGATTCCCAAAATAAGGGAAATTCCCAAAAGCGTAAGTCCCCATTCGTTCATAAAATTCACGACAGGGATAACACTCGGGCTCGCGAGCCATTGATAGAACGGTACAAATGTTTTTGCGCCCCGAAGGTACCCCGCCGCCGACCACGCGGGATCGATTACTTTCGTAATACCGGCGTAAAAGAAAAGCCAACCGAGTGTGATACGGAGAAGTCCAAGCGTGTTTTTTTCGAACTGTGCCATGTTATTGGTAACCATATTCATTAAGCGTTGTAATTTCGACCTTTCACGGCGTTCCGCCGAGATTTTTATTCCAGATGCTTATGCCATTTGGCTCCTTGCCGACTGGAATACGTACAACTTCACTATCGGTTACCGTATCGATTACGGATACGTCACCGCTTAAGAGATTGGTCACGTAAACATAGCTTCCGTCTTTTGATACCACCACGCCGTGAGGCGCTCTGCCTGCTTTAATTTCTTTAACTACCTTGCCCGCTTCAAGATCTATTTTATACACCCACTCACCCTCCGGCTGGTTAAAGTAATATCCCTGATCGGCAAGATAAACGAATTTTGAATCAGGCGTAGGATACATTTGAATCGGACCCCGCGCGCTCTTTGGCAATACAACGTAACGTAAAAAATTTTCCAAGGGCTCACTCGTTTTAATCTTAATCCTGGATACAAAATCCTCTGGAAATATCGCAAGTTTTTTCTCATCATAGAGAGAAGCAAAAGAAAACTTTCCATCCGGCGTGACGCCAACCTGTACAGCCTGCCCGCTAAGCCGTAATTTATGAAGTTGATTCGTGGAAAGATCAAGGCTTGCGAGCGCCTTTCCCTTGAGAAGCGCGATGTATGCAACGCGACCAGCCGGATTGATACGTAAGCCGTGCGGCTCGCTTTCGGCATCAAATCGAAATACCGCCTCTGCTTTATAAGTTTTTGTATTGATCCTAAAGAAATAACCGCCTTTCCCTGCGGTCACGTACGCGTTCTCACTTTTCGGATCCAGAGCGACATGAGCAAGGTTGCCTACGGTAACAGGAACCCGCTCTACGATTTCATCTTTGACTGGGTCAATTACGATTACCTGATCAAGTTCCGCTCTCATCTCCCCCGTATCCTCATTGCCGTGCGCATACGCGCGGAAGGGCACGTATGCGGAATGTCCCTCATGTTTCCCAACATTTGCCGTCACCCACACGCTTTTCCCGTCCGGCGCGACCTGGACATTGTGCGGCGCATAGATTAGTCTTCCTCCTTCGTGTTCTAAAGAAAGATCAATATTTTTTATGATCTTCCGCGTTGCGGCGTCAATGACCGCAATCTTCCCGTCGCCTTCGACCGCCACATAAATTTTTTCTTTGGGTGATGGCGATACGCTTCTCTGTAGTAATAAAATACCTCCTATAACTATAAAAACAATCGAAATAATTACACCAAGTATAATTTTTTTCATAGGAATAATTATTTAGTAAATTCGCGCAAGTTCGTTAAATTTCGAGATCCGTTCCCGGATCGGCGCGCCAATTTTTACTCCATCCGCGCCTCCGGCTTTTGCAAGATGGGTAATAAAAGAATCTTCCGTTTCGCCCGACCGGTGCGAAACAATGGTCTTTAATCCATGTTTTTTCGCAACCGCAATAGCCTTACAAGCCTCGCTTATCGTTCCGATCTGATTCGGCTTAATGATCACGGCATTTATTACTCCCTCGTGCGCGTATTTTTGAATCGTTGTTGGATTCGTAGTCGTCAAATCATCTCCCACCACCCACGCATCCGGCAATTTCTCCCGCAAAAGAGCGAATCCCTGCGCGTCACGTTCCGCAAAGGGATCCTCAACGGAGAAAAGAAATTTTGACTTCTTGAAATAACACAGATATTCCGCGGCGAGCTGTTCGGAAGAAAACCGTTTACCGCTAAAATAATATTCTCCATTTTTTAAAAATCCGCTCGCCGCAACGTCGAGCGCCAAACCAAAACGGCTTTCGAGATGAAATTTTTTAACGAGCTTTTCCAAGACCGTGATTGGTTCGAAGTTGCTTTTGAAATTCAGGGAATACCCGCCCTCATCGCCGATTGGAATATTTTGTATCTTCCGCGTTTTTTTAAAAAGATCTCCGAGCTCCCGATAAAAACGGATGAGCGCCTGTATATCTTCCGCAACCGATTTCCCGGATTTTACCCCATTAGAGCTCGTTCTAACGGGGTGAACAACAACCATATACTCCTGAATATCAAGATTATTTGCCGCGTGCGCCCCTCCGTTTATAAGATTCGAGAAAATAAGCGGCGGAACGTCTTTCGCGCCTTTAAAGAATTCCTCGCGCAATACTTGCCACACTTCCTTGCCACGCTCCGCGGCAAGCATCCGCGCGCCGAACATCGAAACCGCAAGAGTTACGTTGCCGCCAAGTTTCGATTTGTTCGCCGTACCATCCAAACGAAGAAGTGCCTCGTCCAAGTCGCGTACCGATTGGAAATTCCTCCCACCGAGATTTTTTACGATCGTTTTTATGCCCAGAAAAGCTTCTCGAAACGAAAAAACCTTTGCCTCGCGGTTTCCTCTGCTTTTCCCCGAAGGCACCGACGCCGAAATCAATGGATTCCTGCCGCGCACCTCAATCGTCGGCCCACTTCGTGAATCGAAAATTTCTCGAACAGTAATATCCTTAACTCTCATTGAACAAGATTCACAGGTTTTCCTTCCATAAAGCCACGGATATTCTCAATCGTCGTATGCAAAATCCGTTCAAGCGCTTCCTGCGAGTTAAAAGCATTGTGCGGCGTGATCAAGACATTGGGCATTTTCATCAAAATATGGTTCCGGAGCATGGTCTTGAGCTCCTCTTCATGCGGGTGGCCAAGCGCCAAAATGGTAAGCTCGTCTTTGGTTTCCCCCTCCTCTTCGAGTACGTCGGCGCCGTAGCCCGCAAGAATGCCCTCTTTGAGCGCCCCGACAATCGCTTCAGTTTCCACGATCGCGCCGCGTGCGGTGTTCACCAAATACGCGCCCTTTTTTACAAGATGAATATTGCCGTTATGTATTAAATGGTGCGTATTTTGATTATAGGGACAGTGTAGCGTAATAATATCGGCGATACCCAGAAGACCCTCCAAGCTTAGATATTCAAGACCTGATTCACGGGCAAAATTCTCATCAGGAAACGGGTCATACCCGACGATCTTCATCGAAAAACCGCGCGCGATCTTCGCCATCTCCCTTCCGATCCTTCCCGTACCGACAATGCCGATGGTTTTTCCCTTAAGATCCGTGCCACGGAGCCCCGCAAGTGAAAACGAACCTATTTCTTTTATCTGATCAATGCCCTGATAAATTTTCCTCGTAAGCGCGAGAATGAGGCCGAAGGCAAACTCCGCAACCGTATTATCCCCATAGCCGGGCACATAGGCAATGGAGATTCCACGCGCCTTGCACTCGGCGACATCTATATGATCATAGCCGGTGGAGCGCGCGGCGATGAACTTCAGGTTCGGGAAGCAATCCAAAACCGCCTTATCAACTCTCGAGTCCACGAATACCGAAAGAATCTCAAAATCTCGCGTGTCGGGCAAGCAGAGCGCTGTTACCTTATCTTTTGTCACGAAAACATCCGCATCAGAAAACGCTTCGTGGATAATTTTTTCCTCCCATCCCTCGATTTCAAAAAATGCGAGTTTCATCACTGATAAAAATTGGTATTATTTTGAATGAGAAAATTAATCGCCGCAAATGCGGTTAAAAAAAGTAGCCCCAGTATAAGTAAGTAAAAAGACCAGTCACTCATCCTTTTTATTTTCTTCATTTTATGTGTGTCAGTAGCCGGGAAAGGATCTTGATAATGCTTGATAATGATTGGCATTCCATTTATTTAACTTGTCAATAAAGTCCTGGTGGTAAATTACAGATTCACGATACCCATCTGCGTGCACTATAATCGCCGTCAGAAGAAAAATCCACGCAAGAACCAGAAACGAATGGTAATGCAGATAGTTGGTCTTGATGCCAACTATATAGTTAATTGAGAGAACAAAAGTTCCTGTCGCAGCTACAAAAACTATATTGTCAAATTTTGTAGATTCCTTCTCTTTCGCGCTTTCAAATCTCAAAAGCTCTTTTCCCTTAAGATCCTCTAGTGATTTAGACATGTTAACTTATATTATGTCCACATTTTCATTTTCTCGAAAGCATCATGATCGTCTTCACCACTGTATCGGGATTCAAAGAAATATCATTGTCCCCCCGCAACAATCCAAAAGAGAAGTGAAAAACTAACCATCAGATCTTTGAGACAAAATCTCCTTGAGGGGCGGGAGGTCGCTTGTGGCGGTTTTCCACACCGCTTCTAAATCAACGCTAAAGTAGTCATGAATGAGCTTATCGCGCATTCCCGCGATGCTTTTCCATTCGATTCCCGGAAGTGACTCCTTAAATTCGTCGGAAAGCTTCTTTGATGCCTCACCGATTACCTCGAGTTCTCGAATAACGCCATTTTGAAGCAACTTATTTTCCGCAAACTTTTCGTACGTTATTCCCGCGATAAAGCCCTCTATTATAGAGATGGAATCAAGTATGTGCCGAACGTATACCTTATCCTTTTCCATAGAGAGGATGGAGATCGCGACGCACCGATCCCGCAATGTAGGGATGGAGAAATTTTTCAGTTACCACTTCCACCTTCCGTCCGGTAAGCGCAGTGAGTTCGCGTTCTAATCGCACAATCTCAAGAAGGCTTTTGGGACTTCGGAACCGAACCAAGAGGTCGATGTCACTCGCCTCATTCGCTTCTCCGCGCGCAAACGAACCGAAAACCCCCGCAAAAACAACATCATTGCGCTCAAGAAGCGGCCTGATAACTTTTTGAATTTCTGCAACGTCAGTCATGCTTACAGTATGGCACAACTCCGCGAGAATTGAAAGACCGCAGATCCATCATGCGTTCCTCTACTGGCTATTTCCCCTTCTCCACTCGCGCAATCGCCATAGTCGTCTTCACCACCGTATCGGGATTCAGCGAAATGCTCTCTATCCCCTCTTTCACTAAAAACTCGGCGAATTCGGGATAATCCGAGGGCCCCTGGCCGCAGATACCGATGTATTTTTTCTTCGCGCGGCATTTTTTGATCACATCGGAGATGAGTTTTTTAACCGCCGGGTTATTCTCGTTCGCGATGCGGGTTACAATTCCCGAATCCCGATCAAGCCCCAGCGTAAGTTGTGTTAAATCATTGGATCCAATGGACATTCCATCGAAAATATTTAGGAATTCGTCCGCCAGAATAACATTTGAAGGGATCTCACACATCACGTAAACCTTGAGCGTTCTGTCTTTCTTTCGACTCAAACCGTTTTTCTCCATAACCGCAATTACTTTCTTTGCCTCTTCCACGGTGCGGCAGAACGGAATCATCGGAATTACGTTCACGAGTCCCATATCCTCGCGAACTTTTTTGACGGCTTTGCATTCAAGCGCGAACGCTTCGATGAACTTCGGATCGTAATACCGCGAAGCGCCACGCCAGCCAAGCATCGGATTTTCTTCCTGCGGTTCATATTGCTCACCGCCCAAAAGCGTGCGGTACTCGTTTGTTTTGAAGTCCGAGAAGCGCACGATCACGGGCTTCGGATAAAACGCCGCGCCGATCTTCGCGACCCCGAACGCAAGATTGTCTATGTAGTACTGCTTGGGATCTTTCCAGCCGCGCATTTTCATCTCTATCGCGCGCCGCACGGCAGGATTGACATTTTTCATGTTTAAAAGCGCCATCGGATGCACTCCCATTTTCGACGCAATGATAAATTCTTCGCGGGCAAGACCCACGCCTTGATTCGGCAAAAACGAATGTTCGAACGCGCTATCGGGAATCGCCACATTTACCATCACTTTCGTCTTGGGGTGCGGGATTTTTTTTAGGTCATGTTCAACAACTTTAAATTTAAGGAATCCTTTATAGATACTTCCGGCGCTACCGGTCGTATCCACAGTAATCAAGTCACCGGTTTTTATGAGCTTCGTTGCTTTTTCCGTGCCCACTACCGCGGGAATTCCAAGCTCGCGAGAAACGATTGCGGCATGCGAAGTGCGGCCACCCTTATCGGTTACGATTGCGGATGCGATTTTCATGATCGGTTCCCAATCCGGATCGGTCATATCAGTGACCAAAACTTCGCCTTTCTTAAATTCACCGATGTGTTTCGCGTCTAAAATCACCCGCGCCTTGCCTGTTGCGATTTTTGATCCCACGGATGCCCCCGCCACTATTGGAATCCGCTTCTCAAGAGAAATATATTCTTTCAATTTCGAAAAATCACGCCCGGCGTGAATCGTCTCTGGACGCGCCTGCACGATAAAAAGCTCACCCGTTACGCCGTCTTTCGCCCACTCCATATCCATCGGCATCCACTTCTTGTAGTGGTTGGTATAGTGCTTTTCAATAATGACCCCCCAACGAGCGAGCTTTGCAATCTCTTTGTCGGTCAGCACGAATGAGTCACGCTCGGTAACCGTAGTAGATATGATTTTTGTCTGCTGAATCGCCTTGCCGTGATGGTAAATCATCTTGTGAAACTTCACGCCCAATTTCTTTTCGATAATGGGATGCGAAACGTTCCGCTTCAATCCTTCTTTCCAGACAAAAAACTCATCAGGCGTCACCTCGCCCTTCACGATCATTTCACCTAAACCCCACGAACCGTTGATAAGAACAACGTTCGGGAAGCCGGATTCGGTGTCCAAGCTGAACATCACCCCCGAACACGCCTTGTCCGAACGCACCATTTTTTGAACACCCGCCGAAAGTCCTACTCTAAAATGATCAAAACCGCGATCCTCGCGATAGGAAATGGCGCGGTCGGTAAAAAGCGAAGCCATGGTGGCGCGGACGGCGCGGAGAATTTCACGCTCGCCGCGAATACCAAGATAACTTTCCTGCTCACCGGCGAAAGAGGCACCCGGCAAATCTTCGGCAGTCGCCGATGAACGCACCGCCGTATCCGCGTTTTTCCCGTAGCGTTTTTCGAGCCCGCGGTAACCCATTATAATTTCTTGTTGTAAATCTTTCGGAAATTCCGTGCGTATGATCGCGTTTCGGATCGCCGAACCGCAACGATGCAATTCTTTTAAATTTTTTGTATCTAAATCTTTGAGTGTTGTTCGGATAAATTTATCGAGTCCGGTTGCTTTAAGAAAATAAAAATAAGCCTCCGCGGTCACGATAAAACCAGAAGGCACCGGCACACCTTTGGATTTCAAGGTGCGTATCATCTCTCCGAGCGAGGCATTTTTTCCTCCGACAAGACCGACATCTTTAATACCGACTTCTTCAAACAGTTTAGTAAATTTCATAGTTGTAATTTTTATTCCTTAAGCGCAATAATAAGATCGGAAACATTCGATCCGGTATCTCCCGTTAAAAAGTAATCACCTACTTCGCGAAAGAAAGGATACGCGTCGTTTCTTGCGAGATATTCTTCGGGATCGAACCCGCGTAAGGCGGCATTCTCTTTAGTTATTATATCACACAAAGCGCCCGCGAATTCGGAATTGTCTTTACCATCCGAAGCGAAAGAGACGACAAGTTGATTATTCTTTATAAATCGCAGAGCGGAAAGCGCCAACTCCTGATTCCGTCCTCCTTTACCGTTTCCCTTCATCGTAACCGTAGTTTCTCCGCCATAAAGAAGAGCTGTTTTGCCGCTAAACGTGCCAAGTTGCTTTACGATGCCTTCGCCGATAACACGTGCTTCTCCAAAGATACAGCTACCGCAGATAACGGGATTAAATCCGTTCTGCTCCGCAATAGCCGCCATAGCCTGAAGCGCCACGATATTCGAAACAATAAGAAAATTGTGTACCTTCGAAAAATATTTTTCTTCTTTCGGTGTCTCTATGAGATCAAATCCGCTCAAATGGCTTACTTGTCGAACGCCGAATTCTTCAGCGATTTTTTTCGCATCGGCAATCGTCGTAAGATCACGCACTGTCGGACCCGAAGCAACGGCTCGAATATCATTACCGGGCACATCCGAAAAGATAAGGGAGACAACGGTTGCGGGATAAGCATATTTCGCCAAATAACCTCCCCGGGCAAGAGAGAGGTGCTTCCGCAAGGTATTAATCTTTTGTATGGTAGCCCCTTCTCTGAAAAGGTGCTCGACAATAAACGCTTCGTCCTGGCAGGTCATATTCTGGGGCTGACAGAGAAGTGTTGATCCGCCTCCCGAAACAATCGCGATAACCACGTCATCTTCGCGAGCATCGCGGAGAAGATCGATCATAGCTTTCGTAACGTCAACGTTCCTTTGTGACGGAAAAGGATGATCACCTGCATACGCTTTTATTTTTTTAAGCTCCCCATCGTGCACATCCACAACAATACCCGCCGTGATGCGATCTCCTAAAATTTCTTCAAGCGCCGCGGCGGCTTCAAGCGAGCACTTCCCGACTCCTACGACGAACAAGCGCCCACCTTCATGGATCCGAATCTTCTTATCGTTAACCATAAGAACATCTCCTTCAAAACGTACGGCCGAGCGCACCGACGTTTTTGTGTCAATCGCGGCAATTCCCGCTTCTATCATTTGAAACGCAAGCTTGCGAAGCGGAGTCCGCGCAAGATCCTCAAAATTTTTTATCTTTTTAAGATTGCTCATAAATGGATATCACAAAAAATTCCTGAACGCATCACATCTCATTCTACAACTTCTGCCGTCTTAAAAGAACGGCGTTCACGGCGACAATCACCGTACTTGCCGACATAAACACTGCCGCAATCGCCGGATCCAGTAATATACCCTTAAAGGCGAGGGCGCCGGCCGCCAGTGGCAATGCGATGATATTATAGCCAGCCGCCCACCAAAGATTTTGGATCATCTTTGAATACGTCATCTGAGACAATCTGATTATTTTTACAATATCCCGCGGATCATTGCGGACCAGAATAATTCCTGCCGACTCAATGGCAACATTCGTCCCCGCGCCGATCGCGATACCGAGATCGGCTTGAGTCAAGGCCGGCGCGTCATTCACGCCGTCGCCCACCATAGCGACTCTCATGTTGCGCCTTTGAAGTTCTCTCACTTTTTCTGACTTCTCCGAGGGCAACACACGAGCAAAGTATTCGTCGATGCTAAGTGCTTGGCTTACCCATTTTGCAACATCCTCCGAATCGCCGGTAACCATCGCGGAACGGACACCCATTGCTTTGAGCGCTCTGATCGCTTCCTGTGATTCTTCACGGATGATGTCGGCAAGGGCAAGCGCGCCCAAAAGGGCTCTGTCGCGAAGCACAAAGATAACCGTCTGTCCTTTTTTTCCGGCATCCTGAACCTGCTTTGTAAGTTCATTCGGAACATTAACGCCCATGCTTTCAAGAAGCGCTGGTCCGCCAACCATAACCTCTTTTTCTTCAATAAATGCCCTTACTCCTTTACCTTTTAATGCTTCAAATTTTTTTAGCTCTTTAAACGAGAGCTCTCGTTTCTTTGCCTCCATAACCACAGCTTTTGCGATCGGATGTTCTGATAAGGCATCAAGAGAAGCTGCTAATTCTAAGACCTCATCTTTACTGTGGCCATTTATATTCCATATTCCAACGACTCCGAATTCACCCTTGGTAAGCGTTCCTGTTTTGTCGAAAAGCACAATGTTGACTGTTCTTGCCGCTTCAAGAGCAAGCCGTTGCTTTACCAAAAGGCCGTTTTGCGCCGCTTTTGTTGTAGAAATTGAAGCAACAAGCGGCACTGCAAGACCGAGCGCGTGTGGACAGGCAATGACGAGCACTGCCACAAGTCGTGCTACCGCAAAGCCAACTTCTGCGCCAGAAAGTAGCCAGGCAATTAGCGTAATCAAACCTCCGCCAACGGCAACTATCGTTAAATAGAAGGCCGCACGATCCGAGAGAATCTGCAATCTCGACTTAGAAGCCTGCGCCTCGGCAACCAAACGCATTACACCTGCAAGAAATGTTTTCTCCCCGATGTTTGAGACACTGATCTTCAGCGCTCCGTCGCCATTGATCGTGCCGGCGATAACAGCATCACCATCTTTCTTAGCCACTGGCTTTGATTCTCCAGTCACCATCGATTCGTTCACATCAGATTCACCGTTTATGACTTTTCCGTCTGCCGGAATTTTGCTTCCCGGCCGCACCAAGACCACGTCATTTTCCTTAAGCTCAGAAAGTTCGATTGTTTCTATTTTACCGTTACGAATAACTTCAGCAGTATCAGGAAGCAGTTTTGAAAGTTCTTTTAATGCGCCTTGCGCGCCGGAAACCGCCCGCATTTCGATCCAGTGGCCAAGCAGCATGATGGTAATAAGAGTCGTCAGTTCCCAGAACAAAGCTTCCGCGCCTGCAAAAACCGCGTAGATGCTCCAAAAGTAAGCCGCCGAAATCGCGATACCGATCAAGGTCATCATGCCGGGCAAGCGTCCGCGAATCTCTATCCACGCACCGGCGAGAAAAATCCATCCGCCATAGAAAAAAACAATTGAGCCAAGCAAAAGCGGCATATATTCCATGCCAGGAAACTCTGGCAAATACCATTTAAAGATCGTGTTAAACACATCGGCATAGAGTACAACCGGAATTGTGAGAATCAAGCTTACCCAGAATTTTCGAAGAAACATTGCCGTGCTGTGCCCGGCATGTTTACCCGTCATTTTTTTTCCGCCCGAGGTAAGTCCGCCTTTGGCGGACTTTTTAGCGGGCACAAGACTCATGCCGCATTCGGGACACATACCCGGTCTGTCCTGCCTGATTTCAGGGTGCATGGGGCAAGTGTAAACTGTCGCCAAATTTTCCTGCAGTTCGTGATTGTGATTATTCATAAATTTATTCCATATTCCACTTAAACAAACGTTCGGGAACTCCGCCAATATTCTTGATTTTTAACTCGATGGCTTTCGGCACCGGTGTTATTTGCCCAAATATAAGGGTGCCTTCTCTGTGGTGGCCGGCGGCGGGATCGCCTTCGAAGCGTAATGGTTTGTATTCTTTGCCACCCTCATCCACAAGCACGGCCACTTTAGTCATATCCTGATCAAGCTCAACCGAATGAGTGTCTAAAACAACATCAAACTTCCATTCTTTCGATTGCGCAAAGAGGTCAAACGGCGTAACGGTCACGGTGACACTCGCCTGTTCATTTGTTTTTGAATCCCATTTTTGTCGCATGTCAGACGCAGGCGTATTATTTTGAACCGGATTAGAAACGGGCTCTGAGTTATAGAAAACAAGAAAGCCCCCTATAAGCGCGAAGACTCCTATGGATATAGTTATCGCTTTTTTCATAAGTGTTTTTTGAATTTGATGATTTTGTTGCTGATAAATGCTATCCCGAACACATTAAAGAAAAGACCGACCCAGAATATCTCGATTTGATATTGAGCAATTATAGAAAGAGCACCCGCAATACCGAGTATTGGCACAATATTTGCCAAATAATGCGCGCAACATGAAATCATTGCCAGCGTAGAAGTTGTCCCCGTTACCGCCACAGTCTTGCCTCCCATAATCGCGCCGCTATTCTTCACAAGCTGTTTTAGATAAGAGTATAGACCGATCTGAATTCCAAATCCTAATGCCAAGCTGATTAAAAAATACCAATAACTTGAAAATTGAGTTAGGGCAAACTTGAAGCCTGACACGAGAGTAACGATAAGAAAATACAAAAGCAGGAGCGATAACATTGCGACAACGGCACTGAAAAAAATCTTTGTTTTCTGCTTTGTATCCATATTTTTAATTCACGTAATTATCGGGATTGGCCGCGAATTTCTCCCGGCAATGATCCGAACAGAAATAATAATTTTTGTCTTTATAATCGGCTTTGAATAGACCACCCGATGCCTCCATCCCGCATACTGGATCTATGTGGTCTTTATTTTTTGACCTAACGCTAAAACCAAACCTGCTTAATTTTTTGATTAATGATCTAATCTTGTTTTCCATAGATTAAGTTTTAATTAATTGATTAGATGATTTCCCCGCGCTTCTCAAGCATCATGTGATGAATCGTTCCAATTTGAACCCAGATTGCGATAAGAACAAGAATCCCGGAGCAGAGCAAGGCATCTACTTTTGTAACCCCGAATACAAGGTTATCGGCACCGCCAAGAATGGCGGCCGCAAATGTAATCACTCCGGCGAACCCCACGATAACGCTCATAACATGCATTAATTTTGATAGTTTCATATTTTTGAATTAATTGATTAATTAGCCAACATATTTTTCGGGATCATTGACAAAGTGATCCCTGCAGGATTCTCCGCAAAAATAGTAACTTTCTCCTTTGTGCTCTATGGCGTGTTTAATATGTTCAAGGTTAAGCTCCATGCCACAAACCACATCAAATGTCATACCTCTTGATAATTGAGTCATGTGTTATTGGGTTTACCTTGGCCACGAAGCCGCCAACTATTTATTGGACAAGGTGTATATCCTGATTAATTCTTTAACGGCCTTGTCGTCTCCGCTTTTCTGATTCATTTGATGCTTCACGTGCGTCCGCAAGTGGTTTTCGAGCAAGAAAGCATCAAGGCTCTTGAGCGACCTTTGAATTGATCGGGACTGTTCGAGTAGATCGGGACAGTACGTCTCTTTCTCAATCGCCTTGATGAGTCCGTCCATCTGACCGCGAATGATCTTTGCCCGGTGAATGGCTCTTTTTTTAAGTTTTTGATCTACCATGGGTGTAAGCGTTTTTAATAATTTAGCATCGACCTACTTATACCCTATACCCCTATATGCTATTAGTCAACCACATGGTGTGGATAACTTTCCGTCAATACTTATCTATACCCCACATCCGCCGCTAGGGCGTTTCTCGGTTTCCGGCGGCACCAAACTCGCGATCCGGCGAAAACCGGAACCGCTTGAGTATGCCGCGCTGACTGCCTCTTTCGGATCAACGCTCTGTGGCGAGATGCCTTCCGACTCAAAGTACCGCGCAATCGTAGCGTACTGCTCTGGAAACCAATACGAATTTACCTGAAGCGCCACGCGGTACATCTGCGCCTCGGTTACGCCCTGTGACGCTAGAAGCTCAAGAAGACCGAGCATCGCCATCCCGTGATTGCAGTCCGGGAAGTAAGTCGCGTTGTCGCAACAGGGGCGATAAACGTTCTTACTCACCCGTTCGACGAGCGTTTGCTCGTCTTCGGTAAGTGGAATGAGCACGTGCATTGAATAATGATCCATCGGATCGCCTTTCGCGAGCGTCCAACCGCCGGTCGATGCAAACCCTCCCGCGTTTCCGTACCGCGGATCCATCATCGGTCCTTCATCTAAAATTTTATTTTTATTGCTCAAACCGAGCGCCCAGAATAAATTCAACAAATAACCCGCGTTCTCTCCGGTGATTTTAATGTTGCCGTTATTTTTTTCGAGAAGCAGGTTTTCGTATTCATTAGGAAAAGCCCCTCTTCGATCGTACATGGCCTTGAACTTGCTCTCATCAATCGCTCCCGCGGCGACAAGCCTCGCCCCAAGATCACCCCATGCAACCGGCAAAACAACCCCGTCGGATGGTAATGCTTTTTCTTCCAAGAGAGGCGCGCCGTTTCCTTTTTGTGGATTATTCGCGGCCTTCAATCCGGTTGTATATATCCACGCGCCGGCGAGAATCAGCACGGAAATCAGAATGCTCGCCGAAAGCACGCCTTCTTTCTTAGGTAAAACACTCGGAAAATCTTCCGTTATGTTGTTTTGCGGTTCGTTTTCCATAGATTCATAAGGTTAATTTTTTGATTCTCCAAGCGGACAACCGCTTTTTTGCGACAATTTTTGGATTCCTTGCTCTCCCTCAAACCGTGTTCCATCCGCGAACACCCACGTTGGATAACCGTTGATGCCTGCCGCAATACACCGATTTGGTTCCTTGGGGCACTCAACGTATGGCACAAAACGGAAGGAATCTCCAAAAGCTCTTTTCTCGTTTTGACAATGGGGGCACCAGTCGGCTCCATACATAGTGACACCCTTTTCGCTCAAGCACTGCGCGAATTGATTGAGTTCCGGATGCGGCGGCACCGGCCAAAAAAGCCAAATACTCAAAAGAGCGATAAGCGCAAGCAAGGATACGAAAATTATTTTATTCATCCCGTTAGAGGCAGGAGGCACTTATGCTTCCATTGTTTCCCGGCAAGATCTTTATGGAATACATATGCCTGTTTTTATGGTTCGTAGTGCGACTTATGGGATTGGTTTTCTCTAACGGGATTCATCACAACAATCCACGAGTTTGTTGACGATATCTTCGACCGACCATGGTTTTTCCGATTTCGCCTCCTCGTGAATATTCAGTTTTCCATCGGAAATCTTTTTAATTCCCTTCGTATCAACGAGCTTCAACCGCAGCGCCCAAAAGAGCGAATAAACTCGATAGGCATTCGCGAATACATCCTTTGCCTCTTCGCGTTTACCGTCGGACTGCAATTTTGTACCGACCTCGATAAGTCGCATCGTCGCGGCAAGAAGATGTTTCGAGATACACCACGTCTCCCCTTCGTGCGCGTCGATCATCTTCGCGAGCATCGCCTTGCGTATATTCCGCGCTTCGCCCATAAGATCAAAGTACTCGTCTTTCCCCGTCTTTGAAGCCGTAAAGAAGAAATGCTCTTCAAGGCTTACGAGGTTCATCACGGCGATGCTTAGATCCTCCTCCATCGACAGATCAAAGTCTTTTGATTTTTTGAGCTCCTGGATCTTTGCGACAAGATCAAAAAATTTTTCTTCTTCGGTAGCCATTGTTTTTTTACAGAAGATAAATAAGGAGTCCCAGTACGACCATTGCGAGACCCCCGAATAATCTCATCTTCCGCGTGTTTGCTTTTTTCCACCCCTGTACCCGTTCCAAAACCGCGCGATCGCTTGCCATAAAAAGGATGATGACGAGCGGCAAGATGAAGATAACGTTATAGAGGATAAGGTACCCCAATCCGCTCATGTACGTCCCCTGGTCGTGAAGTAGTCCCAATATCATAAGATAAGGGCCTCCTGTACAGGGAAATTCACACAAACCGACAAGCACGCCCAAAATGAACGCCGTTGGAAGTGAACCCTTGTTCATAAATTCCGCCATCATCCGATGCGCCGCTTGCGGAATACGGAGCTTTACCGGAAACGAGGGAAAAAACTCATTGATGAGATTTATCAGGCCCCACAAAATCAAAAGCCCCGCGCCCACTTTCGCCATAAAGTGTGGCGTGTTGAAAAGATGGAGCGCCTGAAGAATTCCCAGTCCTATCGCGACATAGACAACAAAAATCCCAAGAATGTATGCGCCGCCTATCTTTACGATATCCGAACGCACTCTCCCTAAACTAAAGAGAAAAGCAATCGTGAGAATAAGGATTGAGAAAGCGCACGGATTAATGCTGTCTATGAGCGCCGCGACGACCGCGAGCGGTAGAAGCCACGTTCCACCGCTACTCATATCCCACAAAAGCTGTGTCCCGCCGCTACTAAAACGAAAGTACGCGATAACGCCGAGAATAACCGTGGCAAAACCAATGAGCGTTAATAATTTTTTACTCATTATTTATGGAGTGACGGTTGCGGTGAATTTTACCTCAAGCGGCGTTGCGCCGTTATTCTCGAGGATTACCGATCGCTCAATTTTTCCTATGCCCGCGGGCCCATGGGCCGCCGGATCGAAAGCAACATCAATGACCGCTTCTTCGCCAGGATTCAACACTTCGCTGAAACCCGGCACAAATCCGTGCCCCGGCATTCCGAACGGACCGATTTTCTTTCCGCCAAAAGATAAACTTGCCTTGGTACACATGCACGATGTGTACAATTTACTCAACGCCACCAGCTCGGTGCCGTTATTTTTTATCGAGTAAGCGTGACTAACCACTCCGCGCGCCATGGAAATCGTTCCAAAGTCGAACACTGTCTCCGGAGCGGAAAGCGAGCTTGAAACGCTCCCAAATGAATCGGAGATATTGGCCGGTTCGGAACGTTTTGACGCGAAAGAAAGCCCCGCGATAACAACGATAATGATTCCTGCCCAAACAATAATGTGTGTGTAATTTTTCATTGAGATAATTTAATTTAAGAACACAAATAAAAACCGCCCTTTGAACAAAAGTTTCCCGCAACCAAAAATCCATGAGACCAGAAAAAAGGTCTACTGCGGGAAACCTATGCTAAAAGGGCGGCATCTCCACGTTCACGGAGAGTAAGCCAGCGAATATAGGATTGCGTGCCAAGAAAGATCCTCTCTGCCAAACGCTCTTTGTATTCGCGAAACGCGAAAAACGAGAACGCGTAAGACAAAGAAACCGTAAGAACGGCTAAACTAATAAACAACAACGAAAGAAAAGCCAGAGCCGCGAAACCGCTCACCAACCCGTTCGAAAATCCCCTCAAGGCATTGGCGTGGAAATTGATAAATCCGAAAGGATCATCTTTGGGGCAAGCCGCCTGACCGGAAAGCGCGGCGATACAGCCGGTATGCTGATTCTCGTGGTTAACCGGCATAAAACCGAAAACCCCGATAGCGATAAAGCTAAGAAGGACAAGCATGGCAATTGAGAATATGCCGAAGCCGATCTTCATATTGATTGCAGTATACCACACCTACTTATTGCCGCAACCGCGCACCAATTAGGATTCATCCAAAATAATTCGCTCTTTGAATTTACCCCGTTCTTCCACTTTCTTTTCTTTGATCTTCTCGATCTCGGTTCTGTCGAATCCTTTGTAATCTACAATCGCGTCAACCACTTCAAGAATATCGGCGAGCTCTTCGGCATTTTCGTCTTTTTTGAATTCTTCAATTTCCTCACCCAGTTTTTCCTTTAATTTCTCCCAGTACTCCGCTTCATTCGCGATGTGCGTAACCGGTACTCCACCTTTCTTTTTGATGTACTCCGGAATTTTATCCCTTATTAATTTGTTGTATTTCATGTTACTTGCCGTGGCATTTTTTCCATTTGTTAGCATGCCCGCAGGGATACTTGACATATTCTGGAGACATGCTATACTATATGCAACATAGGAGGATTGTCATGAAACTCTTTAAGTTCGCTTTTGGACCTACGGTGGGCGCGTTGACCATCTATCTCGGGACTCACCAGATCACTCCGCGTTGGCCGACTCTCATCGTTGGTCTCGCGATTCTCGCGATCGGCTACCGATTCATCGATCGCAAGGCTCCCCCTCCATAGGGAGCCTTTTATTTTAACTACCATGACATTTTTTATACTTTTTTCCTGAACCGCACGGGCACGGATCATTTCTGCCTACTGTTTTTCCGGAACTTGGTTGATTTCCCGCCACTACCATCGCCGGACGCGGTGAAGGATTCGCCGTTGCCACACCGGAGGCCGCCTGCAAACTCGCCAGTTTAAATAAATTCGTGAATATCCACGTGTTAAAATTGCCCCAAAAATTTTTGAACAAGTTGTGCGCCTCGCGCCGGTACTCGACAAGCGGATCCCGTTGGCCATACGCGCGAAGACCGATTGATTCGGAAAGCGCCTCCAAGTCTTCAAGATGCGTCATCCAAAGCAAATCAAGAATGCTCAATACCCTGTTCAACGTCTGCGGATCAACCGTCACTTCAACGCTTCGCTTCGTAAGAAGTTCACGGATACTTTCGCGGGTCGGCTCTTTGGGCAACGGCTGTTCCTTAGTCGCGATTACGGATTCTTCAAACAGCTTTTTAAGCTCGTCCGTATTTTCTCCCGTAAACGTTTCCTCGTCGCCGAAAAGCTTCTGCGCCACGCCGTCGAAATAACCGCTCGCCGCCTCGAAAATAATAAGCGCCAACGTATCGCGGTTCATGCTTTGAAGAATTTCTTGTCGCTTGCGGTAAATGGACGCGCGCTGTTTGTTTAACACGTCATCATATTCAAGAAGGTGTTTCCGCATATCAAAGTTCGCGCCTTCCACTTTCGCTTGCGCTTGCTCCACCGCCTTGGAAACAATTCCCATCTCTATCGGCTGATCCTCGGGAAGATCAAACCGTTCCATTAAACTTTTAATGCGATCGCCGCCAAAAATCCGAAGGAGATCGTCATCGAGCGAGAGAAGAAACTGCGAAGAACCGGGATCGCCCTGACGCCCCGCGCGGCCGCGGAACTGGTTGTCTATCCGCCGCGCTTCGTTTCGCTCCGTGCCAATTACGTGCAACCCGCCGAGATCCCGCACTTTTTTTGCCTCCTCGGGATTTAAGGGGTTGCCGCCCAAAATAATATCCACGCCACGGCCGGCGACGTTCGTCGCCACCGTAACCGCCTTAAGTCTTCCCGCCTGCGCGACGATCGCTCCCTCGCGTTCGTTATTCTTCGCGTTCAAAACCTCGTGCGGAATTCCGGCGCGCGTAAGATGCGCCGAGAGAAAATCGTTTTTTTCTATGGATGGAGTTCCCAAGAGGATCGGCTGACCTTTCTCGAAACGCTGTTTCACCTCCGCGACTACCGATCTTAATTTCGCCTCTTTATTCCGGAAGATAAAATCGGGAAGATTTTTCCGCGCCATCGGCTGATTCGTTGGAACGCTCACCACTTCCAAGCTATATACCTTGTGAAACTCTTCGGCGGACGTTTGGGCTGTTCCCGTCATTCCCGCAATTTTCTTATACATCCGGAAGTAATTCTGAATGGAAATCTTCGCGTACGTACGGGACTCCTCTTTTACGAGCACTCCTTCTTTCGCCTCGATCGCCTGATGCAAACCGGCGTTATACCGCCGTCCATGGAGCATGCGCCCCGTAAATTCATCGACAATAATGACTTCCCCGTCTTTTACGACATAATCTTTATCGCGATGGAAAAGCGCCATTGCCCGCAGACTTTCTTCGAGGTAATGCACGAGGCGCATATTTTCGGGCGCGTATAGATTATGGATTCCCACGACTTTTTCCACCTTTTCAATACCGGCCTCCGTAATCGCCGACGACCGCAATTTCTCATCAACCGTGTAATCCTCGTCTTTTTTAAGATGCGTAACGACGCGGGCAAAGGTTTTGTAGTATTCGCTCGATTGCGCGTCGGGAGCAGCGATAATCAAAGGCGTTCGCGCTTCGTCGATTAAAATACTGTCAACTTCATCGATAATGCCGTAGTGATGGCCGCGTTGAACCTGATCGGTCAGGCCATATGCCAAATTATCCCTTAAATAATCAAAACCGAACTCATGATTCGTGCCATACGTAATATCGGCGAGATACGCTTCGCGCCGAGAAACAGGACGAAGAAATTCCTGTTGAACCAAAAAATTTCCGGTGCTATCCCGTTCCTTATCCAGCAACGCTGACTCGCGCTGACTGGACGCAGACTCACGCGGACCATTATCACGCGCCGTATCATAAACAATCCTTTTAATCTCAATATCCTTACCCCCAAAATTTGCCAAGAGCGCAAGCCTATAAGGCGATCCTTTTAAATACGACCAAACCTGCTTTTCTTCTATCTTACCTATAAATGGCACGGCTTTTATCTCCAAAATAACCTTTCCATCTATCACAAAATCCGGTTGGTAAGTTCCTATTTTTTTACCATCATATAGCACATCTATCGCTTTTTCTCGTTCAAATACAATTTCTGCCTTCAATAATTCGCTTTCAATGGCTTTTTGATAAATGTTCTCTTTGTGCCCCAAACCAAGAACGTTTTTGATGGAGAAAAGTATGCCTCTAATCCTATAAGTTAGATCTTCGTGAAGTAGTTTCTCTTCGGCGAGGTCTGCGTCCTGTCCGCGAGGTCCGCGCACGTAAGTGGGGTCATAAAGATACGCGGCGTTCGGAACCAAACACGCGACCGAAAGTCCGAGCGCGCGATAAATTTGTCCCATCCACGCGACATCGCGTCGCGCCAAATATTCATTCACGGTTACCACATGCACTCCCTCTCCCGTGAGCGCGTTCAAATACGCGGGGAGTACCGCGGTCAATGTCTTTCCTTCTCCGGTCATCATCTCTGAAACGGCGCCGTCATGGAGCACCATACCACCCACAAGCTGAACATCGAAAGGGCGCTGTCCTAGTGTTCTCCTCGCCGCCTCACGCGCGAACGCGAACGCGTTCGGAAGAATATCATCGATTGTTTTTTCTTTACTTTGAATATGTTCTTTAAAGGCGAGACTCGCCGCGCGCAACTCCTCATCGGTAAATTTTTTGACTTCGGGTTCAAGCGCGTTAATCTCGCGCGCGCGTTCGTTATAGCGCGCGACCGATCGGCCGCCGGAAATTTTCTTCAAAAAATCAAACATTGGTTTTTTAGAGTAAGCAACTCCGCCGATATCAATCCTTCGACGGAAATAAAAAAAGCATATAATCCCTTATTCCTTCACGCGCTTTGACCGAGGACTTAAACGCGCTTTGTACTTTTCTATTTCCATATGAAGTTTGTCTCGGACGAGATCAATAGCGGCATGCACATCTGTGTTTTCCTCCACGGCGCGCAGTATCTTCTTCGGCAAACGCAGATTAGCTTCGGCGCGAAACACCTCTCCTTTGTGGTGGTGCCGAGAAGTTCTTCCTACTTCAACCCAAAGCTCCGCCACACCCTCTTCGTCAAACTTCTTTATATATCGGGCGAGAGTCCCTAATTTCTTCTCGATATAGACCGAGAGACTCGGCGTAAGGTCAAGATTTGTTGTTTTAACGTTGGTCTGCATTTCTCTATCTCTTAGAGCATAACCGAAAATACACACTCCTGTAAACCCTGTTAGAGGTATTGTCTCTAACAGGGTAAACCCCGCCATGATAGCGTCATACGTTCAATAATAGGGATAAATTTTTTACGAAAAATATCTAAAAAAGAGGACAAAAAACAAAAAACCGCCCCCTTTAGGGGAGCGGCTCAAGAATCGAAATTACTTTCGGCTCTTCTTTGCTTTCTTCTTAGTACCCTTTTTCTTTTTCATTTGAGTGGGATTATTTTTATTGGGTTCCCGACCACAACCCAATGGAGTATTTTATCAACCTATTCGACTACTTCATTATAATAACATATTTTATTTTTATGTTTTGAGTAAAACTGTGCATAACTCCGATTTCGGCGAAGACGAACGTCAAAGTCCGACTCACACCTCAAACTTATATTGATTTTTAGTATCGTTTCGCAAAATTTTCGAAAATAAAAACAGAAAAAGATACTTATACGGCTTGAATTTCTTCTTGAAGTTCAACATTGAATTCTTTTTTGATCGCATGCTTCACGAGATCGATCAACGCGTGCACATCGGAAGCGCGCGCGTCTCCGACATTCACAATAAAGTTCGGATGTTTCGGCGAGATCATCGCGCCGCCGTGACGTGTTCCCTTAATTCCCGCCTCCGATATCAGATACGCGGCGGGAATTACCGGAAACGGATCATTTTTTATCACCTGAGCGACACGATGAAGCTCGGACGCGGGGAAAGACGCAACGGGAACATTTTTAAAAATGCTTCCGATATTCGGATACTCCATCGGATGGCGTTCTTTGCGATAGTTAATTTTCTCGTTAATCGACGCGTTGATTTTTTCCGACTCTCCCTTTTGAAGCGCGAGTGTTGCCGCGACGACAATCTCGTCTCCCTGCCGTTCTTTAAAAATACTCGAGCGATACGCGAAACGGCACTCCACGTTTTCGCGTTCGGTGTCTTTGAGAGTCGTCTTATCAAAACCAAAAACTCGACGGATGGAATCTTTCATCTCGCCGCCGAAACATCCCGCGTTCCCGCGAATCGCTCCGCCCAAAGTCCCGGGCAATCCGCCCGCCCACTCCAATCCGCTCAAATTTTCTTTAATCGTAAAGTTCAAAAGGTCGGACATCAGAACCGCCGCGCCGACATAAACATCCGTTCCGTCACGTTCTAAAAAATTAAACTTCGGTTTAAGTACCAATCCGTCAAAACCGGCATCACTAATTAAAAGATTCGTTCCGCCGCCAAGCACAAAAAATTTTCCGTTCCATTCCTTAAATATTTCGAGAAGATCTTTTTTTGTAGATGCTTCAAAAAAATAGCGTGCGGGTCCGCCGATGTTATAACTGCTTAATTTTGCAAGAGAAACATTTTCTTCAAGTGTGGGCATTCTGAAAAATAGATTGCGTACTACGATCCGCTTTGGTGGCCGTGAGGAGTGACGTCTCACTCAAATCTCCGAGAAGCGAAGCTTGAGGTTAGATTTGTGCGATCCCGTTCGTCCCGCCGTAGCGGGACGGTTGAGGAACAGTTCTGTTCTTCATTAATCCATATTAGTGGTCACAGGTGGTGACCTCTCCCGCAGAGCACTTCGACAAGCTCAGTGTATGCGGGATTGTCATCCCTTCGGAAGATCTGCCGTAGGCATGACAATTTGTATCCCCTCTCCGTCAACTGACGGATCGGGGACAAATCGGGAACAATTCTGTTTTCCATCGATCCATCGTGGTGGTTACGAGTGGTGACCTCCAATTCTGTTTGTTTTGAATGAGTGCTCTCCTCACAACCACCACGATGAACCCTTGTTAATGAGTGCTCTCCCTGTGACCACTAATATGGACTTTTATGAATGTACCAACAAGTGCTCTCCTCACGGCCACCAAAATGGACATGTGCCGAACGTATCAACATTATAAATGGATACGGGGTTTTTGCCAAAAAAGATAGAGGCGACTCCCCTAAAAACCCAAAACCCCGCCGAAGCGGGGGTTGGGACAAACAGGAAGTATGGGACAGTCTTTATTGATGCAATCTCTAAAGACTATTCACACTCATTCGGGAGTAGTATAGCAGAAGTAAGAGGAAAAAGTCAACCCCGTAACATTACTGGGGCGTCAACCTGCCGCCTCGTTCAATATGTTCCTTTGTTTTATTGCCACTAGACGCATAAGGAAAAATAGCGTGGTTTACATTGGCTTGCATCGACAGGTTGAATGAGGCGAACCCCAGTAATGTTACGGGGCAAGCCCCCCCAAAAAAATTAGCTTCTAACGCGGCCGGAATCGACACCTATTCTATCGCGTACGTTACCGAAACCTGGAGATTCAGCTCCTGCTGGCCGGGTTCGATGGTCGGAAGAGCGATTTCCGGAGCAGCGGCACCGCCGCGTCCGTCAAGACTCTTCGCGTAATAAGGCATCGGTCCCCCGCCTTGCGATTCGCCGATATTGATTACTTTTCCAAGCCGAACTCCGTTCTGCGCGACCAGAGATATCGCTTTGGCACGGGCTTTTTTAAAAGCATCAGCCCGGGCTTCTGCCAAAAACTTTTCGGGTTCATCAACGGTAAAGTTGAGGCCTCCAATCTGGTTAATCCCAAGCGGAGGAAGACCGCCGAGGATAGCTGCTATTTTAGAGAAATCATGTATGCGGACCGAGACGGTCTGCGTCAGGGTATAGCCCGTAATAATGCTCCGCTGGGTCTCCGGCGTATATTGGTAGTCGGGCGAGAGATAATAACCGGCAGTTTTTATGTCTTTCGCGTCAATCCCTTGGGATTTCACGAAATTAATGGCCGACGTAATCTTTTTGTTGTTCATATCCGCCAACTGGGCAGGGTCCTGTCCGCGCGAAACAACCGAAAAGGAAGTCTCCGCGATATCCGGTATGACAAAAGCCTTCCCCTCCGCCGAAACGCTTATGGTGCGCACGGGTTGGAATGAATCGCCAAGTTTTTGCACCGTCGGCATCACGAAGAAAACGAGATTGATAAAAAAAGCCGCGAGGACCAAGTCCAGCACACCCCAAAAATAGGTTTTTAATTTATTGGTATCCATAGGGATGAAGAGATGAATTTTATTTTTTATGCGACACGATTTGTATCATTGTTTTGAACTCATGGGAATGCAAACTGGCGCCACCGACCAAGGCACCGCCTATCTCCCCATAGCTCATAATACGTCCGATGTTCTTAGATGTTACCGAACCCCCGTAGATCACCACGACGTCTATTTTTGAAGACTTGAGAAGATTGCGGATAAAACGCGCCATCTCCGCCGTATCTTTCGGATCGTCGGGAGTACCGCTTCCGATAGCCCACACGGGTTCGTACGCCACGATAAGTTTTCCATGCGCGCCGCGAGTATCTGCCAAAAGTTGTTTTTTCACAAAAGCCTTCGCGGCGGCAAGTCCATTTTTGCGAACCGCTTTCGGCTCGCCGACGCAAAGGATTACCTTAAGGCCCGCAAAAAGCGTGGCGAGAACTTTTTTGTTTATCATTCCATCCGTCTCGCCCACGTAACGACGCCGTTCGGAATGCCCGATAATCACATATCGCGCGCCGGCGTTCTTCAACATCGCGGGCGATACCTCTCCGGTATAGGCGCCTCCGCCAGCTGGCGGACTCTCCCAAAATACATCTTGCGCTCCAAGCGAAGCGGCAGTTATGTTTTTTTTGACTGCATTCAAAAACGGAAATGGCGGACAGATAACCACGTTTTTATGATTACTTGCTTTGGCAAGTTTGATGGCCTCGCGAGCGGTTGTCGGGTTCATCTTCCAATTTGCGACAAGAAGTTTGTTCATATCATCTATTGTAGCACGACGAATGCGAGACAAAAAAAATACTAGTATTAATACTAGTATTCGATACCCAACAATGTTTCCCATCTCTACAAGCTAAGCAACTAATCGTGGCTTTTCATTTGATTATCAAACCACTTGGCAAATTTGAGACGCTTCACTGCGCTTCTGTAGGATTGAATCCTTGTGCCATCCGAAAGCGTTTCGGTAATCATGTAGTCAAGAACTTTTTCTTTGTCCTCCTTAGTAAGACCATCGTAAAGACCAAACGGCCTCGAAATTCTACACATTGCAGATTTTTCCGTCTCGCTTTTTTGAGGTCGTATAGGATCGTACCGTATTTCTCCCAACAATCCCATACCGCGCCTTACGGCCTCCTCGGTTATCCCAAAAAGCTTAGCAATTCTTTTGATTCTATCCATGTCTTTGGAAACCAATTATCACTCTCGCAAAAATCCGACAACAAGAGCGGTCAATACTAGTATAGGAATAAATAAAATAATCCCCACAATAAACACCCAAAAACCAATCTGGGCAAGTTTATAGTATCCTATAATAAATAGAACAAAAACTATTACTACTATAAAGCGGTGTTTGGTACGCCAAGGGAAATAGCCGCCTTGAGGCATAAAAATTGCACTGAGAATTGAACCTGAAATAATCCAAAAAAATCCCTCCATCACCTTTGGTTGTATAGTAACATATGTTACTATACGAATTAAGCTATATTTTTCAAGTACTTAGACGGGGAAGCTCACGTCGTCCTTTGACTTCGCTCAGGACTCTTTCAGAACCCTCGGTTCTGAATAATCTCCTACACGGGAAACCAATCGTGGTTCCCCGACCCCCTCCGCTTGTTCAATTCCCCGCTTTAGAATTACAGAAATAAAACAATACCCTCAAATAAAGGTATTGTTTTATTTCGTAGCCCCTCGTCGCAAGCTCCATCGGGACTGCGGTATTACAAAACAAAAATCGCCAATTGGCGATTTTTGTGTAAACCGTAGCCCCAAGGGGAATTGCCCAGCACATATCGCCTTGCGATTATGCGGGATTGCGCCCTCGGGAGGATTTGAACCTCCAACCTTGACGATAGAAGCGTCTTGCTCCATCCAGTTGAGCTACGAGGGCAAGGGAAAATACCCGCTCGATGCGGGTTATCTTCTTTGTCTCGTCCTAGGGGCAATAAAAAGCATATATGAAAAATATCAGAAAAAGATATAAAAATCAATCCTATCCTGTTTCTTCTACCACTACGTCAGGGGGTATATAAATTTCTTCACCCGCTTCTCCGTTCTTTTGCAATAAGCAGTTCTCAAAGAAAAGCTGGAGTTGCTCATGGTTTGCGAATGACTGTTTGGATGTCTCTTGGGTGCATCGTATCTCGTCCGAAGTCCATAAATATGGAAAATCGGGGTTTATTAGCCAGTTCCATAATCCGAATACAGAAACGAAGAATAAGCCGCCCCCAACGAGAGTTCCAATGATAATACGTTTCGGGTTAATTCTTTTCATAGATTAGACAAGATAACTGTATTATTTTTTATCCAACCCTACTACTTGCTATTTTTCCTCAATGTTTTTTTTCGAGCGTTCCCAAAGTTTTTCAAGATCTTCCTCACGAAGCTCATCAGCTGCTTCATGGAGGGCAGTTACAAAAAGCTGTTGTAAATGTTCTTTTGTAGTATTATCCATCCCCTTAACCTCCTCATCCTCTTTAGTTTTTCTCATGAATCCTCTTAATTTTTCTTTATTGATTCCCTGGCCGATCTTCATATCATCGACAATTTTTTTAATAAACACATCCTCATTCATATCCATATATTCGTAAACCTCCTTTCTAATTTTATCAGCCGAGACATTGAACTTACGTGACATTCGTTCATCCGATTTCCTATAAAGGGCTTTATAGATTTTCCCTATTATAACTTCTACTATAGGAGTTGCTACGAACCAAAATATAGGTATCAGTATCAATACATTCACAACTCCAAAGAAAGCAAACATCAATATAAAGGAAGTGGCAAGCACAACTCCGCCAACAAATTCTACTAAAATTCTTGCACGCCCTCTACTTATCATCCCAAACCGAAAAACAAAATATCCCAACAAATTAAGTATTATATTCAACCACCAACTTAAATTATCCAGAGGCATTGATGTATGATGTGAGTCTTTCTTGTACCGCCACGGGGAGTCGAACCCCGGTTACCAGGCTGAGAACCTAGTGTCCTAACCACTAGACGATGGCGGCATTAAACGAAAAAGGCGGTGTCTCCCCGCAACTGTCCGCGAGCCAAAGGCGAGCGGTTACAGTTGGCACGATCCCGACTTTCAACATTTCTATATACCTAATAGAAAGTCGGGGCTAGGCCACTACCTGCCGGCCGTCAGGCGGGGACGATGGGGCCTGCAAGAAAAAGAGTACCTTCTTTTGGGAATATTGTGAATAGACAAAAAAATGGCTCGCCCCAAACGAGGGACGAGCCGCAGATGTTTTTAGGCGCGAGGTGTACGCACCGCAAGGCCAAGCGCTTGCTCGAGGAACCGATTCTGCTCTTCGATAAAGGCGCCGAGCCGATAGTACACGTTGCAGAGGAAGTACTGGTGGTTGTGTGGCTCCTTTATCGTCCGCGCGAGGATCGCGGCAATGCGAGTGTGGAGCCGCGCGTACTGTTGAAGCAAGTGCGGCTCGCTGGGAGAGATTTCTTCGTACGATTTCCCTCCCCACCCACGGATGGCAACCACCGGCTTCGGAGAAACTCGCCACGGTTCGATGCCTTCCCATGTTTGAAGAAGCAACCGGATGCGCTCGCGGCCGATGACCTCGTTGCATTCCCACATATCGGTCACCGAAACTCCGTCCGCAACGTCGTAACTCCTGTTTGGCTCTTCGTAGAAATACGCCACATCGAGCAAAGATTCGTTGCCGTCTTCGTCACGATGAAAGGAGAACATTCGCATCTGGGCGTGAAGCTGACCATTGGGAAAGGAAATCCGACTCACTTTCCCCGATTCCCCAGGAAGACGCTCCCAGAATGCGGCACGCACCAAAATCTGCCGCCGCGTGATCTCCTCGAACTTCTCGACAGTGAGCTTTTCCTTACTTGCCATCACATCCTCCAATCGCCTAGCGCTCCGCGCATCGGCAATGGAAAAAATAGCATTTCGCTCAATCGCTTAGCCATTCGGCATCAGCTATGATTTCAATATCTCTCACGCGAGAGATATGTTGCTACTTTCTTTATATAACAAGAGAGTCTTCTTTGCAAAGAAAACTCCTTACTCGAGCACCCCGAACCCGAAATCTATTACTACCTAATTACTATCCCCTATCCTAAAACGCCCGTATCTCCTCCACCACCTTCTCGAGTTCCATCGCGCGGGAGCCTTTGATCAAAATAATATCCCCTTTCTTGATAAGCGCCTGAAGCGGCCTCTGCGCCTCCTCGGCAAGATCAAACGTAAGGATATTTTTCTTCGCCATGCCTTTTTCCTTCGCGCCCTCGGCGATAAATTTCGCCCGAGAACCAACCGTTACCAATATATCAACGATATCCGCGGCAACCTCGCCGATGAACTGATGCGCCTCCAAACTATAAGCACCTATCTCCAACATATCGCCCAAAACCGCGATGCGACGCTTTGCCGGCAGACTCTTTAACGTATCCAACGCCGCGTGCATAGAAAGCGGGCTGGCGTTGTAACTGTCGTTTATAATGTAGGTGTATTTAACGCCCGGGACCAGCTCCATCCTTCCACCCGTCACGCGATAACTCTTCAGGGCTTCGGAGATCTTCACGAGATTCAATCCGAAAATTAATCCAACCGCGGCCGCGGCGGCCGCGGAATACGCCTGCGCTTTTCCGAAAACACCGTTCAATGTTACCGGCACAAAACTGCCGGCGTATTGGAGTTTAAATCCAATGCCAAGCGGACAGTCGTCATGGGAACGATTTTCGAAATTCGTGATGCGAACCTCCGCCTCGCGTGAAAATCCAAACGTCATAAGATGCGCGCGTGTTTTGCTCTGGATCGCCGTTACGGTTGCGTCATCTCGGTTCAAGACCGCAAATCCCGTGCTCGGCAAATACTCGATTAATCTCCCCTTCTCCCGCGCCACCTCCTCCGGACTTCCGAAAAATTCAACATGAGCGGGAATCTCCCCGATCGCGGTAATCACGCTAATGTTCGGTCGGGCGATACCCAAAAGATACTTCATATCCCCCGGACGCTGTATGGCGTATTCCAAAATAAGAATCTCCGGATACTCCCTTTTTACGATAAGGTTCGTGATAGCGACGCAGATAACCTTCGGCCAAAAAAAGACTCCCTTAATATCGTCCCAATCCCCGAGAATCGTAAGCGGAAGCCCGAGCTCGTTGTTAAAATTTCCCTTCGAAAAGCGCACTCTCCGCTCGGCTCCGAGCACGGCGGCAATCGCCATCTTCGTCGAAGTTTTGCCGACACTCCCCGTCACGCCGACGATGCCCGGCCGATAACGCCAAATCGTAAGCTGGGCGAGCTTTTTAATCTTCCACGCGAGGATGGTGATAAAAAAATCTTTCATTCTATAGCGGCTCGCCCTGTTCCGCGTCAAGGCGATCGGGAGGAATATTATAGTAGTTTAAAATGAATTGCGCGAGGTCCCGAAACGCCGGCACCACGGTTAAGGAGGCGACGGGGGCACCCTCGGGTTTATCGAGTTTTACCAAAATGACAAACCGTGAATTCTTTGTAGGACCGAATCCGACGTAGGTATTGATAACGTCATCGGTGTATCCTCCTTTTTTGAAATCAGGGATATAGGCCGTTCCGGTTTTTCCCGCGATCGTATAGCTTTTAATTTTTGCAATTTCCGCCTTATCAACCGCGGAGATCATCATATCAGTAACTTTGCCTGCGGTTGTTTTTGTAACCACGGTTCTTATAACTTGCGGCGCGAGTTCCGCGTTCACATACGGGCGCATCAGTTTTCCTCCGTTCGCGAGAGCCGCGATGGCGTTGATAACTTCAAGTGGAGTCGTCGCCACGCCTTGGCCGTATGACGCCGTCGCGAAAGCGATATCTTTTTCCTTCGAACTCAAACGGCGGATATTACCCTTTAACTCTCCTAAAAGATCAATGCCCGTTTTTTCGCCGAATCCGAAGCGCTCGACATATTGTTTAAAAATATCACGCCCGATCGTCCTCTGCGCAAACACGGCGCCCGTGTTTATGGAATGCTCAATAACATTCGCCATCGTTACCTTGCCGTAGGGCCCCTTTGTTTTTAAATCGTAATTTTCTATTGTACGCCCGTTTAACGTAAGCGTTCCGGTATCAACGTACGTCGTATCCGGCGCGATCTTCCCCGAATCGATTCCGGCGGCCATCGTGATCACTTTAAAAATAGAACCGGGTTCGTATATCTCCTGAATGGTGGGATTTAAAAAGTTTCCGATCTTTGCTTCACGGTAGTTGTTCGGATCAAAACCCGGACGGCTCGCCATCGCGAGAATCTTTCCGGTCTGGGGATCTTCGACGATAATATCTCCGCCCTCTGCTTTGTGTTTAGCCACCAGGTTTTCCAAAATTCTCTCCGCTTCATTTTGGATATTGGAATCGAGCGTAAGCGTCAGATCTTTCCCCGGAACGGGTTGGGTGATTTTCTTATTTTCCAAAGCTCCGGAAATTCCTGCGAGATAGTCGTTATATAATCCTTCGATACCATAGTGACCTTCCGTACCCGTCCCTTGGGGCGCCGGTCCCACGTACCCCAAAAGATGCGCCGCCCGAGTCCCAAAGGGATAAAAACGCCTCGGTTCCGTCGTCACATAAATTCCCTTCATTTTGAGATTATCAATGGATCGTGCAACCTCGGAAGAAATCCTGTCTCCGATCAGTTCATAGGGATCTTTTTCTTTAGAGAGTTTTTTCTCTATTTCTTCGACGGGAATATCCAACTTAGAAGCGAGAAGAAGCGCGACCGCCTTTACATCTTTCACATCCTTCGGCACGGCATAAATGACCGGAAAATCCTTTGAAATACCGACCGGGATACGCTCGTTGTTCTTATTTGTAAAATAAATAACGCCGCGCTTCACCCTTAATAAACTTGAAGCAAACTCCTGGGAAGCCGCTTTTGCTTGATAATATTCTCCTTGGGAAAACTGAACTTCGTAAAGATGAAAAAGCAAAAAAGAATACGCAACAAGAATAAACCCGAGAATTACCGTGAAACGAGTGCCCATGGTCCTTTAATTTCCAAATAACGAGGGTTCTTTTCTTCCCGTAATTCCCGCTCTTTCGCAAAAATCTCTAGGTTTTTCCCGTCAAAAAGTGTGAAAAACTCGTCTCGGAGCTCCGCGTTTCCCGTCTGAAGAGCAAGGAAATCGGCCTGTGTCTTCTCGAGCGCGTGCTGGAGATTCACCGTTTGATTATAAAGAAACACGAGCCACAACGCGCCGCTCAAAAGCGGCGTGAGAAATAGCGCGATATATATTCCGATAAAACGTTTTTCTTTGTTGGGTTGTAGCATCGTCATGCCATTATTGTCTCAATTTTCGAGCCCACTTGTGGCGAAGAAAATTTAGCCACAATAATGAGCACCGAGCACATAATACTCCGCACGAAAAAGTATCAAGTTGAATTCTATTTTTATTATTAAACATGGCTTGGTAATTTATAAGATTATGTGCTCGGTAAGGTTTGCTCACTATAATTTCTGCGCAAAACTTGAAATCATAGAGCAAGCCCTTAGCTTTGCCGAGCGGCTTCGCGGATTTGTTTCTTGTTCGTTCCGAGAAGCGACAACGGGTTTCTTGGTAAGAAGCTTTACCGTACCTTCTTTTGAAAATGTTCTGAAGTAATTTTTTACTAAACGGTCTTCGAGCGAATGGAAGCTGATGATCACGGCTCTCCCGTCTTTTTTGAGCATCTCCGGTAACGTCTGAAGGGCTTTTTCCAGATTACCCAATTCGTCGTTCGCATAGATGCGCAACGCTTGAAATGTTCGCGTCGCGGGATTCAATCTCCGCATCGCGTAATTTCCCGGCACCGTTCCGCGGATCACTTCTACCAGTTCTTGCGTCGTCTCGATCCGTTTCGATCTCTCACGCACCACGATAGCTCTTGCTATCCGCCTCGCGAATCGTTCGCCACCAAAGTCGTAAAGGATCTTCGTAAGTTCCTGTTCCTTCATTCCGCGCAGAAGTTCGAACAAAGGAGTGCGCCGGTCGTCGTAGGTCATCACGAGCGGCTCATCTTTTTCGAAACTGAATCCTCGCCCCGAATTTTCCAATTGTTCCGAAGAAAATCCAAGATCGAGAAATAATCCGTCTGCCTTGGGAAGATTTTTTTTCTTGAGGACTTCCGGAATATCCGCATAATTCGCCTGCGCGAAAAAAACATTCTTCTTTTTACCGATTTTTTTCTCCGCGTTTTCGACCATCCGCAAATCCCAGTCGATCCCGAGAAATGTTCCTTTACTCCCAAGTTTCTCCACGATCGCCCGCGCATGGCCGCCGCCGTCCATCGTTCCGTCGATTATGAACTTCCCCGGCTTCGGATCCAGATATTCGATAACCTCATGTAAAAGAACGGGTGTATGCGACATAGGGCGTATAGCTTATAGCAAGTAGTATGCGAAATTTATAATCATTAGCTTTAAGCGATATGCCATTCGCTATATGCCGAGCTCCCCCAATTTTTCCGCGATCTCATCCGCGGCGCTCTCCGTCTTCTGCTTGTATCGTTCCCATCGTTCCGCGTCCCATATCTCGATTCTGTTATAAACGCCGGCAACAATTACCTGTTTTTTCAAATCAGCGTACTTTCTAAGATAGTCGGGAACCAAGATCCTTCCCTGCGCGTCAAGATCAACATCCATAGCGCCCGAGAGCATCAGCCGAGCAAATGCCCGTGAATCCGCTTGCGCAAGCGGAAGCCCGACGAGTTTTTGCGCCAACACTTCCCACTCTTTATTCGCAAACACAAATAAACAGTTATCCAATCCGCGTGTGATAATAGCGCCGACACCGATTTTATCGCGGAACTTCGCCGGAATCGCTACTCGACCTTTTATATCTAAATTGTGTGAATATTCGCCTAATAGCATGGTAAATAAAAAAGTTCTGCACAGAAGTGGCACTTTGTCCCCAAAGTTATCCACAATTCCCCACTTCTCATTAATACTAAGCCACTTTGATGTTTCGTCAAAAACAAACCCCGCGATAGCGGGGCGAGAGAAAAATCCTTTATTTACTTATATTTTTTACGAATAAGGTACGGAGATATCAACAAGTTATTCACCCCCACACCTAAACGAGATAAATATTTCTCTCGGAGCCATTCCCACACATCAAAAAATAAGTACGCAAATAGACGCCCGAAAGAAAAACAGCGCAAAATGCTCGCTCCGCAATCTCGATTAGGTGTGGGGGTAAAGCTCGAATTCCCCACTCTTAAATACCTCATCAATTTTTGCCGCCAAAATAAAATCATTGTCCGAAAGTCCGCCTATCGCGTGTGTCCACAACACAAGGTGAACCTTACTGTAATTCACGGTGATATCCGGATGATGCCCCTCTTTTTCGGCAAGGACGGCGACGTTGTTTATGAATCGCATCGCTTCTTTGAAATCCTTGAATTTAAAATCCGCTGCGATCTTGTTGCCTTCAAGTTTCCATGTATCCGAAAGCTCTTCGAGGAAATTCACCGCCTCCGCTTCGGTTAGCGCAGGAACTCCCCCTTCGCAGGGGACGCATTTCTTGCTGAGTAAGTTAATTGCCATAGAAAATTTTTATTAACTTCGGTAAATCTTCTTTCGCCTGATCGCCTTGTTCTATGTGCTCAAGCACAGTCCTCGGAGTAAACCAAAAATATTCCGCAAAATCATTTTTATTATAATCAGGCGCCGCATCCATTTTTATCTCATATACTTTCATATACGCCGAAACTCCATCTTTATGTGGCGTTAAGTGCCCTAAAAAACGGGGAGATACGCGGCTGATATCTATATTGAGCTCCTCTTGCGCCTCGCGTCCCAAGGCATCTTCATAAGTTTCACCGCTCTCAACATGACCGCCCATACTCATATCTAAGCATAAAGGAAAAATTCTTTTATTGGCAGTCCGACGAGGTATCCAAATTTCGCCTTTAGAATTCATTATAAAAACATTTACTACTCGAAAATTGGTCAAATGTTCCGCATAAATTTCGGAACGACGCTTCTTTCCAACGATGTTATCGTTTTCGTCAACAAGATCAAGATATTCATCTACCGTATTATGAAAATCCATGGTGGGCGACACAGGGATCGAACCTGTGACCTCTCCGATGTGAACGGAGCGCTCTACCACTGAGCTAGCCGCCCATAAAATCTAACGGGGTGAATGAACGGAACGTTCTACCTCCGCCAATTGGCGGAGAGCTAAGCGCCCAATCTTATTTTTCCATTGGCACCAGTATAAAACAAAAAAACGCCCGGTTCAATTGGCGTCTACATAAAAATCTGTGGCGAGAGCAGGGGCCAGGGGCACCCGCTCTCGCCAACTTGGGAACTAACCCTTGGGTTGGGCTAGACCGCCGTCTCCTTGGTCTTGGTGGCGCCGTTGAACTGCCGGGAAGTCGTCCGACCTCTGTTCCGAACCTGCATACCGCACCTCCAGAAATTGCTCCTCGCAAGGAGCGTTGCCAACCAACCAGTGCGCACTGGTACTAGAATTCATTATACTATTCGGCAAAATCAATACCAGCTCCCCCTGTGGATAATAAAAAACGCCCCGTTTGGGACGGGGCGTTTTTTATTACTGGATCTCCGCTTGGCCACCGGCCGCTTCGATCTTTTTTCCCGACGCTTCGGTCGGGACCCCGACCCAAAAGGCGTCGGAGCTTACATCTATTGAAGCTCGACGACAGCGCCCGCTGCCTCGAGTTTCTTTTTAATCTCTTCCGCCTCTTCTTTCTTTATTCCTTCCTTGATCGTCTTCGGCGCGCCGTCAACCAAGTCCTTCGCTTCCTTGAGTCCAAGCGTGGTTAATTCGCGAATCGCTTTAATGACGTTAATTTTCTGTTCACCGCCGGACTTGAGAACGACATTGAATTCCGTCTTCTCCTCCACGGGTCCCACCGCCGCTCCGGAAGCCATTGGAGCCGCCGCCGAGATGCCAAATTTCTCCTCGAGGGCTTTTACCAACTCGGCAAGCTCCATCGCGGTCAATCCTTCTATCTTAGAAATAATGTCGTTAAATTTTTCTGACATGTTTTTTATTTTTGTGTTTCGACCATTTTTGTCCTTCGATATAACTCAGGACAACCCTGAGCTCGTCGAACGGGTTGACTTTTCTTTCAATACATAAAGCAGTGAACGAATCGGCGCGACGATCATTCCCAAGAGCTGGCCCAAGAGCACTTCGCGCGGAGGAAGCTGTCCGATAGCGCGGATCTTATCGGCATCAAGGAATCCTTTGCTCTTAAGATCGAGACCTCCGAGAACTTTTTCTTTTTCGGCGCCTAATTCCTTAAAAAACTTGTACACCGTAGCCGATGCCTTTTCGATATCCTGCGCGAACACCGTACCAAGCGAGAATTTAAACTGCTTCGGATTAAAATCCACTCCCTTTTCCTTGAGGAGAATAGCAAGAAGCCGTTTTTTAATAACCATAAAACCGGCGTTCAACTTGGTAAGCTCGCTGCGCAATCGCCGTAAGTCCTTGGTTGCAACCTTCGTAAAATCCGTAAATACCAAAAAATGGCTCCCTTCGAGCAACTGCTTTCCCTTTTTAAGTTCTTCAGATTTTTGCGCTTTGGTTTTCATGCCGATTATGTATAAATTTTTGAGTCTGTAGATGATAAAATTTATCTACAGAATCGAGCACCGAGCACATAACGTATTATGTGCTCGGTTGTTATTTTCCCTCCACTCGCTCCGCTCTTGGGGAAAATAACAAAAAACGATCCTTCCGGACCGTCGAAAAACAACAACTTAGCTGTTCCTCGGCAGGTCTTATCCCTTGTCCGTCATCCGCCAACTGGCGGAGGAGAATCAAGGTTCCTATTCCACAAAAGCGGAATCCCGACATACGGGGCGGTCTTTAGAATTAATCTAAGCCTAATCTGATCTTGAAATTTTGTCAACCCCTTCATTAATACCCTAAAAAAGAAAAGCCGCCGCGGATAAGAAGATCGCGGCGGTTGGATATTTTAGCGAGCAGATACGTTAAGGGTCGCCCGGACGGGAAGGAAAGGAGGGCTCCCCGTTGAGGAAACTGCTGCGTCCGCCTTATTCCGCAGCAAGGGTGACACGCAAAACGTATCCGCTCGCCTTGCAATGACAGTCCGCGCGCTTCTGCACCCAGTCGCGAGCTCCGCCACTGCAATATAATAAGAAAAATTACTGTAAATAAGTTAACCCGAAAACCCCGTCGTGTCAAGAAAGAAAAACACCCGGATAAAGCGGGTGTTTGAATGGGTCTGACGGACGGGCAGATACTTAGGCGAGAAGCCTCTTTTTATTTGCCATTGAAGGCTTTATTCGAAGGCATCCCCTGAAGAACTGCCCGTCCGTCTCTCGTGGGGTCTCCCTTGATAGGAGAAGTGGGAAGGGGGTTAAGGAAATACCGCACGGTTCTGTAGTTTATTATACACCTTCAGAAAAATGATGCCTGTGGATAAATGGAATATTCGTGTGTCTAAAAAATAGAACAACATTGTTTCCTATTTAATTATTGCAAAAAAAGACCGCTGGGCGAACCATGCGGTCTTCTGGAGAACGTGCTACTTCCCACTTTTCAGGAACTCAATCATGTATTTTCGGAAGGCGACAAAGTTATGTTGGTAGTGGAACTCAGAAGGATGATGCGCTCTCACGCCCACGAGTTGACCCTGATAACGCTGAAACGAAACTCCCCATGAGCTCGTCTTCGCAAGAAGCTCGACGAATTCATGATTGAGGACGTGTGGTGTCTCTACAAAGAGCGAACCACTCGCCTCAAGGGTTACGAGGTGTCCCAAGAGTCGTGCAGGCTTCCGTGTCGCACCTTGAGTGGTATTGGGGTAGAGACTTACCGCGACTCCTTCCTTGGCAATTTCCACAAGGTTCCGAAGATGACTCGGCGGAACAGGTGCGTGCCCGTAGATAAAAATAAATCGCGAATCGAGCTTTCCTCGAAGTGGTGAAATGCACTGAGCGCTGTTCTTTCGGTACCTGTTGTAGGCCATCGTGATTCGAGAATCTTTTCCGAAGAGTTCCTCGATTCTCCGATACTCGGTCATGTAGTTGACAGTGACGATGATCTCCTCAACGCCAACCTCTTTCAGCCACTCGAGGGTGTATCCGAGTACCGGTAGCCTCTCGATTGGAACAAGGCTTTTGTTGCCGTATCTCTGTGCGAACGTGCCAAGGCGCGTGCCTTTTCCTCCAGCCGCAACGACTGCTTGTCGTAACATTCAAAACCTCCTTTCAAATATTACTACCTCTCTTCTACTCTAGAGCCCCAAGAATTGCAAGCCGAAT
>CAYHZA010000006.1:0-69465 GCA_964361095.1 uncultured Candidatus Saccharibacteria bacterium | reverse complement strand
CGCGGGCATAGGTTCTGCGTCAAACTATATCTCAAAGTTGAGCAAGTACCTCAATATTGTCTCAATTATTGGAGGGCTGTTTCTTGTATTTATTGGCATTCTCCTCTTGACCAACAAACTCGGCGTATGGATTGCATATTTTTATCAATGGTTCGATTTTATTAACTACGAACGACTGCTTGATTATTTATGAAAACTGGACTTAAGGATACCATCAAAATAATTTCCGTACCGGTTGTAATTGCCTCGCTTTGTTGTTTGTCTCCAGTTATCCTGGTGCTTTTTGGATTGAGCACTGCCGCCTTTGCCAGCTCACTTGCAGATACCCTTTACGGAGAATATAAGTGGCTTTTCCGAGTGATAGGATTTATTTTGCTTGCTGGCTCCATCATTCTCTATTTGCGACGACAGAAGGGTATCTGCACGCTGAATGAAGCAAAAAAACATCGTAATGAAATAATAAATATTGTTTTGATATCAGTTAGCGCGGCGGTTATAGGTTATCTAATCTGGCTTTATGTAATTGTCGAATATGTAGGCAAGCTTTTAAGTATTTGGAAATAATTATGGTTAAGACAACAAAAGAAAACGAGAAAGAATTATACCAATGCGAAGAATGCGGTTTTCATTATGAAGACAAAAAACAAGCAGAAAAATGTGAAGCGTGGTGCAAGGAGCATCACAGTTGCAATATAGAAATTACCGCAAGCGCGATAGAAAATAAGAAAGTATAAACCCTTTCCGAAACTACTCTGCCAATCGTGAGGGCGAGGGCGCGGCGGAATTCCCCCCTTGAACCCCCCTTCCTCCGCGCCCGAGCAAAAATAGAGGCCAGCCCCGCCGCCTGCTCGTTCAGAGCAGAGCCAAGCAAAATACTCTTTTCCTTTTTAGAAGAATTTTTTGGTGGCGCGCGCGAATAAGAAATCGTAAAGAGTATTTTGCTTGGTGGCGAGCGGCGGCGGGGCGGCTTCCTTTGTTCAGAAATTTTTGATAAAGTAGGTTCGAGCGGAATCGTATAAATACTCCAGAATTAAAAAGGTGCTGGGTTCGTAAAGTAAAGATCGCGAGTTCTCCGCCATCCGCCAACTGGCGGAGGCGGATCTCGCCTCCGGATCAAAATGTAAAGATATGGATAAAATAATAATCGGCGGACGCTACCGCCACTTTAAAGGAGACGAATACCGCGTGATTGCGGTTGCAAAGCATTCCGAAACACAGGAGGAGTTTGTGGTGTATCAATCCGTAAAAGACGACCGGGTATGGGTTCGCCCCACGGCCATGTTTCTTGAAAATGTCGAGTGGGAAGGGTATAATGGATTAAGATTTACTTATCTAAAAAAATGAGCCACCTACCTTCATTTGAGTATATAGATTCGCCTGAGACTAATAGCGATGTTCTTAAAGCCGAGGAAGTTCATTTATTTGAGCGACTCCGAGAAAAGGGGAAGAAGTTTGTTGGAATTCTCGCATTTACAACTGTTTTTGCCGGAATGGTAGAGGGCGGTGCTTTTGCGCATGCTGATGAAATGAAGCCTCCTGAGCAAAAGATTGAGAAGATTGAGAAAAACAAGTCAATGGAAAAAGTGGATGTGCAGAAAATGATTGAGGAAGGGAAAAGCAAGGAATCACCGGTTCAGGAACGTCCAATAACATATTGTGCGGATGGCGATACGATGGGACGCCTTATGAAATCCGGCGTTTCAATAGAGGGCAATACAATTATCCTTGGCAAGCAAAGCAGCATGGATCTGAGACTTGTCGAAAAGAATGGCGTGTATACAAAATCGGTGACTTTTGAATCTTCGGAACGTGACAATAAAATTATTATCGAATTGCACGTGTTGAATAGCGATCAAACAGAAGAGAAGCTCATGATAGTAGACGGAGTGTTGGTAGACTTTGAAAAGTCGACCAGTCCCAACGAGAACAAAGAAAAATAGAGTATGCCTTTACTGATTGGAGTTTCAGAAATACGCGGAGAGCTTTTGGACGCACTTATTGCGAGTGATCTTGCGCCCGACGATTTGAAATTAGTGAGGCGATTTATCGCGAACGCTGGAGAAGGGGAACTTTTGGAGCTTCAAGAGAGAGAAAGGGGTCACGCCGCTGTTTTTGAAGGATTAGTGAAATTAATTAAAGCCAAGCAACTTTTTTTGGCAAAGAGAGGAGAAGAAATTCCAGTGGAAAGTATTATTATGCAAGAGGAACAGTTTAGCCAATAAGATAATCTTATGTCCAAAGATGAGCTCAAAGAATTTCAAGTAATGTTGCCCCGCTTGGCGGGGCGGCTTTGACCTCGCGACAAAGCGAAAAGAGATAGAGGAGATCGAAGCGGCATTCGGCAAGCCCGATTTTTGGGAGTCCGCTAAAGGGGGCGGGCGCGCGGCGGCGGACGAGAAGATAAAGCGAATCGGCGAGATTAAAGATGTTCTCGAGCGGTATGATGTAATCGAAAAAAATCTTGCAATACTTGAAAAAGAGTTTAACGAAGAGCTTTTCTTCGAGACAAAACGGAAATTCCGCGAACTTGAGCTTCGAGAACTTTTTAAAGGGCAGTACGATAAACAGTCAGCGGTGGTCGGTATTTATCCGGGCGCGGGAGGCGAAGACGCGGAAGATTGGGCAAGAATACTTTTTGATATGTACTTGAAGTATGCCGAGCGTCGTGGATGGAAAACGGCGGTCTTGGATCATAGCGCGAACCGCCGCTCGATCGAAATAAAAGGGGAGTACGCTTACGGATATTTAAAAAAAGAAGCGGGAGTGCACCGCCTCGTCCGTATCTCACCGTTTTCCGCAAAACAGCTTCGTCATACGTCTTTCGCGCTCGTTGAAGTTTTGCCCGATATCCCCGAGGTAGACGAATCGAAAATTCAAATACCCGATGAGGATTTGAAGTGGGAGTTTACCCGTTCTTCGGGTCCCGGCGGACAGAATGTCAACAAAGTGGAGACTGCGGTTCGTGTGACCCATCTTCCCACGGGAATTACCGTAGGATCCCAAGCGGAGCGTTCCCAGAAATCAAACCGTGAAAAAGCATTGAAGGTTCTCAAAGCAAAACTTATCCACATTATGGAAGAGCGGCAGGTCAAAGAATTAAAAGAACTCCGCGTGAACGTAAAACCCGAGTGGGGGAATCAGATACGTTCTTACGTAATGAACCCGTATCAAATGGCCAAAGATCACCGGACTAATGTTGAGACGGCGCGTATTGATGACGTGTTGAACGGTGAGCTTGATATTTTTATTGAAGCCGAGATAGAGAGTATGCGCGAATAATACGAATATAATTCGAGTCTCTGGTATTCTATTGGGATTTTTGGTATGCTTTATAAGTGAAAATGTTAATTCGTATTAGCATTATTCGCGAATACTCCATATGATTGCATTTCAAGGCGTTTATAGGATTTATAATAGCCATTCGGTCGCGCTTGAGGACGTTAATTTCCAAATTAACCCCGGCGAGTTTGTTTCTCTTGTCGGAAAATCAGGCGCCGGAAAATCCACCATTATCCGTCTTTTAATCGGTGAAGAAAAACCGACGAAAGGGAGGGTATTTTTTGGCCAATACGAGGTGAATAAGCTCCGTGATAAAGACCTTCCTTCATTTCGGCGTCATATCGGGGTTATTTTCCAGGATTTCCGCCTTCTTCCCAATAAAAATGCCTATGAGAATGTAGCGTTTGCTCTTGAGGTTGCAGGGAGGGCGCAAAAAGAAATTGCGGAACTTACTCCACAGGTTTTAGATATGGTCGGATTAAGCAATAAGCTCGTGAATTTTCCGCACGAACTTTCGGGCGGCGAGAAACAGCGTGTGGCTATTGCTCGCGCTATGGTGCATCGTCCCGAGGTGATTATCGCCGACGAACCGACCGGTAACCTCGACCCGTTCCATACGTCGGAAATCATCGGATTGCTTCAAAAGATCAATCAATTGGGAACAACCGTGATTTTAGCGACGCACGACAACGAAATCGTCAACAGTCTTGAAAAACGCGTTATTAGCTTGGATCACGGTCGGGTGATCCGCGATGAAGAAAAGGGACGGTATATTTTGGTTTAGGAATTAGCCAATAGCCAGTAGCGATTATACATTTAAGATGCGTTCGTTATTCTTAATAAACCCTAAGTACTACACCTTAAACCCTAAACAACAATGCTCACCATCATCTCACGCATAGTCCACTACGGATTTAAAAACTTCTGGAGAAACGGCTGGCTTTCGACTACCACGGTTATTATTATGGTTCTGGCGCTTTCCGTTTCGGTCGGGCTTATTCTTTTTAACGTGGTAACGAAAGAAGCCGCGGCATCCATTCAGGATAAAATTGATATCAGTGTCTATTTCAAAGAAGATACTTCGGAAGACGATATTTTAAACGTAAAACAAGCGCTTGAGAACCTGGCGGAAGTAAAACAGGTTGCGTATATTTCCCGCGACCAAGCGCTCGAAATTTTGAAAGAAAACCATAAGGATGATGAAGCGATTATCCAGGCGGCCGAACAATTGAACGAAAACCCGCTTAAACCTTCGCTTACCATCAAGGCCCATGCGGCAAATCAATATGCGAATATCGCGCAATATTTATCAAGTCCAAACTTAAGCGCGTTTATCGATGATGTGAGCTATACGAAGAACCAGCTGGTGATCGAACGGCTTGCTTCGATTATTAACAGCGTAAATCGAGGCGGTCTCGCGCTTTCCATACTTATGGCGATTGTCGCGGGTCTTGTGGTTTTCAACACGATACGGCTCGCTATTTACTCCGATCGCGATGAAATCGGTATTATGCGTGTTGTGGGCGCGTCAAACAGCATGGTGAGGGGTCCCTATGTCGTTGAAGGTATTATTGCCGGCGTTTTAGCCGCGCTCTTCAGTATTTTTATCGCGACTCCCATCACTTTTATCGCGTCGCCTTACTTTAAGGTATTTGTTCCGGGATTTAACCTTTTTCAGTACTTTTTCAATAACTTTTTTATTCTTCTCGGATATCAACTGCTTTTTGGAGTGTTGATCGGAAGCCTTTCGAGCTTTATCGCAGTGAGGCGGTATCTTAGAAATTAGTTTTTTGTTTGAGGGATTACATATCCTACCGCGCACTCGGAAATGATTGTTCGGTTTTTATTCGTAACGAAGCGCTTCGATGGGATCTTTTCGCGCCGCCTGGCGCGCGGGATAGAGCCCGAATGTGAGGCCTATAAGTGTTGAAATGCCAAGTCCCAAGAGTGCCGCATAAATAGGGAATGTAAATGTCCAGTTCAAGCCGACGACGTTTGTGAGAATAATAGCGGCGGTAAACGCGAACATTGCGCCGAGAAGGATTCCGATTACCCCGCCTATCGCGGTGAGGAGAATTGCCTCAAGGAGAAATTGCATGAGGATGTCGTGATTTGTCGCGCCGATTGCTTTGCGTAAGCCGATCTCCCGCGTGCGTTCGGTAACGGATACGAACATAATATTCATGATTCCAATTCCACCGACGAGAAGCGATATCGCGGCAACGGAAACCAAGAATAATGTAAGCACGCTCGTAATCACGCCAAGACGATTAGCGAGATCGGCCTGTGTTTCCACGAAAAAGTCGTCTTTTGAGGGATCGGTAATACCGTGAGTATCCCGCAGAGTGAGTTCAATGTCCCGAACCGTATCCGGAATGTCTTTTTCGGTATCGGCCTCGATAATAAAGCGATGGAAATATTTGATGCCAAAAACATACTGCTGTGCGGTCGTATAGGGAACGATGGCTGCTTCGTCAAAATTGAAGAATGATACCTGCCCTTTTTTCGGCAAAATGCCGATAACCCTAAAACTTCTGTCTTTGATCTTTATCACTTTTCCGAGCGCCTCATCGGTTCCAAAGAGTTCCTCTTTAACTTTCGAGCCGATGACCACAACATTGGCGCGGCCGCGGATCTCATTTTCGCCGAAGAACAATCCTTCTTCCGGGAAAAGATCGAACATTTCACTGATGAATTCCGATGCTCCAAAGATCGTCAGTCGGTATGTTTCACCGAGATACGAGGCGGTTTGACCCCCAAAGATAATCGGCATGAGCTGTTTTAAGGTTGGTACGTTTTCTGTGCGAGTGAGTGCTTCAATGTCGCGTTCTTTTAAGGAGTCGCTGAAGATTTGCGCGGCATCGCTGGGTCCCCGAGGTTCACGACCGGGAATTACGACGATTGTTTTTGAACCTAAGCCTTGAATCTGGCCTAATATGAGGTCTTGGGCTCCTTGTCCCATGGACATAATTAAAATAATCGCCGTGATGCCGATCACGATTCCCAGAATCGTAAGCGCGGAGCGGGACTTGTTTGTTTTCAATCCCCGAAGCGCTGTTTTTAAACTGTGTCGAAAGGTCATGTTATTTTAAATTATGGTCATTAATACTCCGGCGTTTTTGTACGGGTTCATCGCTTACCATTTTTCCATCCATGAGGCGGATGATGCGCTTGGTATGTTCGGCGGTGTACGTTTCATGGGTAATAAGCACGATCGTGTGATTTTGCGATTCATTCAATTCGCGGAGGATTTTCATAATTACTCCGCCCGATTTTGAATCCAAATTGCCGGTTGGTTCATCCGCGAAGATAATCTGAGGATCGCGTACTAAGGCGCGCGCGATGGCGACTCGTTGTCTTTCGCCGCCCGAGAGCTGGGAAGATTCATAATATGCTCGGTGAGAAAGGCCGACTGCTTCGATCGCGTCGAGTGTACGTTTTTTCCATGAGGATTCCGGAACATCTGAATAAAGAAGCGGTAGTTCAACGTTTTCGAATACCGTGGTGCGCGGCAGAAGGTTGAATGCCTGGAAGACGAAGCCCATTTTTTTATTGCGAATATGCGAGATTTCATCTTCTTCATAATCATCCCATCCTTTTTTATCGAAGAGGTATTCTCCACTACTTTGCTTATCAAGAAGACCCAAGATATGGAGCAGTGTTGATTTTCCAGATCCGGAAGGTCCCATAATCGCAAGAAATTCTCCGGATTCAATAGTAAAAGAAACCCCGCGAAGCGCCGGGGTTTCTGTATCTCCGTCTTTGTAGTTTTTTTCTAAATTCCTAACCTCTAGTAAGGGCATAGAGATGTGTTAAGAGAAACTATTCATTGCGAGAAGTTATAATTTCATCTCCTTCGTTCAGACCCATGGTAACTTCTACGGTACCGTTTGATCCCTGAAGACCAGTTTCTATTTTCACTTCCTCTGTTTTTTCGAGGCGAACGATTCGGACGAATTTTCCGCCATCTTTTGTTCCGACCGCTCTTTGGGGAATTGCGATAACATTTTCTTTGCGGGCGGTAAGAATTTCTATGTTTGCCGTCATGTGTGATTTGACGCGCTCGTCTTTTGTTCCAAACTGGAGCGTTGTTTTGTAAGTCGTCACCCCTTCGACAATCGTTTCCGCGGGATCTATTTTTACTACGGATGCTTCAAATGTTACTTCCGAACCGTAGGCATCAAGCGTGATTCGAGCGGTGTTCCCGACTTTAATCTTTACGATATCCGCCTCAGGTATATTCGCTTCGATTTCAAAGTTGTTGCCCGAAATTATGGAAACTATCGGATTATTCGCGCCGACGATTTCGCCGACTTTCGCGTCTTGTTTTGTTATAATGCCGGAAATAGGAGATCGGAGCGTGTTTTTCGCGAGCTGTGCTTCAATGGTTTGAGCCTTCGCTTCCGCTTGGGCGAGTTGGGCTTCCTGCGCCCGGATTTCTTCGGGAGCCGATCCCGCGAGTTTTAGATTTAGTTCATCCCTAATTTTTTCAACTGTTATTTTCTGTGAGGCGATTGTTTGTTCCAGTGATGCGACACTTGAAAGCGCTCCGTTGATATTTGTTCGCGCGGTCGCGATATTTGTTTTATACGTATCGAGTGTCGTTTGAGAAATACCGTTCGCGTTCGTCACTACGTCCATAAGGTCATTTAAGAAATCTCGGAGGAGATTCAGGCGTTGCTTTGCTTCCCGAAGCGCGGTTGTAAGATTATCGGGTGAGGTTAGGACATTCAGGGCGTCGATCGTTTTTCTCCACATGTTTAATCCTTGTGAAGCGGTAGAACGTCCCTGTTCTACGTTTATCTTAAGTTGAGTATTGTTCGTCGAAAATGAAAGTTGCGGATTGAGTTCTTCGTCGTTTGTGAAAAGAAGGTCTGTTTGTTTGCGGATCGCATCATCTGCTTTGGCATAGGATTCGTTCACGGTATCGTCGACATTGGCATAATGATTCGCCAGATCTTGTTCCGCTTTGCGGAGCTCCGATTCTTTGATTTTTATGTCTTCCGCCCGCGTGCCGCGTTTTAGTTCGTCCAGTTTCGCTTTTTGTGTCAATGCGTTCGCTTGTGCCTCAAGGAGTTGAGCGGCAAGTTCCGCGGTATCAAGTTGCACCAATAATTGTCCGGGAACGACTTTGTCGCCGATGCGAACGTTCGCCAGTGTTATTTTTCCGCTTTTTTCGAATGCCAAGTCAACATCTTGCACCGGTTTTGTTTTTCCGGTAACGCTTATTTCTTGGGTAATGGTTCCGCGCGTTACCTTAAGTGTGGGAATCTTGGCATCTTCCGACCGAAAAAAAATAAAGTAAATTCCGGTCAAAACAACTACGGCGACAATTGAAGTGAGCAGCATGCGCTCGCGAATCATTTTTCTTATTCTTTTCATGGATCAATGTATTTATTTTTAATACGAGCCGGTTTTTTTGTTAAAAATATACTTTAATCTCTGTTATTCCGCTCGTACGGTACTTTCAAGTTTATTGTTTTTTAGAATTTCATAGAGTGCTTGCACTCCCACCGCGTAATCGATCGTAACATTTTTTGCATTGCCCGAAAACGTGATGCCTGTTATGTATCCTTTATAGAAAACAGGAGATCCTGATCGGCCATGCATTATGTCATTTGCCGAAAACTCGAATAAGAAAGTTCTATCTTTGAATACCTTATCTCCGCTGTAATATTCATTGATGTTCCCCACGGCTCCCTTAAGGAAGAAATTAGTGAATGCTCCCCCTGAAGAATTTATAAGTTCCGTCGGGTAGCCGAAGTTAATGACCTGTTGGTTTCTTGGAGAGGTTTCGCTCAAAAGGAGGGGATTATAGGGATAAGCTTTAGGAAGGGAACAAAGATTAAATCGCTCGCAATTCGGTCGCGGGCCGGATATTTTTAACACTGCGAAGTCGAGTTGACGATATTCAAGATCGCTCAAGTCGTTTTGCGGTGGTACAAAGGCGAGTTTTGCGATGTAAGGGAAGGGATGCGGCACGGCGAGTTGAGGATTAATTTTTACGATATCGGCGACGCTCGGGAGTGTTTCGGAGGGCGGTATTCCGATTTCGCAGTAGTCAAAGACTATATTTTCGTTTAATGTCTGCTTCCATGCGGGCGTGGATGCTCCGTAGGCGATGTTTGACCATTCCGGATCTACGGTATGGCGGGCAGTGAGGATATATCCTTCGGGGCTTACGATTGCTCCACTTGCCTTGTTCAATATATTGCCGTCGCTGTCAGTATAGGGCGCGGTTATGGATGGATTTTTTGAATTATAGTGACAGAGGAGCGCAACGAGGCCCTTCGCGGTTATCTCGCGTGGGGCGATTATTTTTGGGATATCTTTTTGAATGCAGACTGCGGCGCCGGTTTTGGGGCAGAAAAACTCTTGATCTGTCGCGCATTTGTCCCAATACGCGTCGTTGCATAGGATTGCATTCGGGGGAGGCAAGGGGATGTTATTCGTGGAGGTTGCGAGGCTGATTTTTAAAGGCGACGCGATTGGATTGAGCGGATGCTCTTCGATAACGTTTAATTTCTCATTTACTAACAGGGGAGTGGCCGAAAGAGTGTCATTTGAAACTTTAATCTCCGGCGTCTGGGGAACAACATTAAGAATGACGAGATAAGATAAACCACCCAAAAGAACCCCCGCGACGATTGCAAAGATTAAACCAACGGGAAAACTTCCTTGTATCTTACTTCTTGTTACGTTATTCGCCATCCAGATTGAGCTCGCGTTTTAAGATGGCGCTGTAAATATGCTCACGAGTTACGATGCCTAAAAGTTTATTGTCTTTCACGACGGGTAGTCGATGGATGCCCTTCGCGAGCATAATTGCTCCGGCGCGGAGAATCGGAGCTTCGGGATCTATCGTTACTACATTTTTCGTTATCATTCCGATAATCGGTTCGTTTTCGATTTCACGAATTTTTGTTTCTCTGCTTTCGTAATCAAGGTAGAGTTCCGGATTTTCATAGTAGCTTTGATAAAAAGGATACAGGACTTTAAAGAGATCCTTTTCAGAGAGCATCCCAACGAGACGGTTTTTTTCTCCAATCACGGGCGCGCCGCTTAGATTATTTTTATGCAGTACTTCGGCGGCCTCACGGTATGTCGCCGTATGGGGTATCGTTATTACGTTTTTTTCGAGGACGTGTTTTACCTTCATGCTTTATTCCTTGCTTCTATTATACCAAAACCGGAGGTTTATGGCTCTCGACTTGAAAAGCCTCGGTTTTTCTTGTGCCGGTCACTAATCGCTGAATTGCAGCGAATAAAGCTTTTTGTAGGTTGGGCTTGATTTGAGAAGTTTCGCGTGTGTTCCCACGGCTTCGATTTCACCATTTCTAAAAACCACGATTGCGTCGGCGTGAAGCACTGTGGAGAGACGATGGGCGATGATAATGGTTGTGCGATTTTTAATGAGGGCGTTTGTGGCGCGGCTTATTAATTGTTCGCTTTCCGTATCCAAGTGGCTTGTCGCCTCGTCGAGGATAAGAATTCTTGGATCACGGAGCACGGCGCGGGCGATTCCGACGCGCTGGCGTTCTCCTCCTGAAAGCTTAATGCCCCGTTCGCCTACAACTGTATCGTACCCCTTCTCTGCTTTTACGATAAAATCATGTGCGAGTGCTGTTTTTGCCGCGCGTTCGATATCTTTCCGAGAAACGTTCGGTTTGCCGTAGGCGATATTTTCGGCAATCTTTCTCGAGAAGAGATCTACCTCTTGAGGAACAACCGCGATTTGTGCTAAAAGGGTTTCGCGCTCAATGTCCCGAAGATCATGTCCGTCAACGCAAATAGATCCTTTTTGCGGGTCGTATGACCGCAGGAGTAAATTGATGAATGTGGTTTTTCCGCTGCCACTTCTTCCGACCAAGGCGACGGTGTTCCCGACGGGTATAACGAGATTCAAATTTTTTGCCGCCCATGATCCCTTTTTGGAATAACGGAACGAAACGTTTTTAAATTCAATTGCTTTTTCAAACGGCGGAAGTGAGAGAGCGTTTGGTTTATTGGTGATATGAATCGGTTCATCAAGGATTGCGAAGAGTCGCTCCACGCGCGCGGTATTTCGCCGAAGACGCGGAAAGATGACCGAAAGTTGCGCAAGCGGCGCGTATGCCATATTTTGAAGCGTAACGTAGAGAACGAACTCGCCGATTGTGCTTCGTCCTTGTATCACAAAAAATCCGCCGACGAGAATGACGATGATTCTTCCCGTCGTAGCGACCAGAGTTTGAATATTTTCGATGATGATCCAAAGTCGTTCTGCGCTGTATTGCGTGCTTCGCACTTGCGCTTGAAGACGAGCTTGTGTTTCGGTTTCGGCGTGTTCTTGAGAGAACTTTTTTACCGTAAGGACGTTACCGGCAACATCGTACGCTTCTTTACTTACCGCTTCGGACTCTTCGTTGGCTCTTTTTTCGATCTCATATATTTTTTTCGTAAGTTTTTGTATAGCTATAATGTAGAAGGGAAGAGGAAGAAAGGTGACGAGCGCAATCCAAGGGTTTTTAAAGAGGAGTGCTATAAGGACGCCTGTGAAAATCGTAAGCGGCGGGAGTAAGTTATAGCCGAAAATCTCATATAGAATAATATAAATTGCCGCAGAACCGCGATCAATCCGTCCGATGATCTGGCCGCTTGAAGATCCGTGGTGGAAAAGCACGTGTAGACGAAGATATTTTTCGAACGTTTCGTTACGGATTTTATCCTCAATTTTTGTGACTGTTTTAAAAACATGATAGGCGTAAATGGATTCGATAATACGGCTTAGTACGGTTGCTATAAGGATTCCGATCGCCGAAAAAATCAAAATTCCCACAGGGGAAGCGCCGCCGTTTTCAAAAAAAGAAATGAGGTTATCGATAAGCTTTTGCGAAATAAAAGGAACAGTTATGTCGAAGAATGAGGCAAAAATAACGAAGCAAACCAAAATGAAGACCTTTTTCTTATGGTCTTTGAGTAAGCTAAGAACGCGGAGTGTTGGGTTTTGCATGGAAGAAAAAAGGATGATGTATTGTAGATTTTATATTATAACACGATTTTTAAGAAGAGTCATCTTAAATGGGGTTTACCCCGTGAGAAGCTATGCTTCTAACGGGGGGTTGACAATTCTATAAAATAGTGTATGTTATCCGCAGTATCACAGATGGCTCTATAAGGGCCCTGTTGAAGTTTTGATAATTTATCATCGTAAAAACAGACGCTAACGCTTCGGCAACTTTCTTGATTTCCCACTTTCCGCCCCTCTGGGGCAAGGAGCAGGACAATGAAACTCGTGAAGATGTTCGTCATCGTGTTCGTTCTCGCAGTTGTCAGCATGTCCGTGCAGGCAGAAGAGATCGCGCTTGTTGAGGGTTACACCAGTGTCAGCCAGCCGGGTCCCTCGCAGGTCATCGTGAATGCAGGGTGCAATCTTGATTGGCTCTCGTTCTCAATGGAACAGAGCAATATCACGCTCGACAGAGTCGCGAAGCTTCAAGCAGGAACGACCGTCGTGTATCCGGAAATCTGTGCTGAAATACCACCTCCAGAGATTGTCGCAAAATCACGTGAGATTATAAAGAAAGAACGTGTTCGTCTCAGCGCGACAAGAGCACCGCGACATATTGAGAGTATTTCTCCAAGGGATTCGGAAGAGATCAACGAGCTTCGCGCTCGGAATATCGAGCTTGAGAAAGTAAACGAAAATCTACGGACGGAGATCGCGACGGCACAAAAGCCGGCATCCGGTTTAATCAAAGAACTCGAAACGGCGATTGCCGCGAGGAAGGATGCGGAGTCGAAACTTCACGTGATCAATTCCGAAAGAGACAAGCTCGTTGCGGAAAATGCCGCTTTACGCGCGGAGAAGAATACTGCTTCGAGCGGGGAACAGAGCATGGGTTTTGTTTTTTGGGGGTATATCTTTCTCGCCGTACTTGGCGGGGTTGGTGCTACGGGTGCGGTGTACCACTTTTTTGCGAAGCAACATTTTGTTTGCAAGAAGATTATTGAGTATCGAGGTACGCCATGCGCCCGTGAACATGTGGAGGTCGGGGCTATGTCCAATATTCCCGTAATATCTACCGAGAGTGAAAGCGATTCGGGAATATTCAAGGTGCCGGACTATCGAGTCCTCTTCAATGAAGAATGGCGTTCTTGCCCCGTGACTCGAGCATGGAGAACTGCAAAGAATGCGAGTGTGAATCTCGAGCTCGGATGTCCCAATTCCGATTGTCCGGAGATGAAGATTCATCCGGACAACATGAAGAGTCACCTCGCGACGAAGTGTGTCTACGAGAAATCGCGACGTCTTCGCGCCGTTCGGAATGAAGAAAATCTGGATGGTCAGGGTCTTCCCGCGGCGGGCAGAGTGTCGTAAGTTTTTACGTGATGATTTTTTTCCGAACTTTGCGGTAGATACATCAAATTCCGGGAGAGACGAGGAACTTATCCTTGGTCAAACCTTGGGAAGATCGGGCGTTACGACGCTCGACAACTATGACCGGACAATCACTGGTGATTAGTCTTGGTCTAAGATTAGTTGGATGCGAAGACGCAAAGCGATGAAAAGGTTTTCAATTTCAAGAAATCAAATAAGGGCTTGCACCGTGGTGCGGCCCTTTTTCTTTTTTATTTGTGGGATAAAGGTGACGCGGGTATTTTTGATTTATTTTCCCGTGCTATAATAGTTCCATGATGGATGGGTACGGATCCATGGCGGGAGGAGGGAGTTTCGGCATTATCACATGGCTCGTGATAATGATCGATCTTATTCTCCTCGGCGTCTGGCTCTATAAGCAAATTTCGAAATAAGACTTTTCGGGGGGATAGATTTCCTCATTCCAACTTTTAAAAGTTAGTCTGTTTTTTGCTTTTTAAAATTTTGCGGGCGCTATTTTTTACGTAGCAACGTACAGCACAGAGAGCGTTGTTATCATGATGACGAAGAATATCCCCAGCGTGTAGAAAAGCAAAGAAAGGGCTTCTTTCTTTTTCCGTCCATGTACCAAAGTATCGGTCGGCCGAATATTAATGAGCCGGTAAAAGCCACTGAAAATACGAAGAGCATAAGCATCACCATAGGAGCAAGCATCGTATCAGCTTTCTCTGGTTGGAATACCTTGGGCGCGTAGAAGAGGAACGAAGCCACCCCTGCAATATAGAGAGCCGTTGCGAACGCATTTAAGAGCGCACTTTTAATGATATTATTTTTCATGTGATTATACTATCTCAACTTGCCCGTTGTGGCCAACGGGAACGCGCGTACGATTCTATTTCGCTCAATTTCAAGGCGGTCGAAATGTTTCCCGTCCGCATATAAAATTGTTCGTTGTTGTCGGCTTTAAGATAAACCGGCCGCGGGCTGGGGAGTACTTGAATAGCGCAGAGGTCGTGTTCGCGAATATTGTGAAACCACAGTTTTACGAGGTTGCGAAACTCGGGGCCGATCATACTATTGAAGGATTGGGTAAAATGATTTTCGAATCCGTCGCTGTCTTTTCTTTGGAGGGTCATGTAGTCGCTGCGAAGTCCCAGAGGTGCGCGAGTGTCGCTTACGCCGACCACTAGATATCCGCCGTTGGAATTCATAAAAGCTGCGATCGTCTTCATCGCGGCTTTCTCGATGTCCCGGTTAGCCTGCCCCGCTTTATAGTCGAATCGGAGGGATGACTTGAATTCCAGCTGATTGTGTTCGTTTTCGGCGAGGAGCTGATCTATGTTTGGTTTTTCGGCGAAGGCATTTTCGTCCGCTGAGTATTCTTGTCGGATGGCTTTTACGATCCGTTCCGGTCGCGAGATGTGAGGTAGTACCAACAAGGATACGCCATTTTTTATACGTATTGAGCCATAGTGGAGAAGTTTTCCCAAAAGACCGGATGAAATAGTGATCGACGTAGAGCTGTCGGTTGGAAAATTTTTTTCTTTTTTAAAAATGACACCGCGCGAGTGCTGTATTGAGCCCGGTCGGATCGTGTAATCTTCGTAGTACCATGAGAGGAATGCGTAGACCGTGAGAGCGAATTGGGCGCCGGACAAGAAAAGCATTTTTGCCGCTTGGTAAGAGAGAAAGTTCGAAAAAGAGAGCTGGTCGTAGAATTCATACTTTGCATTTCCAAGGAGGGTCGCCACGAAATAAAGGAAGAACGCGACAGCTTCAACGGCCGCGAATTTCCACATAAGAACAATGGGGCTCCGTTTGGTTGTTGTCTCAGGATTCATTACGCTTTCAGCGTAGCATTGGCGTTTCGCGTGGACAAGCGGAGGACTTTTTATGGGGTATAAGGAAGGGAATTATTGACAGACCTCGGTCCGAGATGGAGATAGGATATTGTTGTTTTATTTATGTAATCCGAAAAAACGTCTAATATTTTTCGCGGCGAATGCGCTTGCATTGCGTAATGCTTCTTCGGTTGACGCGCCAATATGAGGAGTAAGGATTAGATTTTGGTGTTTTCTCGCATAGCGGAGAAGGGGACTTGAAGATGGCAGGGGTTCTTCCTGATATACATCAATTGCCGCCGCTCGGATACGTTGATTCTTAAGCGCTTCAAGGAGTGCTCTCTCTTCCACAATTGCGCCTCGGGCGGTATTGATAAGAATTGCCGATTGTTTCATCATATGAATTTCTTTTTGCCCGAAGAATCCTTTTGTTTCTTTGGTAAGGGGTGCATGCAGGGAAATAAAATCGCTCTTTTTAATAAAAGCTATTCTCGCGACTTTTGTTGCGCCACGACGCGCTATTTCGTTTTTTTTGACATAAGGATCATAGGCAATCACGTTCATATGGAGGCCACGGGCGCGCTTTGCAATCTCGGTGCCGACACGGCCGATTCCAAAAATCCCCAGCGTCTTACCTGTTAACTCGGTACCGATATATTTCCATCTTGTCCAACCGCCATCTTTTATATGAGTGTGTGCGGTGGGTATGTTACGGGCTGCCGAAAAAAGGAGGGCAAGCGCATGTTCGGCGGTGGAAACGGAATGTGTTCCTCGGAGAGAAAAAAGAAGTATCTTACTCAGTTCCAGCGCGCGTACATTAATATGGTTTAATCCTGTTGTCGTAGAAACAACGCACCGAAGTCGCTTCGCGTGTCGCAATAGTTCTCTATCTACGTTAGTTTCGATGCGAACAACAAGAACATCCACATTCTCGATCGCTCGGAGTAGCTCATTCCGCGTCATTCGTTTCGCGATAACTTTGCCAACCTTCTCCATGCTCCGCAATGATTCGGGAGTAAAATATTCCGGTTCGGTAACAAGAATGTGGATAGATTTCGACATTGTCGTAGGCTTTTCTAAAGAGCCTCAAGGTCAAGCACCTGGTCGATTTTTATCTGTTTTACGAAATCGGGAACGTGGCTTACGAGAACCATTGCTCCTTCATAGCGATTCAGGGCGTGCGCGATTACGGGAATATGGCGGAAGTTGATGTGGTTCGTCGGTTCGTCGAGAATAAGCAGACCCGGCCGTTCAAGCGATAGCTTCGCGAATGCGACAAGCCCCTTTTGACCCTCGGAAAGAGCACCTATTTTTGCTTTGAGAATCTCCGCGTCTAAAAGGAATCCGGCGGCGCAGGAGCGAAGTTCTTGTTCCGTTCCGCTTCGCATCGCGTTCGAGAGTGTCTTATATACGGTTTCCTCAAAATCCAGCGTCGAAAAATCCTGGCGATAGTAACCGATGCGGATGCCCGGCGTGACGTGTTCACCCTTGGCGTGACCGCTCGCGAGTGTTTCAAGAAGCGTTGTTTTCCCGATGCCGTTCGGACCTACGAGGAGCAAACGCTCCTTTTTCTTCAGCATTACATTTACTTTTTTTGCCGTGGGCTTGTGGTCTTTTATAATAGAAACGGATTTCAACTCAAGGATGCGGCCGCTGATGTCTTCCTGACAGAGAATCGCGAAACTCCTGATTGTTTTATCTTCGCGCCGCACTTCAACGATATCGCCTTCAAGCTCTTCTATCTTTTCGTTCATCTTACGGGCGACGTCGCGCATATGGCCGCCTTTCTGCGCGAAAAAACTTGCCTGCTCTTTTCGGTTCTGAATGTCGCGTTCGAGCCGCACGTTTTTCATGCGTTCGCGCTCAAGCCGCGCTTTGATCTCTTCGACGACCGCCAAATAATCTCCTTGATACTGTTCTATTTTTTTCGTAAAAACATCAAGATAAAGAACGCCATGCGTGAAAGAGTTCAAAAAACCCGCGTCATGGGAGATGACAATGCATGTTTTCGGATAGTCGACCAAAAATTGCGTAAGGTGGGCGATGCCTTGCTTGTCAAGATTATTCGTCGGTTCGTCGAGGAGGAGTATATCGGGGTCTTGTATCAGCGCCTGCGCGAGAAGCAGTCGCGCTTGCTGGCCACCGGAAAGCTTGCTTAATATTTTTTCGTAGGGGACCACGAGATGCACAACGCTCAAAACTTTTTTTATGCGCGGCTCGATATCATAGATTTTTCGAACCTGCGAGGTTCGCCCTGAGCCTGCCCGCAGTGAGCCGTTCGGCACTGAGCTCACGGCCGAAGTGCTTGTCGAATCTGTCGAAGGGGTCATAAACGCTTTCTCAAAAAACTCTTTTACCGTGAGCTCCATTTCATCGCGGGGGATGACTTGGCGCGCGGTTGCCATCGTGAGTCCCTTGGTGACGATGACGTCGCCGGATTCGGATTGTAGGTTGCCCATGATCAATTGGAAGATCGTGCTTTTGCCCGCCCCGTTTTGCCCCATGAGCGTAATTTTCGACCCTTCGCGGATAGAAAAATCCGTCTCGCTTAAGATGGGATTTTTGCCATATTCAAAGGAAACCTTATTGAAGCGCAAAATGACATTACCTTGCGGCATGCTATTTATGGATTTTGATTTTGTCGGAGTTTTTTCCATGGAATCAATCTCGGTCGGGGCTTTTAATAAGTTTTCGAAGTTCTTCGCTCAAAATGAAATACCAGAATGATCTTGTTGATACCATCAATTTTATAGAAAATCCTATAAGACCCCGCGCGGCGACGCCATACGTTGCTTTCGCCTTTCATTTTCTGAATATCTCCGAAATAAGGATTAATTGGCAAAAGCCGGATTGCTTCAAGAATAACCTCGACGTCGCGCCGAGGTATTCCCTTCAATGCTTTAAAAACAGCAGGATCAACGCGTAAACCCCAGTTTTTTGGCAAGCTCATGATACGCGAGGGTTTTCCCTTTTCGGAAATTTTGTTCGGCTCTAACGAGCGCCTTTTTTTGCGCAACAGTTGGAGAAAATTCCTTGAGTCTTTTTAATTCCAAAAGTGCCTCATAATCCTTACGGGGTATAACCACAAGATCGCCTCGTGCCGCTACTTTTTTAGGAATAGTAATAGTGTTCATATTTTTACGATAACATGAAACAGATAAACTGCAAATTTTTAACGGTATGCGTATTATTTGGGCGACTCTATAGATCAAACTGGCCCTTTTCGGTCTCTCGCTATGCGCTGACCCGTTTTGCCCGTCCGTAGCTCGTAGCGGAGCGAAGATCCCGAGCAATGCGAGGGATAATGCGAAGGAGGGTCTCGGTTGGGGCGTTACTGAGGCATGCTCCCTACTTCAAATCTCCACTTACCTTCTTTTCCGAGATTCTTAACGTGTACGCCAACTACTGGTTCAAACAAATTAAAACTCCCCAGAAATGGATCAACTTTCCAACCCTGCGATTCTAGATATGATTTAATTTCTGAAGCATATTGTTGAGCCTCTGCATTTCCCATTAAATACCAAATCTGTATTTCCATCTCTCTACTCGGAGGCAAATATTTATTCAATTCAGCAATGTGTTCTGTATTGAGGTGTCGTGGCGTCGCACCCTCAACAACAATCTTACCAGCCGTGATACCCCCTTCTTGATTTTTTGATGTAACATTATAAGTTTCTGAGGGCGAACTTTTTTGTAAAAAAGTATATGCCGTACCAACGACGGATAAGACGATAATTAAAACAACAACAACCTTATTCTTAGTAAGAAAGTGGTGGGTTTTGTTAATGAAAGCTTTCATGTGTTGTGGTCTACCTCGATACTATAAAAATGAGCGTCGAAAGCGTACTCGTTTCGACGTGATTTGTACGCTTACAAATCAGCTGCCGGGCAGGGAATCGAACCCCAATTCACGGTTTTCCCGCGCAAAGCTGGGGGACAGGGATTCGAACCCCGACTTGTCCCGCCATAGGCGGGATACGTCTCCACCCCGCCTTTAGCGGGGCAAGAAGGCCGCTGTCCTACTTCACCCCGCCAAATTTGTTTCTGCGCATTGCTGCGGGGCCTGGATTCGAACCAGGGTACTCGGCTCCAAAGGCCGATGTCCTACCGCTAGACGACCCCGCAGTAATGTGCAGAAACTTTTTGAATGCATTGCCGCCATGCCAGCTTTTTATTTGTTTTTCTTTTTCTCGGGCTTCGCGGTAATTGTTATGTTTTTCAAAATACACGACCTGCCACGGTATACCAAATTTTGTCGAATATACCTCGCCCCGATTATGTCGTAATAGGCGCTTTTCTGGGTCTAGCTTGGTTATACCTACATAGTGTTTTCCAACCTTATTACATAGAATATAAATATAACATGGCATAAATTTGGCGGGGCAAGTTAGACGATCCCCCAGCTTTGCGCGGAACTTTGTGCTGGCCGATGGACTATTTACCCCGTTACATTCGAAGAATGTTTCGGGGCCGTTAGACCTGCCGGCCGTTTTACCCTCAGCAGGAGGGCAGGCGGGCGACCCCGCCTTCACTAAAGTTTCGGCGGGCAAGCCGGCAATTTTCAATATTTTACGCCATTTTCGGCTTTTTGCCAATCGGACACGGCGCTTTTTTTATCTCCGATTTTTTCTTCGCACTCCTTGTTTTTATTTTTGCCAACTAAAATTTGAGTTACGCAATATATTACGTAATTCTTTTTACGCCCATTGCGCGGACACGCTTAAAATCTCAACTTATAAATCCAATCGTGCGGGCCAACGGTGAGAAATAAAACTTTATTTTCCTCTAAAAATCGAAAGAATATCCGATACTTTTTATCAACACGAAAACTCCACACTTGTTTTCCTTTTGGCTCCAGTTTTTCGGTATGGAGGGAGGGATAAAAAGGATTTTCGCGAAAAAGAATTTCCTGTTTTTCTGCCTTCTTCCGAACAATCACCGGAAGTTTCCGATATCGTTCCTCAAATTCGTTGGTGGCAAAAATCTCAAGCATTTACCGCTTCACATCCCGCAAGGATTTGATTTTGCGGTATCTGCCTGCTGCGTAGTTTTTTTCTGCTCGATCCAAGCTCTTAAGAAAATCAGGGTTAAGAAACCCAAAACTCGCCGCAAGCCGCTCCAGCTTATCTGCGTCTATTTGAACGGTAACTTTCCTGTTTTTTAAATTTCTTTTTACGGCTAAATCGATACTCATACAATGTAAGTTTAGCGACTACCGAGAAAATGTCAAATATGCTGCGAAAAGCCGATTGAGAGTGCCCCTCTTTTTATTTTGATAGGCGCTCTTGTACTCGTAGTGTGGAGGTTTTCGTAATGGATAGCGAGGACCAGGATTTTTAACAAAGGACTGGCTAGTCTTTTTTAGCGGCATAGTTGTGTTAAAATATTGAAGCATGCAAAAACCAAACAAAACATTTATATATGTATTTCTCGCCGTCACGGCGGGAGTTCTTCTTTTGGGGTATAAAAATTTCTTCCCCTCAGGAAGCGGACCGGACGGAACGGGTAACGTGCCATGTATTAATCCGACTCTGCCAATTCCGGAAAATCTTCATATCCATCCGCATATAAAAATTATGATTGATGGAAAAGATATCGCGGTGTCTCCAACCATCGGTCTTGGGGTAATCGGGTGCGAGCGCGCGCTTCATACGCACGATAGTTCCGGCGAGATTCATATCGAACCGAACTTTCCGCAAGATTTTACACTGGGAGATTTCTTTACGCTCTGGGGCAAGCCGTTTTCTTCGATCCAACTACTCGACAAATCAGCGGATGATGCTCACGAAGTCGTGATGACGGTGAACGGGAAGCAGAGCACGGAATTCGAGAAGTTGATTCTCAATGACAAACAGGAGATAATTGTTGAATATCGAACCAAGACTAGTGACTCAAAAACATCCATGCTTACCGAAGAACAAGCTTTAAAAATTCTGCAAGATTACCTAAAAAAAACAAACCGGACCTACGCTACCATCAAGTTGGTAAAAGATCTGTGGCCTACCTTAAAGAATCCCGATGATTATTACAGGTTTGATCTTTCGCCCAGTACTAACATCCAGGATGGATCCTCTGATGGAGCTATCGTGAATAAAGCAACCGGAGAAGTTAAGATTTTTATTACGTCACTAGAATAATATTTCGGAAGATTACATATGAATAAACTTAAATTATTGAATGCCGAACACATAGTGTTCTATGCGTTCGGCACAAAGTTTTAATTTATTAAAATTTCGCATGCATAAACCATTTGAGGCAGATAAATTAAAAATCGACAAAGATCGGCCCGGATTGACGCTCAAAATGATACAGGCGCATTTTAAGCTGTACGAAGGATACGTTAAAAAAACGAACGAGATTCAAGAAAAAATCGACGGCGCCGATAAATCAGAGGCGAATGGGGTTTATAGCATGATTGGCGAGCTGAAGCGGCAGGAGACATTCGCCGTAAACGGAATGAAACTGCACGAAGTGTATTTTGGGCATCTGTCCGGCGACGGAGAACCGAAAGGGGAGTTGGTAAAAATGATAGAGAAAGATTTTGACTCTTTGGACGAGTGGAAATTGGATATGGTTACAACCGCTATCTGCGCCCGCGGATGGGCGATTCTTGCCTTTGATTTCCGCGATAATCGTCTCCATAACTACGGCTCGGATTCACATAATGTAGGCGCCGTCTGGGGAGCGATTCCCGTTATTGTTCTCGATGTCTATGAACACGCCTACGCGATGGACTATGGCATTGACCGAAAGCCGTATCTCGACGCCTTTTTCAAAAACCTTGACTGGGGTTTTGCAAACAACATCATAAAAGAATACGACCTCCTCGCGAAGCACGCCTCGTAAGTTTATTGTTTTTGCTATACTTAGAGTAGGATTTTTTTCTTACCTTATGAAATCAAGAAGATTTTTCCATGCCGCTCTTTTCCTGATTTTTATTTTCGTTTTTGCGTCTGCTGCGTTCTTTTTCTATCAGAAAGACAATAAGCTTCCTATCCAGTCGCCTCCCCAAGAGGCGCATGGTTCCGCAGGGGACCTTATTCTCATGTGGGAAGGGGATGTTATTCCCACTGGCTGGACGTGTATTTCCTGCTCAGCCACAGATGCGTTTTTCGGTGTATTTCCTCGCGCAAGTTCTTCATACGCGAATGCTTCTTCGGGAACCGATACGGTAACCCATACGCTTACCTTCTCAAGCGCTGATTTCGGTGGCACCACTCAGATCTCAACCGATTCTCAGGTGAACGTAGCGAGTGGATTCCATACACACACTTGGAGCAGCCCCTCGATAGGAACCGGCGATGTGCGGCCGCCTTTTAAAAATCTCAAATTCATCCAGGCGGCGACAACCACATTGCCCAACGGAGTCATAGGGATCTTTAACGTATCAAACACGAGCTCGTTGCCGACAAATTGGTCGTACTATTCCGCACTGAACGGAAACTTCTTGCGAGGCGCACAAACGACCTCGACAGGAGGCGCTTCAACGCATACCCATTCTCGCGGCGCGGTCACTTCGGGATCGGCAGTCGGAAGCGAGGGCACCAACACTACCCTTACGAATGCGAACATTGGCACGACTTCGCATACACACATACTGATTTCCGGGAGCCTTACGGAAAGCAGCAACGCGCCGCCTTCGATCGAGGTTGTGTTCGCTCAGCTGGGAACAACATCAACGCCCGCCAATGGGATGATCGCGCTCTTCGATAACTCGTCGTTGCCCGGGGGCTGGAGCATAGTTTCAACTTCTGGGAGCGCGTACGCCGGAAGGCTTTTAAAAGGATCGAATGCGTTCGGGACAATTGCCGGATCAAGCAGTCACAGCCACAACACGAGCACTGCGATCACAAGCGGCTTGCCAAGCGCTACCACGAATGTGATACAAGATACATTCGACGTAAACGCCGCCATTGGGTCGCATACCCATAGCGCGACCTATGCCATTTCAAGCAGCGCGGAAAATTCTTTTCCCGTATATCGCGACGTGATTTTAGGACAATATACGAATCAAGATCCAACAGTTTCCGGTGTTCTTTTGAATAGTGGGCAAGATATCAATTTAACTTCCAACGCGACCACCACCGTTACCGTAAGTGCATCGTCAAGCGACCCCGATGGAGTGGAGGATATACGTTATGCCACCTCTACTATATATCGATCGGCTGTCGGCGCAACATGCGCGGCGAGTAATTTAAATTGTTATCAACTCGCGAGCTCAAGCTGCGCGTTCACCGATTCCACGAGTACGGTGCGCTGTACCGCGAGTTTTGACGATACGACACAAGCGACCGATGCGAGTTCAAATTTTTCTTCGGAAAATTGGCTTGCGACTATAACAGTAACCGACAGTGCCGGGAATATATACGGTTCAACTACGGTATCCGGCGTTGAAGTAAACACCATTTCATCTCCAACGCCAGCTCCGACACCTGCGACAATTCCCATCGGCGTACCGGCTTCGTATGGAGGCTCTCTTTCGCCGGTATCACCACGACCACCAGAAATCTCGAATGAAATTCCCTTACCCATAAATTCAACTCCGGGATCAGCAAAAATTCTTTCTCCTACCGAATACCGACAATTTGAAGATAAAATTCAGCAATTCTATATTAAACTTCTCGAAATCATAAATACTTTCCTTTCATCGCTCTTAAAACAGATCGCGGGGGGCTAAAGAGCAAGAAAATTGATTTTATTCACATCTGCCGGTTTTTTAATCTCTAAAAAATGCCAAAAAATAAAAAGTCAAATAAAAGTAGATAGTAGCCAATAATAATGGTTCGATGTATTTCTTAATTTTCATAGCCCTGCCTACCGGCAGGCAGGCAAAAGGCCTAATGAAAATTAAGAAAGTATCTCACCTTAGTTGAGGGGGCGTAGATCAAATAAATTTCCGAGTTTTCTACTGGCTAAGTTCTAACTGCTAATTACTGCTATGCGGCTTGATTTATGCACACCCTTCCGCCACAGTTTTTCGCGTGTTAATATATAATAAAATAGATGAACTTTATGGCACGTTTCAAGGACAGGCCATTTTTTCAGTTACTTTCTTTTGCATTTGCATTTGCTGCGTTGGCGTTCTTTGTTCGCGCATATGCAGCAGTGCCGCAGATCATCAATTATCAGGGCAGGCTTGAGGATGCGAGCGGGAATCTCCAAGGAAGTTCAGCAGGGACAAACTTTGATTTCAAGTTTTCCATTTGGAGCACTTCAACTGTGGGATTGGGAACCCGGCTTTGGCCCGCGAGCGCGCCCGCTTCGACCACGCACAAGATAACAAGCGGGGTGTTCGACGCTCGGATTGGCGATACGAACCAGGGGTTTTCGGCGCTGAATTTGGATTTCAATACCTCCTCGATTTATTACCTTCAAATTGAAGTCTATAGTACGAGCACGGCGGCGTTCGAGACGCTTACCCCCCGCCAGTCAATTGTTGCTTCCGGATTCGCGATTAACGCCGACACAGTTGACGGAGCGCATGCGGGGACTTCGGCGAATAATGTGCTACAGCTCGATCCGTCGGGCGGCATTAATCTTCCGAATGGGAGTTCCACATTCGCGGGTGCCGTTGTGTTTTCAAACACATTAAATGTCGGAGGGATCACGACGTTAAGCGGGATTACGTTCACGAACGCTACGGGAACGTCTCTTGCCCTTACTACTGTTTCCTCGACGAACGTCTCTTCGACCAATATTACCGTCTTTGGCTACGGGACATTTCCGACTTTGAACTCCACGAACGCCGCGCTCACCAATGTTTCGTCTACCAACATTTCCGTTACCGGCTACGGCACTTTCCCAACCTTGAATTTCACGAACGCATCAGGAACCAACCTTACTGTTTCTGGTTACCTCCAGGGAGCGGCGCTTAATGTCTCCGGACAGTCAACTCTTGCGGCGGTTTCCTCAACAAATATCACCGCATCGGGCTATGGAATATTTCCGACCATGGGATTCACAAATGCTTCCGGAACAAATCTTACTGCCTCGGGGTATCTACAGGGCACGTCCCTCAATATTTCCGGCCAATCCACGCTCGCAAATGTTTCCTCGACCAATTTTACCGCAAGCGGCTTTCTTCAAGGAGCGTCGCTGAATATTTCTGGAGCTTCCACTCTTTCCACGATTACGGGAGCGACGACTACGCTTACGGGTACGCTCGCGGCAAATCTTGCGTATCTCACCTCCACCTCGACTATTTTCGGAGATACGCTGACCTTCACGACTAACGGAGCTGATGACTCTCTCCAGTGGTCAAGGAGCAGTTCTTCGCAGGTATTCGGAAGATTGAACCTCAAAGACGCTTCGGGGACTACGATTTTACAACTTTATCCCTCATACCCTTCCGGCTCTACACAGGGAGCGGTAGTGAATGGCAGGTTGCTTATCGGCAAAGGTTCATCTCTTTCTGGGAACCAACCCAACCCGAACGGAACGATTTTAGCCATTGGTGAAGATTATTCAGATACAGAGGGCGGGTGGAGTAATGGGATTAGACTTTACGCGACGCTTGACACGGATATAGGAGCAAGCGCTGTCATCACCGGGGGAAACTATGGGCTTATATTCGTTGATGGTTTTGAGTCCACCGATGGAGGCGGAACAGGCGTAGCGGGTACTTTTACCGGACACGAAGTATCTATTTCGGGGAATCCAAACTCCTCGCCGCTTCTCGGTTCGTTTTCTTCGTTTTCCCTTTTCAAAGGGACGGGGCTTACGTCAATCCACGCCTCAAGCGCGGCTTGGGGAACACTACGGGGGTTACAGCTTAGTGGAAACCTCCAAACATCACCGGTCAAATCTATGAACGCAATCGGCGCGCAAATCACTCCGAGTTACAACGCGACAAACACCGCGGACTTGATTCTCGGCAGGGCGGGAACGATGTTTATCTCGAACGCGGCGAATACCGCGAATGTCGGCCCGAAATTGACCTTTGGCGGCGCGATGGGAGCGACTGATTCTCTTGGGTTTACGAAGGGAGGAAACTTTATCGCGCAAGGAGGTTCGGGGACGAATGTAGCGTCCTCTACGCTTATTTTCGGAATCAACAACACCTCAACGCTTCGGCTTTCCTCGACAAGTTTGGATACCGTTCCTTCGTTTACGAATGCTTTTGACCTTGGAACGGTGGGTAGAATCTTTCGCACGGGATATTTCGGAACGTCGCTTATTGTGGGGAGTTCTACGGCGTCGAGTTCTGTGGTTGTTATCGCCTCGGGTACTATCGCTATTGCAACTTCGACGCAATTTAGCGCAACAAGCACGCTTACAGTTTGCGCAAAAAATAACTGCACAGTGCCGACGGCCGCAAGCACAACGGACACTGTCGCATTTTTTGCCTCTGCCGACGGCTCAACCACCGCGAACTCAATTATCGCGCGCGGTTCGATCTATGGAGGGCAGGCGGACATTGGCGAATTCGTCCAAGTCGTTGGTCCCGCCGAAGATTACGGGGCGGGAGACCTCCTTTCCATATCGGTTGCGAAACCGGGGAAATTTGAAAAATCGAGAGTGGCGTACGATCAAAAACTTGTGGGAGTGGTAACGGAAACGGCAGGCCTTGTCGCGGGCGGCGGTGATGACGGGCGCGGCTCTATCATCATGGCGCTCGCGGGGCGTTTGCCGGTAAAAGTGACTGGGCAGAACGGGCCGATTGAGCCGGGTGATTATTTGACTTCGTCGGACACGCTGGGCTATGCGATGAAAGCAACGAATTCCGGAAAGGTTGTCGCGATCGCAATGGAAGCTTTTAGGGGAACATCGATCGCCGACACAGGTAGAGTGCTCGCATTTATGAGTCCCCAATGGAAAACAAACGTCCTCGGTGGAAGTAATCTCCAGGGATATGTGGGTTACGGACAGGGAGGGATCAACACCTCAATTATTAATAACTACAACCTTGATCCTTTAATGGCTTATTCAATGCGCGAACTTACGGTAGAGAAACTGACAATCGGTTCTCCCGAGACGCCTGTTGGTTTTACGATCTTCGATGTACAAACAAAGAATCCATATTGCGTTCAGGTTGAAGACGGGATTTTGAAGACGCTTCCGGGCGTATGCGGATCGAATTCAGAAAATGCTCACAATAATGACGGAGAAACACAGGGCGAAAATCCTGCAGGCGAAGATCCGATATCGACTTCCACTTCCACTTCCACTTCCACTCCTTCTTCAACCCCACCTGTGGAATCTCCAATACTTCATCCAAGCCTGAGAGTGGTTCCCGAGGAATTACCTACCGAGCCAGGGGACATTCCACAATCTCCGGGCGAATTTTCGCCTGCTCCATAGGTCTGACAGGCGCGGGGCGATGTGATAATATTAATTGTATGAATAGCATTAATAACCTTAGAAAAAATTCTCCAGAAGATCTTATGAACGCAGGGGCGCCGGAGGGCGAACGATCTCGATCCAAAAAGGGTTTTGGAGCTGTATTTATTTTGCTACTCCTTATTCTTATTCTTCAAGTTGGAGACCTTTTCTTTCTCGTAAAAACTTTTCCAAAGATTGACGAAAACAAATGGCAGGCGGTCTTTTTAAATAACGATCAGGTATATTTCGGAAACCTTAAAGAAGTAACCAAGGAATATGTCGCCCTTGAGAATATTTTTTACTTGCGGGCGAGCCAAGCGCTCCAGCAGGGCGGGGGAGCAGTTCCCGATTTAAGTTTGGTAAAACTGGGAAGCGAACTGCACGGGCCAGAGGATATGATGTATGTACCAAGAAGCGCCATTATATTCTGGGAGAATCTCAAGGATAATTCACAAGTAGTGCAATCGATAAAAAATTTCTTAAGCCAAAATGGCGAATAAGAAACGGTGGAAAAAGGAATTACCGTCTTTATAATCGGTTTTCTGCTTGGCCTCCCGTTTTTAGTCCTTGCCGATTCCGCGACTTCGACAAATTTTAAAATAGAAGCGGGAGTTATTGACGTGGGCGGAAGCGGCGCAACTTCAAGCGGGTTTAATTTGCGTACAAGCATCGGCCAGCCGGGAACCGGAATTTCCACGAGCACGTCCTTCGTCTTGCGTGGTGGCTTTTTAAATTTTCCGGCCGTGACACCGGCTACTCCTCTAACTCCGCCGGCTCCGCCGCCATCGGGAGGAACTGTTCAAGTTCCACCGACCGGCGGAGGTGGAATTCCTCCGAAAGCCCAGAAACCGGTAATAACTCCGGAGATAATAAAGAAATGCGATTTTAATGACGATGGGCGGTGTAATATCGTGGATCTCTCTATTATGCTTTTTTACTACGAAGAATTTGGGCCTAAAATTTCGAGGTATGATTTGAACGGAAATAAAACGGTTGATTTCCCCGATGTGTCAGTCCTTATGTTCTACTGGATAGCATAACGATAGGCGCCCCCCGCCTTTTCTGCGGTTTATGAACAGCAATCGGCGTTTTTTTTGCTTCAAAAAATGCTAAAATATAAAAGATGCATTCCTCGCGCAAACGGAATTTTTTGGGGAAATTTTTAGGTGTTTCTTTTCATCGCTTCAAAATCCTTCGAAGCTCAATCCGCAGTGATACCTCTCGGCTTCTTACGATTACGGTTATTGTTTTGGCACTTTTATTTTCACCCTTTGTTTTAAACAGTATTTTTATAAGAGCCGACGTTTCCGATTTTTATCCAGAAACCTGTCTTGGCGACTGGCAAAATCCGCAAAACGCGCAAAGTCAGCCGGAGACATTCGGGTCCGATGGCCAGCTGTTCACGCAAGCGAATTCAAGTATTTACACGAAAGAAGCAAAAAACATATTTTGCGGCAATTTTGTACCACAAGATTATGAAGGCGAGGGAGAAATTAAAAATGTTGGCCTAACGCTCGTCTGGCACGTTGGAGAATCTCAGTCGCAGGGCGGAGGATCTCCATCTCCCGTGTCGATTCCCGTATCAACAACACCTGAACCTGTCATAGATCTGCCCGTGCCGGCAACTACGACGGAAAGTAATGATCCGCTGCCGCCAATCGCAACGAGTACTGACCAAACTCCAAGTGAAGGTCCTCTAAAAAAAGAGGTTGCTCCTCCGGAGCCGTTGCCGAGTCCTCCGCCCACCGAGGAAGCTCAAACAACAAGTCAGATTGTGGAACCCGCTCCTCCCGCAGAAAATAGCGCGCCACAAAGTTATCTTCATCTTCCGCTTCGGAAAAGTTTTTCGATTTTTCGCCCGCTTCTGAATCAAGTTTTGGCGCAAGAACTTGAAAACCGCGAAGAGAAATTAGTGCCCCAGTCCGAAGTATCCTCGTCTCCCATTTCCGAAGAAACAAAAATAGTGCCGCCAGAAGATAAGGACGAAGGAATGGTATCCTCAACCAAAGAAAATCCGACACCGCAATCTGAAGTTGAACCCATCATAAATGACACTACACCTGACGATAATTTCCTAAAAATTAACTATAGTTTTGACGGTGAGACGTGGGTTGAACTCGCGAAGGTCAACGAATCAAATTGGCGGAATTATACGGTGACGTTACCGGTGCGCTCATGGGATGAGTTGCGGCGTTTGCAAATCAGCGTCGAGGGTATTCCCACAACCATCGGCGAAATTCCAAAGGCGTATCTTGACGGAATGTTAGTTGAAGTTCACTACGATTTGCCGCCTCTACTTTCGCGCGAAACCACTATCCAACCAATCGAAGAGAACGGATCACTCGAAAACACGCCCCGTATTATCACTCTTCCCGACGGTAAAAAACCCCTCCCGACGAGGCCCAATCAAAAAGATTTCGGACCAAGCGAAACTCCCTCGTTTGATTTAAACCTCGACGACTTGCCGATTCCCAGTTCCACGATACAATCTTCTTTTTCGCCGCCCGCGCAATCGCAAGGCCCCGCGTCATACGCGCGCCCGCAGAAAAGCCATTTTGCATGGCTTGGTTTTTTTTTAAATCTTTTTCGAAATTCGGCGGAAGCACAGTCAAATCTATCGCCGGGTAATTTGCCGACCTTAAGCAATCCCATCATCGCGCGCATTATCGGGCCTGACGGGAAAGAAACGAATATAGAACCGATACTACTCAATGTAAATAACCAGCTCCGAATTAGTATCCCCGAGCCGGAGCGTGAGTTCCATCCCGGGCGCTACACGCTTCGACTTTGGATATTAAAAAATAGCGTCATTTACTTCACGGAAAACGACTTTACGTGGGGCGTACTCGCGGTAAATTTTAATAAATCTATCTATGCGATAGGGGATACGGCACGCATTGGTTTTGGAGTATTGGACGATCAGGGACACACGATATGCAACGCGAATATCGAGACGCAAATCAAAGCGCCATCCGGCAGAACTATTTTTCTTTCGACCGCAAATAAAAAAATTAAACGGAATCTGTCATGTGGCCCGGAAACGGTAACGAATGAACCGGATTACTCCGCTTCCATAAAAGCCGACGAATCGGGAACGTACGAGGTTTCTGTTTCCGCGAGAACGCCTAACGGTGGGCGCACGATCACGGACATCTTCCGCGTGGAGCAAGCGCCGCGTTTTAGCGTGGAGCGTATCGGTCCCACAAGAATTTTCCCTCCGGCAATTTACAAAATGACGATGCATATCGTCGCGAACGAAGATTACGCGGGTGAGATACGTGAAATCGTGCCGCTTTCGTTTAATATCACGAACGAGTTGAATTCAAAAAAAGAAAATCGAATACACGATCAGACAATTACGTGGAACGTCAATGTTAAAGCAGGGGAGAGCGCCGAACTGAATTATTTTTTCAAAGCGCCCAATGTAAGCCCGGAATTGTATAAACTAGGGGCCTTGGAAATCGGGTCATGGCAAGAATCAAGAAAATGGCAGATAGCCGCCGACGCGGCGGGTGAGGTTATATTACTCTGGGACGGCGCGACAATTCCAAATGGTTGGACATGTATTTCGTGCGTGGCAACCGATCCATTTTTCGGCGTGTTTCCGCGGGCGAGTTCGACCTACGGCTCCGCGTCCTCAAGCGCGGATAACGTAACACACACGCTTACGTTTTCGTCATATACCCAAGGTACAGGCATCGGAATCAACACTGCCGCCATAGGTACGTTTTCGGCTACCGAAGCGCACACACATACATGGGGGAATCCAACGCTTGCTTCAGAAGACATCCGGCCTATATTTGGAAATCTGAAATTCATAAGCGCCGCGACCACTACGCTTCCGAACGGAACAATCGGCATTTTCGACGTTGCCGTAGCTTCTCTCCCTTCCGGCTGGTCTTCTTACTCCGCGTTCAACGGTGACGGTATTTCCCCGCTGAATGTCCAGCGATATCTTAGGGGTGATGCCGACGGCCTAACTGGTGGCGCATCCACGCATAATCCCACAACTACCGCAGCTCTTACCTCCGGCGCCTCTGCGGGGAGATTGGACGACAGTGGTAATGGAAAGAACACCGACCCGCACCTCCACGATCATACAATACCGGCCGCCAGCACGATTGGTGCCGACAACAATACGCCGCCTTTTATCACCGTGGTTTTTGCCCAACTTGGCGCAACTTCTTCGATTCCCGACGGCTTGATTGCACTCTTTGATAACGCATCGCTTCCGTCGAATTGGAGCATCGTTTCGACATCGGGAAGCGCCTATGCCGGAAAATTTCTTAAAGGAGCGAGTTCTTTTGGTTCCACGGGCGGGAGCAGTACGCACAATCATACGGCCTCTACAACATTTGCCAACATCGCAAGCAATTCCGGTAATGCAGTCAACAAAAGTGGTACTGCCGCAAATGCCGCAGATACTAGTCACACGCATAGTGTTACTTATACCGTGAGCTCGGCCACGTCGCTCCCGGTATACCGCGATGTGATTTTAGGGAAATACACCGCTCCCGCGGGAGGTTCGGCTCCTACCGTTTCCGGAGTTACTATAAACTCAAGTACGGCGATTATTCTTACTCCTGCCGCAACGACGACCATTATCGCCCGAGCTTCGACAAGCGATCCCGACGGCGCGGGAGATATTCGTTATGCGACCTCAACGATTTATCGCTCGGGGGCGGGCGGTACCGCGAATTGTCCGGCGAATAATTCAAATTGTTATCAACTCGCGAGTTCAAGCTGTAGTTTTACGGATTCCACAAGCACGGTAAGTTGTTCCGCGGAGATTTATTACTTTGCCGATGCGACGGACGCGAGTTCGAGTTATAGCGGCGAGAATTGGCTCGCGCGGATAACCGTTACTGATGCCTCAAGTAATGCGACTGCCTCTACAACCGCGAGTGGTGTTGAGATGAGTACGCTTCTCGCGATTGATGTAACGACAAGCAGTATCAACTACGGTTCGCTCACTCCTTCGAGTACCACCGGCGGAACGAACCAAATTCTTTCCATTAAAAACGTGGGCAACTCCTCATCAACGCTCAAGATAAGTGGTACGGCGCTTACCCTGGGATCGAATTCAATTGCCACAAGCTCTCAACATTACGCGACTTCCACGTTTACGTTCGGTGGATTCGAACAAGTATTGAGCAGCGCCGCCACAGCCGTTTCCGGATTTTTATTAACATCGCCAACGAGCACCAATACCGTTTCTAGTCCCACATACTGGGGGATTGAAGTTTCTACAGGGAAAGCGACGGGAACATACACGGGTGTCAATACTTTTACCGCGGTGTTTAGTCCTTAAAGTCTATTTCAATACCCTGCTTCTCTAACGGGGTTTAGTTATGCACAGTACGATTCAAATCGTTTTTGGTATACTTATAATAAATAAGTCATATGAACAAATTGAAAGTTGAGTACTTGGGATTCGGCATAGGTTTAGCTATTTTAATCGTAGGGTTTTTCGGGACTGTTTTTAACTTTCTCCCTATGATTCCGAATACTATTTTCGCCGCGGGTACCACGCAAACGGCGTCAAGTACCGTCATTGTTGGCAACGCGGCCCCAACGGTTACCAGTGTCGTCTTAAATGCCGCAAGCAGTATTGTTCTTACAGCGAATACCACGACAAACGTAAGCATCAACGCGACCATCAGCGACAATAACGGTTGCGGAGACATTACCAGTATTAATGCGAGTACAACGGTTTTGTTGTACCGCTCCGGAATAACTTCATCAACGTGTATGGCTTCTGCGACTCCGGACGCGGCAAATTGTTATGTGGCAACCGCCTTTACCGCGTCAAGTACCTGTTCGAGCGGAACAACAAATACAACGACTACTGTTGCGGTACAATACTTCGCGCAGGCAACCGATGCTTCCTCGACCTTTGCTTCGCAAAATTGGATTGGTACGGTAATATTTAGAGATCCGAGTAATGCCACGGGTAGTACCGATTCCGCTGGAGTTGAACTTCTCACCTTAACCGCAATAAATGTAACAACATCTTCGATAAATTATGGAACGCTTTCCGCAAGCAGTACGTCCGGAGCATCAAACCAAACAGCGACATCAACGAACGCCGGGAATTCAACGACGACGCTTCAACTCTCGGCGACAGCAACGCTGACTTCGGGATCAAATGCGATCGCAACGAGTAGCCAGCGCTTTGCCACATCAACATTTACCTTTCCGGGTGGCGCCACTCAACTTACCGCATCGGCAGTAACGGTAACGGGTTTTCTCTTGACTTCGCCCACAAGTACTTCGAATGTCGCAAAGGTAACATTCTGGGGACTTGAAGTTCTTGCCGGTACACCAACGGGTACGTATACGGGTGTTACTCTTTTCACCTCGCTTTTCCAGCCATAGAACTTTGAAACAAAACAATAAAACCCCCTAGATTACCGGGGGTTTTATTGTTTTGTTAAGTCAATATTGATATGATATAATGAATGAGATGAATAGGGGCTTTCGAAATATTAGCCTTCTTTATTTTATTGTCGCTTCCGGCTTTTTGCTTGGGGCTTTTATTTTTTATCCTCATGTTTCAAACGCGGCATTCGGTATTTCTCCTCCGTTTTTAAACGAAAGCCACTTGGTTCCCGGCGCTCATTATTCGCAAACGGTTTATTTGGTTCAAGATCAACCCGATAATGATGTAAAAATACAAACAAATCTCGAGGTAAACGAACGGATTAGAAATTGGTTCGTGGTGAACGGAGGAAAAGAAGTTATTATTCCAAAAGGAGTGCGCCAATTTCCTTTAACTATCGAAATAGATGTACCCAAAGATGCCGCTCTCGGGGTGTATCATGGAAATTTACGTTTCACCGCCGGTCCGACAACGGAGGGTGGTCAGGTTGCCATCGCGCTCGGAGTGCAGATAGCTATCAATGTGACGGTGGGAAACGATATCTATCGGAATTTTAATGTCGCCCTGGTAAAATTTCTCGACATTGAGGAGGGATGGGCTCCGCGAGCATACGTAAAATTTGTGAATGACGGCAACGTACCCGAAGCGTTTGACGCGGCCACATTCGAACTTTTTGACAATTTTGGCGCGGTACGGCTTGCCTATGTTCCCAAAAGCAAAGACTTTCCGGAAACACCTCCCTTTGCGACAAAAGAATATGTCGTTGAGTTTCCGATCAATTTTCATCTCGGCTTGGGGCAGTATTGGGCAAGCGTAAGTTTTTATCAAGAAGAGAAGGTTATAAAAAGCGAGCGGGCGATATTCAATGTTTTGAAGGAGGGAACACTCTCGAATCCTCGGGAACGTTTCTTGCGATCACTCCAAGACAATTGGATTTACTACGCGATAGGTTTCTCCTTATTTGTTTTTATTATCTTCATTCGAATGGTGCTCAAAAGAAGAAAGCGCAGAATGCAGAGATAAATGAATGTTGGGAATGAAATGGTATCAGATCTTTATAATTTTTATAAGTTTTGTCATCACGTTTGGTTTTTTTAATGCCCTTGCCGCGCCGATAACTACGAGCGTAGTCACTACTGCCCCAACTATCACTCTTACGCAAAGTGATTTTCGGTGGTACTCAAACGCGGACTCGCTTACGCCCGGAACCGCGCTTGATTCGGAGAATACAGAAACGACTGTACCCGCCGCGGGAACTACGGTTCGCTTGAGAATAAATCTCCAAGATACAATTCTCGCGCTTCCCGCCGGAGCCATATTCAAGCTTCAATATTCAGCAACTACTTCTTCGGGGTGGGCGGATGTTACTACGTCCACTCCCTGGATTTTTTCTGATAATCCGGGGGTCTCCGATGGCCAGATAATCGTCGCTCCGGTTTTGGGGAATTCGAATGTTGGCGAATCGTATTCGGAATCAAATCCGACGGCCGAAACGCCGAATGAGATTCCAGCCAGCCAACGAGGAGAATGGGATTGGGTGATAAAAAATAACTCCGCCGCGACGACCAATGATTGGTTTTTCCGAATGATATATTCTTCCGGAACCGTTCTTGATTCCTACACGCGTTATCCGACGTTTTCGGCGCAAGCGCAAATTACACCGCCCGCTCCGCCGCCACAGGGAGGAACTGTTCAAGTCCCACCGACCGGCGGAGGACCGCCGCTCCGCCCACCGCTCCCTAGAATTACTGAGCGACCGCCATCGGTTTCGAATATTCTCGATACATTAGATTTAAACGGAGATCGGCGGATTGATATTAGAGACTTTTCAATCTTACTTTACTACTATGGGCGGCGAGATAAATCTGTCGCGCGTTCCGATTTTAACGGCGATGGTACGGTCAGTATGGCTGATGTTTCTATTCTTCTCTACTATTGGACTACATAGCGGTTTTTTCCCCACATCCTTTTGGGTAAAAAGGTATATAATAAGAAGAACCACCTCCACGTATGATAATCAAAAATAAGGTCTTATTTCTTTCGTTGTTTCCCGCGTTCATTCTTATGATATGGGGGTTTTTTTTCTTTTTTCCACATGTGGTCTTGGCGCAGGGAAGAGGAACGGCCTCTGTTTTTTTGGGCCCTTCAAGCGGGAGTTTTTCTGTTGGGAGCACGTTCACTGTTTCCTTATATCTTGACACTGGCAATCAGTTTGTGAATGCCCTTGAGATAAATCTCAGTTTCCCGCCGGATAAGCTACAAGTTGTTTCGCCGACTACCATTGCAAAGTCGTTCATCGATATTTGGGCGTCACCGCCGTCATATTCAAATAGGAATGGCACGCTTAACTTTCAAGGGGGCATCCACAATCCCGGAATCAATACCGAGTCGGGGGTTATTTCAACAATTACCTTTCGAGTGATGAATGTTGGAGTGGCGCCGATAAAAATTCTGGACACTTCGCATGTGTTTCTCGCTGACGGGCTCGCTACCGATATTTTGACGAAAAAGGCGAGCGGGCTGTATTACCTTACTGTTCCACCACCTGCGGGTCCTTCGGTAACCTCTCCCACCAACCCGAATCAAGAAAAGTGGTATGATATCGATCATGTTGTATTGCGGTGGGATGGTCCTAGGGATGTTTCGGGATATAGTTATCTTTTAAGTAGCACTATAAACGATGATCCGGATAATGTTTCAGAGGGTCCCAACGCAGTTGCCACGTATGATGATCTTCCGGATGGCGTTCACTATTTCCACATTAAGTCGCTTCAAAGCGGCATCTGGGGAGGAATTACCCACTATGCCATAAAGATAGATCGTACTTCTCCGGCGAAATTTGGCATTCAAATTGCCCCAAGTAAAAAAACTGCAAGCAGAAATCCGGTTATCAACTTTGAAACTACAGATTCCATTTCTGGAATGGATCACTATGAGCTTAAGGTGTTGAGCGCTAAAATCGCATCAAATTTTGGTCAGGAGTTTTTCATAGAAGCCGCCTCCCCCTATTCCGAGTCGCTTGACTTGGGAAGATACCAGATTATCGTAAGAGCCTATGATGAGGCGGGTAATTTTCAAGAAGCTAAAGAGGATCTGGAAATTGCGAATACTCTTGTTCAAATATTAGACGGAAAGGGCATTCTCTTGGCGGGCGGATATTTTTTCCCCTGGCCCTATGTTGTTTTATTTGGTTTTTTGCTTCTTGTTGCGCTCGGGTATGCGGTCCGCGTTTTATGGCGGTGGCATCGAAAAGTCGAGCATACGTTCGAAACAGTGGAACAAATTGGGATAGTACAAAAATAATGAAGGAGAAAATTCTCGGTACTAAAATTAGATTTTCGTTATTACTTTTTTGTTTTCTTGCCATTTTTTTCCTTTGGGGAACTAATTTTTCGATGGGTGCGACATCTAAGCTTTACATTGATATCCCCGCGACAATTTCCGTAGATTCTGAATTCGAGGCAAACGTTTTTATTGATTCCGATATTTCGCTCAATGCATATAACATCGTAGTTGCTTACTCTCCCGACGCCCTTCTTGCGGAAGAAATCAATAACAGCAATTCAATCATCGATGTTTGGCAAAACCAGCCCAATCTGAACAAGCCGGGCGAGATTGAGATTGTCGGAGGGAGCTTACATGAGTTCACGGGGTCTCAAGGAAAGCTTTTGACCATCCGTTTCAAGGCGATTCAAAAAGGCAAAGCGACTCTCGTATTTAAAACAGCTGAGGCCTATATGGCGAACGGGAAAGGAACAAAAACGGATTTAGAACGGGAGAGTGCCTCTCTTTCAATTTCCGAGGGAACTCCTGTTCAAATCACGGAGAAAAAAGATATCAATCCACCAGAGATCAGTTTTTTAGCTTTAGAAGAAGATCCCCTTAATCCGAATCAACAGTTTCTGAGCTTCCTTGTAAGGGATAACGGCTCGGGAGTGAAGGAGGCAATGGCGCGCTATCGCACATGGATTTTTTGGAGCGAGTGGACTCCTGTCGATAATCCCGCGGCGATTCCTTCGAATGCCTGGGCGGTAGGATTTCGGGTTGCCGATAATTTCGAGAATCAAGCCGCTCAAGTAATTTACTACTGGCCGATTTTTCTTAAAAACTTTTTTCCGATTTTGCTTATTGCCGTCGTTCTTTTATTATTTCTTATGTATCGGATAGGAAGAATTCGAAAACAGTCTTGAGTTCCACAAATTAAGAGACATCATAAAGGAAGACCGTGAACATTGTAAAAAAAAATTGTGCCAATTTTATTTTTATCCCCGCTGGAGTTACCTTTCTCTTCTTCGTTTTTTTTAGTTCGCATGCCCAATCGTCTCCCGCGTCGTTATTCGTCGGACCAAGTTCCGGAACATACGTTGTTGGCAGTACGTTTACGGTTTCCATTTTTGTCAATACAAACAGCCAGAGCATCAACGCGATCCAAGCCGATTTAAAATTCCCCTCTGATAAACTTCAGGTTGTTTCTCCAAGTGCCGGAAAATCGTTTGTCGGTGTATGGGTTGTCCAACCAACGTACGATAATCGGAAGGGAAGCATAAAATTCCAGGGGGCTATCCCGAATCCGGGCATCAACACGAATGCCGGCCTCATCTCCGAAATAACGTTCCGTGTCGTTTCCGTCGGCACCGCGGTGATTCGCTTCGAGGATACTTCTCGTGTGCTCCTAAACGACGGGAGGGGGACAGACGTTCTTGGACAGACAACGGGGGGCATTTATAATCTTGCGCTTCCGCCTCCGGCCGGCCCTGCGGTAAGTTCTCCAACGCATTCCGACCAGGAAAAGTGGTATTCGAATCGGAATGTCGGTCTTCAATGGGGGAGCGATGAGCCCGTGCAAGGATACAGCTACGTAGTGAATAACCAGCCCATCGACATCCCCGACGATATTTCCGAAGGACAAAAAACAACGCAATCGTATAAAAATCTCTCCGATGACATCTATTATTTTCATATCAAGGCTCTGCGGAGCGGCAGCTGGGGAGGCGTTACCCATTATTCGCTGAAGATCGACGGGACGCCGCCCGCGCATTTCACCATTGAAATAAATCCGAAAGCGCGCACCGTCACTCGAAAGCCGGTCATAAATTTTCAGACGACGGACGCGCTTTCGGGACTCGACCATTATGAGTTGAAGATCGTCGGACTCACCCTTCCCGAAGGAGAAAATATCGAAAATCGCACTGCGCAAAATTTTTTTATCGAGGCAAATAGCCCGTATATCCCCGAACTTTCGCTTGGCGAATACGACGTCTTCGTTCGCGCGTTTGACAAGGCGGGAAACTATGTCCAGGAAATACAGCGTTTGGTAATTACAACGTCGTTTTTTAGCGTTGTGCAAACCAAAGGACTCACGCTATGGGGAAATTTTGTGCTTCCCTGGGCGGTCGTATGGGGAATAGGGATACTCGCGATTATTTTCGCCGTATTCCTTGTTTACCGGTCTTATCGACGCCATACGCGCGTGGATGCAAAACATCGCGCCGGGGAACTGCCCGAAGAAATACGAAAGAAGCTTGAGGAGCTCACATCGCTTCGGGAAAAGTACAAAGGAATTTTTATTTTCTTTCTTTACTTCGGTATCTCGTTCGTTATTCCGCTTGCGGGAGTGTATGCCCAAAACGCGAATAACCTCGAATCCCCGCCGATTATCACGCAGGTTTCAAAAAATATTACCAATCGTGAGATTTTCTACGTCGGGGGCGTGGCGGTGATTCCCAACAGCCAGATCGTTCTTTATCTTCAAAATTACGAGAGCGGCGAAACCGTAAGCATGAACGTAACCGCAGACAAAAACGGAGAGTGGTTTTACACGCATTCGAAGCTTCTTTCCGCCGGCATATATTCGCTGTGGGCGCAAGCGAGGGTAGGGGAAGTGCAAAGCCCTCCGAGCCCGCAGATTCGGCTTACGGTGTCCGCGGCGGCGCTACAGCTTGGAACCTCGCGCTTAAGCTATGAAGCGGTGTACTTTATGATCGCGCTTGCGCTTCTTCTTGTGCTTCTTATCCTTATCTGCTTCGCACTGTATCATCGGCGACAGGCAAAGAAAAAACACCGGAAATTACTCGAAGACATACGAGAAGCCGAAGAATCGATCAAGCGGGGATTTGCCGTTCTCTCCCGCGATATCCGCGCCGAACTTTTGCTCATCCAAAAGGCGAAAGAGTCGGGTTCTTTTTCCGAACGGGAACGGTCCCAAGAAGAAAAAATTCTCCGAGATCTCGAAATCGTCGAAAAGTATATCGGAAAAGAGATTTGGGAAATCGAGCGCGAAGCGTAATTTATAGTCCTCGAAATGGTTCCGGTTTTTTGCCTTCTCGCTGTACGGTAAGGAGTTTTAATTTTTTTCCTTCGAGCATTGCTTCAAGTAATTTAATGCGTCCCCCCTCCCGCATGGTGTACACTCCCGGCTCGGGGTTCAGCGCGCGGATCTTCCGCTCGACTTGAGACGCAAGAATTTCCTCTCCTGATTCGGCGCGTTCCAACACTTCAATAGGCACATACCCGTCCTCGGAGGAAAATTTTTTCGTCGTTGTTGCGTTCGTTTCGTCTTGAATCATCAGATGAATTTCTCCTTTTTCCCACCGAGGGAGAGTGTCAACCAAAAGATCGCCCGAGGCGAGAGCGAGTGTATGAGCGAGAATTCGATAGCTTTGCCCCCCCACCGGAAGCCGTTTTTGCGCCAAGATCGGCCCATGGTCGGCTTTTGAGTCTAAAAGGAAGAGCGTAACCCCCGTTTCATCCAATCCGTGAAGAATAGCGCTCTGGATAGGCGTTGTTCCTCTCAATTTGGGAAGAAGCGAGGGATGGACGCCGATTGCTTTTTTTGGCGGGAGATCAATAAGCGCTTGCGGAAGAATTTTTGCGTATGCCGCGACGATAAAAAATTCAGGGTTTATCTCTTGAATTTTTTCGATAAATTTCCCGTCAATCTTCTCGGGTTGAAGAACGGGAATATTCCATTCGAGCGCTACGCGCTTTGATGGCGGGGGAGTGATGATTTTTTTTCTCCCGAACGGCCGGTCGGGATTCGTAACAACTGCCACGGGCGGAAATCCCGCCACGCAAAGCGCTTTAAGGATAATCGCGGCAAATTCCGGCGTGCCGAAGAATATATAACGCATTTCTATCGAGTAGCTTTGTTTTTTGCCGCAATACGATCGGAGGCAGAAACTTCATAGAGTTCCTTTGCCTTATCAATAAATAACACGCCGTTTAAGTGATCAACTTCGTGTTGAAAAACGTGCGCGAGAAGCCCCCACGCCTTAATCTTCACCGACCTACCGTTTTTATCAAAACCGCTTAACGTGACACGCTCATAGCGTTCTACTTTTCCGTATACACCCGGCACGCTTAAACAACCCTCCTCAAGCAATAATTTTTCGCCGCCAGTTTTCTCGATGCGCGGGTTAAAAAGCGAGTAGAATTTTAAACTTCCACTCGGATCGGGAACTTGCGCTACGAAAACTCTCATCGTAAGACCTATTTGATTCGCCGCAAGTCCTACGCCATTCGCTTCCTTCATTGTTTCTCGCATAGTTTTTACCAATTCTTGAACTTCTTTATGATATTTAGGAAATTCAAAAACGTTGGTTTTCTCTCGCAAGAACCGCTCCTCTTTTTTATTTTTAATCGTCCAAATTTTACTTGGCATTTTTTTTCGATTCGTCCATGATGATTCGCATAAAATACGCGCCTTTATTTTTTACGTTCGGGTTTTCGGAAACCTCTTTCGCTTTACGCAGTAAATCACGGCTATCCCGTTCTTTCGCGAGTTTAATATAAAGCGCCTTGTGACTCAGATCGTGAAGCGCCTCCGCAATCTCAAGCCCGATAAGCTGAAACTCCTTGTATACCTTTGATTCAAGCCTTCTTTCTTGAAGTTTTTTGAGATATCCCTCGTTACCTTGCATGCTCTTATTCTATACCATTTCTTTATTTTACAAAGGCGCGATTGTGACGTACAATACTATAAATATGAGCCCACTTTCAAAACGTCGAGTGATCCTTGTCGCTTCGTGGACACTGCTTATCGGATTTTTTTCAATAAGTGTTTTTTCGTTCGGGTATCAAATCGGAAGGAGTATACCCGAAACAATTACGGTAAAAGGAGTCGCAAATATCGAAGAGGGGAAACCGTCAAACACTTCGGACTTCAGTTTATTCTGGGAAGTTTGGAACCTTGTTGATGATAAATACTTGAAGAACAAAGAAGTAACCGCTGAACAAAAGACCCGAGGAGCGATTCAGGGCCTCATAAGTTCATTGCAAGATCCTTATTCCCAATTTTTTTCTCCCGATAACGCCAAAAAGTTTCAAGAAGACATACGCGGCAATTTTGGAGGCATCGGAGCAGAAATCGGTATTCGTAACGAAATTCTGACCGTCGTTTCTCCCCTTAAGAACACACCGGCAATCCGCGCGGGATTAATGGCGGGAGATCTTATTTTAAAAATCGATGGCGACATTACGGACGGTCTCGGGGTGGAAGAAGCGGTTAATCTCATACGAGGACCGGAGGGTAGCACTATAACACTTCTTGTATTACGCAAAGAGTGGAAAGAGCCTAAAGAATTCAAGATAGTTCGCAGTAGAATTATCGTTCCAACACTGGATTTTGAGATGAAAGATAGCTTTGCCTATATCCAGCTCCACAGTTTTAATGCCGTCGCGCTTCCGCAATTCGCGCAGGCGGTAAGCAATGCCCGGGCGGCAAAGGCAAAAGGCATTATTCTTGATCTACGAAACAACCCCGGAGGATTTCTTTCGGTCGCGGTTGACCTCGCCGGATGGTTTTTGGAGCCGGGAACACTCGTGGTAAGCGAAGAGGGGCCTCGCGGACCGACTGATGTCTTTAAGGCTGACGGAAACGGAACGCTCGTAAAAATGCCGACGGTCATTCTTATTAATGAAGGTTCCGCTTCGGCGTCGGAAATTTTAGCGGGCGCCCTCCACGACAACCGCAAGATCAAGCTTATCGGAGAAAAAACATTCGGGAAAGGTGTGGTTCAAGAAATAGAAGAACTGCGGGACGGTTCTTCGGTTAAAATTACCGTTGCCCACTGGGTTTTGCCGAGCGGAAAAATATTGGAAGAAGAGGGGATTGCTCCGGACGTTCCCGTCAAACTATCCGAAGAAGACATAAAGAATAAGCGCGATCCGCAGCTTGAAAAAGCGATCGAACTTTTAAGAAAAGAAATTTCCGTTTTAGGATTATGAAGGTAATTTTACTTTGCGATATCAAAGGACTGGGGAATAAATACGACACGAAAGAAGTCTCGGACGGTCACGCCAAAAACTTTTTGATTCCGCGAGGATTAGTAAAACCGGCAACGCCGGGAGCCACAAAAGAGCTTACAAACCTGAAAGCAAAACTTGAAAAAGAAGGCGGGGAAACAAAAAAACATCTTCTCGCGCTTGCCGAACGGCTCAAGGAGCGTTCAATCACATTCTTCGTAAAAACAAACGCAGAAGGGAAAACATTCGGATCGATCACAAAAGATATGATCTTAAAATCACTGCGCGAGAATAAGCTCATCACCACGGAACGGATAGATGCGAAAATCGATCACCCTCTTAAAGAATTGGGTGAGCACAAGATCGAATTGGATCTTAAAAAAGACGTAAAAGCTACGCTTCTCGTTATATTACAGCAACAACCGTAGCCTCCCGTCGTCTGCCGTCAAACCTTATTTTTATTCTTGAAGAAAACTTTATTACGCCGCCTTTTTTCGCGTATAACGTGTCATCGCCGGCGCGAACAACATTCGTACCGGGAAGATATCTCGTCCCGCGCTGTCGAAGAATAATTTGACCGGCCTTGATCGGCTGTCCGTCTTGGAGTTTTATGCCGAGTCGTTTGGAGCGCGAGTCGCGTCCTAATTTAGTTGAACCACCTGATTGAGTATGTGCCATGCCTTAATTCTATAGATTTGAGAGAAACTGTCAAATCTATCTAGAATTAAGAGCACCGAGCACATAAAATTTTATGTGCTCGGTGATTGTTCGCTTTCTCTTTTAAGTATAGTAATATAAGTGTAAAGTTCACAATCATGTCAACCCAGCAAAAGCTTATTTTGGATATTGAAACGATCGGAGAGGATTTTGACGCATTGGATAAGGCGACTAAAGAAAATCTTACCCGCTGGATTAAGAAAGAATCCGACGACGAGGAAGAGTACAAATTAGCTCTCGAAGACCTGAAAAGCGGCCTTGGGTTTTCGCCTTTAACGGGACAGATCGTTGCGATCGGCATGCTCGATTATTACAAAAATGAGGGCGCTGTGTATTATCAATCCCCGGGTCAAAAAACAGAAGAAACAAAAGAAGACGGCGTTACCTTTAAGCCGATGACAGAAGAGGAGATGTTGAAGCGTTTTTGGGAAGCCGCGCAGCACTATCAGGTCTTTATCACCTTTAACGGAAGGGGATTCGATATTCCGTTTTTGATGATTCGTTCGGCAATTTTTGGTATTCGACCGACCAAAGACCTTATGCGCGGACGGTATCTCTATCAGCATAATCCCGAAGCGCTTCATATTGATCTTCTGGAACAACTTTCGTTCTATGGGGCGACTCGACGGAAGGGGAGCTTGCACCTCTGGGCGCGGGCATTCGGAATAGAAAGCCCTAAGGTGAGCGGCGTAACAGGAGACGATGTAGGACCACTTTTTAAGAAGAAGAAATACTTAGAAATAGCGAAGTATAACGTGGGCGACCTGCGCGCCACCCGCGCGCTTTACGAAAAATGGGAAAATTACTTGCAGTTCTAGGGCATAGATCAAAAATCAAATATCAAAGTTCAAAATTACAATTTAAAGTTAAAAAATGAAAATTAGGGATTATGTAGTGATGCATAAGAGGGAGATTGTTTTTACTCTGATTATCTTTCTAGTCGCCACCTTAAGCTTTGGACTTGGCTATTTGGCGAACCGTGAATTCAATCACGCGCCGATTATTATTGAGAAAAACGATTAACTAAGTTGCCTTGTACCCTAACTCCTCAATACCTTTGATAATTTGTTCTTTGGTAACCTTCGAGGAGTCGAACTCAAAGACTCCTTTTTTACCTTCATAATCAACATTCACGGATTTCACCCCATCCATTCCGGAGACGAGCATCTGAATTCCAATCGCGCAGGAGCCGCAATGCATTCCTGATATATTTAATGTGATTTTCTCCATGTAAAAATTATATCAGGAATGCATTGCGGGCAAAAGGGGGTCGGGGAAAAGGTTAGTTTTCCCCGTGTAGGAATGAGTCCTGAGCGAAGTCGAAGGACGAATTCAAAACCGAGGGTTTTGAAGGAGCGAGTTGCTGTATAGCGACGAGCGACCCAAAGTGCATACCCGTGATATTTAATGTTATTTTTTCCATACATTTATTTTACCACACTTATTGATCTCTCAATTGGCGGAGTATAACGCCGCAAAAGCAGGGAGTTCAAAACGACTGAAATGGAACTCAACGCCATCGCGAACCCCGCGATTTCCGGACGAAGCGTTGCCTGTGAGAGATTAAGGAATACTTGTCCTGCCTGCCCGCCCATAGCGCTTACCGTATTTAATACCCAGGGCGCGGCAACCCCAAGCGAGCTTTGGGTCACAAGAAGGTGGATACCTCCGGCGACGGGAATCGCGACTACATTATAGACGAACGCCCAGAAGAGATTACCCCAGACTTTTTTGATTGTTTTTCCCGACAGCTGTATCGCGGTTACGACATCGCGGAGATCGTCCTTGACTAAAATAATTTCTCCCGTCGCGATCGCAACATCCGTGCCGGAACCAATCGCAATACCCAAATCCGACTGCGCGAGAGCAGGGGAGTCATTGATGCCGTCGCCCACCATAGCCACTTTTTTACTTCCCGATTTCACGCCATTCGTCGTTGAATCTTTTCCTTCTTGTATGCTTTTAATGAGCTGTGCTTTGTCCTGCGGCAGAACTTGCGCGTAAAACCTGTCAATGCCTATCTGTTTTGAAATCGCTTCGGCGGTTTTTGGGTTATCACCGGTTATCATGATGACCTCTTTCCCCATCTTTTTTAACTCTCGAATGGCTTCTTGAGCATAAGGCTTTAGGGTGTCGGCAAGTGCCAAAATGGCTATAATCTTCTTCCCATATGCCGCGAAAACGACTGTTTTTGCCTCACCCTGAAGCTTTTGGACTTCCGTCGCGTACTTATCGGTTTTCATTCCCAAACCCTCTATAAAGGCCTGATTTCCAACGAAAGCGGCCTTTTTTTCTACTGTTCCTTTAACACCCAATCCCGCGACGGCTTCGAAATTAGAAACTTTGGGAAGATTTTTTTCACCAAGCTCTTGCTTTGCTTTTTCGGCGATTGCCCGAGCGAGTGGATGTTCGGATCCCATTTCAAGTGCCCCAATAACGGCTAACGCTTTTTTATGATCAACGCTTGGATCGAGAAGTATAAACTCCGTTACCGTCGGTTTTCCGATCGTAAGCGTGCCGGTTTTGTCAAAGGCGATGGCATCAATTTGGTAGGCCTTCTCAAGCGCCTCGCCACCCTTCAAAATAATGCCGAATTTTGTCGCGCGGCCGATGCCAACCATCAAAGCGGTGGGAGTCGCAAGTCCCATCGCGCACGGACAGGAAATCACGAGCACGGCTATCGTGCGGATCAATCCCGCGCGAAAGGGAAGTCCCGCCACGAAATACCAACCGACAAATACAAAAATAGAAATGACGACTACCGCGGGAACAAAATATTCGGAAATTTTATCCACCAGGTCTTGGATATGCGCCTTCGATGCTTGCGCTTCTTCAACCATTTGGACAATTTGCGAGAGGAGGGTATTTTTCCCGACTTTTGTAACCCTAAATTTTAGAAGTCCTTCCTGATTAATGGTCGCGCCAATTACTTCGTCGCCCACGGTCTTCGTAACCGGATATGATTCACCGGTTACCACCTTTTCGTCTATATGGCTTTTTCCCTCAATGATTATGCCATCAACAGGAATCTTTTCGCCCGGACGAACCACAACGATGTCGCCTTCTTTGAGTTGGTCGATGGGAACCAATATCTCCTGTCCATCACGCAAGACATGCGCGTCTTTCGCTTCAAGTTTCAGAAGTTCTTTGATCGCACTCGATGCCCTGCCTTTCGCGACCGCCTCAAAATAGCGGCCTAAGAGAATAAATGCAAGAAGGGCGGCGGAGGACTCCCAGAACGGATGGTCGATGTTGAAGAAAAGAAACCCTATCGTTGAGTAAAGATACGCCGCGGAAGTTCCGAGAGCCACCAGTACATCCATATTCGCGGATCCCACGCGAATCGAAGTGAATGAATTCTTATAGAAAGACCAGCCGATAATAAACTGGATGGGTGTCGAGAGGACCCAGTAAATGTAGTTCAGATCGATGCCATAGATCGCGTGCACATGTTTCAAATTGAACATATGCAGCGCCATGTAATAGATGATAATCGGGAGAGCGAGCGCAAATGCGGCGATAACGCGCCGCTGTGCCTCTTTGATAATGCGTCTGTCTTTCGCCTCTTCTTCCTCGGGAGTGGCGGATGCCTCGTCGGGACGGATCAAGTCATAGCCAAGTTTATGAATAAACTCATCTATTTTTTCAAGCGAGATCTTTGACTCATCAAATTCAATAGACGTTTTCTCCGCGCCGTAGCTCGTTTTGATCGAAGTGATGCCTTCCTGCTTGCCGATCAGTTTGTCGATCAGCACCGAGCAGGAAGCGCAATGCATTCCCTTTACTTTAAGAACATACTTGGCCATAAAAATTGGATCTTATAAATTGATATCTAACTCGCCTTTAATATGAATCCCGTTTGTATCCGTCGGCAGGGGATTCTTATCTTCCCTCACTAAATCGCGCACCTTAATCGTGCCTATCATATCAAAGTGCGTCCGTTTCACACCATGAACTTCGCCCTCGCCGCAAGGAACAGAACAGTAGAAAGGAAAATCTCCTGCTTGGGTTGTCACGAATTCTATTTTAATGGTTTGATTTGCCGGCATTCGTTGAGAAACCCCGAGAGCATCAATCGCGATACCGTGGTCATAGTCGTCTTCATTTACCACCGTCATGATAATTTTATCGCCACGATTCACCTCTATGTTTTCGGGTGTAAAACGCCACTCGTCTTTTTCTGCCGTAACGGTAAATTCTTTAACCTCGCCCGTCGTGACGGGCTCGGAACTCGCCGGCCGGAGAAATACCTTATACGAAACACCCCCCGCAATAATAAGAAAACCGACCAATCCCAAAATAAAATATTTATTCATTTTCTATGGAGTTGGCTTACTGTTTTTTCAAGTCAAGCGGAACCGTGATAAATTTTTTTACCACCCAGCTCAAAATTAAGATCGCGGCGATAGAAACGAGCAAATTTCGCCACCACGGAGAAATCCCTTCCGGTTTTTTCTCCTGCGCTTTTGAAACGTTTATCCAAAATTCCGCGACCAAAGCGTCGTCTACGGAAAGCGTGGCATCCGCCGGACGGAATTGGGCAAACATCTTATAAAATCCCTCTTTCGCAAACGGTACCGTAAAACCGACATGATCTTGCGGCACACTTTCCTCACCGCCGTTGGCACGCGCGACAGGCACAAGAGAACTATGGCCATGGCCGTCGTCCATTTGCATCCCTCCATGATCATTGGGATGTGTATGAATAAATTGCGCAAGGTCTTCGGAAATAACCGATAGATGCATCTTCGCTCCAAGAAAATCACCTAATACAACTCCATTCCCCGTAAGGGTTTTGATCGAGAAATCAATATGATTATTCTCTCCCACGGAGAGCCCATCGTGGTAATCGATCGCAACTTGGTATTTGTCTCCAACAATTTGATTCGTAGTTATTTCTTTTGCAAGCTCCGATGTGGGTCCCTCGCCACTTACCGTAAGGATCGGATGTCCATAAACAAGGTTTACATCTTGGTAATTTATCTCCGACCATATCTTATAATCTCCGGGCTTGTCGAATACGTAAACAGTTTTTAAGTAAGCGGAAGTCTCTTGCGGCGCAACCGGATGAATATGGAGAAACTCATTGAGATCACGGCGCACGCCAATCACGTGCATTTTTTTCGTATGCTGGACTCCGAGGTCTGATTCCGGAATCGGGGTGCCTTTTGGCTTTTCATTCACATAGAAATCGAACTTCACCTCCTCGCCGACCGTCGGCGACTCCGGCGTCGCGTTGAAATTCACCGCCACACCCTCTTGTTCTTCTCCATATTTTTCCCTATATTCGTCCGGACTCAATTCTTCTTGGTAGTGTGTGGTATGCCCTGTGCGGTCAATAGACATCATATCCATCGTTCCGCTCGCGTGGTTTTCCATCATTATACCAGGAGAACTCCTTGGCGCAGGATCATGATGATCAGTTTCCATTGTGGCATTTTGGAGAAAACGGTTCGGAAGGATGTATCCAAAAACCAACACGAGAATCAAGGAAATCGTGACGAAGTTCCAAAAAAGATAGGGGAGTGTTTTTTGCTCGCTTTGTTTTTCCGGTGACTCCGTCATAGCGGCAATATTTTTTTTCTTCTTATAGTAATACCAGAAAAAGGGGAGTACCCAGAGGAATAAAAGCGTCCAGGTTCCGAGCGGAAGCGGCAGGCCAAAAAGACCGGTGTTATCTGCCGGTGGCAAACCGTGTTGGTGAACGCTTGCCGCGCCAAGGTTCTTCGCGATGATATTCAGATAGTGTTCTTCGCCCGTTAATTCCTCGAGATAAGTATGCTGGCCGGATGTGACCCACCAATCATGCGAGAAGAGCCCGAGCACGAGAATAAATGCCGCAACAAAAACCATTCCCCAACCGGTTGCGCGCGCAATTTTTTCCTTATGTTTTACGAGACTACTTAGCGCGTTCACGCCCAAGATTCCTAAAATTGCCAAAAAGATAAGCGGCAAAATTCTTCCGGTCGCATGGACAAAAAAGAGAAGCCAGCCGTAAAAAACATCTCCGGAAACGGCAATTCTTGTAAGTATCACTGGCGTTGCCGGATGCGGGCACCCAACACCCACATTTCCCAAAAAAAGTCCAAGAAGAAGCGCCTTAAAAATATCTTGTTGTTTTTGGATAAATCCCGGAAAAGCCCCACTATAGGAGGGCATCCGAAACTTCACGAGGCCAAGTTCGCCTAATGCAAAGAGGTACGCGAATGCTCCCGCGATAAAATAGAGCCAATTTTTTACAACCTCAAGCGGCGCCCCTAAAGAACCAATCGCGACTTTACCGATTATCGCCGCGATTATTCCATACATGCTTAACGTAACCGCTACGCCAAGTCCAAACGCGATCGCGATCATAAAACCCCTGATCGGTCCTTTTCCCATGGAAAGCGGGACGATCACAAATGCTAAGGGGAGCGTGCAGGGGAGTACGATCATCGAAAGCCCCGCCGCGAAACTGAACAAGTACCATCCGAAACCCACCGGCGAAGCCGAGCCACTGCCTAAGAAAAACCAAACAAGCCCGAAAACTATAATAGCGAGAATGGCGAAAAGAGCGCCTATCAAAAATTTTCGCGAGCCGGATTCTTCGTTCATTGAATAGTTGCCTTGGATCTATCTCTAAATATTATAGCAAGCGCGATTAATCCACCCAAGAGGCCAATATCTCGAAAGGTAATGGAGTCAATGCCGGTTTTCCCCAAGAATAAAATGCCCGCCATCTCGAAGGAGGCAAGGAGAGCGATATATTTCAAAAAAACGGGTTTTAAAAACCACGCGAGGAATGCGAGCGCGAAAATAATTTCGCCGACTCCTTGGATTCTCATGTACGTTTCAATCGGCATAAATTGCGTTATGAAATTGTTGAACCAGATTGGCACTGCCCACGTCCAGCTTTTGGGATTTTGGATAATATCAACTCCCGAATACAAATACATCCACGCAAAAAAAATACGGAGAACCCATTCTGCCGAAATTTTTTGCAAAAATTTCATAAGTGTAAAGTGCAAAAATCAAAAATCAAAGTGACACTAAAAAGATTTTTAGGTTTTGACTTGTTATTTTGCATTTTGATATTTGATTTTTAATTTTTTTCTGATAATTCTTTCAACTTCGCCACAAATTTATCCTTGTTAATTCCGCCTGTGGAAAAAACTTCGTCGTTTATAACGATCCCCGGCGAGGCGAAAATCATATGTTTACGAACAAGATCCGTTCCTTCGGGAGTTGTGATGTCGATTTTTTTATATTCCACGTTCGGAAAATCCTTTTCGATCGAATGCCAAAAGCGCTCAAACTCGGCGCAGTGCACGCATCCCGGAGCCGAAAGCTCTTGTAGAGTAATTTTCATAAAACCGCTTACTACAAAGTATACCAAATCAGACTTTTCTTGCGAAAAACTAAATTTATTGTAATAATAAGACCAGCAAATCATCCGTTATAATCACTTGCCTTACGGGAGGAGGGGAGATGGTAAAAGCTATGGTGCTTAGCGAACATGGGATCAAGCTCATTGTGACGAATATCGTGGGCGGGGATCGGACAAAAATCCCCAATGGAGTTGTCGGATTCCATGATGTTTGCGGCGGGAGTTTTGTCCACCAAGATATTTCCGAGACATATTCGGAGCTCTTCTGCCGAAAGTGCCGCTTTCGGAAGGAATTCCCCAATACCATAAAGACATTAGGTCAGCTTCGCCGGCACCTTCTTCTTGTTTTGAGCATGTCATCTACAGCCCCTGCGTCATAGGGGCTTTTTTTTAAAAAAATAAAGGCCAGTTCTTTAGGTGAACTGGCAAGCCTTGTTATGGATGTTAACTATCCGCATCCCACGGGGATTCTTCCGCGACGAAACGGAGATGTTCCGCCTCATTTCCGTCACGCGCAATTGAAATCTTTTTGATGGGGAATTGGGAAACCTTTATGCCATTCCTTGCCAAATAGTTGAGGCACCCGTTCACCTCAAATAAAGAATCAGAGCCGTTTACGGGAAGATTCACAACACAGAAAAAAGCCGGATCGTCGTTTTCGGCGAGAGCGAACTCTCCCGCACTCACTTTGATCGGCGCAAGGTGAAGGATGTCACCACCGCCCATTTTAATCCGAAGCACCAGATCGTTCTCATTCGAGATCTCCGCGAGTGTGATTTTTTGAACATCAACCGAATTCTTTGTGAACTCCATGCGGCACCTCCCTCATGAGAATCGAACGGTGTATTTTTAAACCTTCCCCAAAACGCGACAACGAAACGATACTAATACTAGTTGTATCATAAATACCCGACCTTCTTCAACCAATAGTCATTTTCCCATTCCCACAATTTCTTCGCGCCAAGAAACGCCTCAAAGTCGTTTTGCCAGTAGGGGAATTCCTGCAGTTCCACCACGCCCACCGTTTCACCCCAGCTGTGTTCACGAACCGAACAAAGACCGCCTCCAAAACCATTTTTTATCTTTTCACGGCCACCTTTTGTACGGAGTGTCGTACTGCAATTCATACAACGCTGAATCTGATCGATACGCAATATCCAACGGGTTTGAAGGTGTCGAAAATCTCCTTTTAGTGCTTCCATGTAAGCCGCGGTTTGAAGATTATAATCGCGATAAATGCCCTGTGAAGTTTTGATATCCAAAACGCCGAATTTCCCGTCAATGAGCGCCAAAGCGTCGATGGTTCCCGCGTAACGATGATCGGTATGAAAAATTCTGCGCTCCACCCATTCCGGCGCGCTCTGAATATTGCGCTCTTCGAAAAATATTCGAAAAGCGTCTATAGAGGGTTTTATGGAAAGGTCAACTTCGGGATCCTTGCCCAAAAGAATTGCTTCAGCGGCTTCGTGCACCAGCGTTCCTTCCGCCGCAGATTTTTCGGTAACATTCTGCGCCGCTCTAAAATTCACCGCCTCACCATAAAAACGTAAAAGCGCGGGTTTCGCTTTTATGGAGATGATTTTTGTTACGCGAGGATACCAAACTCCGTCTATGATATATCCGCTCGATTCTTTAAAACTCCCAATATCCTTATAGCTGTCAAACATATCGGTCCATTATAGCCCACAACGCGGGGAGAGTGCTATGGGCGTCTGAGAAGAGAAGATGTATGAGATACGATATCTCCCGCGCCCATCATTACGATAACCTTCGAGCGAAGAGGGGAAGGGAGTGTATGGATTTTTTTCTTCAGATCACGCGGATTTGCGAGATAAAAAATAAGCTTATGCGGGTGTCGTTTTTGGATTGCGGCAACGAGCGCCCGCGCGTTAAAACGTGAAGACGGCTCATCCCGTCCCGCGACTTGATAGCTCGGAAAAATCAACACCTCATCGGCATCGGAAAATGAATCTTGGAACTCACGGAAAAGCGCTTGGAGACGTTTTGCCTGATGCGGTTGGAAAACACAGAGTAATTTTTTCTTCGGGTATTTTTCCTTGAACGCCTTGAGGGTTGCCTTGATCTCCGTCGGATGGTGCGCGTAATCGTCGAATATAAGGGCGCCGTCGTATTTCCCCTTATATTCAAATCGGCGCCACGCCCCGCGATACGCGCCGATAGTTTTTAAAGCGACGGCCTTTTTTATCCCCAAGCATCGGATGGCGACCGTACACGCCGCGAGCGCGTTTGAAACATTATGCTCGCCGGGAATATTTATTATTTTTTTAATTTCTCGTACAAGAGCCTTATCCTCTTGTATCGAAAACCAAATAACCCGAAGATTATTTTGAGTGGCAATCTTTTTAATCTCGGGAGAAAGCGAACGGACATTGCGGTCATCGCGGTTTAAGACGAGAAATCCTTCCGGTTTCGTATTTTTTAAAAATTGCAGAAAAGATTTTTTAACTGCATTCAGATCTTTATAAAAATCCAAATGTTCGCGATCAATGTTCGTGACAATCGCGATAAAAGGGGAGTAGTGCAAAAACGCAGCTTTCCACTCGTCTGCCTCAAGTACAAGTACATTGCTCTTTCCGGAGAGAAAATTCTTTCCTCTTAATTCTTTAAGTTTCGTGCCGACGATAATCGTAGGATTCATCCCCGCGCGAATAACAATAAGACCCAGCAATGAGGTCGTAGTGCTTTTGCCGTGGCTTCCGGCAACCGCAATAGTTTTATACGGTTTTGTCAAACATCCGATCGTTTCCGCATAACTCATCGGTTTTATTCCAAACTTTCTTGCCTCCCTTAATTCGGGGTTATCGGGCTTGATAGCGCTACTATAAATCACCATACTGGTCGGCTTTGCCTTAGGTTCAAGGAGGTGAGCAGGCAGGTTGCTCTTTTTGTGCCCAATTTTAACCTTTACGCCTTCTTTACGGAGTTCCTTCAGTATTTCACTATCCGCAAGATCGGACCCCGATACAGCCCAGTTTTTTGCCAAAAACCAACGCGCTAAGGCACTCATTCCGATACCTCCAATACCAACAAAATGAACGTGGAGCTTCTTTGTCATAAGAAAATGGGGGATAGGAAATAAGGGAGGTTTTTAATAATCACACCTGTCGCACAAGGTATATTTCCCGACAGTAAATATGTAAACATACCTATGACGTATCTTACGTCAATCTATGCGACATATACACCGCCGTTGTCTCGTCCAAGGCATCAAGATATTTAAACGGACTTGTATCGTTGCCGTTGGGACTTGGTCCGCAACCGTTTTTATTTTTCATCGAAAAGTTTTTTTCTTCAAATACCGAAAAGTGCAGATGCGGCGCCGTTTCGAAGCCCGTTGTTCCCACAAGACCGATTACCTGTCCATGCTTTAAAGCATCTCCTTGTTTCACCTTAATCGTGCCAAGATGCGCATATAACAAAAACATGTCTTTATTCTTATCCTTCACGATAACAAATTTCCCGTAACCCTTACGAAAGCAGAATTTGTCCTGATCTCCAATCGCAAACACGTCGCCGTCGCTTGCGGAAATGATGGGAGAACCGTTTCGGGATGCAATATCTATCCCGTTGTGCCAACCTCCGGGATACCGAAGCATCGAAAACGGCGTCTTGCCGTATCCCTGAGAAATATGGTTTTTCACATCAGAGGAAAAAAAATTAAAATCTATCGAGGCGAGTTCATAATTCCCGGAGCGCCGTAGGGACATATCCGATCTGGACGAAAAAACCGCCCGAAACCCAAGATTAGCGGAGATTAAAACAATAAGCAGAAAAAGAAGAAAAAAATAAAAACGCATAGTTTCCAAAAAGATATACGAGTCCGAAATTACGCCTTCAGTTTACCCCCACACCAGAAAGCCTCGCCTGTGAAGACGGAGATGAATGGTTAAAAAACGCGAAGCGTAAGCCAGAAAGCCATGGGTGTAAACCCGTGGTGTGGGGGTTTACCAGAGAAAAAAGCCATTTAAAAAGATCAATAAAAAGATTAAGGAGCCAGATAACGATCCCTATAATTGCCTTCAGAAATTGCAGGACGCTAATGCCGGTAATTTCCTGAAAACGATGGTCTAGTCCAAGAAAAAATTCACCGATATTCCACGAGGAACTATTTCCCAAACCGCTATCCCCTACGCTAATAGTTGTAACTCCGACCTTACTCAAGCTGTCAAAAAAAGTGTCGAGCGGGGCGGTAATGCCGCGAAAAATATCTTGGACATTTAACTCCGCATTCAACGGGTAGTTTTCCGGTCCAACTCCCAACACGCGGACCGGGAAAAACCCAATGAGTACAAGGAACGCGCAGATCAAAAAATATTTCCTCATCTCTTCTTATTCTGATTGTATCATTTCTTCGTCTAATTATCGCGAAGTCGTTGATGACGGTGTTGATGTAGCCCCAACCGTAGCCGCGGCGGGAACCTCGAGATTCAGATATCCAATGGGATTCAAATCACCTCCAAAGGGCATTAAGCCGCATGTCCGGCTTTGCCCCATGTAAAACGTCGGCTGGGCAAACACGGTAAAGTGAAGATGTGGACCCGTCGCGTAACCGGTTCTCCCGGAATAGCCTACCAGTTCACCGCGTTCCACTTTTTGTCCCTTCTTTACGACTTGCCTCGAAAGATGCGCATAGAGGGTCGTAAGGTTATTGCCGTGATTTATGGCGATATATTTTCCGTATGCCCCGCGATAACAATACGCGTCCTGATCACCGACTCCGACAACTATTCCCGCTTCCGCCGCGATAATCGGAGATCCGACCACCGCTCGAAAATCTATGCCATTATGCAATTTCCCCCGATAAGCGCTCTTCGCAAAATCAGTCGCGCCGTATCTCTGCGTAATCATCGCGACTCCTTCAACCGGAAGGCCTAAAATTCCCGGTTTTGCGACCGGCAATAAGCTTAAGTCGATTTTTGACCGCAACTCCGCGTCAATCGATTCGATTTCATCGGCAATTTCCTGTTGGCGCTTCTGAAGTTCCGTAACCTGTTTTTCATAAACGCTTTCCTTGTTTTTTGTCACCACCAAAAGATTCTGCCGTTCATTTTTTTGGTCCTGAATAATGACTTTTCGATTTTCCAGATCGCGCTGATGCCGATTGGTTTGCGCGCGTTTTTGATCGAACTCCTTGAGTTTTACCGAAAGTTGTTCCTGAAACCGTTTCAGATTCTCCACGTCGACGGTAAGTTTTGAATTCAAATCGTTCAATGCCTGTGCTTCGGCGACCCCGTCCGCCAAACTGTCGCTTCTTAAAAGAATAACAAGAAAATTCGCCTGATCCATTTTTTGAAGCGCTCTCAAAAGCTCAATAATCGCCAAACGTTTTTCCTTGACGGATGTTTGAATATCCTGAACATCAAACGTTAATGTTTGAATTTCAAGATTCAGTTTTTGGACCGTAATCTCGTCGGATTGAATGTTTAACTTCAATTGATTCGTGGTGTACTGAAGACGATCCAATTCTTTTTGTAAGCTTAAGCGATCGGTTTTCGTCTCAGTAAGATTTTTCTGGGTGGTGGTTAACTCCCGATTCACCTGTTCAAGCTCCTTCGCCCGTTCTTCGATTTGGCGTTGTAGTGTCTCACGCAAAAGATCGATAGTGGACGAAACATGACTTTTCGTCGAAGAACTGATCTCTTGGGTTGAAGAAGCCGCATTTGCCACCCCTGCGGATTGCATGTTGAACGGAAGCAAAAGAACGAGAAAGAGCGCCGATATTATTTTTTGCAGTGATTTTTTCATCGATAGTTATGCCTTCAGTTTTTTAAGAGCGATTCGAACACGATCCGTGCTCTCTTCAATGCCGAGAACTCCGATGATATCGAACGGATCCGGAGACGCCGCGCGGCCGGAAACGGCAACGCGGAGCGGCCAAAGGACTCTCCCCTTCCCTTCTTTTAAAATAAGATCTTGAAATTTTGCCTCGAGAGATTCACGGTTAACTTCGCCATGTTCCATTGTTTCCAAATGATTATGCACCTCTTGTAATATACGTTCGGTCGAGACTCTTGTTTCTTTATCCCACAAGAGAAGCTGGCTGTCGTATTCGGGAAGATCGAAAAAAAAGCCCGCAAGTTCAAAAAAGTCGGCAAAATTCTTAAGGCGGCCTTTTTCTATATGCACGATTTTTTTGAGCAAATCCCTCTTGAGAAAAGACTTTCCGAATGATTTCCCCGCAAAAAAACGAAGAAGGTGCTCGGTAATTTCTTTTTCATTCAATGCTTTGATATGCTCGGCATTTACCCAATCGAGTTTTTCTTCGTTAAAAATAGCACCACCCTTTTGAACGCGTTTCACGTCAAATTTTTTAATCAAATCCTCTCGAGTAAAAATTTCTTGATTGTCTTGCGGGTGCCACCCGAGAAGCGCAAGGAAATTTACTGTCGCTTCCGAAAGAAATCCTCGTTCTTCATAATCGGCAAGAGAGGTTTCTACGTATCGTTTCGAAAGTTTAGCCCGATCCGGTCCTAAAATAAGCGGCAAATGCGCGTAGAGCGGCTCCTCAAAGCCGAACGCGCGTTGCATCAAGATCTGCTTTGGAGTATTCGCGATATGATCTTCACCTCGTATCACGTGGGTAATGTTCATCTCGTGGTCGTCAACGACAACCGCAAAGTTATAGAGCGGTGATTCAAGGTTTTTCGCGATTACCATATCGCCAAAAAGAGCGGCATCAAACGTTACCGTACCTCGAATCATGTCTTTAAACTCAACCTTAATTTCTGGAGTTTTAAAACGTATTACCTGCGGTGATCTCCCTTCGGACGCTTTATCTTCGTATTGCCGGCAATGGCCACTGTATCTCGGCGGAAGACCTTGGGCAAGGAGCGATTGCTCCTCAGCCTTCAACTCTTCTTTTTCGCAGTAACAATAATAAGCCTTTTTTTCCGATAAAATTCGTTCAAGATATTTTTTATAAATCGCCGTTCGTTCACTCTGACGATACGGTCCGTACTCTCCTTTCGCGCCGTTTTTCTTGCCCTCCCTATCCTCCCAGTCCGGTCCTTCGTCCCAAGAAAGACCAAGCCATTGAAGACATTGGAAGATATCTTTCTCGTATTTTTTTTCCGAACGCGTCGGATCGGTATCCTCGATACGCAAAACAAAAACACCGTCATTTTGACGGGCAAAAAGCCAGTTAAAAAGAGCGGTTCGCGCCGTCCCAAGATGAAAAAACCCAGTAGGACTTGGGGCTATGCGAACTCGAACTTGCCTTCTCGGGGCAGAAGTCATTCTGTCGATTATACCATCAATGAGGGCTAATTTTAAGAGCCTCCGCCTTAGTTCACTTAAAGAAGTACGCGAAATATTTCTTCTCCAATTTTATCTGCGGCATCGTTTTTCTGGAATTTACTCGCGGCAAGAGCCATTGCGGCGCGTTTTTCGCTATGCTCAATAACATCCTTCAGCTGTCCCAAAAAAATACTGGGGATAAGATTTGTTTCCTCGACGACTAAAGCCGCTCCCGTTTTTGCATATTCGTAGGCGTTTTGACGCTGGTGGTCATTCGCCGATTCGGGAAGAGGGATAAAAATCGCGGGCTTGCCGAACGCCGCGACCGTCGCGATAGATCCGCTTCCCGCGCGACCGACCACAAGATCGGCGGCGGCCATCGCTATTTCGAAATCTTCATCAAGGTAGGGGGTAATTTGAAAACTCTTTTCTTGTTTTTGATTCAAAAAATCCGGCGACTCCATTTTATGATGTAACTCCGCCTCGCTCATCTCCGGCTTAGCGCTCAGCACACTCCCTTTGGGAGAAACAGCCGCCGCGAGTCTTTTTACTTCTTCAAAATTCGCTCTCCCTGTCTGCAAAATAACTTGAGTTTTTTCACTTAGTTCTCCGATATAGGAAAGAAAAAAATCATTAATGCGCCTCGCGCCCTGAGAGCCGTTTATGACCAGCGTAACCGGTTTTTGAGGATTGCATCCCAACTTATCTTTAGCATCTTCGGAGGACATATGAATAGATTTTAAGGGCCTCGTCGGATTTCCGACGAAAAGAACCTTAGAGGCGTTGAATCGCTCGGTAGCCTTTTCAAAACCCACGAGCACCCTTCGGGCAAAAAGACTTGAGAACGCGTTATTCAATCCCGGAACAACATCCGACTCGTGGATAACGATCGGCACGCGGTAAAACCAACCAACAAGAACCGTTCCAAACGCCCCCGCGCCACCTTTTGAAAAAATAACATCCGGCATATGAAACAGCATTTTAAAAAGCGCCTGAGAAACACCAATAATAAATTGGAACGGGCTCAAAATATTCGCGACTGACGGATAACGGCGATACTTTCCTCCCATAATTTTTTTTACGGATATGCCCGCTTCGCGCAAAAGATCGCTAAATTGATCTGCAGGTCCCATATAGAAAAGTTCAAGCTTTATATTTTCCCGTTCTGCAATACGGCGCAACGAATTGGCAACCGAAAGAAGCGGATAGACATGTCCCCCGCTTCCGCCACCCGTTAAAAGAATTCTAATATTTTTCTTTTTTATCTGCCCCATGGTCACGCTCACGAATGTTTTGAAATATTATTAATAATACCACCCATCGTCAAAAATACCGCGAGCGCGGTGCCGCCGAAACTAATAAACGGAAGAGGAATACCGGTCAACGGCAGGAGTCCCGAGATTGCCGCCATGTTTACAAATGCCTGAAGACCGATGATAATTGCGAAACCAACAAGAACCAGCTGACCGAAGTGATCCCGAAAATCTTTCGCGAGCCAAAGAATACGCAACGAAAGAAATGCGAAAAGTACCACAAGGGTTCCTGCCCCGACAAATCCAAGTTCGGAACCGATTACGGCGAAAATGGAATCGTTAACGGACGCGGGAAGTCTTCCGAACTTGGAGGTTGACTGTCCATACCCGCTCCCCCAAAGCCCGCCGGAACCCAAGGTAATCAACGCCTCATTGATTTGATGGCCATTTCCTTCGATATCCTGATCGCGATTAAAAAAAACTTCAATGCGAGCCAACCGATAAGGCGTAAGATAAATAAGAAGGGCAAACCCCGCGATTCCCAAAAGTCCCACGAGCGCAATAAATTTTAATTTCGCTCCGCTTAAAAAATAAGTTCCTAACCCCGCGCTTACGAGAATCACAACCGTACTCGTCGCGGGTTGGAGCACGAGAAGACCGCCGATCAGTCCCGTGATAATAAGAAACGGCATAAATCCTTCAAAAAAATTTCCCTCCCTCCCTTTTCGCGAGTTTGAGAGCCATGCCGCGAGATAGATAATGTAGGTAAGTTTTAAAAGTTCGGCGGGTTGGAAAATGATGGGGCCGAGTTTTAACCATCTTCCGGCTCCGCCCGCGGTATGACCGAAGCTCGTAAACACTAAAACCAAAGCCCCTAAACTCAGAAGCAAGAGAACAACCGCGAATTTTTGATAATAACGATAATAAAGTTTTGAAGCGAGAAAAAATCCGAGGATCCCGAAAGAAAGACCATACAAAAGTTGATGCTTTATATAGTAGTATGTATCGTTAAAATTCTTCTTCCCGAGTTCCGATGAAGCGCTCGCAAGCATGACCAAGCCAAAAATCACCAAAATAAAAATAAGAGAGAGGATAACATAATCAGGGCTATGGCCTTTTTTTCCTAATTTGCTAGCCATGGCTTCGGAGCGGCCGGCCGGCCGACTTGTCGTGGATCATGCCGTCCATATACGCGACTTGACCGTTCACAACCGTCAACTTAATTTCACTCCCCCGAAAACACGTGAGGTCCGCGAAATTTCCTTCTTTTATTTCTCCGCGACGCTCCACGTTAAATTTGCGCGCCGGCAAAAGCGTTATCTTTCGAATCGCATCCTCGAGCGACATTATTTTTTCATCCTGAACAAGGGAAAGAAATTTAGTGAACGTCGAGGTTGTTCGTTCGAGTTTTTTCACGCCCTTTCCCTCTTTCGTACTTGCTGAATTCGAAGCAATAAACGAACGTCTATGTATCAGCCCTTTATTCACTAGGCTTGTGTTGATATTTTTAAAATGGATAGACGCTCTCAGTTTTGTCGTTATCATAAGCTTCATCAACGCTTCGCGGGGATCTTGGAGAGAATATAATTCCATAAGATCGCGGAGCGATTTTCCGACGAACGCCGTATTATCCGTAGCTTGTCCAATTATAAAATCGTAAGGAGCTATTTTGGGAAGATCTTTTACGATGCGCGGCTCAAGCCATTTATCAAGAACATTACTCACCATTACTTCAATGCCTCCGTTTTGAACCCAGTCCGGAAGAAATTTATAGAGCGGTATAACGCTTGTATCAAAGGGATATATATCAAAATGGAAATCCCGATCGCCCGGAAGACGCTCAATGGTTTCAAGGGCTTCTTCGTATTCTTTTTCCACGCCCTTCAAGGGAAGAAAGTGACTTATGAGAACTTTTGCCCCCGTCTCTTCAGAAACGCGTATCGTTTCGTCAATCGACGCTTTGAGTTCGGGGCCGTTGTTCCGCAGATGAGTACTGTAAACTCCCCCGCTTTCACGAACTATATTCACGAGCAATTTAATCTCCGCGTAAGGTGTTTGATGACTGTGCACATACCCAAGACCCGTCGAGAATCCACTCGCGCCTTCCCCGAGACCGCGTTTTAAGGTTTCGGAAAATACACCGAGTTCATTTTTCGTAAGATCGCGCAGTGTTCCGCCGATCAAGGCGCGGCGGATAGTTGAGTGTCCAACGAGTGTGAGGAAATTAACGCCCAGCGGCCGCTTTTCGATAAGTTTTAAAAACTCGGCAATCGTGTGCCAATCAACGTTTACTTTGTTGATATTCCCCCACTTCTGAACCGACTCAAGACTCCCATAAATAAGCGGGGCGAGAGAAGATCCGCAATTCCCCCCGACAATCGTTGTTACGCCTTGGGACAAAAAATCACCTTGGGCGGGATCGTCAAAAAGCGAGAGGTAATGGTCCGAATCGGTGTTAACGTCAATAAAACCTGGCGCAAGATACGCTCCCTGGCCGTCAAATATAAAGTCGGCTTTTTTGTCGGGAAAATTTCCTATCGCGGATATCCGGTCGCCGTTTATAAAAACATCAACTCTTTCGGGGAGCTTTAACGGCGAACCTAAAACTTGAACGCTCTTGATTAAGAGGGTCATTCTTCCTTAAGTATAGAACAACCGTCGAGAGAACTAAAATGCTTATGCCGTTTTACCCCGTTACCAGAAATCCTTAGATTTGAACCTGTGGATACATTCTATCAAAACCCGAAGAGTATAGATTAAAACCACGGCTATAGGGCAGTGGTAACGGGGGTTAGAGGAAAAACGCAATAAAATCTTACAAATTAATGATGTCGCGGACCGCAACGATGATCATTAAGAAAATAAGGAACACAAATCCGAACGTATTGATAACCGACTCGGTTTTTACCGAAATCGGCGATCCTTTTATCTTCTCGACGAGGATGAGGAAGAAGCGTCCCCCGTCGAGCGCCGGGAACGGAATAAGGTTTATCATCGCCAAATTCGCGGAAATAAGCGCGAGCAAGTAGATCAGGTTCGAAAAGCCAATCTGGCCGGCTCCTGCCGCGAATGAAAAGATGCCGATCGGTCCGACAATTCCTTCGATAAGTTTTCCCCGAGTAAACAATCCCTTAATGAGCTCATAGAAACCCGAGAGGGTAAGTTTTGCCACTTCAAGCGTTTGGCCTAATCCGTCCCCAATCGCCGAAAAAAATCCCTGCGGTTCAATGCCGCCTTTTTTGACCAAAAGTCCCTCTGCGCTGAAGAGTTCTCCTTCGGAGAGAAGTATACCGAGACCTCCTTCGCGAATATCGCTTCGCAGATGGGGTGTAATCGTTATAATCTCATTTTTGCGAAGCACTTGGAGCGTAATCACCTCTCCGCGATGCGCGTTCACAAACGAAATAAAATCACTTGTTTCCAAGAAGCCCTGTACCACATCACCCTTTTTCAGTTTCGCCTCCTCCGCCGGTGAATTCGATTGGATATCTTCAATTACGATCGCGGAACGCACCTCGCGCGTGGTCGCGGCGGGAACGAACGGAATTTTTATACTCTTTGTCTCCCGAAGTATTTCAAGTTCTACCGGCGTGTTCTTTGCTTCAAAAGCTTTCTCGAGTTCGGCAACCGATCGAAAGTTTTTTAAAATATCGTTATTCATAATTCCCGCCGATGCGGCAGGAGAACCGGGCAAGACGGACGTTATCGCGAGAAACGAAGGCGTTCCCGCCATAAGCACGAGAGAAAACAAAAACCATGCGAAAATAAAATTCACAAAAACACCGGCCAAAATAATAATGCTTCGCTGTAAGGCGGGCTGTGAGTAAAAAACGCGGGCTTTTTCCTCATCGGTAAGCGTTTTTCCCGTTTCTTTGTCAAACTGGTCGTTTTCTCCGGCGATCTTTACGAATCCGCCGAACGGGAGCCAGTTCACGCTATATTCGGTTTCACCTATTTTTTTCGCGAACATCCGCGGCGGAAAACCGAAGCCGAATTCGTCCACGCGGAGTTTGAAAAATTTCGCGGCGAAAAAATGTCCCGCCTCGTGGCCAAGGATCAGAAGCGAAAGACCGATAATGACGATAAGCGCGGTGAGCATCCAATCAATGTAACAAATATAAGAAAATACACAACTTGACAATGTATCATATTTGATATATAATTCAATCAGTATCAGTTATTTCAACTGTTTGACATAGAGGAGGCTCCAAGATGGATTCCAGGGCGAAGGCTTCTATATTTTTGGGTTGCGCCTTCTTCTTTGCCGCATTCGGTGGCACAGTGGTTGGCAGGCCCTATTTTCTCGGTTTTGGGATCACGCTCTTCGCATATGCCCTTATTTTCGGCATCTGGGCTGCTGCATGGAGAATCGTAGCCGCAATCGAGGAGAAGTAATGCGAAAAGGCCCAACACTAGACCAGCCGCCCGGGCAACCCAGGCGGCTTTTCATTTCGTACAAAGCGCATCCCGAAGTCCTCTACTCTTCTAACTCCCTCACCTTCCCCTCCACCATTGTCTCTATCTGCTTATTGGTCTCATTAACAAGCTTTTGGATCCGTTCTTTTCCCTTAAAAACCTGGTCCTCGTTTAACTCCTTCGCTCCCTCCGCGGCCTTTATTTTTTTTATCACATCGTCGCGATTTCCGCGTATCCGAATTCTCGTTCCTTCCGACATCTTTTTAACCAACTTCGTAAATTCGTCGCGGCGCTCCTGCGACAAAGGCGGTAAAAAACACCGGACAACATTTCCTTCATTCTGAACGCTCATCCCCGCCTTTGCGTCTTGGATAGCTTTGAGGACCGCGGTAACCGCGTTTTGGTCCCATACCGTAATCGTGATTTCCCGAGGTGGTTTGATGCCCAAGGAACCCAGCTGCTTTATCGGGTACATTCCTTCCGCATACTCCACTTGGATATTCTCAACGAGCTGGGTCGTCGGTCTGCCGCTCCGAACGCCCGCGATCTCGGTTTTAAATTCTTCCACCGCCGCCCGAAAATAATCGGCCAGCTCTTTAATATATGTTTCCATGATTATTTCGAAAATAACGCTTCAAGATGAAGCCTCGGATTCAGATTAACATACGCCGCGTTTTTTCGTAATGCGAGAAGGTCGTGCCAATCGCCGAAATTTTTTGCCTCGACTCGTTCCGCGATAAGAGCGTCCAAAAATTCCTCAAAATTGAACGCATCGTCGAGAAGAAGCTCTTTAATGAAATTTTTTCGCTCACTTCTCGAAACTTTTAAAAAAGCGCGAGCCGCGTCTCTTATCTTTTGAAATTTCTCGTCATAGAGCAAGGCGTAAGCCCGCCCCGGGGTATTCAAAGAGCACTTCGCGATTTCCGTAGATTTTGCGGCGGCGAGATGAAATTCCTTGATAAGCCATTCCCGTATTTTCTCTTCACCGACCGGCGCGAAATAAATTTTTTGGAGCCGAGAATTTAACGTCGGCGTCAGAAGTTCGGGATTACGCACAATAACGATGAGCAATGTAGAGGCAGGAGGATTCTCCGCGATCTTCAAGAGAGCGTCCTGGGCTTCCGCGGTCAAAAGGTGGGCGTCGTCGATCACAACGGTACGATACTCACTCCGATTCGGTTTCTGCCAAAGAAAATACTTTATGTCGCGCGCGGCGTCGATCCCTATTTTTTTTGTCTCATCGGGCGAGACCACACGGCAATCCCCTAAAATGCTCCCCTTATTTTTTAGGATATCGCTTTCGGAAAACTTTTTTTCTTCGAGATACCGCGCGAGCTCAAGCGCCACGGTTTTTTTCCCGACGCGCTCGGGTCCCCAGAAAATATACCCATGACTTATTTCCCCGCGATCGGCGAGTTTTGCGAAACTAAGAAGGAAATCCTCGTGGCCGATAATCATGCCGATTTTATACGAAGCGAAGCGAGTTCATAAAATCAAGCACCCAGCTCCACTTTTGCTTATAATTGCAAGAGCTACACTCCATGTGCTGAAGACACCAATTTATTTTTTTATCATACAACGTCACTAGCAAAAGTGGGGCTGGGTAAGGTTTGGTAATGAAAAAATTTTACACCATAGGTTCAAATTTTTCAACCAAGCCCTTATCTTTTATTGAGGAGCGTGCGTTTGTAGGTTTCCAAATGGTTCAAGATCAAACCCGTGCCTTTTGCCACGCAGAAGAGCGGGTCGCGGGCGACGTAGCTCGCCACGCCGAGATATTTTTTGAAAAAATCCTCGAGAAAATGAAGTTGCGCGCTTCCGCCGGACAAGATAATTCCCTTCTCCATAATGTCCGCGACGAGCTCCGGAGGCGTTTCGTTGAAAACACTTTGCACCGAGCTCGCGATCTCCACGAGATACGGATTTAACGCTTCGGCGATCTCGTTGCTGTTGATAATAATATCCTTAGGCAGGCCTCCGACGAGGTCCCGCCCGCGAAGCTGATACTCCATCTTGTCTTTCACGGTGCAGGCGGCGCCAATTTCTATTTTTACCATCTCCGATGTCTGCTCTCCGATCGCAAGCCCGTACCGCTTCTTTGCGTAATTTGAAATTGCCTGATCGAATTTATTGCCCGCGACGCGCAAGCTTGTCCACGATACGATTCCGCCCAAAGCGATCACCGCGACCTCCGAAGTACCGCCGCCCATATTGATGATCATATTACCCGAACGAGCGTTGATGGGAATGCCGGCCCCGAGGGATGCCAAAATAGGTTCCTTAACGACATATACCTCCCGCGCGCCGGCCTCGCGCGTGGCGTTTACGACCGCCCTCCGCTCCGTCGGCGTAATACCGGCGGGAACAGAAATGACGACGTCGGGTTTGAAAACATTAAAACGGCCGACTGCTTTCGAGATAAAATACGAAAGCATCGCCTTCGTAATATAGTAATCGGCGATCACTCCGTCCTTTAACGGGCGATACGCGACGATTTCTTCGGGTGTCCGGCCGATCATCTCCTTCGCCTCAAACCCGACCGCGAGCACTGTGTTTTCCGGCCTGCTTAAGGCGACAATCGTCGGCTCGTTAATAATAAAACCCTTACCCGGAACAAAAACAACGGTGTTTGCCGTGCCTAAATCAATACCGATTTTTCGTGTGAACATGAGAAGTGACAGGTGACAAGCGTCAAGTTTTATGTGAAAAACTGCTTGTGACACTCGATATATGATACTTGATGCCTTACCCACGCGTCAACGAATCACCCTAATCCTCGCTCCAAGCCTGTTTAACCGTTTTGCCAAGTCCTCATATCCCCTATTGATTGAGTAGACATTCCTAAGCACGGAGGTGCCGCGCGCCGCGAGCATCGCTATCAGCACAATTACCGCGGGACGGAGCGCGGGCGGGCAGATGACTTCCGCGGCATTCAGTTCCGTGGGGCCTTCAATGTATACTCGGTGCGGATCGGCAAGAATAATATTCGCGCCGAGTTTTTTAAGCTCAATATAGTAGATGGCTCGTTCTTCATATACCCAATCGTGAATGAATGTGGTTCCTTTTGCCTGTGTCGCGATCGGCACAAAGAACGGAAGGTTGTCGATATTCAATCCCGGATACGGCTGCGGATGGATCTTTTCTTCAAGCGCGATAAGTTTTGACGGGAATGTTTTGATATCGACGAGATTCACGTATCCGTTCCTCCCTTTATATCGTTTCGTTATTTTGTATTTAAATCCCATCTTTTCAAGTTTCAAAAGTTCCAACTCCAAAAAATCGATCGGACAACGTAAAATCGTAAGCGGCGAATTCGTTGTTGCCGCGATAGAAAGGAAGAGCATCGCCTCTATCGGATCCTCGCTCGGGAAATATTCCACGGGCACGTCAATATCCAGAACGCCGTGTACCGTGAGTGTCGTTGTACCGATACCTTCGATCTGCACGCCGAGCGTTTCAAGATAATGACAAAGATCCTGCACTTGGTAATTCGCGGAGGCGAATTTGATTACTGTAATTCCCTTGATTTTTGCGGCGGCCATTAAAGTATTCCCCGTTACGGTATCTCCCGATTCGTAAAGCACGATCTCGGCAGGCGTGAGTTTTCTTGTAATAACTTTGTACGTGCCGTGAAGCGTATTGATAGAAATGCCAAGTTTTTCCAAGGCGAAAAGATGGGGCCGCACCGTACGACGGCCGAGTTTACATCCCCCCGGATGCGGCAATTCAAAACGGGGGAAAAGGTGCGCGAGCGGTCCCAGAAACATCAAGATACTCCGCGTCTTTACCGCGGATTCTTTGTTGAGCTTATGAAGCGCGAGTTTTCTGGGCGGAACGATCTCAAGGTCATTCCCGTTTTTCCAGGTAGCTTTAACCCCTATGCTTTCCAAAACTTCAATAATACGAAACACCTCTTCGATGCGCGGCATACCCCGTAAGACCGAGCGATTTCTGTTCAAAAGCGAGGCGCACAACAAAAACACGGCGGAGTTTTTTGACGTGTTCACTCCTACCGTACCGGAAAGTTTCCGTCCGCCTTCAACGTGAAAGCTGATAGCTTTATTCATAATTTCTTTTCTGACTGTAGCAAACCGTAAACTTCATTTTAATTGTAAACTACGAACGGCGCGAAGACAAAACATTTGACATTCTTTAACTTTAATTTTATCGTCATGAAAGCATCCAAAAGCTCCCACTTCATCCCTTAAACCTTTACGGGAGGTTCTATGGACGGCAAAAAAGAGTTGGTTGCGCGGCTTACGGAAGCAAAACTCCCCACCGATCCTCGAGAGATTCTGGACCGAAAGTTCCTATTTTTCACCGACAACGGTTCACACTACGAAATCCTCATCGGCACCATCACCGGCATCCGTCTTACCAAGGATGGCGGCCTGGAGCTTCACGCGACAACCCTACCCGCACACGGAAACCACCGCGACACGCTGAAGTTTCTCGGACCGAGCTGGACTCTCTCTGCCCCGGAACTTTCTTTTCCAAGATTGCTCCGCATCGGAGACTTCGAACTTCTCGATGGCGACTGGCCCATGAACTTCGTCTAACTCCAGCCAAAGCCCCAACTCCTTACCGGACGCGGGGCTTTTATTTTAAAAAGAAAGCGCCTCGGGGTTACCGCGACGCTTTGATGATGGGAATACTGCTGAATCAGGAGCGGAGAGAATCAATGGCCTCAAAAATCTTCTTGCGAATTCTTGCCTTCTCATTAAAATCTAGGTCGAGAGCTTCCTCGATTGCCTTGACCGCGACACGATGATTCGACAGTTCGAGAAGTTTTTCCTCGCGTTTTTGCGAAGTAAGCTTGTACCCAATCTTTCCGAGCTTTCCCTCGAGTTCCACGCATTCCCATATCTTCGACTCATAGTAGTCGAGTGCTTCTTTTAGACTCTTTATCATCAGCAACCCTCCTTATTGTGAACTTCTTTAATTATAACCTATAATTATTCTATTGTCAAATCCTCGTAATGGTTCAATAGCTTGGAACCACCCCCAAGGTGGCGCAAGCTATGTATATG
>CAYHZA010000005.1:19079-70429 GCA_964361095.1 uncultured Candidatus Saccharibacteria bacterium | reverse complement strand
ATATACATAGCTTGCGCCACCTTGGGGGTGGTTCCAAGCTATTGAACCATTACGCAATATTGACAATGGTGACAGAGTATAGTATTCAAGTAATAGGCAAACCTTGAAAGGAGAATTAATGGGCAAGAAAATCCTGATCATCAGTAATGAAAAGGATGCGACAGTGGAAATGGTAACTAGGCATCTCGAAAATATGGGTGAAACGTTTTATCGATTTAACACTGATCGATTCCCGGTTTCTCTCAAACTCTCCCTCAGCCTCTCTGCCGACAAACCATCAATCGTTCTTGAAGAAGATGGCCTGGCGCAGACGGTGTCTCGGGCGAAAAGCGTGTGGTACAGGAGACCGACTTTAGCAGAAACAAATCCAAATCTTCCGGAGGAGTATAATAAATTCATCGAAAGGGAGGTGCGTGCCACTCTGTGGTCTCTATATACGGCGCTTGACGCTTTTTGGGTAAATCCACCGCTTACTGGACACCACCTTCTCGAGCACAACAAGATCCTCCAACTTAAGACTGCTGCCCATCTCGGCCTTGATACACCGGAAACTATTATCACCAACGACTCCCAAAGACTGCTAACTTTCGCCAAGGAACATGGGGGAATAGTGGCGGTTAAAACCATCGCGAGCCATTTCTTCGCCACAATAGAGAAGGAGGAACAAGCCGGTATCTTCCTCATCTATACTAACAAAGTGAGCGAGAAGGAAATAGCTCGTTACGAGAAGGACATTAAACTTGCTCCGGTTATGGCGCAAGTCTATATCTCCAAGAGGATCGAACTTCGGGTAACTATCGTTGGGGAGAAAATCTTTTCTTGCGCCATCCACTCGCAAGATAGTGAAAAAACTCAGCACGACTGGAGACGCTACGACTTCGAAAACGTCAAACACGAACCACACGAACTACCGAGAGAAATCGAAGAAAAGCTCCTTCGTATGATGAAACTATGGGGGCTCACTTTCGGGGCTATTGACATGATTTTAGATCCAGATGGGAGGTACGTATTTCTTGAAATCAACCCAAATGGACAATGGGCTTGGATAGAGGGACTCACCGGCATGCCAATCTCAAAATCCATAGCCGAACTTCTCGCCAACCCGCCTGTAGAGAGATAGTTACACACAGCCCATCGCGTACGCGCGATGGGTTTTTTATTTTGCAACAGTACTCAATTTAGCATCCGTCAAGCGGCCTTTGAAGAAATATCCAGCGGGATTAACTTGCAATCCGTCGGTGGAGTTCGGGACTGATTTTCTTTATTTCTTTCGCTCTCTTCTCTATATATTTCAGTTCTTCTCGCCAGTGTCGCGAGAGTCGAAAATTAAGAAATTTAATATCCTTTATCTTTTTAAATATCGCAGGTGGCAGTTTATGAAGGTCGAACGTCTTACCATTCGCAAACGCGACAATGGCGGTCTTCGGATAACCGAGGAGTGCGCCTAATTGTCGGCGGCGTTTTTTAATATTTTTCTCCACAGACGCTGCGATAAGTTTTCTAAGCGTACTTTGATCTTTCGCGATGCAACTATACTGGGTCAGCTCCCCTGGTCCTTTTGGATAATTTAATTTCAATTGATACCAGGGTGTAAGTTTTCGGAGAATTTCTTCCAGATCATGTACTGTCCTATGAAACTTCAAACGAGAAATTGTGCTCTGTGGTAAATATGAAATCTCGACGAGTGCCGCAGGTCTAAACTCACTCCAAACCAAGAGAATATCGGCAATGCTCTGATCGCCAAGAAGAGTTTTCAATTTTACCAACCTCCTTATCCAGTATTTTTCTTTGGTTTGTTGTTTCCTCACCGAATTTTTATAAGTCTGGTTAACTACTGTCCCACCTAAAATTTCCACGGCTGGGAATTGCTTCCAGAGGGCGCTTGCACGCCCGATTCAAGTATTTTCTGAATAGTTTCGCGAGGAATCACTGTATTATTATAGCAGAATAGGCTTAATTGTAGATCACTAAATGGCTTGACAGAAAAACCAAAAAAAGCATAATGAAGTCAGAACAAGCTAGGAATTATCCTAGCTGTTTTCATAAAGGAGTAGTAATGCAGGCAGATACAGCAAGACCAGAGGTGCCAAGCGTGATCTTTGCGTGGAACCTCGACAGGGTAAAGTTGCTTCCTACGTTTGACCTTCATACGGTCGAAGCGGCTCTTCGCGTGAACCACCTTCTCTACGACGGGAAACCGATGACGGAGAGTCAGATCGCGGAGGCGGTTCAGGAGTACCGAATGTTCCTCCAGAGACACAGAGCGGCCGGGATGCCCGAGAAGTTCGAGGTCCCCTCGCTCGTTATCGACCGTGTCTGGCACACGCACATGTGCGAGACGGCGCAGTACGCCACCGACTGCAAGTCGTACTTCGGTCAGATGTTCCACCATTCCTCCGGGATGTGCAACGGTGGAGTGGAGGACAACAGGTCCAACTAAGCACAAAGGGGAGGGTTTACTTTTTTAACCCTCCCCCTACATATTTATATGACAGTAAAATACACATTATGGCGCATAAAAGAAGGTAAGCGCCAAGTCTGGGAAGACTGGTGCCGTGAGATTATGGGAAAACACCAAGAAGAAGGCGTTTTGTCGCTTACAGAAGAAGACCTCGTAAGAGAGCGTTGTATGGTTTTCGGAGAAGGCAATGACTCTTACGTTCTCTATGAACATCAATCTCTCGAAGGAAAAAAAAAGAAGCCGTTTAATTCGAACCGCGAACTGAACTTAAAACACAATCGAATCTTTCATGAGTGTCTTGTGCGCGTAAATGGAGAAACGACTCTCGGTTACGATTTGCGGGTAGAATAAATAAGATACCACTTGCTACAGACCAAATATTTTTCTAAATCCATTGGCAGATCGGAGCCGCTTCTTGCGCGACACAGTTGAACCATAATTCGGAATCAGTTTTTCATCTAATGAAATCAGTGCTTGGATTTTAAAACTCCACAGCTGGCTATTGTGACCTGAGGGTGCAAGGATAGCAAAGCCGAGTAAAAATCGAAGTTGGTCTTCTATCGCCCCTTCTTTAGGAAACACAACGATATCAATTGCCCATGGGGCATAGTTAGATTTCATCTATGTTTATTATAGCAGACCGAGCTGTGCGGTGGGTAGCAACCTCCATATGATAACTACTATATATTTATATCTGACGATGCCCTTTAGCTGTTGCTCGAAAAGGGATCGGTACTCAAGAAGGATTCCTCCAAGGGAATTCCCGGGATCCTGAACTACGACCCCTCGTTCGAATATCCACAACGCAATAGGTAGTCGCCGCGCAAGGTTCTTTTTGAGCCACGCGTGGTTCTTAAAACGAGTGAATACCGGCGGCGAGTGATCTTTGTCGTTGATGATAAAACACTCGCCGAACTGGGTCTTGAAATCACCCTCAAACGTGACATCCGGCATAAGAACCATAAGGTCATACACCTGTTCTCGGTCGAGTACCACGGAAACGACGGATGACATCCCAAGATATGCCCGGAGACCGTCAATGGTTAACAGATTTTTTTCGAAGTATTCTCTAAGTTCGTTGTAGACGCTCACTGCATCCCTCGCTTTCCGGCCTCGGCGACCTTCGCATCCAACCGCCTTAGCCCTTCTTTATTCCCAGGATACTTCAAGTAAGTGTTCAGCGCGTCATCTTTCGAAACCCATTGATATTCCGTGTGTTCCGAAGAGAGCTTGACTGGCGTACCATCCAGAACCCTTACGCCGAACACCCGTTCGAACTGATCGAGATTATTGTCAGTGAATTTATACGAGTAACCCGTATCGATAAGCTCAAGCACCCGTTCGATTCCGAGTTCCTCTCGAACCTCGCGCAGTGCTGCGGCTTCGAAGGATTCCCCTCTTTCTACATTTCCTGTTACTGGCTGCCAAAAACCACCTCGATTCGGAATCCGCTTGAGCATCAGGAAAAGCACCTCACCGCTCTCAAGTACCTTGAAAACGATGGCCTCAACCTGATTGGGCGTTCTTCCTTGTTTTGCTTCTCCGGGCGTATATCTTCCCATTACCAAATCATACTCCCGTCGTGCGTCTTCTCGCGAACTTGAACAGTGGAAAAGATTCTTCAGTGGGTTGTTGGAGTATTTGGCACGCAACTGTTCCTTGACGAACATCGCTTTGCCGATGGCATTGATGCCTTTCGCGATCAAAACCGGCAAAGGCGTCACGCACATATATTTCTCCATCTCTTTGAGATGCTTAACCTCCGCCCACTGATAAAATTTTTTTACGAATTCGAGGTCGAATTGAATCGTGCCGACTTCGCTGACGCTCAATCCTTCTCCTTCAAGGCCTTCGAGGATCTCTGACTCTATCCCTCGTTCCAGCGCATCAAGCTTAATCAGGATCACTACAAAATCATCGTTGACGACCATATCATAAACCCCCCATTTTCTGTTTTCAATCGAATTTAGAGCCAAATAATCATTCGGTAGCTACCCCCAACATACTTAACTTTACCACATTCGTCAACTTGATATTTTATAAATTTACGGTTATAAATCTCTCACGACATGGGGAGAATATTTAGAGAAAATTCACAGGTAGGCTATAAAGCAGTCATTTTCGACCTTCACTACACAATCGTGCGACCCTTCCCTTCTCGTGGGATTTTTTATCAAAGTGTACTCAAAAAGTATGGATTCGATCTTCATCCACGAATGATAAATAGGTCTTTTAACGAAACGTGGAAGGAGTATGGTAATAAGAAAATTACTCGATCCTCGTTGAGGCATTACAAAAGGATAAATATTGAAAATTGGTGGTTTGATTTTCATTATTTAGTGCTGAAAAAACTGGGGTTGCAGGACAGAAAAGTAGCAAGATCAATAAATCGCGAAATCTCCAATCAGTTTTATGGCAATCCTCGAATACACAAAATGTATAGCGATGCAATAAAAATATTACCATTCTTGAAAAAGCGGAAAATAAAACTTGCCCTAGCGACTAATAGTTACAAATCTACAAAACGAATAATCAATTATTTCCGCCTAAATAGGTATTTCGATTACATTACAATTTCTTGCGACATTGGCATCAGTAAGCCAAATCCCAAGTTGTACTTGCTCATTGCAAATAAATTTTCGCTGAAACCAAGTCAAATCTTATGCGTTGGCGATAGTTATCCCACGGACATTATGGGGGCTCGAAAAGTTGGCTGCGGTGCGGCAATTATTTATCGAAAAAAAACGAAGATTAAAAAGAAATATGATTGCATTTATTTAAATAATTTGAGGCAGATTAAGAATTTGCTCGGCTAGTTGCTAATTTTTTGAATATCTTCGCGAGGGATCATATTAAGACGCCGCCTATGAAAGACGCAACGCCTCGCGTTCCAGGAATGATTTTACCTCCTCCCATGAAACCGGCTGAAGCATCTGCGGCATGGGGTCGCCTTCGGCGTCTTCAAAATAAACCAAACTCTTTTTGATGTGCATCATGTTGTAGTGCAGTATAGAATATTTCTTTTCAAAAAACTGCAGGATGTCCGAAAGGGAAAACGCGGCGCGGATAATACAGTACAGATCAATAAAATCGCGCTTGGTGCCGCGGTTTGACGCCGCGTCAATTTTCATACAGGCGATATCGCGAATATCCGCAACGCGTACACCGAGTGCCTCATTAGCGGGAACCAAGAGCGGATAGGGATACCCGAGGAAAGATACTTTGACGCCGCTAATTATACTAAGTACGGTTTGTTCTGACTTCTTCTCTATCTGAAATTCATAGGACCCAGACAGTTTTTGAATCAACAAGGATTCGTCAAAAGCTTCTTCCGAAAAGAAATCCAAATCGCCGGATATTCTATGCCCGATCTGCAAAGCGAGCGCGGTGCCACCCGCAAGATAAAAGTTTTTGACAGAGGGCATCTCTGCAAGCGAAGGCAGAAGACGCTCTGTATCTTTTGGAAGCGCTTCAGCGTGTATTTTCATACAGAACGGTCGAGAACGAGATGCCAAAAATGCATGCTCCGCTTCGATATATTTCTCGTTGCATTGAGCACCTTTATAATGTCGTCCTTGGAAAATGTTTGCCTCATCCACGCCGCCGCCGGCTCATCCCCCATCTCTAAAATACGCTCAATGATATAACGCTTGTGCTTCTTTCTGTCTAGGGCATTGAAATCCGTATCCCAAAAGTATTTCTTTAACCTTTGATCAATTGCCATGGTACTTACATTATACCAGAAATTAAGGAGGATTTCCACGGCTGTGAGTTACTCCCCGACGGCACCCGCCTCCGCCACTCCTTCGCCCAAGGCTTCGGCGGGTAAAAAGTTGACAAAACATAAAAACCTTGCCATTATGGAACTAGTTAGTAATTTACAAATTCAAAAGAAAGGAGGTGAGAAACTTGGAACTTACAAAGGTCACTCAGGGAAACCAGAAACTTCAGTCGAGTGACAACGCTCCAGACGGAGAACAAGTTGCGCCCGAAAGCACGGAATGCATTCCTCAGTGCGGACCCGACTGCCAACCGGCGTGCATGCCGTCATAGATCAAACTCGCAAAACTGCTACGGCATCCACTTTGGATGCCGTATTTTTTAGTGCCATTCAGCCCACTCGTTAAGCGCTGATTGTCGCGACACTAAAAACTCCTCTGAGAATTTGGAACGTAATTTTCTCTCTAATTGATAAACATTAGTACGGGGATCGTTTAAATATTTTTTCCATTCTTCTGTTATCTTTCTTTCTAACTTCACTAAATAGTTATGACCGACATCGAATTCGCCCTCCCTGAAATATCCGCCTCTTCCATTAAGTCTAACCCGCAATTCGTTATCGCACGCTAATTCAATTAATGCATGCATAAGATGAGAGCTTCCTTTTCGGCTATACGCAATGTGATGCATAATTTCATGCCAAAGATATACTGTTGAATAGTTCTTCCAATCCTCACTATGAGCCCATGCGATGACACGCTGTTCCGGATACGATCTGCCCCTGGATAGCTTCGGGTGAGAAATATATACCTCAAGATTTAACTGCACGGTATCAAGCGGCAACTTTGTAATATCCCGCATATGCATCAGCGATAAATTATAATTCTTTTCCCACTGCTCATTGACAAATAATCTATACTTCTCAGTTTCTTTTAGTATTTTTCTAAACAAAGGGTTCTTATAAATAAAAGAAAGGTCAGATAGAGAATCCTTAACGGCCCTTTTAAGTTCCTCTGAAAAGTTATCAGCGAACGTCAAAGGTTCAATATTTTGCGCAAGGATATAGTAAAGTTTTTGATTTCGTTTCCAGAGTTTATGTTTTAAAACTTTGACACTACGCCAGTCCGAAAAACTTTTCAGTATGTGTTGCAATATAAAACTTTTATCAACTATAAATGAAAGACGAATCATATTAATAGTTTATATCATGACTACTTTCTTGACAATACAGCACTTATAAAGGATTATACAGCAAGACCTTTGACTTAATTAAGGAGCGTGTATGGAAAGCAGAAAGTTCGGACTTGCTGAAAATGTGTTTTTGGTTACCGGAGCTAAACGTGCCGCGATCTATAATTTGGAGGACGGTAACGTATACTCCATCGATCAGGAGGCCAGAAAACTTCTGGAACTCTGTGAACAAGGGTTGTCTCCCAAGGCCATATTCACAGAAAACCCTGAACTGAACAGGGGTGAGTCGATTGAGTATTTGAACAAACTGGCTGAGTCCAAGTTAGGGAGATATCTCGAAGCAGGAGAAAAAATCCAGAAAGTCGACATCAATAAGGACCAGAAACTCCTGAGCTTCATTTGGCTTGAGCTCACCGCCGGATGTAATCTGAAGTGTGTGCACTGCTATGCGGGAAGTAATCCCTCGCTGATCGGAAAAGATCGGATGTCAATCCAAGATTGGCTTTCGGTCATTGATCAGGTCTCCGATCTCGGGTGTAAAAAACTTCAATTTATCGGTGGAGAACCACTGATACTGGGTGAAAATCTCATCCGATTGATCAAATATGCGAGGAAGCGATCTTTCGCGTTTGTAGAGGTTTTTACAAACGCAACTATCCTCACCGACAGAATGCTGGATGCATTGAAAGAGCACAAAGTCAACGTGGCAGTTTCTTTCTACGGTGACGATCCGGCAATTCATGAACGAATCACCCTCGGGAAAAATAGTCACGCTCACACGGTAAGCAACGTCAAAAGGATGCTTGCCGCTGGGCTAGAGGTGCGAGCCGGAATTGTTGGTATGATTCACAATCAAGACAACCTTGAGGAGACGAAATGTTTTCTCACGGAATTGGGGATTCCACGCGTAGGGGTAGATCTGGTAAGACCCAGTGGCCGGGGTTGCAACAATGATCTCGTACCTACCAAGCTAATCTCCTCCACGTATCTCACTAGACCAGTTTTTCCAAAGTGCACGAAAGAGATTTTTACTCAACGGCACTATGGACACAACTGTTTTTCAAAGAAGGTGTGCGTAGGACCGAGTGGCGATGTATATCCCTGTATTATGGAACGAGATATGTCCTACGGCAACGTACTGGAAACAAGCCTGGAAAACATCCTTAAGAAAGGACGTGCGCAAAGAATCAGACAACTCTCTAAGGACCATATCGAAATTTGCAGGGATTGCGAGTACCGATACGCCTGCTTCGATTGCAGGCCAAAAGCAAAAAACATGGATAAGTCGGGAAGCTTCGTGGCGAAACCCACAGAGTGCCTCTACAGTCCATATCTTGGAGAATGGGGTTCTCTTGAGGAAACGCCAACCTAAACCAACCTGTCAGAATTCAAATGAGCTAAACAGAAATTCGTTTAGCTCATTTTTTTGCTCGAAAGTTTTGAACATATATAGCAAGCGGATGTTATATTTTAAAAACAATAGCTGGACTTGTCGTCCAGCTATGAGTTAATTCTTTTAAAATAAGACTTGAGGAATTCAATAAGTCTTTTGAAGAAATCTTTCCATGAACCGGGGGCCGCGAGCGACCCTTCGCAATTTCTGAAGCGGCATTCCTCCGGAGAACCATGTTGACACCGCATCGGTTTCTCCTTTTCTTGACCTTATTTATACCAAGATACTTCCCATAAAATAACTCATTAAAGCAAATTTGTCAAGCGTTTTTCTATACTTGCGCTTCAAGAATTTTCTGAATATCTTCGCGAGGAATCATACTTTTATTATAGCAGAATCAAGCTACAGAAATAGATGGCAAGTTGACAAAACATAAAAACCTTGTCATTATGAAATTAGTTAGTAATTTAAAAATTCAAAAGAAAGGAGGTGAAAAAAGTGATGCGAACCATGACAACTGCTCCTCCAGAAGCTCTCATTGAGCTTTCAGTCAACCACGTCGGACCGAAACCCTTCATCGCAAACTTCCTGGAAAAACCGGGAATACAAAGGGTCGGCCAAGAATCGCCTTCGGCGACTGCAACCCAGATCAACTCGACAGGAGGCAACGACGTCTTGGACTACGACTGCAGCGACTGAAGGAACTGTATTCCTACAGCCCACCAACGGTGGGCTGTTTATTTTTCATGTGAGAATTAAATTGCTTAATTTTATCAATCCTTTTTCTCAACAACCCGATCGTTTTATTGCTTGAACCTGTATTGACCCCTCGATAGATCGGCTTTGCAAGTTCGCTTGTAAGAAGTTTTTCTGTCTTGAGGGCGTATGGCAAACCTTTTTTAAGATTGTTTGTTTGAAGATAAAACATCATTACATTAGCATTCGCTCCCAGGTGATTTTTACCTAGATCGTTCAATTCTTTTTTAAACCATTTTTCGGCATTCTTGTGGTCGCCTGCCAATAAGAACACATTGCCTATACCAAGTACACCACGTCTCTTTTTTGGAAGTTTTTTAAGAAGGGCATATGCTCTTTTTGCGTACATGATTGCCTTTCGATATTGCGCGCGAGCTTGGTACACACGGCTCAAGCCGTGGAATGCGAGGTGGTAATCTGGATTTCTTTTTACTATTGCACGATAAATGTTCTCTGCTTTCTTAAGGTATTTTTTTAAAAATTTCTGCTTTTTTGTTTTATCTAATAGTTTTTCTATTTTGAATATTACCAAGTGGTCATAGAGTAACGCCAACCTGTAGTCAAGCGCGTCGTCGAAGGAATAGACTTTACGATAGTGCTCATAGACATCAATTGCCCAACGATATTTTCGTTTTGCATCGGCAGCTTGAAGAACCTTAAAGAGGTGCTGCTTCGTTCTTTGGGGAATTTCTTGCGTGGACTTTTTTTGCTCCATATCTTGACTTATATATAGAATAGCGCTTACCTTAACTTTAGACACAGCACCTTAAAAACACAATAAGCAACTAAGCGGAAGGAGGAACCTCGGTGAAAGATGCAGTTCTGATTTTAACAAGCGCTCCCGATGTTAGCGTCAACCCGGTAATAGCGTGCTTCGAGCAAATGGATCAAAAATATCTCAAGTTCAACACGGAAACGTTTCCCCGCGATTCGCAAGTGAATCTAGAGCTTAGCGACAAGAACCTTGATGGCATGCTGAGGATTGCCGATAACCCCATAATTTCTCTAATGGAGATAAAAAGCTGCTGGTATCGGGGAACCCGCTCTCCCGAAAACCTATCAGTTCTTCCGGAAGGATACTTCAAGTTAGTCAAAGAGGAATCCACAGCTGCATTGTGGTCACTCTATACGACCCTTGAGACATTCTGGATGAATAAGCCTGTCGTCGCAAATCGACTATTAGAGCATAACAAGTTTTTTCAGTTGAAATGCGCCTCACGCCATGGTCTTCTTGTTCCCAGAACTATCATCACCAACGACCCCAAAAACCTTCTGGAATTTTGCCGCGCATGCGGAGGATCAATTGCGGTTAAGATGCTCAAGGGACATCTTTTCGTTGACTCCGCCTCGGGCGAGATCTACACACTCTACACTAACCGAGTCTCCGAGGATGAGCTACGAACGCATTTTGAGAGCATTCGAATCGCTCCTGTCTTTGCGCAAGAATACATCCCCAAGAAACTTGAACTGCGTATTACGATTGTTGGCAACAATGTTTTTACGTGCGCGATACATTCACAGGATAGCACAAGAACTCAAGACGACTGGCGGCGATATGATTTTGGGAACGTCCGGCACGAGCAATTCGATTTACCAAATGAAGTTCGAGACGCTCTTTTGAAACTGATGAAATCATGGGACTTAAGCTTCGGGGCAATTGACATGATTCTGACTCCTGAAGGTCAGTATGTCTTCCTCGAGATAAATCCCAGTGGGCAGTGGGGCTGGATCGAAGAACTAACAGGAATGCCAATTTCCCGTGCAATAGCAGAACTTTTATCCAATCCTCCGCTATAAACTCAGGGGGTTGAGTTACGTGATACAGACTCAACCCCCTTTTGATTACTTTGATTTTCTATATATTCTCCCGTAATGATTCGAAGCTATTGAACCATTACGAGAGCTTGACAATTTCAACAAAATCATCAAACTACCAACAGCAGAAACAAAGCTCATTAACATCAACCTACCCCTTGAAGACAAGCGAGGCACATAATGGACGAACTTAAAAGACTATACCTCGAAGACCAGCATGACAGACACGAAAAACTCTTCGAAAAGAACAGTCAACTTTTTGCCCAAAGAGATGAACAACGCCTCACGCGCATCCTGGATCTTCTTAATGCCAGGGCAATACGCACACCCGCAGACCATCTTCGTGCTGCATTGATACTCATCCACGGTAAAACCACGGAACATTATGAAAAATCACACGAGCTCGCAAAAAAAGCCGCAGAAATGGGATATCGACCAGAAAAGGATGAGGTTGATCCGCTATGGCTTGCTGCAGCCGCAAAAGATCGAGCACTTATGTCTCAAGGAAAGCCACAGCTTTATGGAACGCAGATGAGACGAGATACTCTGGATGGACTGTGGCATCTTCATGAAGTTGACCCCTCGATAACCGACGAAGAACGTTCACGATGGCACGTGCGACCACTCGAAGAAACAAGAAAACGGATCGAGGAGCGCAATCGAAAGGAAAACAAGAAGTAAAATGCGACTGAGTAATACTTATACTACGAGGTCGCATTTTTATATACAAAAAAGAATAAAAAACCAAGAAGAAAAAGCTTAGACTGTCATAAAAGCGTCAAATAGCACTCACGACGCTTCTATTATCGTTTCATCATCTTTCTTACAAACTTTAAAAACGCAATCTTTCTTGAGAACCACTTGCGCCGATAATTTCGATTCATCTATAACCCAAAAACTTTCTTGAATGTGTTAACCGCCTTCAGGCGTTTCTTTTTTTCGATGGACGAATGATACGTCGGTAGCAACTGCTCGTCCAAAGAGATAATCGCACGATTGCTTTCAATCTGCTGTCCATTGAGAATCTTGCGGACGCAATAGGCAACCGCCGAACCATTAAGTAGCGCGGCTCCCCCAAGTTGCGGCCATGAAACAATTGTTTTCCCCATTTCCAAAAGCGACTCTTTCATCCGCTCGGTTACGTTCTCCGGACCAATATGTTTTGTGATAGTTTTTCCGATTCCAAACTTATCTAAACCTGTTAATCCCTTATAATTTACATTACCCAGCCGCCCATGAAAAAACTTCTGCTTCGGATTTTTATCGTATCTCTCAATGTCGACCACCGCATTATCTCCATTATCAGCAGCCATAACAACTGCTAAACGATGGCGCTTTGCCTCTTCTCGAATAAGAAATTTAATCGCGATATTATCCAATTCATCCACGACAATATCCAACTTGGGCGGACCGACAAAAAATTTTCTTATGTTTTTTGTGGTTAATCCTTCCGTAAAAAGTTCAACTTTCGCATAAGGATTCAAGGTGTATATCTGACGTGCCGTTATTTCAACCTTCAAAAGTCCCAGATTTTGGATACCGGCATTAACTCTATTCGTATTCGAAAGCGCAAGACGATCAAAATCCGCAAGCCGAATATGCCTTCCTCCGCCTTGTAAAACAATCGCCATTGCGACGCTATTGCCTACGCTTAATCCGCCTATGCCGATTACGGCATTGTAAAACCTTTCTTGCTCTTCTTTGGTAATAAGATTTTTATTCCGGGCCGTTCTCACTAATTGGAAATCCTTATCTTCTAAAATATGAGTTACTACGCCAAGCCACGGGAAATAAACCCAACGACCGTATTCCGACAGCGGCTTTTGCTTCTCTAAATTACTAAAATATTCGGCAAACTTATCGGCGAAATTTTGAGCGTAAACCAATGTTGGATTTTTAACGGCAAAAAGCTCATGCAACTGTTCCTTATAATCATCAATAACTTGTTGAACCTTTCTGCTAGATAATAACTTCGATATCGTATGCTTGTCTTTTGTTTTACTTAAGTCCAAAATGAGTGGCTTCGATTCCGCTACAACTTTTGATTTCTGCGCGATTATTCTTTCTAATACTTTGTCAATTGCATTTTTCATATCGGTTTATTTTTTAACCCATTTTTGCTTGATACCTTTTTTAAAATGAAGCGGATGCTCGTAATTCCACAAAATAATCCGTGGGCGGACTCGATGCGGCATAGAACTGTAGTTGTTCCTATATTCGGCATTATGCTGTAGTAAGCTTTCGACAACGATGTCCTCCAGTATTTTGCTCAATTTATGGGAAGGCTTATTTTTCGGCCTTAGCTCAAAGTGAATCTCTAAATATTCGTTGTGATGTTTATCGAACTGCGTAAGCATTGTAAACTTCCCAGTCATCATGTTTTCAATCGATGGATGACTGAGTCCTTCTCGAATATGCTCCGGATAGATTATCGCGCCGTATAGTTTGGTAGAAAAATCGGCGCGCTCATACACATACACATAGGGCAATTCATATACGCCCCGCACAATCCCAGCTTTTTTGATTTCTTGCTTAATATCAACTCCATGCTTGCTTAATTTCTGGATAACGTCTCCAAAATCAAAAACTCCACCATGATCCCCTATCGCATAGCGCACCAAAGGAATGGTGTTATTGCCGCTCAGAAGAATCTCCCCATTTGGCGCCTCGAAAGTGATAAAAAATGAATTGTATTGAGCAAGTGTTGGAGTTTTTGAAATGGGTGAAAATATTTCGCGGAATATTTTTTGATCTTTAAGCGCAAGCCGACGAATAAGGATGGCAGAGGGTGTTTCCCATGCCATTGCACCGATATCGGCAGTGCCATAAATGTTCAATGTATCTAAGTACGGACTTTTAATCCCTGTCTTATTGATTAAATAATCCCGGAATTTTTCGGTAAATGCTTCAGCGGCGGTTACAATCCTTAAATTCAGTTTTTTTAAATTAATTTTTTCCTCGCTAACAGCTTCATCGATAATGTCTTTAATAAACGGAGGGTACCCGATTAAAATTGTCTGCTGGTAATGCGGAGACAACTGCCTCAAGGCATGAAATATTTCACCTTTATTAATTCCGGGGGTAATAATAGAAATCGGAAAATTTCCACGCCCGCTTGCGATTTCAAACGCTTTATATGTAATAAGCCCTCCAATCCACGCACCCATTCCCAGCCCGACGATAACCAGTGTCGGTCCGGTTTTTTTAAGAGAAGAATTTCCCAGAAACAGCTCCGCTAAAATAGAATACTCCCAGTCCAATTTTTCGCTTCTCGGAAAATAGAAGGGCTCACCCGTGGAGCCCGAGGTAGAAGTAAAAACCAAGGGCTTTTTGAGCGTTCCGTCCCATACCAGTTTTTCCAAAGGATACTGCCGCAGATAATTTTTCTTACTAATCGGCGGAACGAATTGGAAATCCTTGAACGTTTTAATCTTTGCCGGATTTACTTTGTTTTTCTTTAAAAAATCCTTATACGCCGGCACGCGGCGAGCGGCTTCATGAAACAATTTAAGCGGTCGTGCTTCACGTTCGCGACTCCAAAACGCATCCTTCTTGGTGCGAATGAAGTTTAGAATTTGTTCCGCTGAATACTTGAATTGTTCCATGTCTTTCTCTTCTGAATCGCGCTCTTATATGCTTATTGTAGCAAATTTACTAACTTTCCTACATACAGAAGAAAGATACTTGATTTTATGTTCAAAAAATGAGAAATTCTAAAAAGCAACATTTGAAAGACAACTATCACGGCTTCAGTAAAGGGAGGAATGATAGATGCCTCGAGAGAAAAAAGAAATGGGATGTTTCGTTGTGCGGTTAAGGTACCCTCAAACCGGTCAAGTGAAAACTCGCCTCGGTTCTGCAATGGGAATGGAAAACAGCAGACTCTTTTCTATAGCGATGTTTGCAGATCTGGTTGATAAGTTTTCCAAAAGAAAAGATATACCGACGATCGTAGTTGGTTCGCGCGACGCAAGCGCAGATGACTATCGCGAGATTTTGGAGAAAGAAACAGTAGAAACTTCACGTATCGAGTTCCACATCGATAGACATGAAGGTCACGCGGCAAGCGTACGTGATGTATGGGAAATTCTTTTGCCTCGTTTCCAATGTGTCGTTCAGTGTGCATCAGATATCCCCTACTATACCCCCTCGCAGTATCTTTCGTTACTTCAACTACTAAGCCGAGTAGACTTTGTTTTCCATCCAACTATGGATGGAGGCATGTGCCCCTATGGTTCTAAGAAGCCAGTGGATATTTGGTCAGGCATAGAATCTCAGAAATCAGATGCATTGACTAAAATCCTCAACCGTCTGCGGAACCAAAAAATAAGATGGCGGTGCGCCAACATGTTATTTGACATTGACACCGCCAACGACTTAAGAATCCTTTATCAATGGATGCAGTGTCTCCATAAAAACGATCCATCTTACTGCCCACGGACAGTCAAGCTGTATGAAACTATTTTCCCTCCCGAGTAGTACGTCTACTGGGGAGTTTTTTTATTATCCTTTCCGCGAGAAGAAGAGCAGCTAAAGAGCTTAAATCTGTTATTTTTTTCCTCGCTTCGTCAAAACTAAAAATTTTTTTCTCAAAAATCTCGGAATTATCGACGTTGTTCTTTCTTGGACCACCACTGTGGCCACAGAGAGCTAAAAATATATGGACTTTTGTCGTTAAATACGCCGGAGCTCTCCAAAATTTTCCCAGTTCTATCATTTTTTTTGGTAGCAATCCTGTTTCTTCATATAATTCCCTCTCGGCGCTCTTACGAGGTGAGCTTTCGTTTTTTTCCAAAAGCCCCATGGGTAAATTATATATATAATTCTTCGGCACCGGCCTCCACTGTCGAAGAACCAATACCTTTTTCTGATTAAACACGGGAACTATTATCACAACATCAGATCTCTTAACAAAATAGTAATCCGGTATCACTTTGCCATTTGGCAATTGTACCGCTTCCTTCCAAACAGTCAGCCATTTATTATCAACAACAATCTTTTTCTTAATTTTCTTTCGATCCTTGTACATTTACAATCAAATCTTACGGCTTCTTTTTTAAAAATATCTCCTCCGCCAAACGATCCGCAACTTCGCTCGTAGGCTGATTCTTTTTTACGGAAAGTTCAATGATTTTCTTTGCCATATTTTTAATGCCTTTTACTTTTCTTTCAACTTTGCGCCGGCTGTAACCCCCCGAATCAATCTCCGCGACCACATTAATAAGACCGCCCGCGTTTGCCAAATAGTCGGGAATATAGAGTATTCCCCAGCTATGCAGGCGATTCCCGTCTTCCGAAGAGCTAAGCTGGTTATTCGCTCCTCCGCAAATGATCTGCGAACGGAGTTGGGGAATCGTTTTTTTGTTGAATTCATCTCCTAGTGCGCAGGGAGCGTACACATCGACCCGTTGTTTGTGAATTTCAGCGGGACTTACCACGGAAACTCGGGGAAATTTTCTTTTTACCGATTTTATCCTATCGCTATTAATATCGGCAATGGTTATTTCGCCCCCTCGATCATAGAGAAGATTGCATAGCATTTCTCCCACTTTCCCTACTCCACGAATCGCAAACGTATGCCCTTGAATCTCCGGAGATCCGAACACCGCCTCAAGCGCGGCTTCCATCGCGTAGAAAACTCCTTTTGCCGCCCACGGACTTGGATTTCCGGCAAAGCGCTCTCGGCCAATAATAAAACGCGAATGCCGCGCCAATGTTTCTACGTATTCTTTTGTAAGCCCGACATCTTCTCCCGTATAGAAACTCCCGTTCAATAAATTGATTCGCTTCGCGTATGCTTCCAGAAATTCTTTTTTTGAATGATGATTCGAATTTGCCATAATCACCCCCTTCCCGCCGCCGTGCGGCACACGGGCAAGCGCGCACTTATAGGTCATCGCCTTGGAGAGACGCAACACGTCGTGCAAGGCATCGCGTTCGGAACGATAGTGCCAATAACGGGTTCCTCCCGTTGCCGGACCCAAGTTCGTATTATGAATGGCGATAAATCCGCGTAGACCGCTCTTCTTGTCGCTGAAACAAGTGAGCAGTTCATGATCATCAAATTCCCGAAATTCCGTTATTCCTTTCATGGTTTATTTTGATGTAGTAAACGGCCGACTTGAAAGTTCCGCGACAAGGGACGGATTATCGTTCTTCGCGGTCTTATTAACTTTTTTTATCCCGCAACGGCTACACACAAAGTGGATTACCGTCTTTCCGTTTTTGAGCTCAAAACTAATCGGCTCCATAAGCCCTTCGCACGCATTCGCGCGATCACCTGGATATATGTCCACGTGTTTGCTCCAGAGGCACTGCGGACAGTGGTTCGTGTAGCCGTTGCCAAAAATCTTTTCACCGCAATGTTCGCAGATAAAATCTTCCGTGCGTTTTTGAAATTTTTTCGTTAAAACATTCATCGAAATTATTTTTTGGCGCGGAGCGTTATCGCGGACGGGCAAGAATAGCTTTTATCTTTTCCACCGTCACGTCGAGATCCTCGGTCTTGTCCAAAAAATCTTCCATGCCCAGCTCTTTCGCGACGCGCTCGCGATCCCCTGTCATCGCCGGCCAGGGATCCTTAAGGCTCGTCAGAAATGCGATCTTGATATCTTTCGTCGCGGGGTCTTGTTTAATGGCGAGCGCGAGATCCGTGCCCGTCGCGTCGGGCATGTGGATATCCATAAGAATAAGGTCGGGGGTCAATTCGCGCGCATTTTTTATGGCTTCTTTCCAATTCGCCGCCGTTGCCGCGTCAAATCCCACCGCGTTCAGTTTCGCGGACATAATTTCACGAAAATTCTCTTCATCGTCAACGATGAGGATAACCTGTTTTTCCCGTTTCTGCGTTTCGCTCATTGCAGAAAATTTCTAATATACTCGACGAGCACATTCAAATCTTCGGTCTTTTTTACATACCCTACCGCTCCAAGCTCTCTTGAGAGACGCCGATTGATCTCCTGAAGTTCCGCCCGCGGATCTCCCAAGGCGGTCAGAAAAAGTATCGGGATATCTTCCAGTTTCGGGTCTTCTTTAATCCGTATCAAAGCCTCAACACCGCTTATGCCCGGCATTTGGACATCCATAAGCACCAAGTCCGGACGTAATTTTTTCGCCTTTTGAATTCCCTCTTCGCCATCGTTCGCGGTATCCACATTGAATCCCTCGGAAGAAAGTTTTGCCGAAAAAATCTCGCGAAAATCCGGCTCGTCGTCAACAATTAAAATAAGCGGTGGCTTGTTCATCACTCTTATGATACAATATTTGTCCCAAAAGGAAAATACGCCCGAAAAGCTTCTTTTTAAGATACGGGCGTGCGTGAACTGATATGAATAAAGTCATCTTGGAAATAAGGGCGGGAGCGGGTGGCGACGAAGCCGCGATTTTCGCGGGAGATCTCGCGCGCATGTATCAGCGATATGCCGGAAAACGCGGCTGGGGATTTTCGATCCTCGACTCTAACCAAACAACGCTCGACGGCTACAAAACGCTCGTCGCGGAAATAGCGGGAGAAGGGGTGTTTGATACTCTTAAAAACGAATCGGGAGTCCATCGCGTACAGCGCATTCCGAAGACGGAAAAAGCCGGCAGAGTACATACGTCAACGGCTTCCGTTGCCATCATGCCCGAAATTGAAGCCAAAGAAGTGCAAATCAACGATCGGGATCTTGAGGTTACTTTTTCGCGCGCCGGAGGTCCCGGCGGGCAGAACGTGAACAAAGTTGAAACCGCGGTGCGCATTCTCCACAAGCCGACGGGCATCGTCGTTGGATCGCGATCCGAACGCTCACAGCATTCGAACCGCGAAAAAGCGATGGATGTCTTGCGCGCGAAACTTTACGAGGCGAACATCAAAGGCGCGGCGGCGGAACGAGGCGCCACGCGACGCGAACAGATAGGCACGAACGACCGTTCGGAAAAAATAAGAACGTATAATTTCCCTCAAGACAGAATCACCGATCACCGCATCGGAAAAAAGTGGGGCAATATAGAGAAAATAATGGACGGCGAAATGGAGCCGATCGTAAAAGCTTTTCAGAAACAAACTCCGTAAGCAGGAGTAATTATTCCTTAATCGTAAATTTGGTATAGAGGGGCGCGTGAGAGATCAACTCCTCGGGCTTGAACCATATTTTGATCTCAGCTTCTGCTTCTTCTTTGCTGCCGGAGGCATGGATCAAATTAAAAACTCCAATGCCATGCTCGTCAGCGTGCTTGAAAGAAACGTGGGCATAATCACCGCGGATCGTTCCCGGCAAAGCACTCTTCGGTTCCGTCGCGCCAACCATTTTTCGAACAACATCAACAATTTCGACTCCCTGAAGAGCGAGAGCGATAATGGGACCCGAAGTAAGCATTGAGATCATAAGCTCGCGAACTTTCTCTCCGCGCCTTTTCGCGAGATCGTCGGTGTAATGCTCGCCCGCGGTGTCTTTTTCAGAAACAAGAAGTTTGAGCCCAATAATCTTTGCCCCGACTCGTTCGAATCTGGTCATAATCTCACCCGTAATACCGCGCTCAAGCGCGTCGGGTTTCAATAAAATTAAAGTTCTTTCGGTCATTTTATTTTTTCTTTATACTCAATCCTAACTCATCAAGCTGTTTCGGGTCAACCGGACTCGGCGCTCCCATCATCGGATCGCGGCCGTCGCCCGTCTTCGGAAACGCGATGACCTCGCGGATGTTCGGTTCGTTCTGGAGAATCATTATAAATCTATCGATGCCGGGCGCAATGCCTCCGTGCGGGGGCACGCCATACTGAAACGCGCTTAATATGTGCCCAAATTTTTCTTCGATATCCTTGCGTTTATTGCCCAACCGCTCAAACACCTTGGCAAGAAGTTCCGAGTCGTACGTTCTAATCGAGCCGCCGCCGATTTCGTATCCATTCAACACAAGGTCGTACTGATACGCCAAGAGCTCAAGCGATTTCTCTTCCGATTCGAGCATTTCCATTACTTTTTTGTACTCTTCGGTCTCGCGATTTAAAAGGGAGGGATCAATCGAAGTATCGGTCGTAGGAAGCGTAAACGGATGATGCACGGCGCCAAGCGTTCCGTCGTCCTTTTTCTCGAACATCGGGAAATCGGTTATCAGTACGAACGCAAGCTCGTGAGGATCGGTTTTATCCTCTCGAAGATCCGGCTTGTCGGAACCGTATTTTGCCATCGCGTCCTTGTACTTCATCCGCGGAATTCTTCCGTCCACTAAACCGCTCACGTGCTTTTCGGGAAAAAGTTTCGTGACCATTCCCAAAAACAACTCTTCAACAAGATTCAAGATCTCTTCCTGTGTTATAAAACTCATCTCGATATCGAGCTGGGTAAATTCCGGTTGGCGGTCGCCGCGGGTGTCTTCGTCTCGAAAACAACGCGCAACCTGGAAATACTTCTCCATACCCGCGACCATCAGGAGCTGTTTGTACTGTTGGGGCGACTGCGGGAGCGCGTAAAAATCTCCTTTTTGGATGCGCGAGGGAACAAGATAATCCCGGGCCCCCTCGGGAGTCGATTTTGTCAGTATCGGAGTTTCAATTTCAATGAATCCTTTGTTGCTCAAAAAATCCCGCATATACCAGATTACATTGTGGCGAACGATAAGATTTTTTTTGAGACGCTCGCGCCGCAAGTCAAGGTAACGATACTTCATACGCACCTCTTCGCTGATTTCCGTACCGTCCGTATCAACCGGAATCGGCAACTCGCGGGACACGTTAAGAATCTCGAGCGTCTTCGCCTCCACCTCAACATGCCCGTTCGGCAACTTCTCGTTCACCATTGACGCGGGGCGTTTTTTGACCAAACCTTTGATTTTGACGACGAATTCCAAACGCAAATCCGCCGCTCCTTCGATCGCGGAAGTAAGAACAACCTGCACCAATCCCTCGCGGTCGCGTAGGTCTATAAAAATAATTTTGCCGTGATCGCGGCGGGCATGCACCCATCCGCACAATGTCACCTCATCTCCTTCAAGTCGTGAAATATTACCGGTTACATTTCGCTCGCTCATAATTTTGATATGGTACAATGAGTATAACGTACATGCTCGACTTTTCACAAATGGTTTTGCGGCTTGCTTTGGCCCTTCTCTTGGGGGCTTTGATCGGTATTGAGCGGGAAGCAGTGGGGAAAAAAGAAGCTGGAATCCGAACGACGATGCTCGTCTCGGCCGGAGCGGCGATATTTTCGATGATCGCAATTCTTCTCCCCTACATCATAAGCACCTCGCCGGAACAAATCCCGGAAATCATTGCGCGAAACAGCGGCTTCCTGGGTGTCATCGCGAATATCGTTGTCGGCATCGGTTTCTTGGGCGGAGGAATTATCATTAAAAATCAAGAACACGCGCACGGAGTAACCACCGCGGCATTGATTTGGGTCGCCGCGGCGATCGGGATTCTCTGCGGCATCGGACTCGCGCAATTCGCCGTTACCGCAACTATCATCCTCGCGGGACTTCTCTATCTTTTGCGGGACGTGAAGATTAAAAAAATAGACTAAGCCGAACTCGACTCCTTGATAGAAAACCGATAGTGCCGTCCGGCCCAATATTTTCCGGCATACGAAACTCCGACTCGCGGGGATTTTTTGATTCTCCGTCCTGGAGAATCACCCTTCCGAAGCCTTGGCGAAGGAGGGTAAATTTTGCCGTTCCTTAACTTATATCCCCTATCTTCAATCCAAAGTCCGGTCTTGCGATTCGCGGGCAAATTATTAAATCTGCCATCAACGTTCAGCTTCTTCGTAAGGCGCGCCGGACCGTTTATGCCGTGAAGACCGCGAATCAAAACCGCCGCGGGGTATCCAACTTTCCCGGTTACAACATTCAACATCCAGTGGATTCCATAGGTAAAATACACATACCAATATCCGGGCTGACCAAACATAGGAGTGTTTCTTTTTGTTTTTCCGCGCGCGGCATGCGAGGCCTTATCGCGAAATCCGTCGTATGCCTCAACCTCGGTAATCATCGCCGCGATAACGTGTGAGCGACGCCCCGACCGTCCACGCGTCGGGGGAACTTTACAAACCAAGAACTTACCAAGAAGGCTCCTTGCCACAGAAACCGTTGGTTTATCGAAAAATCCAGCAGATAATGCCTTGCGCATGGACTTCAGTATAACAAATATTGACAGAGAGTATATTTATGCTATAATGTTACATAGAACATCTCAACCTAATTTGATCTTCTTCGTGTCCCGCATCTCAAGGAGGAAGCAATGAGTCAGTCGTATAAAGTAAAAATTCTCGAGTCCGTAACCGCGGCGGCGTGGATGCTCCGATCGATTTTCGAGAGCATGCAGGAGGAACGCGATATCCTCATAAGGCCGTGGATTAACATGTCCTGTGAATACTATGGGAATCCCTCGGACAACGGCATCTCTCAGCGCTACGTAAAGTTCGCGTTCGTCTTCCGAGACAGCCTTCGCACGCGCCATGCCGTCTGCGCGAGCGGAATGGTTTACCGCAACAGCGAGGGCGAGTGGTATCGCGGAGAATTCGAAGTAGCTCTTTGGGGAACCGTGTTGCCGAAATCATATCACTGTAAACTCGTCCATGGGTGGCAGTACGAAATCCTCGAGGGAACGATAGCCTAAATCCATCGCAGATACTCCTCCTGCAAAAACAGAAAACCGCCGGTCCATAATGGATTCGGCGGTTTTTTCACTATAAAAATATATAACCTACATCGCGGACGTTCCGCACCACTTACAGTTGCTCTTGTGCTTTACAATTTCGACAACTGCCGACAGGCCAACTAAAATATATATAATCATCGAGATAGGGGTTCCTTGTCCGGCTAACTTCTCTATAAGATTCCAATCCGATCCGCCGAGACCTATCAAGAGCCAATTCAAACCTCCGATAATAAGAAGTATGAAGGTAAGTTTGTGAAGATTTTTCATAAAAATAATATTTTTATTATTATTTTCGACCTTTAGAAAATTCCTTAGAGGGATTTTCTATAAAGACACTCTATCTTTATCATACCATAAACCCCGCCTTGTGGGCGGGGTTTGGGGCAATTCGTAAGCGGGATTCTAAAATTTGACAATTCGCAAAAATTAGTTATACTTATTTTGAAAAATCGGTAGCGCAGGTAATAGCCGAGCACATAAAGAATTTATGTGCTCGGAGGAAAGTCCGGACACCACCATAGCACATGATTTATGTGCTTGGTAAAAAGGTAGCGGCTAACAGCCGTCGTCCGCAAGGATAGAGGTGCGAGCAGTGACGCTCCGACGCGAAAGGGTCGGAGGGACCCCATCCCAACGTAGAAGGTCCAATTCCGCTATAGGGATACAAAGCGGAAGTGAAACGGCTAAATCCTTACTGGGTGCAAGGTCGTGCCTTAAATCGCGAAAGCGATCGGGAGTGCCGCTTGAGTCCGCGAGTAATCAAGCCAGCGCTCATAAAACTTATGAGCGCGGCCGAGCACATAATTCCTATGTGCTCTGGGACCCAGATAAATTATTACCCTCCGCCAACTGGCGGAACAGAATCCGGCTTACGCGCTGCCGGTTTTTTAATGCTTCAAAATCTTAAGCAATGAATTGTCTTTCTTTGCGCGCAGGTGCGCGGTACCACCGATAGGAAATGTAATCATCGGACTGGTGTGTCCAAAATCAACATTTGCAATAATCGGAAGATTCGATAATTCTTTTTTACTCGCTATGATATTAGCGAGCATTTCATCTGTCATATTGCTTGTTTTTTGAAACCTTCCGATTACAAATCCCCTCACGCCCGTAAAACTTGGCTGATGAATAAGCGACTGTAGATCTCGATCAAAATCAACGGATTTTGAAACCTCATCATCCTCGAGAAAAAGAATCGAATCATTAAGATCGGGAAAGTATTCTGTTCCTTGAAGCAAGTTTAAGGTACAGAGATTACCTCCTAAAATCGTCCCCTCGGCTTCACCTTCGTGTGCGACCAACCAACCAGAGTTGGTAATAGGATTTCTATCAAGCTGATTTTCCCACCATCGGTCATCAGTCCATTTTTCGGAAGGATTTATTTCAAACGAATCGTTAGAAAAAATACACTTCTTAAAATACTCGGAAGTATAATCAAAATAAAGCTCTTGTCCAAAAGTCGAATACGCAGGTCCCGAATACGTGACCAGGCCGGTTTTTGCGAATAGAGCGTTTTGTAGCGCCGTAGTATCCGAATACCCACAAAATATTTTTGGGTTTTGTTTTAGAAGCTCCCAATCGATATATCTTAGCAATTGGTTCGCATTAAAACCGCCGATAACCGCAAAAATGGCTTTTACTGTTTCATCATTGAAAGCTTCGTGAAAATCTTTTATACGGGCTTCAATACTCGATGAATAAAAAAGATCGCTTTCATCCACATGTTTTCCGAACGTGAGATTAAGCCCCATTTCTCCAAAACGACGATCCGCGACAGAGCGCGATCCCGAAGCAATAATCGAAAGAGACTGAGATGGAGCTATAACACGTATTAGATCACCTGTCTCAAGTTTTTTAGGAAAAATTGGCATATAGTTTTTATTTACTGTTTCGCGTCAAGCGCCTCATTCACCATCCTATCCGCGCGTTTATTCTGCTCGCGGGGAATGTGCTTAAATTCTATTTTTTTAAAATCCATCCGCAAATTCCACACATCCACGAAAAGCGGTTTTAGATCCGGCTCCATAATTCTATATATTCCGTTCATATGTCGCACGATAAGTTCGGAATCCATTCGGACTTCGACTTCCATTTGTTTTGCTTTCGTTTTTCCCAAGAGCGCTTTTGCTTTTTTTAGAGCAAGAATAAGCGCCATATATTCCGCGTAGTTATTCGTTTGAATTCCTAAATATTCGCCGTATTCTTTGTCCCCCACTACAAAACCTGCGGCGGAAGAACCAGGATTTCCTCTTGAACCGCCATCGGTATAAATAATAAGCTTTCCGCTTCCGAATAATGATTTCTCTTTCATGTATTTAGAAATACCAGCAATTCGTTGATTATTTTTTCCGCCTTCGCCCGTGTTTCGATTTGAACTCCGCCCACATAACGATGCCCTCCCCCGCCGTATTTCTTAAGGAGCGCGCTGATGTCGAGACGAGACGCGAAGCGCCGCCACGGATTGATGCCGAGCGTCAAATGATAACTCTTCACGCTTTTTTTAAGCACCATGCCGTAGGTGAGCTTTGGATAAAGAAAGAAGGGCGCGAACCGAAGCTCGGGAACCCGAGCGGCGGTAAAATCCATAAAGGCAACCTTTCCGGAGATCGCAAGCTCTTTACGATAAAACGCCAAAGATTTTTTTTGATCGGCTTTTATCGTACCGATCATTTTTTTTATCCGAGCGTCTTTCATGACGTCCTCAATTGATTGTTCACTCAAAAGTTCGATAAGCCACGCGAGCGATTCTTTCCCCTTGCCGAATCGGTCGATAAAAGCGGCAAGCTGAAGCGCCGGTTCTTTTATCTCGATGGTCTGGCGAGCCGACTTAAATTGCGCGGCATCAACGACGTCAAGCCACCGAGCCAATTCTTTAAGGTGCTTTGGTATTGTAAAGCCAAAATTCTTTTTCAAATAATCAATGACAAGATGGCAGCACGAAGGATAGTCCTTGTCCCATACCAGAAAACGACTCTTGCGGAACGCTTTTTGCCAATCGGCGCGCGTGAAAGAGGTGCGATGATGATCGAACCACCACGTTGCTTTCGGGTGATAGATAAAATCAACGATAATCGCGGGGTTGGGAAATTTGAGGCCTGCCCATCGCGGTCCGATGTCAAAATTTACCGGAATATAGTTCCCTATCGTATCCCCTTGTCGCACCAAAAAATAGCGCATCACCGCCGCCGACGCGCGGCCATCAAAATCGTTGTGGAAATAGATGTCGTACAACATAAATTAAAAATCCCGCCTTCTCCGCCAGCTGGCGGATTTTGGCGGGCAGGCAAAAATCAAAATGACAGTTAAAAGTTTGGAAATTAATTTTTTATCCATTTCTATCGATAAATCTCGTGAGTTCCGACATCGTATAAAATTGCGCCATCTTCCATAAATTCAAAAAGGACGCGGTAATCCCGCGTTATCCAAAATGACCACAACTCTTTGAGGTTGCCGTGAAGTTTATGCGTTTGCAAGCTCGGATGAAATGGATCGCGCCGGAAGATCTTATCTTTGCGATCTACGGCATTTTGAATACGGCGGGGCAACCGCTTATATGCCTTTTGGAAATCCGAGGTGTAATGAACGACGAACTTCGACGCGCGGTTCACGGTTATTTCCGAAATTCGCGCGGCGAGGAAGCTATGGCAGTTCTGCCACGCCGGTACTCCATCCGCCCCCGCTTGACTTTGTGGAGTGCGTCCTGCACTTCATCCTGCCACCTCTTAAAAGCGTCAAAATCTTTCCGGCGGATTACCACAAGTTCTTCGCCGTTGCTTACTTTTTTAGAAATGGTTGCAATGTTGCTTGCCATGTATTGAGAATAGCATACCGCAATAAATTAGACAAATTCCTGTTTTTCTACTATCTACTGCCTGATTTCTACCCCGACGCCGCAAGGTCAGGACTCCGACTGAAACGTCGGAACCTTCTACTCGATATTTATACAACTTCCGCTTGATAACACTGCTCACCCTTCGACTCGCTTCGCTCACTCCCTTCGATAAACTCAGAGCAGGCAGGATGAATCGTGCTCTTATACTACTTCAGCTTGATAACACTGTTCACAGTAGACGATCTCGGGGCGGTCGGGAGCGTAGGAGGTTTCGAATTCGTTGGGACAATGAGCTTCGCCGTGAAAATGAGCAACAGTATTTTTGTAAGTGCTGTTTTGAGATTGCACTCCTTCGCATTGGCATTTTCTCGGATACAATTTTAAGCCAGTGCGTTGCTTAAGCCGTTCGAACGTGCGGCAGTTGTGGCAAAGTCGCGGCAGTGGCAAACCTAATTTACGATAAAAATTAAGCTCATCTTGGGTAATTCGGAAAGCATCTACACACAGTTGGTTACACTCCACGCCCGCATGCGCACACGCAATCACGTCTTTCGTAATCGAATCGGAAACATCTTTTATATGGTCTGGTAAATCGGCTGCGTTGATCGTTGGAGCGTACTTACGATCGGCGGGCTCACGCCATTTATAACCTTGAGCCGTAGCCGTTTGCTTATCCAACGGAAAGTATTCTTGAGCCATAGATTCGTTATACCCCACTGGACTCAACTCTATCGGGAAAAATTCGCCATATTGATACAATCGCCCCTGTTGATCTTTATACGGCATGGAGCTCATATGCTCTCGAATTTTCGGCAGTAATTTTTCGTATTCTTCTTTGCTGTATTGCTTGTTCAAAATGCAATACTGCTTCTTGCGCAAACCCACGCAGCCGAATAGATAACTTGAGCCGCTGCAAACCATAGAGTATTCAATATCGTGGGAATCCTCCTGGGTAAAGAGGCAAAATCGGACGTTTTGAGTTCCGATGCCGCAGGCGTGACACTCGTACATCAACTGCCCATTATCGCCCCAAATTGACCAATCATAACAGTCCTTACAACCTGGCAGTTCCTGAATGTACTGACAAAACTTGAGATGCTCTCCTTCGCGCACCAAAAAAGAATTTTTAACATCTTTGGAATGATCAATATAGTTTCCGCTTACCCGCGTGTTGTGAAGACCCTCGATGAACTTGTTTGGGAACTTCGACCAAAAATCATGAGCTTGTGCTCTAACCTTTTGATACTCACCATATGAGCCAAGATTTAATTCTTTAAGTTTTGCCTGATAATCTTCCTTGGAATAAGGCTGATTGAAAATGTGGTATTGCTTTTTTCGCAGACCAACACATCCTACGCAATCCGAACAACCAGCGCAGTTTTTTGAAAACCATAGATTAAAAGAACTTTCACAATTGTTGCAACCGACGTTCGTCGTACAGGAAGTCAGCCAAAAACTGTCATAGCAACTCTCACATTTTGAAAGATGGGAAACGTCTACACAATCACGACAGAAAGTAATTCCGTGGCTGTACATGCAGTCCTCGGACTGATTGCCATTGAAGCATAGGTAGCAATTTTTGGGTTCGGTAAAGTTGTTGCTATAGTCGCTGTTCACTCCATTCACGACATTCAGATTTTTCAACGGGACTTTATGGAGCAATTCGTCAAACTGCTCAAAAAACGGTCGGCTAAAATCATATTCTTGCCCATATTCTAGTGGATTCCATTGGTCGGTAAGCCAAATTTCTTTCTCGTAAACCTTATAGCCTGATTCGAGTGAATACATGCTAAAAATATCCTTGTCGCTAAAATCACTTTTCCTCTTGTAGAGAATACGTTCATTGCGAAACGCCATTCGTCGTTGAGCACGACAAAGCCAGCAAAACGTGGGCGGCGGGACTTGTATGCGCTCATAAAACGCAAAATCCGAAGCGTCTATTACAAAGGAGACTTTACAATTTTGGCAAATTTTAGTTTCGGTAGAAAACATAGAATTAGTTTAAAACAAAGCGGAGCCCAGCTCCAGTTTGTCGAAACTGGGGCTGTGGATCCGGTTCGACCCCGACGCCCAAGGGGGGTCGGGGCTCCGACTGGAACGTCGGAGTCGTAAACTGATTTTTGCAGTTTTGGCACGTCTTGATTTCTTGGGTCATTTTTTTGAATTTTTTAACGCTTCAATTCCCGGCAATTTCTGACCCGCTAAAAACGAAAACATCGCCCCGCCGCCGGTTGAGATAAAACTGAATTTTTTATCGAGGCGATACTTCTTAAGAAACATCACTGTTTCTCCCCCACCCGCGACTGAGTAGGCATTCCGATTCGCGGCGATTGCCTTCGCAATGGCGAGCGTACCGCCGCAAAAAGCCTTTTTTTCGATAAGTCCAAAGGGGCCATTCCAAATAATCGTCCGCGCTTTTTTTATTTCACTCGCAATTACGGCACGGGTCTTCTTCCCGATATCAAGAAGAGTTTTTTTATGGATCACGTAATCTATCGGCAACATGAGATGTTTATAACGAATGATCTCCTTAATCATTTCCCGAGGAATAACATCATGAATCGAGTTGCCGATGTTTATCCCACGCGCCTTCAAGATCGTATTACTTGTTGCTCCTCCGACAATAAGCTGGTCCGCGGTGTTTTTAAAATGCTGGAGCATGGGTAGCTTATCCTTTGCCTTCGCCCCTCCCAAAATAACAAGCAACGGGCGTTTGGGGCGATACATAACGCGCGAGAGATGCAAAATTTCTGTCTCTAAAATCAATCCCCCATAACTCGGTAAAAAATTCGTTATCGCCGAAACGGAAGCCGCCGCACGATGCGAAACGGGAAACGCATCATTGACGTAGAAATTGCCGAGCGAAGCAAGTTGTTTCGCGAGGCGTGGATCATTTTTTTCCTCTCCGGGTAAAAACCTCAAATTTTCCAAAAGAAACACCGAACCCGAGGCCGATCTGCGAATCATTTCTCTGATCTCGGGAAATCGAAAGTGCGGCACAAAGACAACCCTATGCCGAAGAAAACACTCAAGGTCATTAGCGTTCTGTTTCAAACTTAACGCGTGATCGACCCCCTTGGGCCGTCCTCGGTGGCTCAAGATCACAACCTTTACTCCGGTCTCCCTTAGGAATTGAATCGTGGGAATCGTGGCGCGCATTCGCCATTCGTCTTCCGTATTAAAATCGAGCCGCACGATCGCGGTTCCTCGGAGTTTATTATTTTTTGTCTTGCTTAAAAAATTGATCACAAAAATCAAAAAAACTTCATTATTACCGATAATCGCTCACGACTGGTATAATCATACCATGAAAAAGATAGTAATTTTAGGCGCCGGATTCGGCGGCCTGCGAACGGCGATCATACTCTCGAAAAAACTTCGGCGGCTCGACATCCGAGAAAAATACGAGATCGTGCTCGTTGACCGGAACGATCACCACACGTACACGCCCCTCCTCTATGAAGTCGCGACAACTTCAAAAGAAACGGCGGATCTCCCAACACTCCACGAAGTCGCGGCGTATAAGATCGACACCATTCTCAAGCATTACCCTATCCGCTTTACCCAAGGAGAAATTACCGCGATCGATCTTATTGAGGGAGACTTATTCCTTAATAAAAAACATAAAATTACCTGTGATTATGTGGTACTGGCTCTTGGCTCCGAAGCCAATTTTTTTGATATTCCGGGAGTGCGAGGAAACGCGCTTTCTTTCAAAACATTCTCCGATGCCATCCGCATACGCAATGCTGTGTGGAATCTCGCTCTTGAAGGAAAGAATGTCATTAAGATCCTTATCGGCGGAGGAGGGCCAACCGGCGTGGAACTCGCGGGAGAATTAAAAATGTGGTGCGGAGAACTCGAAGAAACATTCAAAAAATGCAGGCTCAATGTAACCATTATTGAGGCGCAACCAACGATCCTCTCAAGTTTTGGACCGAAAATCATCTCAGTTGCCGAAAAACGGCTTCAAAAACTCGCGGTCAAAATCATAGCCCCGGAGAGAATCGCAACCGCAAAAAAAGGTAGCGTTGTTCTTCAATCGGGAAGAGAAGTCCCCTATGACGTTCTTGTCTGGACGGGCGGCGTCAAAGCTCCCGATATCCTTTCGCGCCTGCCGATACAAGAAGAACTTCGCAATCACGTAAAAGTTATCGGCGGTATGGAGTGTCTCCCCCAGACATCAAACCTCAAACTCCACGCCCGAATCTACGCGATCGGCGATAATGTTTGTTTCTACGATCCCATAACCAAAAAAGCTATTCCCGGAGTCGCGCGCGCCGCGCTCTCCCAGGCCACGATCGCGGCGCATAATATTCTCGAAGATATTCTCTTTGAAGAAAAAAAGGTACCTCGCGTCCGCCATACTACCTATAACCCCATGGACTATCCTTATATCATTCCCGTGGGCGGCAAATACGCCATCGCGAAAATCGGGCCTTTCGTCGTAAGCGGATTCTTGGGATGGATCCTCAAGGGGATAGTTGAATTAAACTATCTCGTTTCAATCATGCCATTTTCCCAAGCAATAAAAACTTGGCTCAAGGGACTCAAAATATTTATCAAGAACGACCGATTGGGGTAGGGATATGTTCGCTTTTAATTTTTGAGAACCGGCGTCGCGTTCCTTCCAGCGAGGACCGCGCGCCTGCTTCTCGCTCCGACGGCTCCGATCGAAGATCAGAGACCAAGCCCGTCAGAGCTCCGAAAGCTTCTCAAAAATCAAAAACTCACAAAATTGTTATCTGTTTTTTAATAGAACCGTGATTCTGAAAAGCAAAAGGCGAGTGCTCCTTATTCCCGAAGTCTCTTATAAATTTGATCCTCAACTTCCTGCCGGTCGGCGCCATATTTCATCCTCGAGTATTCCTTGAGCATGTTTCTCAACTCTCCACTACCCGGCTTGGACATTACCGTCTTTATATTGAATGGCTTTGTCGTCTCTCCGTTAACCAAAATTTTCGCGTAGGCGTTGAAATTATCAATGCTTATCAAATCATTCTGGCTGAACACCGGTTCGAATTGTTTTACCAAAAATTCCGCGTCCTGCACTCCCACGCGAAAAACAATCTGCGAACCGACATTGCCGAATACCGCGTCCCGAATCTTTTCGGTAAGCTGAGCAATAAACTGATGCGCCATCGTAAGGTTCAACCGATACTTTCTCGCCTCCGAGAGAATCGTTGCAATGGAATCGGTGGTGAAATTCTGGAACTCGTCGATGTAAAGATTAAAGTCACGCCGTTTATTCGCGTCCGCGATATCAACGCGCGAGAGGGCGGACATAAGTAACTTCCCGGCAATAACCATCCCCAAAAGCCCCGCGTTAATGTCGCCGATCCTTCCTTTTGATAAATTAACGAGAAGAATTTTACCCTCGTCCATCACCGCGCGAAAGTTAAACGCGGACTTCGGCTGGCCAATGATCGGCCGCATATAATCGTTCGAGATGAAGTTATTGAATTTTGAGGTAATGTACGGCGTCATATTCGCGAGCGACGCGTCACCGCCCGCCTTTACCGCTTCCTTCTCCCAAAAATCAATGAGCGTGGGATTGTGAATCCTCGCCAGTTTTCTCTTTCGATATTCGGGATCGGTAAAAACGCGCGGGACCTCGATCAAGGTCGCCGGTTCGTTTGGCATGTCTTCCATAAGAAGCAACAGCGCGTTTCGCATATACTGTTCGAACATGGGGCCCATTGTCTCCGGCGGAAAAAGCTTGTTAAAAATCCCCTGCATCTCATTTACGATAAACGTCTTTTCTTCGGGCCGTTCGAAATTATAGTCAAGCATATTGAGTCCCAGCGGTTTCCACAGATCCGAAGGATCAAAATAAATAACATCTTCCAAGCGATTCTGCGGCACAAGACCCAGCGCGCTCTCGGCCAAATCACCGTGCGGATCGATGATCGCGACCCCCTTCCCTTTTTTGATGTCGTCAATGATCATATTTCCCAAAAGCGTCGACTTACCCGTTCCGGTTTGGCCGACAACATAAATATGCCTCCGTCGATCCTCGTCGGTAATGTAGATCGGTTTGGTCTGTCCGCGAAAAGAACTCTCTCCGATCAAAACCCCCGCCGAAGGCAAGTTAACGGGCGGTGGCGCTTCCTTCGATTTTAACCACTTTATTTTCGGTGTTTCGGTCAGCGATGTCGGCAAATGGTAGCAACTCGCAATCTCCTCACTCGAAAGAATCATCGACTGCTTCGGATCAAAGTTTCGAAACGCAAACTGATAAATAAGTTTCTGCGGATTTCGGGGTTTTACTATCCTAAATTCATTTCGCACGGGAGCCGAAAGCTGGGTGAATCCCGCCGCAAGCCCTTCGAGCAGATCATTCGCTTGGAAAGGAGATCCGGCAGACGTAAGAAGGCGAATATTCACCTCAAAAAGCGGCTTCGCGATCTTCGCCTCAAGTGCCTTTACGGCTTCTTCTTCAACGACCCGTTCTTTCTTTTCATCAACTTCTTTTTGGGGATTCAACGCTTCGTGAATTTCGGAAAATTTAAGCGGAAATTCATGGCCCAAAACTTTGCTGAGCGCCTCGCCTTTCTTCAATGCTCTAAGGTGCCCTATGATCTTTTTCTTCACGTCTCTTCGAGCGGGGCGCACAACGATCTGTATCGCCGCTCCTTCGCCAACCTCATTCACCTTCGTGAGACCCGAAACGATAGAATTAAACGAATCCGCTCCCAATTCAGCGTACGTCCGCACCGGCAAAGCATAACTTTCTTTTTCCGTAAGGTAGGCCGCCACGGTCGTGCCTTGGGCGTTAAAAATATTGTAATCTTGTGGAGCTGGTTCAACACTCGCTCCATTCCACAATCCCTGCACCTGTTTTGCCGCCGTCTCTCCGTATCGCGCGGGAACCGCGAGATAAAAATGAATCTCCTCTCCGATATGGGGCACCGCCGCCTCGAATACAAAAGTGTGCTTTAATGACGAAAGATTGCTCAAAAGCTGTTCAAACCGTCCGATCTCCGATTTAAAATCTTCTTTCGCATTCGTGTTTTGCGTAATTTCTTTCGGAATTTTTATCAAAAAAAGCCGCATCTCCAGAGACGAAAAAAGCGCCTTGCGGATCGCGCGGCGGAACAAAAAATAAATACCCGCGACAAGCCCACCGCCGATCACCGCTCCAAAGATAAAATTAAAAATCATTTAAGAAGCCCTCTTCGTTCAAGTTCCGGATACAGTTTCCCCGCCAAGGCGTCATGGAACGCGTCAAGAACAAACGGATTGGATCCTTTTGCCGACGCATTCGCTTTTTCTATGCCCTGATGGAACGCCATGTCCAAAAGGTATTCAATCTCAAGCTTTGTTTCCGAAGATGCGTTCGCGGCATATTCCGGCAAGGGACTTTGTGCATCGTCAGGCGGCGAATTTTGTTTTTGAGGGAGCGTGGGATAAAGCCTTTGGATCGATTGCTTCAAAAGCTCCCGGTCGGTAACGTTCTCGTTACCCGACTCCTTGCGGTACTCCTTTACCTCATTTGCAAGCCGATGTAAATCAGCTTCAAGCGTCTCATGTTTAAATTCGGGAGAAAATTGATCGGGCATGCTTTTAGTATACCAATTCGCGATTCCTTGCTTTTCGCAGCAATAATGCGAGAAAAAAAATCTGCTCTTCCTTTATAAAAGTATAGAGCAGATAGTTCTCCTTGGACATCAGTCCGGTGGGGATAACCTTAAACGCTTACAATCTGAACCTCGGTAAAAGGCTGGCGGTGACCCTTCTTTTTTCGATAGCGGGTTTTGGAATGATAGCGAAAAATGATCTTTTTTTCGTCGCGTCCCTGTCGCACGATCTTACTTTTTACCTTTGCTCCTTCAACATAGGGTGTTCCCAGTTCGATCTTTTCTCCGTTTACCCGAAGTAATACTTTATCGAAAGAAAAATCTTCCCCTGCTTCCGGGGTTATTTTTTCGATTCGTATATTTTCTCCGTCGGTCACTATATATTGCTTTCCTCCCGATTCTATAACGGCAAATTTTTCCATTTCTTTATGGCTTTGGCTTGTCCGACTAATTGACGTCTATAATAACCTTAAAGGCGGCAAAAATCAAGATGCTCATGCAGAGGGTGCCGATCGCCAAAAGTTTCCCCAAAAACCAATCTTTTTTTTCGAGTTCCAGGGTAATAACGCCGTTTACAAGCACGATAAGCATCCCTACTGCGGCAATAACCCCCAAATCCCATACGGTACCGATCTGGTTAATTTCGGGATAATCATAGACATGGGTAAAGTGGATCACCAGAGGTTGCGAGACACCCCTCAGCGCGAAAAAAGCCCACAAAAAACCGCTTATAACAAATCCGGCGCTTACTCCGAATATTGACCCGACAAACCGATATGCGGCGAATTTTTCAAATTTCATTTCTTTCGGAACAGGGCGGCCGCGTCATTGGGATCAACAGCATTGATTTCGACTCCGGTCGAAAGTTCAAATCCTGCAGGAATCGAAACTTTGGGAACCAATTCGATATGCCAATGATAGTAGCGGTAAAGATTTTGTTTTTTTATCGGAGCGGTATGGATGAAAAAGTTGAAATCGGGATCTTTTAAGTGCTTTCGGATCTGACGTATCGACTGTTGCAACAATGCCACAATACCTTGGATATCGGCCGTCGAGGTTTTCTCGAAAAAAGGAAGGTGTCGTTTGGGGAAAATTCGAATTTCAAAAGGATTTTGTGAGACAAAAGGATTCACGGCAACCGCGTGGCGATTCTCCCCGATTACGCGGCTTTTTTCTTTAATCTCGTAACGAATCACCGCGCAATGAACACACTTATGATGCTTCCTAAAATAATCGCGCGAACCGTCGAGCGAATGTTGAATATGGGGAGGGATAATGGGCAACGTAAGCACTTGATAGTGAGGGTGGGTTACTGAAGCCCCTGCCGAAGGACCCCAGTTAAAAAATGATGAGGCATACACCAAACACTTATCTTCGGATAAAATCCGATATCTTTTTTGAAGCAATTGGAATGTTTCGACTGCTTTTTTAATCGGAAGATCGGCGATATTTTTGGTATGGTTACGGGTTACAAGTAAATCATGGTGTCCGATTCCTGAAGTAAGCTCATAAGGGCCACGCTTGTAAAACACGGGACATGCCTCGCGGTGCACGAGCGCCGGATATTTATTCGGGATTACCACCGCTTCCCATTTTTTTTCGTTTGGATAACTTAAAATCGGCGGCCAATTTCCGCTTTTTTCGAGATCCTCAAAGGGACACGCAGCTTGCGGCGAGGAGTACCTCTTTTTTTTCTTCTCGGCAACCAATACATGCGGACGTTGCGCTCGGCCGGGAGCTATAATAATCCAATCTTTTGATACCGGATCTTGACGTAAATCGCTCATGTCGCTATTTTTTCTATTTTTCATTTTTTACCCTATGTTCATAATACCAATTGAGCGTGTCTTTGGCGATCGGCAAGGTGTTTAAACTTCCCTCACGAGATCGTTCGATAAGCACCAAAATTGCTATTTGTGGTTTTTCATCCGCGCCCGCCGGAGCATATCCGACAAAAAACGCATTTTCCTGCGTATTATTCTGGATCTGCGCGCTACCGGTCTTTGCGGCGACACGAAAGGGAAGATTCTTTAAAAGATACGCAGTGCCCAAGGGAGCCTCTACCGCAGAGCGCATTCCCTTTTGAACCTCTTTAATTTCCGGTGCGAGCAATGTAAGGTCTGCAAGCACTTCAGGTATTCTCTCATTGGCATTCAAAAATGGACGGCGTATAATCCCGCCAGTACTTATCCCGCTTATGTAGTTTATAATCTGAAGCGGCGTGAGAAGAAGATCACCTTGGCCTATCGAGACGTTAAATGTGTCCCCCAAAAGCCACGGCCGACCGGTCTTTTTTTCTTTTTCTTGGGGGTTCGGCAAAAATCCATCCGCTTCGCCGGGCAAATCAACCCCGGTTGAACTTCCCAATCCGAACTTTTTCCACCATTCCACCAAACGACTAATGCCTAAGCCCTTTATGTCTCCAAAACCTCCCCCTACTGTATAAAAATAAACGTTGCTTGATTGAGCGATTGCGGAGGTGATGTTCACATCGCCCTGATAGCGCCAATCGAGAAAGCGCGTCGGTTTCTCCGGATCATACGGGTTCGGAACGTCGAGATAACCGGGAGAAAAAATCGTTCGATCGGGGCGAATAACTCCTTCTTTAAGAGCCGCAACGCCAACCAACGGTTTTATTGTGGAACCGGGGTTATAAAAACCGGAAATTGCCCTGTTAAAAAGCGGACGCAACGGGGAATTGAGAAGTTCCTTTTTCTCGTCGTTATGTCCCGAACCGGAAAAAATATTATGGTCAAAACCAGGAAAGTTCAGAAGCGCTAAAATTTCTCCCGTTTGCGGATTTATGGCAATGCCGACTCCTGTTGTACGCCCGAGCACCCGCAATCCTTCCGTAAAACGCTTAGAGAAATACTCTTGAAACTCCGCGTCAAGCGTAAGACGAAGAGGCGCCCCGATCTCCGGTTCTTTTACTTCCGCATCGCCCACGGCCTCGCCATGGGCATTTCTGAACTGCCGTATGACGCCGGTCGTGCCCCGCAAGACCTTGTCATAAAATGCCTCAATGCCGGTACGGCCAATTTGGGCTTGATCACCGAGCGTAGGGTCTTTTTCCAAATCTTTTCCGCTTACCGCGGCGGTATATCCGATAACCGAAGCGAACGTTTTGCCGTAGGGATAATAACGCTTAAATCCATCTTCAATATACAACGGCGAAAGATTCAGACTCTTCAGAGCAATGAGCGCCGATTGCGAGAGATCGTTTACGAGGAGTATCTTTCCGGAACGTTGGGTCAACTCCGCGTTTTTTAGAAGATTCCCTATCTCTTCCGCGCTTAATCCCGCGTTTTTTTGTACTGCTTCAAAAACGTCCGTTGTGAGTTCCGGATGCTTCAAAAATTCCTTCACATCAAGATACAAAAGAAAGCTCGGCTTGTTCTCCGCAAGAATTTTCCCGAAGCGGTCGTGGATCAGTCCGCGCGGCGCGATAAGTTCTTGTCGCTCCGCGGCATTGATGGCCGACTGTTTTGTGTACGCCCCCGCCTGACTCGCGATCATAAGAATACGCCCCGCTACCAAACTCCCCACCAGAAAAAAGATAATGCCCGAAACGATAATCGTCCGCTTCGCGAGAGGAACTTCAACCAATTCCGCATATTCTCCGAACGCTTCGCCGAGCGTTTCTTCGATAAAAAGTTCACGATGAGATTTTTTCACAAAAGGAAGCTTGTGTTTGAAAAACCTAAAAAAATTTCTAAACTTTATCATCATCTTATCTCTTCATAAAAATAACCGAATAACCGAAATATAAGAGCTCCGAACATAAGGCTCACCGCGGTATTCCCGAAAAATGAAGAAACATTTTCGAGCGCAATCCCAAAACCGGTAATGCCATAGAAAAGAACGATGCATAGGAACGTTGCGACAAGATTCCACATCCATCCGTCAAACGGAAATATAATCTTTCTGAAGAAAAAAATCACAGGGGGTAGTACTCCGAAGACAATGATTTCCGGCGTGAGGACAGGAACCCAATTAATGAGAAAAATCTCGAAAAGGACAACAACGACAAAGGCCGGAAACGTGAGGAAAAAAGAGGCGGCTACCAACGTCGCGAGTAAAAAATCCGGCCGTGTTCCGAAGAGTGTTTCATAGCGTAACGTCAGAAAAAAAGCCAGAAAAGCGATGCCGATCACGAGCGCCAGTTTTCCGAATACATTATTTCTTGTAGAACGCATACTCCTTAAAAAGCTTACGGTTTAGGGATCAAAACGGCGCGTACCTCGTTGATTTGATAGGAAAAATCAATTTCTGCCTCTTGAAAAAGTTGGTTTTGAGAAAGGCGGGCACTCTTAATTTCCCCGATTGCCGCCCCATAAGGAGTACCAGGAAAGGCGGCGTACACAATATCGCCTTCTTTTACGTCCGCCTGTTTGTCGATCAACGTTACGGTCGGCTGATTCCCTCCCACGAGGAGCCCCTCAATGCCGGAAGCGCCGATGCGCACTGCCGATTTCCATGACGCATCGAAAATAGTTTTTACCGTCGCTTTATCTTCGAAAACATCCTTAATCAATCCGATAAAAACTTTATTCAAAAATACAGGCTGATTCGCGCGAAGTCCTTCGTTCCTGCCTGCGGCAAGCGTGAGTTCGCTTCTTAAATTAAAGGGATATCGCCCGACGTAAACCGGAACGGCAAAATATTCCGGTGACCATACCTCGATTTTATTTTTAATATCCTGTAACTTCGCGAGCTCCGCCCTCAATGCGTCGTTTTCGAGCAAAATGCCGTTAGGATTTCTTGATCTTTGAATCGTGTTACCTAAAAGAAATTCACGAAAAGACCACCCTGCCTTGGGTTGCCAAAAAATAAGAAAAAGCAGAATACAAGAAAAAACAATAAAAATAACGTTACCGCGACGCGTCATAGGGGATGTTTTTATAATCTTACGCCGAAGCCGGTTGAAAAGCCAAAAGACAAAAAAAAGAACAGCCTTACAAATTTATTGTAAGGGGTCGCAGGGGGTTATCGAGGTATTTCTTGTAAAGGTCAAAATTATCAACAATCCTGCCTAATCCCCGCGTCACACACGTCAAAGGATCTTCGGCGATGGTCGTCGTAATCGAAGTTTCCTTTTCGATCAAGCGGTCAATCCCGCGCAAAAGCGCTCCGCCCCCGCAAATATGAATACCCTCTTTTATCATGTCGCCTACAAGCTCCGGAGGAGTAAGCGCGATCACTTCCTTGATCGAATCGGTAATCGCGTCGAGCGATTTCGCGAGCGCCGAACGGATATGGTTATTTTTTATGATGACCTCCTTGGGCAAGCCGGTCGAAAAATCACGCCCGCGCAAAGGAATCTCTAGGCGTTCATCAAGCGGCATAGCCGAACCTACGGAAATTTTCGCGAGTTCGGCCGTCGGTTCGCCGATGATCAACCCGAATTCCTCGCGAACATAGCGCACGATATCATCATTGAATTTATCACCCGCAATCTTTAAGGTTCGCGAAACCACCGGTCCCCCCATAGAAATTACCGCGATATCCGTTGTTCCTCCCCCGATATCAACAATAAGACTTGCCGTAGGAACTTCGATGGGTAAATTTGCCCCCATCGCCGCGGCAACCGGAGCCTGAACAAGATATACTTTTCCGCAACCGGCGTTTAAAACGACATCCTCGATCGATTTTCGTTCAACCTCGGTAAGGTTGTCCGGAATCGCCAAGATTCCCCTTCTGAAACTTGAGATGGGTCCCTGACTCACTCGTTTCAAAAATTGCCGAAGCATTTCCTGTGTCATCTCGAAATCGGAAATCACGCCGCTTACCAGCGGACGAATAACGCTGATGTGCCCGGGAGTTCGATTCGACATCTTTTTCGCCTCATCGCCTACCGCGAGAATTTGGTTCGTTTTCGTATTGATTGCCGCAAACGAAGGCTCGTTGACCACAATGCCCCGACTCTTCAGGTAGATCAATGAATTTGCGGTTCCCAGATCAATGCCTACGTCTTTAAAAAAATGATCAAAAATTTTCACGATAGTAATTTGATTGTATCTTATATATTCTCCCGCTTTTCTCCGCGAGACATCCGCTCCAAGAAAACCCCCGCTTCTATCATGTGCGCCTCTTTCTCGCTCCTCTTCTTCAACTCCACCTTATCGCCGGTCTTCGGGCTTACCACCGCCCGCCAGGGGATACCAAGCAAGTCCGCATCGTTAAGTTTCTCGCCGGCCGAGATATCTCTGTCGTCATAGAGTACTGTAACGTTTGCTTTTTGTAAATCGTTATAAAGTTTCTCCGCGGACGCGCCTCCCAATTCCAAAAGATGCACCCGAAACGGCGCCACCGTCTCCGGCCAAACGAGTCCCTTTTCATCACTCATAATTTCGGTAATCGTGCCCATCACTCTTCCGATACCGATTCCGTAAGAACCCATCACTACCGGTTTTTTCTTTCCGTCCTCGCCCGTATACAAAAGTCCGAGCGGCTCCGAATACCGCGTCCCCAAAGGAAAAATATTTCCTACTTCGATGGCTCGCGCGCTTTTTACCTTCCCCTCGCACTTCGGACATTTATCTCCGTTTTCAAGTTTCGAGATCTCCGCATTTTCCGCGTAGCCGCACGCCTCGCAAACAAAAATAGTATCCTCACCCACGTCGGCGACTACCTGAAATTCATGCGTATTATTAATGGTAAAATCGCCGCCCGCCGCGAGCGTATATACCGTCGTAAGACCCAGGCGCGAGAATATGCGCTCATAAGCCCTTTTTACTTCATCATAGTAGCGATAGAGGTCATCTTCGGACGCATGGAAGCTGTAGAGATCTTTCATCAAGAACTCCCTGCCCCGAAGCAGTCCGCTCTGCGGACGAGCCTCATTCCGGAATTTCGTCTGTATCTGATAAGCCGCAAACGGAAGGTCTTTGTAGGATTCCACGAACTTGGAGGCGAGAGCGGTCAAGACATCTTCGTGGCTCCACCCCAAAATAAAATTGGCGCGTTCGTCTCCCTTTCCACGCACCTCGAATCCCACTTCCAAATCCGCGCGCCCCGTCGCTTCCAAATATTTTTTCGGAACGAGCGCCGAAAGGAATAATTCCTGTCCGCCGACGGCATCCATCTCTTCGCGGATAACCCGCGCGATGTTCTGAATGACCCGTAAACCGAGCGGCAAATACGCGTAAATGCCCGCCGAAAGTTTTCGGATATACCCCGCTCGCGTCAAAAGTTTCGCGTTCAAAGAAACCTCGTCTTTGGGAAACGCACGCTCGGATTTCGTGAATAATTCAGACTGTCTCATGAGAAAATATATAAGCGAGCCTTTCGTAAACCCCCACACCTAATTGAGATAATCAGCTTTCTGGATCCATTCATCGAATTTGTAACATTTAAGGCTGCGCAGGATATGAGCTGGTAAAATTGAAAATAGCAATCACTTCGCAATCTCGATTAGGTGTGGGGGTAAAAAGCTGTGATTGGCGCATAAAATGTAATTAGAGAATATCACAAAAAATTGCCTATGACAAAAAGCATCGAATTTGAATACCGCCTTTTAAAAAGCCCGCGCGAGGAAAAAGAGCACCAATCCGAACGCGCTTGAAATGGCGGAAATAATCCAAAAACGCATCGTCACCTGCGATTCGGGCCAACCGAGAGCTTCAAAATGGTGGTGGATAGGCGTCGAGAGAAAAATTTTCTTGCCCCAAATTTTTTTGCTTACGATCTGAACTAATACCGAAAGTGATTCGATGACTAAAATAATCGCGAAAAAAGGCAGAAGGAGCGTGGTGTTTGTGAGCATGGAAATCACTCCAATTGTGATTCCCAAAGACATCGAACCGGTGTCTCCCATAAAAAACTTTGCCGGATAAATATTGAACCACAGAAACGCCAAGAGACTTCCGATCATCACTCCCCCGAATGCCGCGAGGTCATAGCGGCCGAGGGCGAACGCGACGGTCGTGAGCGCCACGAAAGAAAAAAGCGCCACGCCTCCCAAAAGTCCGTCCAAACCGTCGGTCTCATTCGCCGAAAACGCACTCGCTACGATAATAAAAAGGAAAATGGGGATATACCATAAGCCAATCTGAAAATCGCCGAAAAACGGAATACGAAGTACGTCCCAGTCGAGACGGAAGTAGAACCACCACGCCCCGATTAAAGCGGCTACCGTATACAGTGCAAGCTTATAGCGGATCTTCACGCCGCCGCCGTTCGCCCCCCCGATTTTCATCATTCCAAGCCAATCATCAAGGAGCCCAAGGAGAGCGGCTATGAGGAGCGCCGCGAGTGGCAAGTATGTCTCGGCGCGATTTATAAAATTGAGATACTTCCAAAAGCCGTCAAAAAAATAGCTTAAAATTCCAAAGATGAGCGCGAGTCCGATAACCGTGGACCAGATAATAATGCCCCCGCCGGTCGGCGTCCCCGCTTTTTTTTCGTGGAATTTATTGTAAACAGGAGCTTCCCTCGCGGTACGGATCTGTTTCGCCATCCGGTTCTTCGAAAGAAATCGAAGCCAAAAAGGAGTTGCCGCGAGCGCGACCAAAAAAGAAAGCGTGGTAAGGATAATAATCCTAACGGCTTGTTGTGTGAGAAGTGAAGTCATTTTTGAACCATCGTATCAGTTTTTCCGTTTCACCGAACCGATCATTGGTGCCCAAAACTACGACGATTATCGGGCGACCATTATGCGAAAAAAGCGAAAGTAGATTCCCGTTCGATTCGTCGATGTAGCCCGTCTTTCCGCCCAAAAAATCCCCTCTTCCGGCAAAAAGATTAATACTTGAAATCGTTTTCGATTCGCCCGAACGAAGTTCGGTAACGGTTGCCTGCGGCAAGCGGGTGATATCGAAAATGCGCGGATAGAACCGGTGCAATGCCGCAGCAAGCTTCCGCAGATCATCGGGCGTCGCCTGATTCGCCGAAAGAAGTCCCGTCGGCTCGCTATAAAACGTTTCATGAAGTCCCCAAAGAAACGCTTGCTCGTTCATCGCGCGCACAAACTCGGTACGTCCCTGCACGTTAGAAAGCGCCTCCGCCGCTTCGTTGCTTGAAACAAGCAACATCATCTCCAAAAGATCGGACGCCGTATATTCCTCTCCCGAACGAAGCGCACTTCCGCCGAGTTCCGGATGAAAATCAATATCGGTAAGCGTAATCACCTGCCCCATGTCGATCGTCTTCATCGCCACCGCCGCCGTCATAAGTTTCGTAAGCGAAGCGATTGGCCAACGTTTTCCCGACTCGAACGAAAAATAATTCTCTCCCGTTTCAAGATCCGCGACAAGCGCCGCTTCCGCATGAACGTCGGGCTTTGCGGGTATCGCGCGCGTCGGATAGAACGTTTCACTGGGCACGCTCTCCGGAGAACGCAGGGCGGGAACGGATTCGTCCGACCGGACAACAATCGATTTCGAAAGGAACGCGGTCTGTTTTTCGAAAGAAGGCAAGGGGATCGGCCGAGGCGCCGCGGGAGATACTTTTTTTTCTTCCGACGCCTTTGTATAGATTACGCTCACGGGCACGGATTTTTTATCCTGGCTCACGGGAAGCGCGAAATTACGATGTAAGAAAAAAACAGAAAAAAGCAAAACACCCAGAAGCAGAAATTTTTGGATGTTATCCCGCATTGTGCTCTTCTCCTATTTTCAAAAGAGATTGAAATTTTTGATAGTCGGGCAAGCTTTCGCGATTCGAAAGACCGAGATGGCGGATGAGCTCCACGCTTGGCGCATAAAGATAACTATGCGAATCGTCGGGGTTTGTTTCGCGTTCAATAAGTCCCCGAAGAAGCAGATTCCGCACGGTAAATGCGGAATTTACCCCGCGAAGGTAATCTATCTTCGCCCTGTTTACAGGTCCAAGATAGGCGATAATCGAGAGCGTTTCGAGGCTCGCGGGCGTAAGCTCCCCTCCTAATTCTTCTTTGGCAAACGATTCAAGCAATGTGTTAAATTGAACCTTCGTTACCAACTGTACCTTCCCTGATGTCACGACAAGCGTTAATCCCCGATCCGGACGAGCAAGCTCCTCCTTAAACGCAGCTATAAGCGCTTCCGTTTCGGCTTTTTTCAATCCAAGTGTTTTTTGGATCTTCGTCTCCGCGATAGGCTCACCATAGATAAAAAGCAGAGCTTCGAGGGATGAAAGTTTTTCTTTGTTTTTGTCTTCTTCCATGGTCACAGGGGCTTTTCCGCCTCAACCGCATTGATGAGTATATCAGAAAAATAGCTCTTTTGCTCCAAAAAAATCAACTGTTCCCGAGCCAGATGAAGCACCGCCAAAAAAAGCGTTATGATTTCCGAGCGGGATTTTGTTTCGGAAAGATGCCTGAAACTCGTACTGCCGAGTTCGCTTACGCGGCGTATAATTTCCTGTATTTTTTCCTCAACCGTAATGATTTTTTCCTTAACGGTTTGCTCCTCGGTCTCCAGTTTTTGGAAAACAGAAAATATCTTTCTTAGTGATTCAAACAGCGCATCGTTCGTAACTGATGCGCCGGGATAAAACATCTTCACTCCCTCGCCCGAAAAATCGGTTTGATCTAAGGCAGTAAGCTCCCGTACTAAAAGATAAGGGCGCGCGTATTGCCTTCCTCCCTTATCCCACAACGAAGCGATGTCTTTCATCGCCGGTTTAAATTCACGAAAAAGTATGAGACGATTCTCGAGGTCTTTGATCTCTCCCTGTTCCTCGTCGGTCAAAGCAAGTTCGGGAAGAAGCGATTTTGATTTAATAAGCACGAGGCGGCTCGCGACCACCACAAAATCCGCGAGAAGCGGCGTTTCTATTTTTTCCAAAGTTTTTAAATATGCCAAAAAATCGTTCGTTACCTTCGCCAAACTGATCTCGGTAATCTCCAATTTTCTTTCTTCCACAAGTTCAAGAAGCTTATGGATGGGACCGCTGAATTGTTCGAGCGCGAGGTCAAAAGCCATAGGGGTTCTGATTAATCATGCGAAGAACTTGGGGTCTGAAGGTCAAGCGCGCCCGCGGTATATTCATTCGAGGGATTCCACAGCATCCAGCCATTCATAAGATGCGGCGTTCCAGTCGCCGAATCGTACGTCGCTTGAATTTGCTTTCGAACCATTGGGGCATCGTACGTGGCTCCCAGATTAAAATCCTGAAGCCACGGTCGAAGTTTCGCGTTCGTTTTCGGAATATTCTCGGAAAGAACGGCGCTCGTCGCGTTTGCATCGGTCGAACTCGCGGTAGATGACGCGTTCGACACCCTCGGAATGCCGTAATTCTTGAGTCGTTTCACGGCATTCTCCAGAGAATACTTCACAACCTCATAGGGAAAATTCGCGGGACTCTTATATCCGAGAAACCCGGGAGCGTAATGGGACGGGTAGACCATGGGAGCGACGAAATCGAAATACTGATACGCGGACTCGAGCACCTGCCCTATGCCAAGGTCGTCATAGTTTATCGTCGTGAGACCGAAGAAATCGGCGGAAATTTTCGCGCCCGGGAGATTCTCGCGAAGATATTTAAAAAACTTTTTGATCACTGTTGCTTTGGAAGTTTTCTGGTCCCAGCCGGGATATCCGATATTCGCCAAATCGCCGTCGGAGGCGAAACGAATGTAGTCGAAGTTAATCTCGTCGAACCCGCGCGAAAGCGCGTCTTTGGTGATTGCGATATTATAATCCCATACGTCGGAGACCGAGGGATCGAGCCACGCGAGTCCTTTATGATCTTTCCAAATTCCACCGGTCACCTTGTTTTGCAACGCCCATCCCGGACGCGCGTTTGCCAAAAGAGAATCTTCAAAAACAGCGATGCGGCCGATCACGTAGATGCCGTGATCGTGAAGTTCTTTTATAAGCGCGTTCGGTCGCAGTATGCGGATATCTTTTTCCGCGCCGATTGCCTTTGCGTCCGCAATACCGGTTCGGTAGCCAAGAAAGCCCGAATAATCTTTGATATCGATTACGATCGCGTTCAACTCCGTCTTATCCACAAAATCGATCAACCGCTTGATCCTCTGCGGCGAACCGGCGGTCCAGTTGGTCGCGTAAATCGCCTTAATTTCAAGCGGTGAGGACGTAAGCGGCAACTGTTTTTCTATGTCCTGATTTTTTAACGTTGAAGTCGTGTTCACTCCTCCCTTGGGAAGTGTACCGGAACTATTTCCCACTCCCGAGGAAATCGACAAGGTGCTGGTGCTCTCCACGCTTTTCTCGAACGAACCATTCACCGATCCGTCAGGAGCAAACGTCAAAACTCCCTCTCCGTTCAATAAAAAAAAGGCACCGACCACTATTCCGACTCCCAAAACCACAAGCGCGACTTTCATAAAAACTTATTATCGTAAAGAAAAAATATTAGGTCTATCATACTCCGAAAGTTTGCTCTGGGCAATCGTTTTCCCTATACTTCAAAGACACCTTACCACGCTTATGGCACTGGCATTTTATCGCAAATACCGACCGAAAAAATTAGAGGAACTTCTCGGGCAGGAAGCGACCATTCAGATCCTCCAAAACGCCGCAAAGCAGGATCGCATAGGCCACGCCTATCTTTTTTACGGGCCGCGAGGGACGGGGAAGACAACGACGGCACGGCTTGTCGTGAAACTCCTAAACTGCGAACGCCGGCATGCCGACAAGGCATTCCACGACAAAGGAGAGCCGTGCGGAGAATGCAGAACGTGCCGCGAGGTTGACGAGGGAAACGCCTTTGACCTTATCGAAATCGACGCCGCCTCGAATCGCGGCATTGACGAGATAAGGAATCTTAAAGAGAGCATCGGCTCGGTGCCCACGAGCGCGCCGTACAAGGTCTACATCATCGACGAAGTACATATGTTGACCGGCGCCGCCTTCAACGCGCTCCTGAAGACACTCGAGGAGCCTCCACGACATGCCGTTCTTATCCTTGCCACCACCGAATACGAAAAACTTCCCGCGACGATCACCTCGAGAACCCAGCGCTTTCTCTTTAAAAAACTGCCGAAAGTAAAGATCATCGAAAAATTATCCTTGATTGCGAAGGCGGAGGGCATAACGATCGACGGCGCGGCGCTCGAACTCATCGCCGCCGCAAGCGAAGGAAGCCTCCGCGACGCGGAATCATTGCTCGATCAACTGGGTTCACTTGAGTCCGCGATAACGCTCTCCGTCGCGGAACGTCTGACCGGAAGAGTCGGATTCAAAAAAGTTGACGCGCTTGCCGAACACATCATAAACGGCGATCTTACCCGCGCCATTCATTATCTCGCTGAAATTAATGAGGAGGGTCATAACATAATCCAACTTACCAAAGATCTCATACACTACCTAAGGAAGATTCTTTCATATAAATTAAGCCCTTCAGTTGAAACGTTTCTCCATTTAGAAATGACGAACGATGAGCTGAAACGCCTCAAGGAACTTTCCGAAAAAGTTTCCCCCGAGAAGACTATTCCCTTGATCAAAGCTTTGATCCGCGGCTACAGTGAAATGCGCTACAGTCCCTTCGCGGCGGTACCGCTCGAAGTGGCGCTGATAGAGCACCTGAAGAAAACGGAATAATCGGCGAATTAAAAATCCCCTTAGCGTAAAAGCCGAAGGGGATTTTTAATGACCAAGAGGTCAAAGTTACTGAGTCTGAGAGATAATTACGCCAAGCTCTCCAGCCGGGGCAGCAACCGTCAAACGACCGGTCGTAGCATCTCTTATGATGGTATAGCCACTATTATAGTTCGTAGTGTCCACAAAACTTCCGGTCGTGGGATCTACGGGCATAATAGAAACGTAGGTCGGTACGATACAAGGCGCGATATTATAGGTGCTGGAACCCATAACCAGTACCGTGCTTGTCGAAACCGGACCGGCGCCAACGCAGGTGAAATTGCCGTTATTTTCCACCGAGTTGTGGCCAATAGCGTTCAAAATGGTCGTTACATTCGCCTGTCGGGTTGAATTCCTGGCTTGGGCAAACTGCCGAGCCGGGTTCAACGCCACGATCACCACGCCAGCCAAAATCGCGATAATGCCGATTACCACCAATAATTCAATGAGGGTAAAACCGCTTTGTTTTTTCATTAATACATGAAAGAATTCTTTCGACCTTTTAAGTTATAACCATTATAGCATAAGGGACAGAAATCTGTCATAAGAGTTATCCACAAGGATACTCCACTATTCTACTGAGTCAACTCTTCCCAATTCAACAGGGCAAAATCCGCCTCGTCAATCGTAATCCGAAGGTTCGTATAAGCCTTTTGATATTCACCTTGCGTCACGATAATTTTCCTCGTCGTGCTCGCGACGACCGAGACAACGCGACACGTCTCCGTATCAACCGGAATCGTTTCCGCGCCGGAATACGTGCTTGATTGGGTGAGCTTGTAAAGCGCCACCTGAAGACATCCCTCAGCCAAGCCGAGTGTTTTATCTTTGTAATACGAATGCGAAAGATTCGCTCTGCTTAAAAACGAAGTGAACCCGATTGTAAACACGATAAAAATAATAATCCCCATCATCATGACAGCCGAAGTAATGGCGATATATCCTTTTTTTGTGGAAATAATTCTTTTCATACTAAAAAGATCTTAAATAAATCGCGTTTCGCAGGGTTGTCGAAGCGATCGTAGAGGAGGACAACGCGGATCGAATCCCCATCGTAATAACAATGGAAGGTGGATAGTTATTGGTCGAGGGGCGGTTATAAAAAGTAAGCTCATCGACAAATACTCTGTCGCTCGTGAGCGCGACCGCGGAGCTTGTTCCGCGCGCGAGCGTCACTGTTCCCGAGGAAAGTCCGAAAACCAACGGATTTTGGCTAAAATTCCACTTATCAAGCGACAGGATATTTCCCGTACTGCTTGTGGTCGGCTGGTTAATGACCCGCATGGCGGAGAAACCCCACTTTATTTTTCCCATCACAAAATTCGCCTCCTCTTCCACCTCGATAGCGCCGCGATTCCGGTCTTGGTTTGCGATGATCTGGTAGAGCATCACGACCGTCAAACTCATAATCACGGCAAAAAGACCAATATAGATCAATGTCTCAATAAGCGTAAATCCCCGTAACGTCTTCATCGCGTTGAGGTAATAATGCGGAGCGCGTCGTTGCTCCGCACGGCGACGTAAAGAGTATTCCGTTCGTAATCAATATCATTGGGCGCTTGTGGGAAATTCAACTCTGACCAAAATACGATATTTGAAAGATTGGAAATATTATAAACCTTAAATTCATTGTTTGCGTCGTCGGTCAAAAGAAATACGAGGTAGTTTACGGCCTTCAGGCCGAGAATGTTCGCTCCAATTTCGGTGTTACTGATTAACGTCATCCCCGCGGGATTTGAAACATTTACGACGACAAGTTCCGGTCCGGTCCCTTGCGCGCGACCCAAAAACATCGTTGAGCTCGCGGGAATAAGCGACAAGCTGTAACCAGAGAGAGTCCCCGTGGCATTGAAATTGCTCATAAGAGACGGCGCGGAGAGGTTTGAGACATTGATCGTTTTCATCTCCGCGCTCGAGTTTGCAACCGCGACATACGCCGTCGTACCGTCAACGCGTATTCCGTTCGCATTGTCGTTTATCTCGAAGGTGCCGAGAAGCACGGGGGTTGCGGGATTACTTACGTCTATCGTATAAAACTCCGGACCGGCATTTTTTTCGGTGACCACATAGGCGATGTTGTTGCTCACCGTGAGTTTTTTGATATACGCGCTATTCGCAAGCCCTGGAATTTGATAGGTTTTTACGAGATAGGAGCTTGCGGGATTTGCAACATTTATAATCTGCAACTGTCCGCTTGAATCATGATTCGCGATATAGGCATAATTGCCGCCTATAGCTACGGCATCCGCACCGGAACCGGTGCTTGTACTGAAAATAATGGTCGGATTTCCCGGATCCGTAGCGTCAATAACATAAAAATCAGGCTTTTTGGAATCGGAGGCTGTTGACGTTATATAGACAATTCTGTTTCTCACACGAACCCCTGTTCCGGAATTTCCCGGCCCCAAATCTATCGTTCCTTTGGATAACGGATTTTGCCAGTCACCAAAGAGCGGCACCGGCGGCACCCAGTTCGTCACCAAAGTTTTCAACTCCACCTTTTGTACCCGCAACGGATCAACGCTCCAACTCACGCGGCTTATTACCTGCTTCGTGCTCGTATTGACTGCCGTCACCGTAAGCGTACCGGAAAAAATACCGGACGCGGAAGAAGTGCTCGCTAAACTGTTAAAATCATTTCGCCCGATATCTTCGGCGTTCTCAAGTTTTTCACGCGCGATGTTTAAGGCCTGATTACCCAGCCGCGTATCCAAGAGTAAAGACTGACCGCCATAAACGACCAGTATTGCCGCCGACAACGTGATCGTCAAAATAGCGAGCGCTATTAAGATCTCGAGAACTCCTTGTCCCGAAATTCCGATTCTTTTACCAGTTAATTCTTCCTTCATAATTTAAAGAAACAAGAGTGGAACTTTGATATCCGTTGGAAAAGGTAATCGTTCCGGATGCCGTCCCGTTGCCGCTTAAACTCAGAAACACCGTACTCGTTACGCCGTTTACCGCAACGCCCGTCGTGCGCGGAAACCATTCGTCATACGTCGTGGTTCGGCTCGCGTACGACGGACCCTGGAACAAAACAAATGTCGTGGTCGCCACATAAACTCCGTGATCGGATTGATTGCGATTTTCGAGCGCCCTCGTCCGCGCGCTCCGTAAAACCATAACGAGACCGTCGCGTTCACCGTTCAACGTTACCCTACGATATAAATTAAGCCCGATGCCCAACCCCCACGTAAAGATAAGCCCCATGATAAGAACCACCGCGATCACCTCGATCAAACTTACTCCTCGTTGTCGTACATTCGCACTGGTGTACTCAGTACCTTTCGACGAACGCGAGTGAGGAAGATACTGAGCCGAATACGGCGAATGTACTTTGCCTTCGCACGTCGGCACATTCGCACTGGTGTACTCAGTACCTCCTTTGCCTTCGCACGTCGGCACATTCGCACTGGTGTACTCAGTACCTCCTTTGCC
>CAYHZA010000005.1:0-18979 GCA_964361095.1 uncultured Candidatus Saccharibacteria bacterium | reverse complement strand
TTCGCACGTCGGCCCGTTTCGCATTCCATTAAAAAATAATCTTCGCATGGCTTGGATAACCCTATGGTCTTTATCCCTGGATTCCGGAACTCACCTGATAGATCGGGGTGATGATCGAAAGAGCGATAAAGCCGACAACAAGTCCCATAATAAGGAGGAGCAACGGCTCAATCAGCGTCGTCAGATTGCGCACCGAGGTATCGAGCTCGTCGGTATAGTAATCCGAAAGATAAAAGAGATTCTCCTGTAAATTTCCGGTGTTCTCGCCGATCTCGATTAAGCTATTAAAGAGCGGCGGGAAATATTCTTTGTGCCTTCCGAGCGAGGGTCCCAACTGCTCTCCCTTTTTTATCTTTTCGGCGGATTCTACGATTACGCTTCGGTAGACGAGGTTATTGAAGGTTTTGCTCGTGATATTCAAGGCCTCCACGATGCGGATGCCGCTCTTCAGGAGCACTCCCATCACGCGGGAAAAGTTCGCGATATTAATGTTCATCACAAGCCCCGAAACGACCGGAACATAAAACAAGAAGTGCTGAAAAAAATACTTGAATCCGTCGAGGAGGAAAAGCAGACGCGTGAGAATCACCGCGGCAAACACCCCGATAAGCACGAAAGGCCAGTACGCGGTCAAAAATTGCGATACCGCGATCAATATCTGCGTCGTTATCGGAAGCTTGATACGCAAACTCGTAAAAACCGGCAATATCTTCGGGAAAATGTAGAAGACCAAAATACTCGCGATGCCTATTGTTGCGACCATAATGACCGCCGGATAAATGAGCGCCGAACGGATCTTGCCCTTCAAATCTTTGCTTTTTTTAAGCTCCTCGGAGAGATATAAAAGATTGCTCGCCAACGATCCGCTCGACTCCCCTACACGGATCACGTTCACGAAAAAATCGCTGAACATGCTTCCGTGCTGTTCGAGGGCATCCGCGAGCGACTGTCCGTTCGCGACCTCAATAATTACTTTGTCTATGATTTTCGCGAGCTTCCGCGAACCGGTCTGCTTGCGGATGATCTTCAATCCTTCAAAGATCGGGAGTCCCGCCTTGATCATAATCGAAAGATGGCGGGAAAAATTAATCTCCTCCTGGATCGGCAGATGATTGAACGCTCGTGAAAGCCCCGATAATTTTCTACTCATGGATAATGCGGACCACCTCCTCGAGCGTGGTGAGCCCGTCAAGCGCTTTTTGCACGCCGTCCTGCAACATGGTCTTCATGCCGTTCTTTACCGCCGATGCTTTAATTTGATTCGCGTTTGCCCGATCCATAATAAGTTTCCGTATCTCTTCGTCCACATCCATCACCTCGCGGATGCCGATGCGCCCCTGATACCCCGTCCCATCGCAAACCTTGCATCCCTTCGGCGTAAAAAAAGTCTTTGAAATTTGCGGCTTCAAATCGGGAAGAATTTCCAAAACGCTTTTTGCCTCTTCGGTCGTGAGCTTCCGCTCCACTTTGCACTTCTGGCAGACCATGCGCACCAAGCGCTGACCCATCACGACATTTACCGTCGAGGCGACGAGAAACGGCGGAATGCCCATATCAATGAGGCGAGGGAACGTAGTCGCCGCGTCGTTCGTGTGAAGCGTAGAGAGGAGGAGGTGACCGGTCAAGGCCGCGTTTACGGCAATCGAGGCGGTCTCCGAGTCGCGAATTTCGCCGACCATAATAATATTCGGGTCTTGGCGCAAGATGGCGCGGAGACCGTTCGCAAAGGTAAGTCCCACCTGCGCGTTCACCTGAATCTGGTTCGTGCCTTCCAAGGAATATTCAATAGGGTCTTCGATCGTAATAATAGAAACGTCGGAGTTGTTCAACTTTTTTAAGATCGTGTAAAGCGTCGTGCTTTTTCCGGAACCGGTTGGGCCGTTCGCGAGGATCATCCCGTAGGGCTTGCGAATCGCCTTCCTCACGCGCTCCAGGTCTTTCTCCGAGAAGCCAAGGTCGTCGAGCGTAAACGTCTGGGTCTCCGCGAGCACGCGCATAATGACGTTCTCGCCGTAGAATGTCGGCACGATAGAAACGCGGACATCCACTCCTTCCTGTCCCTCGATCTTTGCCTTGAAGCGCCCGTCTTGGGGAATGTTGTGCTCGTCAGTGCGCATTCCGGAGAGCACCTTGATGCGGCTCACGATCTCGGGCTGGATATCGCGGGAAACGGATATATTTTGGAAAATGTTGTGAAGCACGCCGTCTATCCTGAAACGGACGCGAATTTTTTGCGCCTCCGGCTCGATGTGAATGTCCGACGCGCGGGCGGTATAGGCGTATTCAATGAACAAATCAACCAAATTGATGATCGAAACATCTTCGAGCGGCTTCAAAAGCTGTTTTTCGATCTGAACTTTAAGCGTATTTACGTCGCGCATGTAATGTAAAGGTAATGTAGCTTCTTTAAAAGTATATGGATTCATTATAGCATAACAAAAAAACAACTTGTTTTAATGTTGCTTACTCGGCTCGAAACACCTCGGGATGATTAAATTACCGAGTACTTGTTATACCACCTCGATTATTTCGCGTCCCACAGGCCTTGAAACCACGCAAACCACTTTTTCTTTTCTTCTTCAGTGTGATTAGGGTTTGACATCATATCCCGCATTGGTTTATGCGCTTCGTCAGTCGTGCCGGCAACATGCTTACCGCACTGCCCAGCAACATCCATCATATCGTCTCCCGAAAACTCCATATCGCACCCTCCCTCATTATTCATAATCTCTTTACAAGTAAATGTTTTCATAGGTATAGTATAACAAATTTAATTATATTCATTAAGCTCCAAAATAAGGGGGTTTGACTCGGTTTCGGTCGGGGCAAACAGATACTTGACATTATCTATGTTATAATATATAATACTAAAAGGAGGTGAATCATGAAAACTGAAGATGTGACTGGTTGGGTAGGAAGCATTTGCATCCTACTGGGCTATTTCCTCGTCTCGTTTCAGATCTTGTCGAGCGAAGGCATCCTCTATCAAGGAATCAACCTTGCCGGAGCGGCGCTGTTCGCTCACCACGCAATGAAGAAAAAGGCTTGGCCGGTCCTCTTCGTTCAAATCGTGTGGGGAGTCATTGCGGCAATCGTCATTGCTCGCTGGATCTTCTAAAAGTTTTCGTCCATCCATATGGACTCGCTGACCAAGAATGGTCTTTTTTATTTCTAAAAAAATCTAATATCTTCATAGGCATTTTTCTAGCTTCTCTCGTATATATTGGCCAGTCTAGTATGCCGAAAGAACTTTCAAGATATTTTCTGAAAGAATAGCAAATTCCTCTTTTGATTTCTCAATATTTTCTTTCGTGCCTTGCTGGTTATCGGCTATCATCGCCGGATCAAGATCAAAAATTGCAACTCCGAGTTCTTGGCATTTAGCTGGAATTCTGCCGTAATCTTGAATAATATTTAATGGATTTTTCCAACTTTCCCCTACAAGCCCATTCCGACAATGTTTTTCCGAAAGATAAGTGCGCACTCTCTCCGGAATCTTTTCCATCCACGCGCGATGGTCGGCAATCGGTTGCTTGCCGTACACATTGTATGCATTAACAATATATCCAATAAAAAGAGGGTCCCCCGGAAGCACAAGTTTTGTTTCCGTGTTGCCCGCAAGCGCTTTGGCGGAATTTCGCCATTGTATTTTCCATTTTTCGTACACAACCCCCAAATTTTCAATACCTTGAACACTGAAAGCGTCCGGCATCATCGGTACAACGAAATAATCAGCTCCGAGCAAAATCATTTGATTCAATAATCCCAAAGAGGGCGAAGTGTCAATAATAAAAATATCTATCTGCTCACTTAACCCCTTTTCTCGCAGATATCGATCAATCGCACTCGTTTGAAAATATCCAATCGGTTGTCCAGAAGCCGCTTGCCCATAAGCAGTTGAGAGCAAACCTTCATAAACAGAAAGATTTATATCGCCCTTCAGGAGTAGAAGATTTTTATCGGCCTTAACCGGAAGAAATCTCACCGCAAGATTTATATCACTGCCACCCTCAATCACGCCGCGCAACATATCATACACAGTCTTTTCCGTTTCAGAGAAAAGGTGTTTTGCGTAATATTCTTCACCCATAGCAAGGCGAGAAAGATTGCATTGCGGGTCCAAATCAATAAGAGCGGTTTTATACCCCTCTTTAGCAAACGAAACAGCGCAATTAAAAGCCAGCGTTGTCTTACCGACCCCACCTTTGTTATTTACAAAAATAAGTTTTTTTGAGCGGGGAAACTTCATTAATTACAGTATACGATATTTAACCAATAGATAATAATTCAAACTTACGCCAATTTTGATAGAAATTCACGCTTCCCACCGCCTTGCTACTTACTACGCCTATGTTTCATGAATTCAATCAGACTTAGGGTTGTCATTGGATCTTCTCTCGGAGCGCTGGCAATTTTTGTGTCAAAAAAAGCGGGTGCTACCGACATTACGCTCGCGATGTGGTAGACGAGAAACAAAAACGCGAACCCAAGGATTCCAGCCACAATTTTTATTCTTTTTTCGGATGTGAGATTTGTGGTGTTCATGTTTGTATCATAATTGTACCCCATCTCACCGTTCAGTATAGTTTATAAAACACCGAGAAGAGCACTAATTATTTTTGCACAAAACTATGCATGGCTATTTGACAAGATAATAAAATTATAATATAAATACCCTACTATGGGTAACTTCAAAAAAGGCGGCTTTCGAAAAGAGCACGGCAACTCGAGTGGACGCCCAAAATTTGGCGGTAAGTTTGAGGGCGGGAGAGACGGGGGTGACAGATCACGAAAACCCTTGCAGCTTTTTTCTGCGGTATGTGCCGATTGCAAAAAGAATTGCCAAGTTCCTTTTCGACCTGCGGGCGATAAGCCGGTTTATTGCCGTGACTGTTTTGGCAAACAAAGGCACGTACCGGGGCGCAATTCTAATGGCGCCGATGGTCCGCGCGCAGATTTCCAAAGAGATGCGGTTCCTCAACGCGTATATCAATCTGAATATGCAAGACCCCAAAACAACGAGGGAGTCGATGCGCTGAAGAGACAACTTGATTTACTTGAATCAAAGGTGAATCGTATCCTCGAACTCGTGAGCGCGAAACCGGACACTCAAGCTTTTGTCGCTCCAATGACAAAAATTGTTCCTCAAACACTAAAAGTAGCAAAGGAAAAAACTCTCGCTCATAAGGCGATACCTAAGGGAAAGAAGTAATATCCTCGAACGGGATAACCCGTGAACCTCGCTACTCACGATAAATCTTAGTTTGATTTATATAAGATACGATGCTATTTTTTCGTAATGGAAGAAGTTTTTGATAATAGTTATTTTAAACAGAAGAAAGAAAAAGCAAGGCAAATATATGACTCCCAAAGGACTATTTTTAGTCCCTTTTTTAAGCAAGACATAATCTTAAATTCTGACGGCTTCCACCATTTGAGATACTCCGCAAGAAGGGAGAGGAATAAAAACGAGCAAATCTTAAAATTCACCCTCCTCCCCTTAGGTTTGCAAATCATAAAGACCGCTACGACACTTCAAGAATATCGAAAACTCTTAAGCCCTGTTGGAGAAAAATCTAAAAGGGATGGTTCGGTAGCAATGAAGATGATTGAGTGGTGGGGATTTATTGCTATTTTTGTAAAACACGAGATAAAGGTGAGGGTTGTTTTAAGAAAGGTAGGCGAAGGAAATATCCACTTTTGGAGTGTAATGCCTTATTCCCATCTTAAGACAGGCAAAAAACAGAAACTTTTCACCGAAGGACTTGAAGATGCATAGAAACAAAAATACCGCTCACTAGGCGGTAGCTTTGTTGTGCTTGCTCTTCAGCTTAGGAACTCCTTAGCTGAACGGGGCTTTCGCCCACAAGCACTTTTTTAATATAACACACCCCAGCCTGAAAAAGCAACGAATTGTGGATAACCCCAATTACCCTAGTCTTTCTCTATATTTACCCCACCCCGCTACTCGCTATGGCTTCGGCTCATAAACTCCGCAAGGCTTAGTGTGCCCATCGGCTCTTCTCTCGGAGCGTGAGCAATGCTTGACTCAAGAAAAGCGGGTGCTACGAACATTACGTCCGCGATGTGGTAGATGAGAAACAAAAAAGAGAATCCAAGAATTCCGATTACAATTTTTATTCTTTTTTCAGATGCGATATGTAAGTTATCCATCGAGATTTATCCGCGGGGGGTATATACCTTCAGTATATCAAACCATCCTGCGCTACTCACGTTACTTATAAATATTCTAACATTCTGCAGAATGTTAGAATATTTTCATGAAACGAAAGAAGGATCTGCCGTAGGGAGAAAGCGCATGGGTAACTTGCCGGCCTTGATATGTTTTATTCATCAAGCCCGCTTGCACAAGCGACTTGGTATGCTGGGAGATGGTTTTAAAATTCGCATTGAGCGTTGTGGCGATCTCCTCGACGGTAATCCCTTCGCGCGCTGCCACTGCACATAAAATACTAATGCGCCGGTGATTCGCCGCTCCCTTAAAGTATCGCTCCAATTGTTTCGAAGTTTTCATGTCGTCTTCACAATACGCTCATCATATCATTTTTGCCCACCACATTCCAACATTCTGCAGAATGTTGGAATATTGTCATGAAACGGCTGCTAGGGCAGAAGATCACGCAAAATTTTTCTTATTTCCGATAGGACTGATTTCTTATACCCTGCCGCCTTCGCTTCTTCTGCGGTATCGAAAAAGACCATTTCATTGAACTGTTCAGAGGTAACGTGAAACGTATGACCAACCGATTCAAATTTCTTTTTGGGGTCATCCACAAAAGCAAAAATGGTGCCAATGCGGATGTATATTCGTTCTCCATCTCCGCCGATCAATTCAACTTTTGATGCTCTGTTTTGTTATGTTGAGCGTTCATGAGTGGATGTATTGCTGAGTGTTTAATGCTTAATTAATGCCAATCAGATTTTTCGCCAAGGATTATGGGTTTTATAGTAACTAAACCAGCAAGACCACGAAAAAATATAATAAGCGGATGGATTCGAGAAGAGGTTATAGTTTGAATTTGTTTTTGATACTTTGCCATATATTTTTTGCGCATTTCTTTATGAGAATTATTTGATGGAACCGTAAATGGAGTGCTTCGGTTACCAACGTCTTTTTTTCGGTCATCGTAATCATCTATAATCTGAAACCAGGCTCCACTTAAACGCACTAGACGCTCCGAGTTTTTATCTAAATTTGTCGGATTAAGCAAATATACAAGCGCAAGAAAATAGAAACCTCCCCTATCCTCAGCGGATCTCAATGCATCATCAAGAGAAATTGTTTTGTCACCTGCTTGTTTAACGTCCCTCACTTTATGGGTCAGCCAAGTTTTTATGATATTACTTTCGAAGTTATCATAATTATTACTCGATGTAAGTTTTTTGATATGACGAATTATATCTGTGAGTTCACCAACGAGGGCATCTTTATAGTCGATATTCTTGAGCATTATAATATCGGGGAAGTTTTCTGGTGTTAGTATTACAGAATTATCTTTATCATCAAAGCCCTTTTCGATTAGACTGCTCATCTGGAAAAACCAGTATATTATTTCTTCTTGTTGTTTTTGTGTAGTCACAAAGTGAATAAAGTGCTTCGTCACTTTAATAAAACGTGACAATATTAGGGGTCCCATTACTAATCTTTTTAAACTAATCGGTTTACTACGCAAATAAGGAGGCTTCCTAAATTCGATGATTACCAAAGAGACTAGTAACTTAAGACCTAAAAATATTGTTTTCATACTATGTGGCAATCTTTTTGAAATTATAAAACTTCTGAACCCTGGTTACATGAAAATTTATATTAGTACCGCTAGTACCAGTTTGTCTGTTTTTTAAAACATCCCGCATTCTAAATTCAACAACGGGCAATATTTTCTTGTCGCCAATATCTAAAGTCCCCGCTGAAATTTTTTCCTTAATTTTTTTATATCCTGCAACAGAAAAATAGTCATTTATACCTATGACTTCACAATCTCCGTTTTTCAACTGCGTTTCAAATTGATCCCATGTCCCACTAAAACCACGTGAAGCAGGGCTGTGAACATGCAAATCCCACTTTTTCCATTCTGAACCTCTAGGATAATTACTCATAATTTTATGCTAAAATCATTTGTTCAACATTTATCTATTTCTCTCATGATTCTCTCCGTTTCCACTATCGCCACAATAATTTTTTGATAATGCTCAATGTCGGTGTTGGTAAGGGTACGGTCTTTGCGGTCTTTGAGCCACTTTTGGGCGGGCTGGTAACCGCCGATGTAAAAATTCCATGCTAACTCGGGAGTATTGCCGAAATACTGGTTTTTATTAATAAACACCTTGCCATCTTTGTAGATTGGCTTCTCGACGATATTTGATCCAGCAACAGGGTATGTCGTGATGAATTGATTTACCTTTAGTGATTCGAGAAGGTGGAGTGAACACAGTTCGGCGCCAAGCGCGACAAGTTGTTTGAAACTTTTTGCGTCTTTAGGGTACGGCACACACGGGAAATCAATTTTTAGAAATTCCTTATATTTTTCACGATAGCTCGGCGAGTATAAAACGGCATAGATATAATCAAAAATATCTTCGGGAATAAGACGCTTGTCTATCGGAATAGTCTCATGTTCTGCGATTGGATAATAATCCATCCCCACACATTCTGCTATTTTTCTTGCAATAGACAATTGAAGGTTTGGCTGTCGTTCAAATTCAATAGTCCCCGATGCACCCATTTTCCCTTTCTCATAAATCCAAAGTGGGAAAACATATGTCTGATCACTTGCGGCATGAATATCTGCAATATTTTTAGTTATGAGGGATCTATCAAATGATTGATTTGCTGGAATAGTACGACTAGAAAGCAAAGCGATATTTTCTTTATTAACTATATTCACATTGGTTTTTTCTCTCGGATAAGCTATAAAACCTTTTGAATTCCCGGTATATGCGGTATAGCGGACATCAAAAGGACGATACTGAATTGGTTCTATACTAAAGTTCTTTCTTAAGTCATCTTGAGCCCATTTTATTTTCCAATCTCGCCCATCTTCTGGTAATTGATATTTTTCTCGTATTTGATGTTCTGTAAAATTCTGAAAATCATTAGTAACTTTTTCGATTTCTTCTGCAGTAAATTGAATTACTATATCATCACGTTTTGTCTGAATTCCCGAATTACAGTGCGGGAAAAGCTCATCAATTTTGAATCCTTTTTTATATTCTTCTTCCGATCCAAAATCTTTTGGCACAAAGAAATAATACGGCTCGGAGTAATTGAGCTTTTCCCAATTAACATTTTGCATACCGTTTTCGTTAAGTACCCTGAATTTATCCTCTCTCTTACCATATAACTCGGCGTGATGAACAGCGCCAAGGCCTTTTTTCTCGCCTGTTTTGCGCATGAATATGGAAATGGAAACGCCCTGTTGAATATCAAACACATTCTCATCCTTGCCTCCGTCCGGCGCCTTTTCTTTCTTCTTGGAACTACCGTGGAGGTCAAGAATATAAATGTCATCAAATGTCTCAAGCAGATGCCTTCTCATCTGGCGATGGGTAATGCCGTCTATGAATGAGTTGTTCGTAATCATCGCCACGATACCACTTCCGTTTTTTTCTATAAAGTGTTCGGCGAAGCGGATGAATTTTATGTAGTCATCATCGAGGTTGATCTTGCGCTCGCCAAGGCCTTTCTTGTAGTCCTTGATAAGATTTTGTATCCACTCACCTTTATTTGAAGAACTAACGCTATACGGCGGATTGCCGATAACAACCATAATCGGCGTTTTGTTCTTTATAACTGATGCTTCTTTGGATTCCTCGGCAATACTTTCGGCAAAGCCAAAACCACTAAACAAGCCTTTCTGGGTGACGCTTTCTTCGAGAGAGTTTGTAAGATAAATGCCAAGCCGGCGATGGAAATTCCAAAAACCCGTTTTCTTAAACGCCATACTTAATTTTAGATGAGCTATCGTATACGGTGCCATCATAAGTTCAAAACCATGCAGTCGTGGTAACAAATCATTATGCACATATGCTGGCCAACGGCCTTCCTGTCCACCTTTCTTTATTCGTGTGTAGATTTTCCCTATAACATCGCTTATGAATGTACCCGTACCTACAGCCGGATCAAGAATTTGGACACGATGGACACCAGCCGCTGTCTTTGAAGTGTCGGCTAAACCGGCTACAAGCCCGAATTCTTTTTCAAGTAGATGATCAACGGAACGCACAATAAACTGCACCACAGGTAGGGGCGTATAGTAAGCACCCATTTTTTTACGCAAGACATCGTCATATTCTTTCAAAAAATCTTCATAGAAATGAATTACTGGATCTGGGCCCATATGAGTTTTACCCCATAAATCATCCTTGAAATACTCCTGCATGAGTTCTTGAACATTAGCGTGAGAAAAAACCTCACACAGTTCATCCACAATATACCCGAGCCGTTTCTCAAAATTTCGCCCAGCAATGTGGTCAAAAAAATGTCCCAAAAATGGATTTGAAGCCGGAATAAGATCAATTGCTTCCCGACGTGAAAAATCTTTTTCTGTATTATCATAATAACGAGCGATAAAAAGACCATAAACGAGCGTCTGTGCGTACATATCTGCAAAGGATTCGTGTGTTAGATCGTGGACAAGAAGTTTCTTGATTGTCTCATATATTCTGACGAGTTCGGAATTTTTGTCTGATTCTGTGGCAAGAAATTGTCGCGCATTATCTCGGATTCTTTGAGCCTTTCCTCCCATAATTTTTGCAAGGTGTTTTCCTGACCGTATCGGTTCTTTGTGTGATTGTGCGAAATCAATGAGTGTTTTAGCAACATGCTCATAATTTTCCGGAATAGGTGCAATCGTTCGATTCTTTGTATCGTAATTCGCTATTTTTATCGGATCTTCATAATGAAGACCGTTTCTATAAAAACGAAATTCTACATAGTCTGTAAGAACTAAATTTGCATACCCGTAATATCTGGCCATCTGTTCCGACTTCTCAACTTTATCTAAAGATACGCCGATATCTTTCGCCTCAATATACAAAATCGGCACATCGTGATTAAGCACGACAAAATCGGGTTTATTTCCTTGCTTCGCCCTCGCGTCATGATCGATGCGCCTAACATTGATTGATTCAAAAATGCCCTTTAGGAGAATTTCAAAATCTGTTCGATACCCCATTTCACTTGTCTCTTCGTGAGAGAATTTAGAGGAAATAGAGTGAATGTATTTTTCAAAAATGTTTTCCATAAATTTATTTCAAAAGCTCACTAATTGTATGGGGCTCGAGAATCAAACTTTTTGTATATTATACCACGTTTTTTAATAAAATTCCACTGGTAGAAAACTAAACGTCACGGAGGATAAATCAAAATAGCCCTTCGGCGCAAAACGCCTCGGAACACTTAGAACTGTAAATTGGAGAAAAATTAGCGAACAGATGGGTTCGTTGCAGATTCCGGTTATGATTTCGGGCACTTTATGATCGGCGGGTATTTAGCAATAATCTCGTCAATTTTTACTAACCCCTCGACGGTATTTCGTTGAAATGCCTCAATCGCCGCTTTTCTTTCAGCTTCCGGTGGGAATCGGTCATAGATTATACAGTCACGATCTTGGTCGATGAAAATTTGACTATAGCCAGTGAATAGTAAAAGAAACAGGACTAGCATAACCGGCACAAGAAGAATGAACTGGGCTATTTGGGTTATGATCCGCAGGTCTTTGGGGTCTTTTGGCATAGCTTAAATATACCAAATTACGGGGCCCTCGGGATGATTGAAATGTGAAAACCCCTTTCGAGGGTTCAATGTTGCTTGTGGATAACTATTGACTTATGCGACGGCTCGCATATACTAATAAGGTCTTTCGGTTCTATCCATAGAACCGTTAGGGTTATACATCCCAGGGCCACTCTCTTAATTGAGGGTGGTTTTCGTTTATGTATTATTTATTTCTCGCGATGTTTTAAATCTTTACCCCAAAATTCATTTATATCTTTTAACTCATAATAACCATCCCCGCCAGTTTTTAGTTCGTGAGAAATATTACCTTTTGAAGAAAAAATGTAGACCTTTTTGCCGGCATTTTTCAAATAATTCACGAGCGCCAGAAAATCAGCATCGCCACTAAAAAAGATGGCTGCGTTATATTTCTGGATGTTGTGCATCGCATCAATCGTTATTTCCACATCCATATTCCCTTTTTCTATGAAGGTACGCAAAAAACACAAGTGTCTCTGCACGCTTGAAATACACCCCAAGTCGCTAAGAACTTAAGAGTTTAGGTATTGCTAATCGCGTGTATCGTTTCCGATACAGACGGAGCAGTATTCACAATCTTAACTTTTTCCGAGCCATACTTGTCTTTCAACGCTTTTAATAACTCGTCCGCATAAGACGGGGTTAAAACTTCAACACCGGAGAAGTCCAATACAACATCTTCTTTTTCCGCCGATCCATTAACAATCTGCTGGATACGCAAAGCAGCCTCCTTTGCAGCAGGCCTCCCGTTCAAAACACTGTTAAATTTGGATATTTGTATGACCATAGAGGTGGCTAAAGTTATTTATATCTTACCACGAATGAAGCTAAAGTTCCTATGACAGGAAAAACGGTTTGTGGCTTCTGGCCATCCTTGTCTACAACAACTAAACCGCTTCCCGAATGGATTTTTACAATACCATCAAACTTATTGATTGTCCAGTCCTGAATCACTCTTAACCCATTACCACGACGCTCATCAACTCTTCCTGTTACACCGCTAAGACCAAGCTTAATTGCTTCTATGTCGCTCGTAAGAGACGGATCTAACACTTTCAATGAACCACGAAAACCTATTCCTGGATCTGCGACTACAACTTCAATCTGTTTTTTCTTTGGATTGTGCTGACCCAAGATAATTGCACCACGCACATTTGTAGGCCACGCTCCCTCGTTGTGATCAAAAACATTGTTCCCTAACTCTCCGACCAATGCCGTCGCCCTACTCTCATCATCTGCATTCATACCAAAGTTTCTAAACATCATCCTAATTCTCGATGACAGCCGCGCTCCGAAATCATCGCGAAATTGGCAGTGCATAATTTCGTGAATGTTCAAATTTTCTCTCTCAACTATCGCTTTTTCCGCCAACAGCTTGAGGAACTCGTGATATGTCAGTTCTTCTAAAAACCAATCGAGGTGCATGCGCTTCAAGTAAGCAACGACATCCTGATCGTCCGGAAGTATGAGCTTTTTATCAGGGCTATCCTTATATTCAATTGCTTTAAGGCAAACCAAGCCCATCGTCCACGGATCGCACCAACCACACTTTTTTAGGTTAATGGTATGCCCGTTAAAAATCTCTGAGGATTTTTCATAAATATTGTAAAAAGTTATATCCATATTTTTATATTCTTTTCATTTGAGCAAGGATTTTATTAGCCAAATCTCGTTTGTCGATTAAACACTGATCCCATTTATTTGATGATTTCTTATTCATAAATTTATTTCAAAAGTTCGCTAATCGTATTGGACCCGAGAGTCGAACTTTTTGTATATTATACCACGTTTTTTAATAAAATTCCACTGGTAGGGAATTAAACGTCACGGGGGGGTAAATCAAAATAGCCCTTCGGCGCAAAACACAAGTGTTTCTGCACGCTTGAAATGCGAAAACCCCTTTCGGGGGTTCAATATTGCTTGTGGATAACTATTGACTTATGCGACGGCTCGCATATACTAATAAGGTCTTTCGGTTCTATCCATAGAACCGTTAGGGTTATACATCCCAGGGCCACTCTCTTAATTGAGGGTGGTTTTCGTTTATGTATTATTTATTTCTCGCGATGTTTTAAATCTTTACCCCAAAATTCATTTATATCTTTTAACTCATAATAACCATCCCCGCCAGTTTTTAGTTCGTGAGAAATATTACCTTTTGAAGAAAAAATGTAGACCTTTTTGCCGGCATTTTTCAAATAATTCACGAGCGCTAAAAAATCAGCATCGCCGCTAAAAAAGATAGCTACGTTATATTTCTGGATGTTGTGCATAGCATCAATCGTTATTTCCACATCCATATTTCCTTTTTCTACGATAGATTCTCCACTCTCGCCAATAACAGAGATTCTTTTTAATTCTTTTTTTCTTACAGTAAAACCGAGCCCTTTCTTAAGATACGTAAAAAATCTATGCTTTCCATCCAAGTCATAATCTCTTGTTCCTGCTTTTGGGTAAGCATCATAATAAAAAATTTCAACCTTGCCTGCGTTAAATTTTTTTCTAAAATAATCTTTAAGAGTTTTGTATTCAATGAACTTTTTTACCGACTTGATCGCATTCCAAACATTTGAAGCGTCTATAAATACATAGATTGTCATAGTTTTTATTTCGCATACATTATACCACGTTTTTTACGGAAATTCAACGATGCCAAGCGAGTAAATGTCACAAAATCACAGACCCATAAAATATTAAGGAGGCACCGCGGTGCCTCCTTGTGGTTCGGCACATCAGGCTGTGCCGTGGCTGTTGTTATTTTCTTCCGGCTTGTAGGTCAGTGTGTCCGCAAGCATGAGAAGCATGGAGACCACCAAGCACACCAAAGCAGAGAAAAGCAGGGCTTGGTCAAGCGGGGGGAGCTTCCATATATCACGAATACCATGGAGGACGCGTTTCTGGGGATGCCGCACGATCGAAACGAAAAGCGTTATAAAACAAGCGTGGAGCGTGGCAAATGCGAGGTCCATGAGAAGCCCCCACGGCTTTCTCGGGACAACGGTTCCGAGGAGCAGGAAGCTTATGAAGGCGAGCACAAGAGGTGCGACGAGAAACGTGTTGTTTGCAACGCCGTGATAGAAGAAAAGATACGCAGAAACCCATCCCAAGGCACAGAGGAATGCGCCCGCAAGAGTTCTCCCGTACCGCACGAGCTGCTCGCGTCCGGTTTCCTGATCGAGGATATCTACTATCCACCTCCTTAATTTGTAAGCTCTATAGGTTCTAAAGGAAGTATAACAATGTTTTTTGGTAAAATTCCACCAGCGGTGTAAGCAGGGATAATGTAGGCCCCTCGTCGTCCGCCAACCGGCGGATTCACTCGGGACCGCTCGAAACCAAAACGATTCGTCTCGAGCACCCAGTACTCAAATCTATATCTTAAAAACCTTCCATTCAAAGTCCTTGAGTAGCACAAGATCAAGTTCTTGCGCCATATTTTTTAAAGAAGAGAGTGCTTGTGGGTTTGGAGGTAAGTCTGAGCTCTCGTAGTGACAAACAACTCGTAATGGTAGGAGGCCAAGCCCTTCACGTACCTTCCCGCCTGATTCGTCGTCATGAAAAGCGCTATAATGTCCAATCACATACGCCCCCGCAGAAGATCCAGCAACTGTTTTGCCATCCAGATTCTCTTTAAAATCATTGTACTTTTTCAATATTCCGAGAAGCTTTGGAGTACTACCTCCGCGCATATAGAGAACATCGGCTTGCTTTAGTTGATCGAGGAAATCTTTCTCGTTAGCGAGGAGAAATGTGAAGTCTTTACCGTGAGATTGCTTTTGGACTCTTTCGCTGTCTTCCTTAAACCTGTTCGAATTGTCTTCATCTTGTGAAGCAAAGTAGCAGAGTAAAATCGTGCCTTTATCCGGAACATCACGACCGATTTCCTCGTAGAAAGTACGATTTAGTTCATTGTTTGTGCTGGTATATCCGCCATGGAGAATGTATTTGGTCATAACGGTTTCATTATATCCCTTTTGAAAATTTTGTTAATCAATGCGTCTCGAGCAGGATAACTCATCGAGCCTGAGGCTCTCAGAGCCGAATGGCCTATCACGAGGAAGTCCCTCGTCGGCTCTACCCTCCTCGGGATGATTGAAAATTCAAACCTCACAAGCTCGGCATGCACTGTATCCCTCACATTCGTTCGGGACGATTGATTTTCTAAGCTCATACTTCGCTAAGAAAATCTAATCGGCTGTGAGGCCTGAGAATTTTATTTCGTGTACATTATACCACGTTTTTTAATAAAATTCCACTGGCAGAAAACTGAACGTTACGGGGAATAAATCAAAATAGCCCCTCGGCGCAAAACGCCTCGGAACACTTGGAACTGTAAATTGGAGAAAAATTAGCGAACAGATGGGTTCGTTGCAGATTCCAGTTATAATTTCGGGCACTTTATGATCGGCGGGTATTTAGCAATAATCTCGTCAATTTTTACTAACCCCTCGACGGTATTTCGTTGAAATGCCTCAATCGCCGCTTTTCTTTCAGCTTCCGGTGGGAATCGGTCATAGATTATACAGTCACGATCTTGGTCGATGAAAATTTGACTATAGCCAGTGAATAGTAAAAGAAACAGGACTAGCATAACCGGCACAAGAAGAATGAACTGGGCTATTTGGGTTATGATCCGCAGGTCTTTGGGGTCTTTTGGCATAGCTTAAATATACCAAATTACGGGGCCCTCGGGATGATTGAAAATTTAAGCCTCGATAATGTAGCCCTCGGGGTTGCTTTAATTAATCTTTAATATTGTACTTAGTAAAATTGCAATTTTACTAAGCGCTTGAAATACAAAAACCCCTTTCGGGGGTTAGACGTAGCCCCTCGTCGCTTGGAAAACTCCTCGGGACGAACGAAAATCAACCCCTCAATTCTTCGGGGTGATTTTCAGTTCGGCTGCGGGACCTGGATTCGAACATAACTACTCATATCAACGTAGCCCCTCGTCGCTCGAGAGACTCCTCGGGACAGTTAATTTTGCAAATGCTTCGCGTTGCAAAATCCAACTGCCTTTCCTGAACAAAGCTGGGGGACCTGGATTCGAACCAAGATACTCGCCTCCAGAGGGCGATGTCCTACCATTAGACGATCCCCCAGCTTTGTTCAGAACTTCGCATCGGGCGATGGACTATTTACCCCGTTACATTCGAAGAATGTTTCGGGGCCATTAGACCAGCCTCGACTAGACGTCGAGTCTAGGCGGGCGATCCCGCAATTTCTGCACTATTCTATCAACTTTTAGCGTTTTAGGCAAAAACAAAGGGACCTACGTTTTTAAAAATTCGCGATTATATGCTCTATTGTTCCCTAATATGCCACCATGGTATCATTATAGCTAATACCATGGTTGAGATTGCACGCCCCAAACTTGACGAGCGTTCTTATAAAAACGCTGTTTTGTATTTTATCAAGTACTGTAATAATAAGTACTTACACGCTACGAAGCTGAACAAGCTCCTGTATTATCTTGACTTTGTTTATTTTCGCGACCACAAAAAATCTGTTACGGGCGATGTGTATATTCACCAAGGATACGGTCCCGTTCCTTCTCGCGTAGACGAAATACTCGCAGGACTTAAAAACGAAGGCGCAATTGATACTGAAGCAGTTTCCAATAATGATGGAGAAATGATTAATTTTTCACTGAAAGACGATTCTAAATTTGACGAGACCGTTTTCCCTTCCGATCAAAAAAAGCTACTTAAGCAAATTTGCGATGAGTTCGGAAATTGGCCAACCGAAAAAATTGTTGCCCAGACACACCTTGAAGCCCCTTGGTTTTATTCAAAACCATATGAAGTCGTGGACTACGCCTATGCGCGCGACATTGATTTCTTCAAATAGTTTATCGCATCTATGTCATGGGTTTATGTTGAACGAGAGCAGTTTGTGCGTATGTGCGAGAAAGTGGATGTTTCCAAGATAGTGCGGGAGGCAATTAGATCTTGGGCGCCGACCGTAAGCCGGTTTGAACTTTCCCGCCAAAAAATTGTCTACCGCTCACCAAAAAATCGCTATGAAGCGTGGGCAGTGGGCATTCCAAATCCAGCCAGCAACAAGGGTAAGAGCGGCGGCTATCGCGTCGTGTATTTTCTTGATCTCATTGAATGCACTATCAATCTAGATTTTATAGAGGAGCGCAAAGAACTTGGTTTTCGCGATGAAGGTAATCGCAAGAAAGAACGCTACAACGGCTACATCCGCGACCTCAAAGAAGAACTGAAAAAGCGGGACGCATAGTCTGGCTCTTTTTTTAGCAAGCAGTTTTGGCATATGCAGGCTTTGATTCAATTTCAAAACTTGCTAATACCGATGGGTTTTCGGCCAAATCAAAGTCGGCCGGATTCTCACCTTCCAATTGAAGCGCGATAGCTTCCTTGAGATTTTCGGTCAATTCGTCAAGAGTTTTTCCCTGCGTCACCACCGGCAAATCAACACATTCCCCAATGAAGTATGTATCACCTTTATGAATATGAACTTGAATAATCTTTTTCATGCTTCAAGCATAGCAAACTCCCACAGAGAGAGCACTATGCTGTCTTTCCCCAAAACCACCTCTCTGTTTTTCAGCATCAATTTTTAGCGTTTTAGGCAAAAACAAAGGGGCCTGCGTTTTAAAATTAAAAGCCGCCGAAGGTTACTGATCTATCCACTCATTCGTTATGGGGTCATAATCGGCAAGAGTCTTTGCATAACCGTCATCCAACCACTCTACTCTGATAGTTGTTCCGACCGATTCAATCCCCCGAGGTTCTCCCGGAAGCAATCTTTTTCGCTGATAGGTGTAGCGCTTAGAACCGTCCGAAGCTTTAACTTCCAAAAGATAAATACCTTCTGCGTCCTCTAATTCTCGTTCTACTTCAAAAATCTCGCAGCGACTGCGCAGTTCGGACAAAACTTCTTCTCGCGAAAGAATGCGCTCAGGACCCGTTTCGTTTGGATTCACTTTTGGACCTTCTTCGTGGGGCATGTGTAGATAAGTATAAATTGCGCGAAAACAAAGTCAATTATTATTCCTATTATTCCGACGAGCGAAGGCGAGGAGATACTAAGCCACGACTCGGCAAAAGCCTCGCTGGACTGCTGTTTGTTGCCAATTGCTTCGCTCTTGGACAAACAGGGAGCACACCAGTGCGAACGTGCCGACGAGCGAAGGCGAGGAGATACTAAGCCACGACTCGGCAAAAGCCTCGCTGG
>CAYHZA010000004.1:68204-72059 GCA_964361095.1 uncultured Candidatus Saccharibacteria bacterium | reverse complement strand
GGACGTTCTTTTTCCGCTGTTTCCGGAAGCACGATTCCGGACTTCGTCACTTTCTCTTCCTCAAGCGGTTCAAGGAAAAGATGGTTAGAAAGAGGTTTAAAATTCATATAATTTATAATATTGGCACTCTCGACCGTAGAGTGCTAATTCAGAATAATCGCGACATGGAACCTTGTCAAGACCTTCTATCGCGAATTCAATACTTCTTCCTCGGCAAGTTCTTTATTTTCCCTGCCAAACCCCACGTATTTTATGAAGATTTCTTTATAGTTCTGCCGCATCATCCGAACATGCTGTTTTTTAAAAATAAAAAGATAAACGATCAAAATCGAAGAGTAGTTCACGAACATAAAAAGTGTATGATCCCAAGGGATGCCGTTAAATCGCCATGTAATCAACGGCCAAAGAACAGGCGTCGGATAAAAGGCGTAAGAATGGGTGACCACATCAATTAAAATGTGGAACCCCCATCCCAACATCTCCCACATCACCCGGCCTTTAAATCCGGCGACCAGAAGAAATACCAGAAGAAATACCGGGGCGCTGTGCGTCAAGCTATACAGGAAACTGGTAAGCTCGAAGATCAAGAATGCGTGCGGGGCGGCGATTTGCACTTCGGACGGACGCGGCACATCACCCAAGGTGAACCCCGGGCCCACTACTTGAAAGACCGTCCACAGACTCACAGCAGCGAAGGCGAGAATGTCCGGTATTACCCCAAAAAAGGTAGCCCACCCAATACTAAACGGCTTTTTGGAAACCTTTTTGACGCCATGTGCGCCCGCAACGGTCCAAAGACCATGGGCAAAAATATCCATCGTTTTCGTATACCTTACCCTTTATTGATGGCTTCGTAAATGTTTAAAACGGCCTTTACCGCGTCGCCGGCGGAAATGTTGTTTTGCTTATAAAGAACATCCGAAACATCCCCCACTGCCCAGATGCCCGGACATGAAGTCGCTTGCGTTTTATGATCAACAACGATTTCACCGATTGTATTAAGATCTACGAGATTTTTCACAAAATCCGAGTTCGGCAAAGAACCGATCTCGACAAATATGCCCTCAACTTTCAATTCTTTCGACGTATTGGTATTTCGATCGATATAGGCAAGGGCAGTCACAAACTGATCTCCGATAACCCCCGCCGCTTGAGCCATAAATATAATTTCAACTTTTGGATCGCGCCGTAAGCGCTCCTGTGTTATCGGATCTCCTTTGAGATTATCAGTAAATTCCAAAAGATATACCTTTGAAGCGTAGGGAAGCAAATCGATCGCGGCTTCAAGGCCGGCGTTGCCGCCGCCTACGACGGCAGTTATCTTATCTTTAAAAAGCGGGGCATCGCACGTTGAACAATACGCCACTCCTTTGCCGTCGAGTTCTTTTTCACCGGGAATATTGAGTTTCTTTCGACGACTACCCGAAGCAACAAGGAGATATCTTGTTTCAAATATTTTTCCATTTTGAGTTGTGGCACGAAATCCACCGTCGATTTTCTCGACACTAAGGACAAGATCTCCGTCGACAACTTCGATGCCTTCTTGCGCTCTCACATGATCCTCGAGCATCAGCCCCAAGTCAAAACCGGAAACCGATTTGGTCCCGATCCAGTTTTGAACATCGGCGGAAACAAGCGACTGGCCGCCAAAACTCTCCGTGATCAAAACTGATTTTATTTTTTTTCGAGCCGCGTAGACTCCGGCGGCAACGCCACCGGGCCCGCCGCCCACGATAAGAAGATCAACCATGTGTTATGCCTTTATATGTAGGGCATTCATAAGTCCCTTGCGATCGAATCCGACGAAAATTTCTCCATCCACGTCAATCACCGGAACTCCAAGCTGATGCGATTTCGTGATCATCTCTTCCCGCGCTTTATCATCTTCTGCGACGTTATATTCTTCATATTTTAAATTATTGCCTTCGAAAAGCTGCTTAGCCATTTTGCAGTATACACACGTCGGCGTCGTATAAATTTTGATTGTTGCCATTAAAATAATAAAAAAATTATTTGTTCTTCTCAACCGACCTTTCAATCCGAAAATCAGTATACCTCATGATACTATCCAAGAAAATAGCCGGCAAAACGAAAGGGCTTTATGATCCCTTCTGTCCGCCAAGTCAATCATCCGCGAAAACAATTAATTGCCGCTTAAAACGCCGTCAATAACCAATCTTACTTCACTTAAGGGCTGCGCACCGGAGATAAGGACGGTTTTCCCATTCGGACCTATTACTATTGATCGAGGGGTTCCTAATCCCCGCTCCCCGGGCTCCAAGGTATTCATTACATCCTTTATATCTGCATCAATGCGTCCCATATGCTTTTGCTCCGAAAGGCATGCTTTAAACTTTGCTTGATTGAGCCCTAAGTCTTCCGCGATTTTAGGCAAAAGCCCGAGATCAAGACCGTTATTCGAGGGAGTAACTTCAAAGACTTTGTCGATGTATGCCCAAAACTTCGTGTTTCCGCCCAATTCATTCGCGCACTCCGCAGCAAGCGCTTCTTCTCGCGCCTTGGGATGAAGAGAATCAATCGGAAAGTTACGGTAAATCCACGCAACCTTGCCGTCATAAGCGGTTACTATCTGATGCATCGTAGCATGAAACGTCTTACAGAAGGGACATTCAAGGTCCGAAAACTCGATAATCTTCACGGGAGCATTGGGATTTCCCAAGATATGATCATCACTCGTTACCGGTTTTACCTTCGAAATTCCTGTAGCGTTTTGAACCTCGGTATTGTCTTTAAGATTCGCCGTACCGCCCTGATTCCCCGTCTTCGCGCCAACCAAATAGATGATTGAACCGGAAATTAAAAGAGCCGCAACTAAAATACTTGCGGGCAAAAGATAATCCCGCTCACGTTCTCCGCCTTCCGCCTTGAATTCAACTGGTGTTTCGTTTTCCATATTCACAATGTTACCTCATGATGAAAAGATACGTCAACTCCTCATGCTACAGCCAATAAAACGAAAAGAATGCTAAAATAAAGCAATGCCTCCTCAAGTTATCCCCGCGTCCCTTGAATGGATTTCGAGTTATGGGTACTTCGTCATTCTTTTAGTGATGCTCCTCGAGGGGCCTATAATTACCGTACTCGCCGCATTCGCGGCAAGTTTAGGTTATCTCAATATAATAATAGTCTACATGCTTTCTTTCTTCGGCGATTGGATCACCGATGTTTTTTATTATGCCCTTGGATACTGGGGACGTAAAAAAATCATTGAGCGTTATGGCTATAAAGTAGGCATCACAGAAGGTTGGTTAGAACGAATCGAGACTGTCCTTAAGCGACATTCGGCAAAAAGTCTTGCGATTATAAAACTCATGCCCGTTATTCCCACCGTGGGACTCATCGTCGCAGGCGCGATCAGAATGCCTTTCAAAAAGTTTTTAATTACGATTACCGCGGTAATTTTAGGAACCTCGACTACGTATACGGTGATCGGTTATTTCTTTGGCAGTGCCTACCAAAACATTCTCCACACCTTGAACAACGGAGTTCTTGCCTTTATTCTACTCCTCATAGCGGGAGTATTTATATATCACCTCTATAAAATGATGCGAACTAAGTTGATCGAACAGTTCAAAAAACAGGAACTCGACGCGAAAAAATGAAAATCGCAGTATTCTCGGACAATTTTTATCCGGAACTGAGCGGAATTGCCGATTCGATCATAACCACCGGCGAAGAACTCGCGAAGCGCGGGCACGCAGTCCATTTTTTTGCTCCGCGATACTCCATGGCAAATTACGCCACGGTAAACCGCATTCCAAAGGAAATCGACCCAGGCAAAGGAGCTGGCGTCACCCGCTTTGCCTCTTTCCCATTTCCCACCGGTACCGGTCA
>CAYHZA010000004.1:0-68104 GCA_964361095.1 uncultured Candidatus Saccharibacteria bacterium | reverse complement strand
AAGGAGCTGGCGTCACCCGCTTTGCCTCTTTCCCATTTCCCACCGGTACCGGTCAAGGACGCCTTGTGCTTCCGACGATGGGAATACGTACCTTTTTAATAAAAAAATTCCGGCCGGATGTTATTCACGCGCATCTCCCGTTCGGCGTGGGAATTGAGGGGCTTATCGCCGCGAAGATTCTCCGCGTACCGTTGGTCGGCACCGATCATACCCCCATGGGAGAATTCATACGCTACAGTCCGTTAAAAAATCCCTGGATCGAAAAAGTCGTTACTCGCTATAACGCATGGTTCTACAGGCGGTGTAACTTTGTCACCTCTCCCGCGCAAGCGGTTCTCGACGAACTCAGGGAACATTTCGATTTCAAAGTTCCCTCCCGACCGCTCTCGAACCCGCTGGATCTTCTCGCCTATAAACCCCTGCGCAATAAAAAATCTCTAAAGAAAAAATTCGGCCTCTCGAGCTTTACGCTCATGTACGCCGGTCGCTTAGCGCCGGAGAAAAATATCCACGTTGCGATCCGCGCCGTAGCCCTTCTCGTTAAAAAAATCCCCGAGATAACCCTCGCAATCGTGGGACAAGGACCGGCGAAGGTCGAACTCGAAACACTTGCCGACTCATTGGGAATACGGGCTCATATTAAATTCCTCGGTTTCCTCCCCACAAATGAAGCGCTTGCAGAAGCATACAACGCGAGCGAAATATTCGTGATGATGAGCACCGCCGAAACCCAAAGCTTGGTAATGGTAAACGCCATGGCGTGCGGTGTGCCGGCAATCGGAGCGCGGGCGTGGGGCCTCAAAGAATACATCACTCCCAAAAACGGCATCCTCATAAAACCCGGAAGCGTTGAAGAACTTGCTGAAAATATTTTCTCCCTCTACCAGAAGCCAGCCACGAGAACCAAATTGGGCAGAGGGGCTAAAGAATCGGTGAAAAACTTTTCCATAGGAGCAATCGCGAAAGAATGGGAGATGATATATCGAAAAACCGTGAACGACTATAATCAAAAAAATAAATGAAGCTTAGTTTTGTAATTCCCGCCCATAACGAAGAAGCACGCCTTCCCCGATGCCTTGATTCCATAGTTCAAGAACTTAAAGGGCGCGCATACGACACGGAGATCATCGTCGTAAACAACGCCTCAACCGATCACACCGAAGAGGTGGCGAAAAAATATCAAGGCGTAATAGTCATCAATGAACCAAAAAAAGGCCTCGTGCGCGCCCGGCAAGCGGGATACCTTAAAGCAACCGGAGATATCGTAGCGAACGTTGACGCAGATACGATGCTTACCCCTGGATGGATCGGGAAGGTATTTAAAGAATTTGAAAAGAATCCGAAACTTGTTTGCCTTAGCGGCCCGTATATTTATTATGACCTCTCTTGGTTCGCTCGCGCGCTCACTATGATCTTTTATGGGATTGGCTTTTTTTTCTACCTTATCAACCGATTTATTTTTCACGTCGGCTCCATGGTGCAAGGCGGTAATTTTATCTGCCGAACCGACGCATTGAGAAAAATCGGCGGCTTTGACACCTCGATAGATTTCTACGGGGAAGATACCGACATCGCGCGAAGGATGTCAAAAGTCGGCGCGGTCAAATGGACGTTTCACCTTACTATGTATACCTCGGGAAGACGCCTCGCCGAGGAGGGCATTTTAAAAACCGGCATCCGTTATGCCTTAAATTTCTTCTGGACAACATTTATGAAACGACCCTTCACAAAAACGTCCACTGATGTAAGAATAGTGGAGAAGCAAAAATGAAACTTTCATCAAAAACAAAGGCATCTCTTCTGCTCATAGGAGACATCATTGCGCTCTATACGGCACTCATTCTTACGCTTTTTATCCGCTATGGAGGAAATTTTTATGAAGAGTTTATCGGGGGTCACCTGGCTCCTTTTTCCTTCGTATTCGTACTCTGGATCATCGTTTTTTATATCGCCGGGCTTTATGATCTTCCACGCCTTCGAAACAATATTGATTTTTTAAAAACGCTCGCGCTTGCCCTCGCGGTAAACGCGCTTCTTACCATCGCCCTTTTTTATCTTATCCCCGTCTTCGGCATCGCGCCAAGGAGAAATTTATTTATCTTCCTTATTGTGTTTACCGTAATCGAAGCATGGTGGCGACAAAACTTTAACATCCGCGCAAGCTTCCGCGAGGGCCTCAATAAAATCCTCCTGCTTGGCGAGGGGCCACGAATCAATGAAATCGCCGAAACACTCGGTAAAAACCCCCAAATCGGTTACGAAATACGCCTCTGGCTCAAGAAGGGGCTCGCGGATCCCGAAAGCGGGCACCTCCACGAACTTGTAAAAACCCACCATATCAATCTCATTGTGATCCCCAGCGAACTGAAGAAAAATTTGAAGCTCACCAAGGCGTTTTATGAACTCTTGGCATCCGGTGTTGAAATTGTCGATTTTCCCAGTTTTTATGAATTGGTATTCCGAAAACTTCCCCTCGCGGATCTCGAAGAGGCATGGTTTCTCGAAAACAAAATCGGGCAGAAAAAATTTTATGACGACCTGAAACGAGGACTTGAATTTGTCGCCGGGTGTGTAATCGGTATCGTGCTACTCCCTCTCGAACTTCTCATTGCTATACTCATCAAAATAACATCACCGGGAGCGGTGATCTACAAACAGGCACGGATAGGGATATGGAACGAATCCTTTGTCCTCTATAAATTCCGAACCATGCGCGAAGACGCCGAGAAAGATGGCCCCCAATGGGCAGACACAAAGGATAACCGCACCACGTTTATCGGCGGATTTCTCCGTTATACACACCTTGATGAACTACCCCAGCTTGTTAATGTAATCAAAGGAGAGCTCTCGTTCGTTGGTCCGCGTCCGGAACGGCCGGAATTCGTTGCATTACTCGAAAAAGAAATTCCTCACTATAAGATCCGCCATTTGATACAGCCGGGAATCACCGGTTGGGCCCAGATAAACTACCGCTATGGCGCCTCGGTGGACGACACGCAGGAAAAGCTTCAATACGACATATACTACCTAAAAAATCGCTCGCTTATCCTCGATTGCGCTATTATTCTCAAGACGTTCAAATCATTCTTTATAAACCAGAAATGAAAATTCTCGTTACCGGAGGAGCGGGGTTTATCGCCTCTCATATTGTCGACGCGTATATAAACGCAGGTCATCGGATCATTGTGGTTGATAATCTCTCGAGTGGATTTCGCAAGAACCTGAATCCAAAAGCCGTTTTTTATAAAGCGGATATCACGAACGCCCGCGCGATAGAAACGATTTTCAAAAAAGAAAAGCCGGAAGTCGTGAACCATCACGCGGCAGTCGTAGAAATCATAAAATCGCTCCGCGATCCCCTGCCCACGCTTACCGTAAATATTCTGGGAACAGCGAACCTTCTTGCGCAGTTCGCCCGCTATGGAACAGGAAAAAATAAAAAATTTATCTTCGCCTCAACCGGCGGAGCTCTCTATGGAGAACCAAGAAAAATACCGGCGAATGAATCAACGCCGATCCTCCCTCTTTCTCCGTACGGACTCTCGAAAAAACTCGCCGAAGACACCATAAGATACTACGGAAGAATGCACAATTTTGATTATTTCATATTACGCTACGCGAACGTTTATGGACCGCGCCAGAATCCGAAAGGAGAAGCCGGCGTTGTCGCGATCTTTAGCGGACTAATGAAAAAAGGCATAACGCCCACGATCTTTGGCGACGGCACAAAAAGCCGAGATTACGTATATGTAGGAGACATCGCTCATGCGAATCTTCTTGCGACAAAACGCGGAAAAAACGACGCGGTAAATATTGGCTCGGGAAAAACCATAAGCGACCAGAAGATTTTTGACACCATAGCAAACGTAACCGGTTTTACGGGAAAACCAAACTACGCGCCCTACCGGAAAGGAGAAGTTTATCGCATTTCGCTTGACGCACAACGAGCAAAAAGAATACTCGGCTGGAATCCAAGCGTAAAATTTGAAGAAGGTATTTCAAGAACAGCCGCAACAATATAAAAAATCTCCTCTGGTCACTGTTTTGTCTTTTTTACCGCCGTAAGATATTTCTCCAAAAGCCATGAGCTTGATTGCACCTTTCCTCCGTGCCCCACGTTAAAAACCATCCTACATCCTATTTCCCGACATATCGGCATCTCCGGAGTATTATGATGATGCCTGTCTCCGCCATTTGCGAAAATATCGGGTTTAATCTCTTGGATCTCCCGGCACACACTCATGTCTTTTGGATTTTTTGGGTGCCTCGTAAGCACCACACGGTCAACACTCGACAAAGCTTCGATTACTTCTTTACGCTCCTTCTCGGGCATAAAGATCACGTGCTTCTTCTTCTTAAGCCAGTTATCATTGTTTAAAATTACAACCAAAACATCTCCCAGTGCTTTTGCTTTTTTAAAGAGCCGAACATGCCCTACGTGGATGGGATCGAATCCCCCGCTTACCGTAACCACTATTTTTTTCTTATTTTTTGTCATTTTGAAAATATAGCCCCGTTGCCGAAAATATGATAATCTGGGCTTGCAGTTCAAACACCTAAAAGGATTATTCTTACTACTATAAAACAGATGTTCAAAAAATTAAAGGCGTTGCTTTTCACGAATCAGACCACTCGCCAAACGGTCGCAAAAAATACGTTTTGGCTTACGGTAAGCGACTTTGGAGGACGTCTCCTTCGCGCCGCGGTCATCATATATGCGGCTCGAGTTTTAGGAGTGATTGGATGGGGCACGTTCTCCTATGCAATCACGCTCGCGGCTTTTCTCACCATCTTCATCGATTTTGGCATAAGCTCGATTATCACGAAAGAAGCATCAAAACACCAGGGCAAAAAACATCTTGCGGAAATAATATCCACTTCATTTTTCTTGAAGCTCGCACTTCTTTCCTTGGGAACCTATATTGTAATCTTTATAGCTCCGCACGTAACCACAATCGAGGAAGCAAAAGCAATTTTCCCTATTGTCGCCTTGATAATGATTTTTGATGCCATGCGCCAATTCGGCTTTTCGGTCAATCGAGCGCTTGAAAAGATGGAAGTGGAAGCGGGGCTTTTTATTTTGACGAATATTTGTATCGTCGTGGTGGGCTTTCTTTTCCTTTATCTTCATCCAACGGTAAAATCGTTCGCCGTTGCCTATGCGATCGGAACGGGTATCGGCATGGCCGCGACTTTTTACGCCCTGAGGAAAAACCTGGAGGGAATATTTTCAAACTTCTCCTTTAAACTCATGCGGCCTATTTTGAGTGCCGCGTGGCCGTTCGCCGTATCGGGACTCCTCGGCATCTTAATGATCAATACGGATATTCTCATCATCGGTTGGCTCGGCACCACCGAAGACGTCGGCCTTTATTCCGCCGCGAACAGGATTATTCAAGTCATATATATGTTCCCCGGTATTCTTGCTTTGAGTGTTCTTCCGAGCCTTACAAGATTCGCCACCGAAAATCCAGAGAAAATGAAGCGGGCTATTGAGCGGATTGTAACACTGGCATATTCAATCGCTATCCCCACAGCCATCGGAGGTGTTATCTTGGGGCGACAATTTATAACTGCCACATTTGGAGCGAGTTACGCTCCCGGCGCGCTCTCGTTTCAAATTCTGATGCTCACGCTCCTCGTTGATTTTCCGGCGGTCATCTTGAGCAATGTCGTGTTTGCGTATAACCGACAACGAAACCTTGTGGTAAATGCCGCGATCGGAGGATTTTTGAATGTCGCCTTGGATATACTCCTTATCCCCCGATTCGGCATTGCCGGTTCGGCAGTCGCGACGCTCATCGCGCAACTCGTGAGCAACCGCTATCTTTGGCACATTGCAAGAAAAAACGTAAACTTCGAAATTCTTCCGCATCTCAAAAAGATCATCGGGGCAACCCTCCTTATGGCACCGGCATCATGGCTTTTTCTTATATCCGGAATGAATGTATTTATGAATATCGGCCTCTCCGTAGCCATATACTTCCTACTCCTCTATCGCTTCAAAGAACCAACACTTGAAGAAATAAGATTGGTCATACACCCGGAATCGCCCCGCGAAACCTCCACGATCCAATAGTTCGGCGGCATAACTTACAACCGAACACCGAAAAGAAATTTCTTTGCGCGCGAAAGAATGGGGTTTGTGATTTTTTTAATCGCTTCCGGAAGATGCGCGTAGCAAAAATAAAGGCATGCCATCATATAAGCCGTAATAAATCCGGGATATTTGCCGCGATACCGTCGAACGATACGAAGCGCGGAGCGGGCATTTACCTTTTGGTGCGCGAAAGAAGCGCCTTCCTGCCACATCATGTACGAGGCGTAATATTTCGAGACATTGTGAAGTTTTCCCGACAATCCCATCTTCAGCCAAAAATCCCAATCGGCGAATTGCGGGAGTGTTTCGTCGTAAAAGCCGACATGACGCGCCGCGCTCAAGCGGAAAAGCGTCGTTGAGTTTGCCATGGGATTTGCCATAAGCGCATGACGGCGAATCGCGTGATTTGTTTCGGGTTTCAAAATTTTTGTCGTTTCTTTCCCATGCTCATCAATCGTCACAAAACCTCCCCCGCACCCGACGTACTCCCGATGCGAATCCAAAAAAGAAACCTGTTCCCCAAGCTTGCTCTCGTCACTCCAAAAATCATCATCATCAAGAATCGCGATGTATTCTCCGCGAGCCTCCCGAAGACCAAAATTTGAGGCTTGCGCGATCGTTCCCTTCTTTTCGCGATGAAAATACCGAATGCGATTATCTTTTTTTAAAAAATCACCGACCGCCTTTTTGGTCGCATCACTTGCGCTGTCATCCACAACAACAATCTCCCAATCGGTAAATGTCTGTTGCAAAACGCTTCCAATCGCGCGATCGATGAATCGGGGCCTCTCGTACGTCGTAATCAAAACGCTTACTTTTGGATACGGCATACCATAAACGATAGCAAAAAAACCTTCATTTGACAAAATAATAGAAAAACATTATTATCCATTCGCACATTGAAAACTTATGAGATACATTCACGACGCACTTCACGGAGGTGAAATAATGAAAAACACATCGGCTCTTTTTCTCGCAATCGTAGCCGGCCTTTTCTGGGGTACATGGCCGCTCGTCATGAAACAGTGTGGCGCCATCCCGCCAATCACACGTGTCTTCATCATGAGCTTTGCCTCAGGACTGCTTTGCGTGCCGTTCATGAAAAACCAAGCCAATATTGCTCTTCTTTTGTCGATTACGGGAGGATTCGCCCTCCTCGCGGGAGTACTGAACATTGCCGGCCATATCATCTTCCAGCCACTCGTTGCAGGACTCGGCGAGGCCGAAGTATCAATCGTAATGCCCATCGCCGGAGTCGTTGCAATTTCGACAACGGCGCTCGGCGGCATTCTTTTTTATGGAGAATCCCTTTCGCCAAAAAAGGCAGTGGGACTCATAGGAGCCGCGGTCGTCGTGTGGCTCATTTCGAGCAAGTAACGCAAAACCGAGGGTCGGATTATATGAACCGACCCTCGAATTATTTTATAAGGTGATTTTTTAAATACTCCTCAACTTCTCTTAATTTCTCGGCAGTATCAATCCCCTGTGAATAATCGTCACATTCATATCCATAGAATTTCTCACCACGCGCGATAACGTTCGGCAAAAGCTGAGTCGTCATCGCATACTCCAAGTCTTCGGGTATGTACGAAAGTATTTTTTTGTTCAAAAGAAAAGAACCGCGCAGAAGATAGGAACTTGGTGGCCTTGAAACGTTGGGCTTGGGATGAATTTTCAAAAATAATTTTTCGTCATTAACCTCAACGAGATCGATATTCTCAAACTTCTCCGTTTTCCCGATTCTCTGCATGCCGATTGCGTCCGGTTTTTCGGAAAATACCCGTGAGACATTCGAATAATCCACTAAACTGAAAATATCGCCGAGCGTATAGAAAAAACTTTCATCGAGTTTATCTTTGAATTTTTTTATGCCTCCCGCGGTACCAAGCAGTTTTTTTTCTATGAAATAATTTACCTTCACTCCCCACTTCGTGCCATCGCCAAAATAATCAATAATAACTTGCGGCAGATAATGCAACGTAAAGAAAAATTCTTTAACGCCGTGTTTTTTGAACTGCTCAATATGATGCTCGAGAAGCGGCTTACCGAGAATCGGAACCATTACTTTGGGAATCGTATCCGTAAGCGGCCGGAGACGCGTCCCCAATCCCCCTGCCGCGATAACTGCCTGCGTAACCATAATGCTCTAGTTATAGCAGGAAAAATATAATTGGAATAGTTGACAAAGTATGGATTTTCATATATTATATAAGTTGAATTTCTTGAGAAACAAAGCTTGGTAACCCCTAAAGAAGAGGAGGTGCTCCTTGGATCTTTTGGCAATTCTCGGAAGAGGAATCCAACGCGTGAGTGAAGACGGCCCGTGGGTTCTGACCGAAGACCTGGAAGTCTGTGGTCAGAACTCAGCACATCTGCCTGTCCGCGTTCCCGCAGACGACAAAAATCCCTACTGCATGGTGGGCGGCGGCGAGATGAATCTTGAGGCCGGCATCATCCTCTGCACCGCATACAACAGCCAGTACAAACCAGGGGTGGTCGTCTGCGCGTATGGTGATCGTTCGGACTACCTAAAGAGCGTCGATGGGCCAACCGAAAGCACGGTGATGGCTGAGAAGTTCACGGCACATATCAGACCGTCCCTCTCCTTGGGAATTTGGTCTTGGCCTCAAGAGCAATCTCTCCCGGGTCCTTCGAACACCGGCCGCGAACTTCTGAACATCTTCGAGCTCGCAAGAGATGAAAAGTTCGAAAGTGTGGGCTTAGTTACCGTAGGCGTCCACATGCCACGAACCATGACCTACATCGCGAAACACCTCACAAGAAACCCGAGGTATCGGAGCCTTCACATCAATGTCTTCGAGAGCGAGAAGGTGCTTCTCGAAGCAGCTCCGGAGAGATACGCCGGACGCGTCGCGACACTCCGGAATTCCAAGAGCTTCGCCCGCACCTGGAAGCGCGAGGCGGACGGGATCTCGAAGATCATCCGTGGCGTCTACGGCGACGCAAAGCCGAGAATCGAGACGGAGGTCTAGAAACAACAGCAACTCATCATGGCCGCACGGGCAACTATCCTGTGCGGCCACTTTTTTACCCCGAAAGTTTCTCTATGAGTTTTACGGCGCCTAAAATATCGCGCGCGACATAATCCGCTTTTGCCTTATAAAACCGAGTGTCTTTCCCTCCCTCGCCCGTGCGCACCAAAATAGTTTTTATGCCGGCGTTTTTGCCCGTTTGCACGTCACGCGTCGAATCCCCCACAAAAAAACTTTTTTTAAGATCTATTTTGAATTCCTTTTGCGCTCTCCGCACTAATCCTATATTCGGTTTGCGGCACCGACACGTTGAAGGATAACGATGAGGGCACACATAAAACGCGCGAACCAGCGCGCCACCCTTCGCAAGTTTTTTTTGGAGCACCGCGTGGAGCTTTTTCACACCCCTCTCATCTATAAACCCCTTTTCAATAATCGGCTGATTCGTAACCACGACGACAAGATATCCCAATTGATTCAAAAGCTTAATCGCACGGGCGGCAACAGCATATGGACGCACCTGAGTCGGCTTCGTAAGTACCAAAATCGGACGGAGAATCGTTCCGTCCCGATCAAGAAAAACCGCTTTGTGTTTTACCCCGTTACTTCCTTGAACGCGTAGCATATTCCTTCGGGTTGCCGCATTGAATTATTTTTTAAAAAAATCCTATCGCCTCTACTCAGGAAGTAACGGGGTTTATACCGTTGATTCCCATTTCCCTTCGTTCACCTTGAACTTGGGGTGAAAAGCCATCAAGTGCCAAATGACCGCCTGAAACGCCTCGGCATGCGCGGTTACGTTCTCGGGATTTACAACGGGAACCAAAATACAGGCATCGGCTACTTTCTTCGTATGTCCTCCGTCGCGACTTACAATGCCGATCACCTTCGCTCCGTTTTTCTTGCCATATTCCAGAGCATGAATAATATTCATGCTCACATTTTTTTCGGCATTTCCTCCTCCAACCGAAAAAACCATAATGGCATCCTTCGCTCCCACCGAGCTTCCTTCGAGCCACCTCACAAACACGCTCTCCCAGCCGTCGTCATTCGTACGTGCGGTAAGTTCCGAAACATTGTCCGTAGGAGCGTACGATTCGATACCCGCAAGTTTTCTGAAATCATTGACCGCATGGCTCGCGTTCCCCGCGCTCCCGCCAACACCGAGAATAAAAAGCCGCCCCTTTTTGTCGCGGACTTCTTTTAGGATGCCTATTGCTTTATTGATCGCCTCGCGGTCAAGCTTCGCGGCGACCTCTTGTACCTCGGCGAGATATGAATGGATATAATCGTGATACATAGTTAAAGGGTATAACCGGCTTTTTTGCCGTCGTCATAGAACATTTTTACCGTATCAAGCGACAATATGTCAAGGTCGTACCCTACTTTGTCGAGTTTTTTCAAAATATCGGGAGTGACCGTAATAATTTCGCATCCGATATCATCCGCCTGGAAAATATTCAAAAGCTCCCGCGGGCTCGCCCATAAAAGTTCCAGATTCGGTTGTGACGCGAGGATTTTTTTTGCCTCTTGCATCATCGGTACCGGGTCCCTGCCGGTATCGGCAATACGGCCCGCGAAAACCGAAACGATTCCGGGTGTTCCCGAAGCGAAATTCGCCGCGACATCCCGCACTTGTTCCAAGGTAAGCATCGCGGTCACATTGATCTTGATCCCCTCGGCGGTGAGTTTTTTAACCAAAGGAATCGCCGATTCATGCTTGGTATTCGTGATAGGAATCTTTACGTACACATTACTTCCCCACGAAGCGATAATCCGTGCCTGCCGCTCCATCTCCGAAAACGTATCGGCAAAAACCTCGAACGAAACCGGCAGTGCGGTAATCGCCGCAAGAATATCCTTCGCGAACGCCTGATAATCGGAAATTCCCGCTTTTTGCATAAGCGTCGGATTTGTCGTGAAACCCTTAATAAAAGGCTTCTTCGCAAGTTCAAGCATACTTGCCTTGTCGGCGCCATCCCCAAAGATCTTAATACGCAAGTCCGCTACGGTTTTCATTATTAGAGCTTAAAAGACATAGCAAAGAATGTCAAAATCAAAGCTTGATTGTTTTCTTTGTTTTCGAAGAACGATAGATCGCGTCAACGATCCGATTCACGCGATATCCGTCCATTGCGTCACCGATAAGCTTTTTTTTGTTCAAAATGGCTTCCAAGAAATTTTTCCACTCGTCTTCCCAGCTCTCGTCGATATCCGGAGGATAGGTATAGGTTTCGGTTTTTAAATCACCGAATGGCAGTTGTTTTATACCCACTTCCAAAGTTTCCGTACCGTAACGCCTTCCCAATCCGTGAACCGTGAGCGCTCCTTTCTCGCCGAATACTTCAAAAGAAAAGATGTTGCCCCAATTGGTGGTACTTACGTGAAACGCGGCGGTTATTTTTTTATTGCGCATAATCGCGAACGCGTTGTCATCCACGTTTGTTTTCCAATATTTCGTATCCGCGCACCCGAACACTTCGGTAAATTCACCTCCGAACCAGCGGCAAAGATCGATAATATGTACTCCTTGATCCAATAATTCGCCACCGCCCGAAATTTCCCGCCGCAACCGCCACTCCTTTTCCATGCCAACGCGGCCGCCATGGCCGTGTCGGGCGCGAATAAAAAGCGCATTTCCAATAAGACCTTGATCAAAAAGTTGCTTCGCCCGAAAGATTCCGGGATGAAAACGATTGCTGAACCCGACCTTAATAAGGCGCTTGTGTTTTTTGCCCGCGTCAAGAATTGCTTTTGCCTCTTTGGCGTTCCGCCCGAAAGGTTTTTCGCACAGTACATGCTTGCCGTTTTTCAACGCTTGAATCGCGATCGGCGCCGTAAATTTATTCGGCACGGAGACAATGATCACATCAAGATCCGCTCGCGATACAAGATCCTCCCATTTTTTAACCGCGCTTGCCCCGTATTCATCCGCAAGCTTCTTCGCGCGTTCAAAATCCACATCGGCAACCGCGATAAGACTTGCGCGTCCGATTTTTTTCAACGCCGCCGCGCGTTTGGCCCCTATCAGACCGGCACCCACGATACCTACGCGTAAAAATTTCATAATTCGGTTAATTTTTTCTATAAGGATCGACACGACGGATCGTAAAAGCCGAAGTCGACATAATTTCTTTTATTTTCGCCTCATCCCACTCGTACCAATGATCCCATACGGCGCTCAAAAATTTTCCCGTGAGCCCGTCCGATTTTGAGGACGCAAGAAAAACACAGAGGTCTGCCGTCTTCTCGGGCGGCGTTCCTCCTTCTGTTTTTTGCTTCAAAAGTTCCTGGTACCGTTTTTTACCGACCTTCTCTTCTCCCGCCTCAAGCGCTTGATCAAGAAATTTAGTATTGACCGCACCCGGCGCAATCGCATTGACCGCTATATTCCATTGTTTCAACTCTTCCGCGAGTGTTTCCGTAAGACGCACCACGGCAACTTTCGAAGAATTATAGGCGCTAAAACGGGGAAGCGGCCCGTCACCGCCGCCAGAAAAATTAATAATCTTTCCTCCGCCATTTTTAATCATACAAGGCACAACCTCCTGAACGACAATAAATGTTCCAAAAACATTTACTTCATACGTTCGTCTCCATTCGTCCAGGCTAATCTCATGAGAGAGGCCAATAGGACCGTAAATACCGGCGGCATTCACTACAATGTCGATTTTCTCCGAAAGAAATACTTCTTGAGTTCTCTTGATAAGCCGTTTTACGGCAATCGGATCAGAAACATCGCATCGACTATAATACACGGTTGGCGTATCTTTTTTAAACTCTTCTTGAAGTTCGGCAGCTGTTTTGGCAAGTTCTTCTTCTGATGAATACGCGGCAAGCATAACCCGCGCGCCTTCTCTTAAAAACGCGCGCGCTACCGCTTTGCCGATTCCCCTGCTTCCTCCCGTTATGAGAGCTGTTTTATCTTTAAGTATCATATGGTTCCTCTTCCAATGCCTATGTATCGAAAACCCGCATCGGCGATTGCCTTTTCTTTCGACGAAAGAAAATTAAACGTGTCGAAAAAGATCGCTCCGGGAGCCGCGGAAGCGGCCAGTTTTGAAAAATCAATCTCTTTAAATTCAGGCCATGAGGTTACTACGACAACGGCATGCGCTCCCCTGGATGCTTCATAGACGTCGCGCGAGAAAACAGCCGGAATACCGATCTCTTTTTCTTCCGCTTGCGGATCGTGCAAGCGCAGAACGGCTCCTCGAACAACAAGCTCTTTCGCGATTTCCAACGCATGCGATCGCCGAAGAGTTTTCGTACCGGGCTTATACGTAAGTCCAAGTAATGAAATCGTTTTCCCGGTAAGTCCGCCGAGAAGTTTCGCAAGTTTTTCCGGCACGAGCTTCTTCCGAGCTTCATTTTTTTCATACAGCGTCGCGATAACCGAGGGATGTATATTGTATTTTTGAGCAAGACCCCGAAGCACTTTTATGTCACGATTTAAGGTACCCCCCGAAAAACTTAACCCTGCGTCAACATACGCCCGGGGGCCGATTCGCGGATCGGAATGCAGAGCACGCGAAACATCGAGCATATCGGCGCCTACTTCTTCCGCGATATCGGCTAAATCATTCGCAAAACAAATCGAGGAAGCAAGAAACGCGTTTAAAGCATGTTTTGCCATCTCGGCTGACGCCGGAGACATCTGAATAATTTCCGCCTTTAAAGGGGTAAAAATATCCTTCATGTTAAGAAATGCTTCTTCTCCCGCGGCGCCCACGACAATACGTACGGGCTCCATAAAACACCTTACCGCTTCCCCTAATCGGAGATTCTCGGGAGTGTAGGCATAGCGAAAGGTAAGTTCGGGACGGACGCGCCTTATGCGATCCATAATTTCGGTTGAAGTTCCGACGGGAATCTGGCTCGAAACCACCATGAGCACTCCCTCTTGAAGATGGGGAATTATTCGGTCTACGGCTTCATAAATAGGCGAGAGATCAATATCATCATTCTCGTCAACAGGCGTATCAAACGTAAGCCATACAACATTACATTCGGAAACACGTCCGATATCAACCGTATATTCCAGGCGACCCCGCTCAAAATTATCAGCCAAAAGTTTTTCAAGACCGGGCTCGGGAAGCGGTGGCATTTTTTTCGCGAAACGGCCGACTAACTCAGCATCATCGCTTATACCGATTACCCGATGGCCAATCTCCGAAAGCCCGGCGGAGTAAATCTCTCCGAGATGCCAAAGACCAATCACGCCGATCGTATAGGAAGAATTCATTTTTGAGATTAGAAATCAACAAGCACTTTTGCTCCTTCGAAATCAAAGCGATACTTCATCTCCCGAAGATTCAATTGTCTCATGGCTTCTCGAAATTTTTTCTGGTCCCCTTCCACGTAAAACGTGAAAAATCCGCCTCCTCCGGCTCCGGAAATTTTGCCTCCCAAGGCGCCGTTTTCTTTCGCAATAGTATAAATTTTATCAAAACGCTCGTTCGACATCTTCGAAGAAGTGTTTTTCTTATGTTGCCAATGCTTATCGAAAAGGAGTCCCACCTCGGAAAGATTTCCCGTTTCCACCGCCTCAAGAACCTTATAGCCGATATCTTTGATATAGTGCATACTCTCCACGACATCTTTCTTTTCTTCCCGTATTGAACTCGCTTGATCGTTTAAGATATGATCCGCACTACGCGTGGTATTCGTATAAAAAACCAACATATTTCTGTTGAGCGCGTCTATCGTATCATCGGTAACGCGCGCTTTTCTTACTTTTACTGTTCCGTCTTTTTCGATATCCAAAACCGTAAGCCCTCCGAACGCCGACATATACTGGTCCTGCTTTCCGGCAGGTTTTTTTAAAACTTCCATTTCAATGTGCGACGCCTCGCCCGCCAGATCATAGAGAGAAACATAATCTCTCTTAAAAGCATGTAAACCTTTCAAAAGTGCGACTGTGTAGCAACACGAAGATCCGAGACCCGTTCCCGCAGGCGCGTCGGCGATTGAACTTATTTCAATACCGTTTTCAATGCCCATAAAGCGGAGCGCTTCGCGCGCGCTCGCGTGCTTTAAATCATCTCTATGTTCTACCATCTCCGACTCGGAGTATTTAAGACGAATAAGATCGTCAACAACGGGGCGATTCACGTTGATGAACATATATTTATCAATACCCGCCGCAAATATAAAACCGCCGTACTTCGAATAATATGCCGGTAAATCGGTACCTCCCCCTCCCAACGTAATTCGAAATGGCGCGCGCGTGAGAATCATGTTTTTATTTTATATTTCCTTTTTTCATTTCTTCGCGAATATAAGCGATCATCTGTTCGAGACCCTCTCGTAGTAAAACCCTGGGCGCCCATCCTAAGTCCTTCGATTGAGTAATATCCGCGAGTGTTTGCACCACCGGATCATCCGGTAAACGTTTTCTTCGAATGGGTTCCGCCGAATTTTTCAAAAGATCCTTAACCGCATTATACACCTCCAATACCGAGTAGTTGCTGCCGCTCCCGATATCGAACACCTTATTATCGGCTCGCGCATCACGAAGACACAAGAGGTGGAAATCATTCACGTCGTCGACGGCAACAAAGTCTCTCTTATTGTTCTCATCACCATCATACAAGATCGCAGGTTCGTTTTTTAACGCTTTAATGATAAAGGTACTCATCACAGGAGGGATTGTCCTCCGGTAATCTTGGCGCGGACCATACACATTAAAGTAGCGAAGTCCGATGCTTGTTACGTTGTAAGCCTCCCTATAGCCGGAGGCGAAAGCATTACACGCCATTTTGCTTATCGCGTAAAACCCGAGTGCCCGATCCTCATAAATCGCCGATGACTCGGCATAAATGATTTTCGGAACCCCTGCTTTGCGCACGGCCTCGAAAACGTTCACAGTTCCCGTCACATTAATATCCGCAGTTTCAAGCGGATCTTTCTGACAATCGGGTAAGCAGTTCTTTGCCGCAAAATGGAACACCGCATCTATTCCTTCAAAAACCGGATAGATCTCTTTTGAACGGATATCGAGTTTATGGAACTCAACTCCGGACGGCACCTGTTCCCGTACGCCATAGGATAGATTATCGATTCCCACAACGGAATACCCTTCTTTAAGTAATCTATCCGCAAGATTGCTCCCAATAAATCCGGCGATACCAGTTATTAAAATACGATTCATAATGAGAATTAAAGCAAAACCACTATACCACAGGGTTTATAGAGTGTCCAACGTAACCTCGGACGCACGACTAGTGAACCGGAACAAAAAGATTACGCTTTTTCCATTTCCAAGCCCGTTCGATCACAAACCGCAACAATACGGAAGGAATGACGAATAAAAATACGACAAGCAACAATCGGGTTGTTCGCATCGCGGTACGACACTCCCCTAACAACACCCATGCGATCTTTTTCTTGCCTGCAGCAAGTAATGCCACAACAAGACGCTCCTTGCGTTTCGCGATATGGCGGTCAATTTCATATCGTTCACGTTCGTCGCTTGTCATATGTAATTTGAGATTCTCAAAAATTTTTACGGCAGACTCCTGGATCGGAACCTGATTGCCAAAGCGAGTGTGGTTGTCCCATCGCAAACGATACCGCACCAAATCTTTCGGTAAAAAACCGAAGTGAAATCCCGCATGCGCCATACGCAAGAAATAATCCCAATCCTCAACCATACCAAGACGTTCATCGTACCCTCCTATTTTTTCGACTACCGCGCGCCGAAACATAAGTGTTGTATTTGTAATAAACATCTTCTCCAAGAGTTGGGGGAAGATATCACCCGAATAAAAAGTGTACCGATGCCGATAAAGCCGCTCTGGATCACCGTCGAAAAAATACCGAAGATCACAGTAGACCGCGGCATATTCCGAATGTTGCTCTAAAAATTTAACCTCCTCTTCTACTTTCTCCGCAAGATAGATATCGTCACTGTCTAAAAAAGTCAGAAAATCTCCCTTGGCTTCCTTGAGTAACGCATTGCGGGTTACTTTAATCGGCTCATAAGCATGCTGCATAAAGCGGATTCGCCTATCGTTCAATGCTCGGACAAGTTGCGAAGTACGGTCGGTCGATCCGGCATCGATAACTATAACCTCGATATTCAGATACGTTTGCCGCAACGCCGAACTGATCGCTTCTTCAATATATTTTTCGGCATTGTATGAAGAAATTAATACGGATACGAGGGGCATCTTCATTTTAGGGCGTGAATAATGTTGAAAATTTTCTCAAAACGTCGCTCGTAGGTGTGATCCCGTAGGGTACGCTCGTAACCCGCACGGGCAATACGTTCCCGTCCTTCGTCGTGAGAAAGATAGTAATTGATTTTTTCGATCAACTCCTCGTGAGAACGATAGAACACCATTTCTGTGTCGGGTACATAGTAATTCTCGATACCGGCGGCATATCCCGAGATAACGAACGCGCCGCATCCGGCAAGCTCAAACGGACGCGCATGAATATGCGGGAGCACAACATGCCGATATGCCGAAAAGTTGTCGAGAAAATGAAAATCCGGGACAAGGCGGGTAATAGATTTCTTAAGGAAAAGACGGGCGAGTATCCGCGGCTCCCAAAGGTGCGGTCGGACATTCAAATTCAGATTGATTTTGCTCCGAGAGAAAATATCAAGCATCCGATCCTGCGAAACCCTGCCATTCGGCCAACCGAATCCGAATGCCTCAACGCGAATACCGGCACGCGACAATGTTTTGATAATAGCGGCACGCACGGGCTTATATTGGCCTATAAAACTTACGTCAATATCCCGACGCGAAACATCGCGAGGAGCATAGAGCGCGGTATTACAAGCCCATTGGGACAATATAACATTGCGATGTCCCTCGGCATGATACCACTCGAATGCCTCGTGCGAAGTCGTTACAACAGAAGAAAAGTAAGGTGCCCACCTCCGGGAATAATTCCAAAATCTCCAATAGTCATCGGCAAACCACGCGATTGTTTTTGTGTATTTTTTAATTTCCATAAGCACCCTCGGATCCAGTTCATCGGTATACATAAAACAGAACACAAGATCGGGCCGCTCCTTACGCACCAACTCAAGTAAATTATCGTTAAACACGCGTCGCCCCTGCGCCACGATAGCATCAAAAGGATATTCGATAACTTCAATATCGGGCATATTCTTCAGCGCCAAATAAAAATTATTATATTCAAAACTTTTCCCGCGCTGGAGAACATAATGCTCGTTTCGAACGCCACTATAAATAATTCTCATTGCTCTTTATGGAGTCGCAAAATATTACCTAGATGAAAAATTCTTCTTTTTTATTCTCCCATATTACCGTAATAATACCCAAAATAATCCAAAACCATCGAATATCAAGGGTGTCCATAAATATCGCATTCACAAGCATACCCACAAATGCACCCGCCAAACCAAGGACGAGAACATCATCCGCATAACGCCACACGAGCCTCCAAAGTCGTCGCCCAATCTCAAAAATAATATAGCCGAAAACAATAAGAGCACCAATGCCACCGCTTAATGCCACCTGAAGCCAGAGATTATGAGCATTTACTCCTTGTTTGCTAATATTGTGTTCGGGAAGAATAGAGGCATAAAGAGGTCCGACACCCAAGGGATTTTCAAGAAAACGCCATCCATACTTCATCCATATCGCTCCTCTGTCTTCACGAAAACCCAGATCAACGACAGGGCTACTCACACGGAGAAAATCCCACGTAGTCCACGAAAGGAGATAATGCTGAAATTCAGACTCTTTTGGTAAAACCAAATTATTATCCACGACGACGACATCAACTTTCAAATAAGGGAAAATTCTCACCAGCGCCGTATTGCGAGCGGGCGCCGGCAATATCAAAAATCCGAAAAGAAAAACCAAGACAATAAAAAATCCTCCGCGTATTAATGCTACCCAAGACCAAGCACGTTGTCGAGCATGCACCAAAACTATCGAAAGAAGCGCGATAAATGACGAAATCCAAGCGGAACGCGATCCGGTCCAAATAATAAGAGCGACAAAAAATGTAACCCCGATCAATGCCAGATATTTTTTAAAAGTTTTATCCGCGCAAACATAGGCGAAAAGAAATGTCGCGGGAATAATAAGGAAACTGCCGAGTACCAAAGGACTTGGCTGGAGGCCGAGCAATGTATAGCTTGCGGGTGATACCACGGCAAACCATTCAAAAATCGTTGCAATGGAGACAAAAAGGAATGGGATCAATAACAATGCGGAAAAAAAAGCGTATGCAATCAAGCGAATATAGCGATCATTATGAAAACCAAAAATTATGATGAGAAAAAACTCCGTAAGTCCTATCCCAAGACGAATATACTCTATACTCCCAGAAAAAAAATTTACGTGAAACACAAGAAAACCGATAAAAGACCCTAAAATAAAAAAACAGATAAATGCACCCCAAAGGAACACCCACCGCGAGAATGCTTTCCACTCTTTCAAAAGGAAATCTCTTAAAGAGTGCGAGAGCAAAAGCGCCCCGCAGACGAAGATCAAAGATCCCAGGAGAAGAAGATCCGAAAATTTAATGGTAGGAATGTAAACGCCGAACGTTATATAGTGATTCCGCCTCCATACCAAAAGAACAACCGACAAAAAAAACATCCCAGCTCCCATCCGATAAAAAAATCTTCCTAGTGCATCCATAAAAAGAAGTGCCTTAAGCACTCACGACAAATTGAGAAAAACACATTATTTATTTTCTATCGCTCCAATAAAATCCTTGCTGTACTTCTCCCATGTTAAATTTTCCTTCACAAAATGTTGTCCCATCTCGCCAATTTTTTCGTAGAGTGCCGGATTATCGATCAGCGCGCGTACTTTAAGAGCTATATCATCCGGATTCTCCGGTTCACACATTAATGCACTCTCACCATCGTTTAAAACCTCTGCAACGCTCGTAACGCGGGAAACAACAAGCGGCAACCCCGCCGCCATGGCTTCAAGAGCAGCCATACCCCAAATATTAACATGGTTAGGAAAAATAAAGACATCACTGTTCCGCTGAATGTCGCGCAATACCGACTCACTCACTCCCTCAAAGTGAAATTGTACGTACGGATCCATATATAAATCACGGATCAATGAAATAAGCTCTGATCGATACTTTGTATCTTTCCAAAAATCTTTACAAACAAGTTCCACTCTTGCATCGTATCCTTTTTTCCTGAGGAAAGTCGCCGCCAGGATAATATCCTCAAATCTTCTCATGGGACTTAATGAGCCAACACCCAAAAGGGTAACTTTTTTGTCTTTCGAGAGCCGTTTCTTCACGGGAACATAGAAACTCTCAAAATCAACGGGAATCCGCAAAACGATTGATGACACCCCAAGGGCATCAATCATTTTTTTACGCTCAATATCGTGCACAAAAACAACATCAATGCCGCGCAAGTAATGTGCCACTTTGTGTCTCTCCCATAATGCCGAAAAAGCACTTAATAACTTCACAATAACATTCCCTTTCGGACCACTATAGAAAGGCGCATTATTCATAATCCACACAATTCGCGCGCGATGATTTTTTTTCTTATAGCCCACCCCCAATTCATAGGAAGCATCGTTTTGGCACACAAGCACATCAAGATCCGGCGGCAATACATCTCCAATCCGCCGTGCTGCATTACTCAATAAACGACCGCGATATAATTTTGCCTTTACCCTACCTATTAATCCCCGTGCGTCAAACCCGGTATCCAATGGCGCGGGAGGCGCAACTACATGGATAGGAAAATTTCTTGAAAGATCAGGGAAGCACATTGGGTTATGTTCGGCGGTATAAATATGAACTTCGTGACCTAATGTCCGAAGAGACTGGCAGATAGAAAAAAACATTCGCGGATCTCCGCTTTCGGTCGTCAAATTAAGATGAACCATCGCGATCTTCATCGTGTAAATATATTCACCATTTCCTTGCAATAATTCACCCACGAAATATGTTCACGCACAAAACGTTGACCCTGTTCAGTAATGCGACGATACAACACGGGGTCATCCATTAACATCTTTACCTTTTGAGCGATATCGCCCGGATCCATAGGACGAACCGCGAGCGCGTGTTCGCCGTCTCTTAGCACTTCCATCGCCGTACTGGTATTACAAATCACAAGCGGTAAACCGGCTGCCATTGCTTCAAAATTGGAAAGTCCCCACCCATATCCATTCCGAGGTGACGGCAAGTAAATAGGAAGGACAAAAACATCGCTCTCACGATACGCGATTTTTAATTCCTCATGAGAAACGCCTTCGAATTTAAAAGTGACGCAATCATCAAGCTTTTCCTTTACTACAAGCTGCTCGAGATACGCACGATATTCCTTCTGGCGCCAAATATCCTTGCATACAATAAGAGCTCGCGCATCATATCCCCACGATCGAAGCAATTTCACGGCACCGATAATATCCTCAAAACGTCGGTATACATTCAACGCTCCTATCCCTAAAATACGGATGGATTTTTGATGCGCAGAAATATGTTTAACCGGGGAATAAAAAGTTTCAAAGTCGACCCCACTCCGCACAACAACGGGATGCAACCCTCGCCGTGCCGCCCAATTCCGATTATAAAAATCAAGAACAACCACGCTGTCCATGGCGTTCAAATATTTTCTTTCACTATATTCTTTTATGGAATTAAAAATCCTACTTGCCGCATTGCGTATGACCCCTTTTTTGGGAAGATGGCTGAAGGGAGGGTCATTCTCGGTCCATACGATTTTCGCCCGATGATTTATTTTTTTGTAGAAAAATCCTACTTTATAAGCGAAATCATGAAGGTTCACAACCTCAAAATCGCGATCTATCGAAAGCGCAATATTTTTCGCCACAGCGACGTGAAATCGCTCTTCTCTGATTTTATGAAATATTTTCCCAATGAAACTTGGGGGGTTTTCGGTCCAATCGAAAGAACGCGCCTGCGGCACTACGCGGATATCCAAGCCTTTGCGTAAATCCGGAAATACCCCTTCGTCAAATTCCGGCGTGTAAATAAAAACTCTATGGCCAAGATCCATAAGACCGTGAGCCAAAGAAAAGATAAGGCGTGCCCCGCCTGCCTGCCATTTTAAGTTAAAGCAAACGATGGCAATTTTCATATATAAATAAAAAATTAAGGGAATAACGACGCGCCCTTCTGCCGGATCACTCCTATTAAAATCGCAGTGGCCGATGGGACACTTCTATTATATGCCGAATTCACGCCCTCCTGTGGCAATACCTCACGCCACTCATTATGAGTCTTTTTTAAGTAAAAGCGTTCCTGGAACGTAATCGCTCCCTCTTTGATAAATTGATCGAGAACAGGATTCCAACCGACAGGCAAAGTCACAAAAAGCGTTCCACCCGGGGCCAAACAATTGTCTTGAAGATTGCGGAATGCTTCAAGCACCTTATCGGGCTCCCGCTTGTCTTCATCCCAGCCAACATGCTCCAGGGTGGAAATACTTACGATTAAATCGTACTTTTCCCCCGGTTTAAACGTTGTAATATCCTCATTCATGACCGCTGGATTCAGTTCGTACTTGTCGAGAACGTCATGACGAATCGAGAGATAATGCCCGAGAACATGACCGACCTCAAGAATGCGCTTCCCTGCATAGCGTTTGATTATTGCATGTGCAATAGGAATTTCTACCGCTCGCTCGTTCTGCCACGTAGTGTTGTACTTATGAGCAAGATATGCATACCTCTGCCCACGAAAAGAAAAAGTCCCTAGGGGAAATATTCTATAGTACCAATCCAATAGCTGGACACGAATAGGCCGAAAAAAAGCCCTGATCATTGAGATAATCAGGAAAAAAAAGCCCCCCCTCCGATATACCCGCCTAACTCTTTGCCAGAAAGAAGAGTTATCCCAATACCCTTGCGGCATTAGATTATTTTAAACTCAGGTAATGGTACGATAAATTTACCTCCACGCTTTCGAAATTCAACCTCGCGTTCCACGAATTCATCGATAAAATGCCAAGGTAAAACAAAAAAATAATCCGGCTGCGCGGCTCGCGCTTCTTCTTCGGAAACAATAGGAATAAGCGTCCCGATCGTTTTTTTACCCCATTTATCAGGATTACGTTCCGCGATCGCGGTAATCAGATCCGAACCGATATTAAAAAATTGGAGAAGCGTGTTGCCTTTTGTAGAAGCCCCATATCCATAAATTTTTTTCCCTTTCGCTTTCTCGTCATTCAAAAATTTCATGAGTTTATTTTTTATCTCATTCACCCGACCTACAAATGCCTCATATACCTGCCTATCGTCAAGTCCCAGTGTTTTTTCCGATGCACGCATATTCGAAAGACGCTCTGCGGCGCCCGGCTCAAGATGAAGCGTGGTTCCTTTCTCTTTGTGTCGAATGTACGTACGAAAACTCCCGCCATTAATGTCATTTATCATCACATCACACACCTCCAAATTGTGGCGCGAAAAAAGATTTTCCATCGAGAGCAAAGAATAGTATTCCAGATGCTCGTGGCAAATGTTACCGATCTCATTGGTCTTTAACATAAGCGGCAAGTAACTTTGTTGAATAACGCAAATTCCTTCATCATCGAGAGACGCGGCGATATCCGCCACGAATGAGTTTGGATCTTCGAGGTCGTAAAACATCGCGATCGCCGTAATAATCTTTGCCTTGGCTTTTCCATACGATTCATTCCAGGCGCGCGCGCCAAAAAAATCATGGAACACTTTTTCGGTACCGACTGTATTGTATTGCTCAAGATTGTTCGCCGGTTCAAAACCGATACGATGAATGCCTTGCGTAGTAAATCCTCGAAGCAAAGTCCCGTCGTTTGCTCCGATATCGATTACGTAATCGCCCGACTTCAGATTTGCCATCTTCTCGGTCGTACGGGCAATATCCTGAAGCTCATCGGTCATTGTTTTATTGATTCCCGAACGATACCAGTAGTTCCGATACATAGATTCATGGGGCACCGTATGTTTAAGCTGCAAAAGCCCGCAACCGCCGTCTCGTTCATTACACAATATCAATTCCAAAGGAATTTTCTCATGCTCCTTGTCATGACCGTCCACAAAATCAGACACATACAAAAGCCCCAAGGAAAAAATGGGGGTCAATGACCCAGCGCCGCACACACGACATGTTTTTCGCTCTGTTACTTTTGTAATAGCCATAATAATTCAGATTTAAACAACCACCTATTTATACACTGTTTTTAAGTGCCAATCAATAGTTTTTTTTAGACCTTCCTCAAAAGAAACCTCAGCATGAAAACCAAACTCTTTTTCCGCTCGAGAAACATCAAGATTCCTTCGTAGCTGACCATCCGGCTTCGTATGATCCCATTTAATTTCTCCCTTAAAATCCATAAAGCGGGCAATCAACGTTACTAAATCTTTTATAGATATTTCTTCCCCGGAACCGATATTGACCGGCTCGGGCTTGTCGTATCGTTCTGCGGCAAGCATAATCGCTCGCGCTGCATCTTCAACATAGACAAATTCCCGCTTTGCCTTTCCCGTTCCCCAAGATGTTATAAAGTCAGCACCCGACGCTTTGACATCTAAAATCTTTTTCATTATGGAAGGAATAACAAAACCGCTTTCAAATTTTTCACCCGGCCCGAACATATTGTTCGGCATAAGGTGAATAGCGTTAAATCCATATTGCGCGCGATATGCCGCTCCTTGCACAATGAACATACGCTTCGCCATGCTATAGGGAATATGCACCGGGTCAGGAAGCCCTTGCCACAAACTTTCTTCTCGATACGGCAAAGACGCAGTAGTTGGATACTCGGTAGCGCTTCCAATCGTAAGAAACTTCTCCACTCCGGCAAGCCGCGCGCTTTCCATAAGATGCACGCCCATCATCAAATTATCGTAAAAAATATTTCCCGGATGGGTAGTATGGAATTCAATTCCGCCCGTTACGGCTGCCAAATGAAAAACCACGTTATGATTGGCGACGGCTTTTTCGCAATTGATATAGAAGCGAAGGTCGCATGACGCAGCGCTGGGAACCGAAATATCTTTCCGATCAACCCCTCGTGCTAATAGTTCTTTAATTACATGCTGACCGAGAAAACCTTCTCCTCCGGTAACCAAAATTTTCTTTCCAAGTAACGTCATGGCAAATTTATCATTGCTCCCCATAGAGTTTCCGCAAACTTCCGTTTTGAAAAAATATTATTTTTTTGAGAAATAAGATAATGCTTGATACGATCTCGATATAACGCACATTCGACATCGGAAAGCGACTGCAAATGAATTAAGAGAGCTCCGTAATCCTTGAACGCGCGCATATCAATAAAACAGTCCGCCGGTACGTAATCAGTGACGTCAGGAGCCCCAAGATACACAGGAATACAACCGGCCAAGAAAGAATCAAAAATCTTTTCGCTCACATATCCGGGATATTGTGAATTCTCAAACGCCAAAGAAAATCTATAAGAAGCGAACGTCTTGATTTTATCGCCATTCACATAACCGCGCCAGCATTTTTGGACATACGCGCGATAACTCCAGAATGGAAAAAATGGCTTTCTTTCCCATCGCCCACCGTAAAGATCAAACCCGGGAGACGAACTGAAAAATTTTATCGCTCGGAGACGCTCACTGTAGAGTTCTTTTGCGAAAAAAGCATGCGGGCGCGCATTGTTATTCATCATCACTAAAAACTTATCCTTCGGCACCGCAAAGAACGACTCGAACTCCTCCCTGAAATCACGCGGCCACATCGTATAAAACACATTCGAAGGCACGCCCATCATTTTGTGATACAAAAATATTACATCATATAATTTTGCAAGGCGCTTAAGATGCACGTAGGGATACGGCATATTAGTCGGGGGCTCTCCTTGAAAAAGAATTTTTTTGGAAAATAGCCTACGGATCAGAGATAATTCCTTGGGGCTTATCGCAAATCGTTTCCGTCCTCGCAAGATGTATTTAAAAAAATAAAAAAAACGATGCAAAATATCGTCATCGGGATGATTGATAAAAACAACAACATCATCGGCGTTATGGATAGCTGGATTCCATGCGTCTATCGTCTTTACTTGAATTCCCTTCTCGCGAAAAAAATAAAGGAAGTCACCTCCCAACGGGGCTATGGGCGCGATAGGAAGATTCGGCTCAAAAATTTTTCCGCGCAGTTCAGTAGGACCGGCAGGAACAATATAAATTGTTTGAATTGAGGACATACCTTAAGAAAGCGCGGGCTTGCCCATACGCAACAAATTCCAATTAATAGTACGTCGCATCCCCTCGGCAAGTCCTATGCGGGGATTAAAAGCAAAACGTTCGCGAATTTTTGATATATCGGGTTTTACCCTATGCGGGGAAGCACTCAAAAAAGCGATGTCTTTATTTTGTATCTTTGGAACACCGACCGGCGCATGAATCCCGCAAATTCTATGAATTAATTCAGCTAATTCTTTGATACTCACTTCTTCCATGTCGCTTGCAACGTTAAAGGGCTCCCCATTGTAATTCGAAAATAGGATCTTCCAAAACACTACTGAGGCATCGGCAATATAACAATATGACCGCGTATCTTCACCGCTCGTAAGCATGGTAATTGGTTTACCTTCAATTCCTAATCGCATAAAATCGGCCATCACTCGACGATCTTCAACAAGAAGCCCGGGCCCGTATACGATAAAGGGACGGGCTATCTTAGCAGGAACTCCGAACTGTTCCCAATATACAAGACAAAGAGTTTCAGCCAAACGTTTGGATTCGATATAGCATGCCCGTGGAGATAATGGCGAAACATTCCCTGCATATGTTTCGGACGTAGGAATAAATTCGGGCGGAGGATTACCATAAATTTCTCCACTGCTCATATAAAGCACGCTTTCAACATTCGAATCTTTGGCATAATCCAAAAGCCACCGAATGCCTCCTATATTCACATCAATTGTTCCCAAAGGATCCGCTTGAAATATTGCTGGCGCAGAACGGCCCGCGGCATGAATAATAAAATCTATTTTTTCTTTTAACGGAAGCGGCTGCGCCACATCGTGGACGATAAAATTCATATCAGTCCTTCCTAAAAGATGCCCTAATCGCGATAGAGGCGTCACGGGAGAACGACTTAAGCCAATAACACGGCATGGATATTCCAGAATTTTACGATCATTAAGCTCGGCAATGGTATCCACGAGATAACTTCCCAAAAGACCACTGGGTCCGGTGATCAAAACCGTTTTCCCGCTCAAACGATTCACATCCGCACCAAGAGCAGAAATAACATCTTTTATATCATCTTTAATAACTGCACGTGAATCCATATGTTATAGTAAAACTTTTTTTATTTTTTCCGCGACATGCATCGCAGAAATGCCCATCGCATTTCTCAAATACGTTTGACTGCCAAACAAAACCGGCCATGTATCCTGCACGCCAAACCTTAGAAAAACCGGATGTTCCGGCAATTCCGCAAGTATCTCGGCAACCGCGCTTCCTAAACCGCCAAGCACGGAATGCTCTTCAAGTGTAAAAATTGCGCGGCGATTTCCGGCTCGAAGCGCGATGGCGTCTCTGTCGATGGGTTTAATGGTATGCATACTTATAACTTCTACGTCTAAGTCACATTGTTTTAAAATCTCCGCGGCATCTAAAGCTTCTTTGCCAATAGGACCTGCAAAAAAAATCGTAGCGTCAGAACCTTTTCTTAAAACTTGGGATCGTCCCAGTGTTGGCGCTTCATTTTCACCGAAATCGATCTCTTTTCCTCTGCCGATTCGAAGATACGTAGGACCACCTGCGGCAATAATCTGAGGCATCAACATACGCGTTTCCCAAGGACTCGAAGGCACAATGACTTTCATGCGAGGCAATGCACGCAATGCGGCAATATCTTCAATAGCATAATGCGTGCCCCCTGCCGCACCATAAGCAAAACCTCCTCCGGCGCCAATAATCGTCACGTCCGTATTATGATAACAAACGTCAACCTTAATCTGTTCAAAACATCGGAGCGTAATAAAAGGAACGATCGAATATACAAAAACCTTCATACCCTCCAATGCCAGACCGGCTGCCATGCCTATAATGTGCTGTTCGGACATGCCAGCATTCATATAGCGCCCTCCAAGATTTTTTTTGAAATCTTCCGTTCTTGGATGACCGAAATCGCCCGTAATAAAAACAATCCGTTCATCTCGCAACGCTGCCTCATAAAGAGTATTAATTGATTCAAATCGCATGGTTGGTTTAATGTGCCAATTCTTTAAGCGCAAGATTATATTGATCTTCGTCGGGACATTTGCCGTGCCACTCCGGTCTACCTTCCATAAAAGGGACACCTTTTGCTTTTATGGTATTTGCAATAATAACTCGGGGACGCTTACTGTGGCGCATAAGAGCGGGAATAAGTTCAATAAAACTATGTCCGTCTATCGTCTCGGTCTCCCAGCCGAAAGCTTCAAATTTCTTATCAAGAGGTTCAAGCGCTAAAATCTGATCCGTACCATTGCCATCCTGTCCGTCTTGAAAGCGATTCCGATCCACAATCAACGTAAGATTATCGAGAACATGGGTTGCTCCGGAAAGAAGCGCTTCCCATACGGAACCTTCTTGTAATTCCCCGTCACCGGAAAGAACAAAAACTCGTGTGTTATTTTTTTTATTCCGCAAAGCTAATGCGATCCCGACCCCCAAAGAAAGACCGTGCCCACCCGAACCATTACTTGTTTCGGTACCCGGAACGGAACCGCGAACCACGTGACTCGCAAGGTTGGTTCCTTCGGTGCCGTATTCTTTTAATTTCTCTTGGGGGAAGAATCCCCGCTCGGCAAGGGCGGCATAGAGTCCCGAAACCGCATGACCCTTACTCATAACCAAACGATCACGATCGTCTTTTTGGGGATGACGAGGATCAATTTTCATAACATTAAAATAAAGCGCAGTAAGAATATCTGCCGCCGACAAAGAACAACCGATATGCGAAGACTTAGCACGAAAAATAATTTCCAAAATTGTGCGGCGTATATTCTTTGCCGTATGCTCAAGGTCTCTTATGTGCTCATGGGTTAATGCGGACATCATAGTTTATTGTGCCTTATGCACGACGTTGTCGTAATACCACGCAACGGTCTCGCGAATACCTTGGTCAAGAGAAGTAGGCGGCATCCAATTCAAAATTTTTTTCATTCTCTCGATATTCATAACTTTATATGCGGCACCATCGGGCCGAGTAGCGTCAAACACAAGCTTCCCTTCGTAACCGACAACGTAACATATCTTCTCTGCCATTTCTTTGATGGATATCCCAATTCCCTGCCCAATATTCAACGGCTCGATACCGGTATCAATGTTCAAAATCCTTACAAAAGCATCCACGCAATCATCAATGTAGAGCCACTCGCGCACCGGACTCCCGCTCCCCCATACATCAATATGAGGTTCACCTTTTTCTTTCGCTTTGATAATTTTCATAATCAGAGCTCCCATCGCATGTGAGCGCACTTCATCAAAGTGATCTTCGGGGCCATACATATTTGGAATTAAAAGGTGGGTTGATTGTATGCCATACTGCCTAAAATAGGCATATGCATTCACCCAAGTCGCCTTCTTGGTAAACCCATATACCATCACCGAGGGATGCAGAGGTCCATCCCACCATTCATATTCCTTAAAGTCTTTCTGTGCTACATCGGGATAAGAACAATTTGCAATCGGATTAATAAGTTTGCGCACCCCATATTTCCGAGCCGCCTCCTGCAAATTGAGGTTCAAGAGCGTATTGTTATAAAAAATCTCTCCTTCATGTTCTGCGTTAAATTTAATACCGCCCACATACGCGGCGCAATTCATAATGACTTCCGGTTTTTCCTTCTTAAAAAATGCCTCAACGGCATACGCATCCCGAAGGTCCAAGCCGGTATCCAAAGACCCAACTACGTACGTGTAACCATCTCTGGCAAGACGTTTTACAAGGCGTTTTCCCAAAAATCCAGTTTCACCTACGACCAAGATTTTTGTATGGTTGCCAAACATAATTGCCGCTATTCGCCCTCGCCGTCGAAATTCTCGAGCGTATCGGCAATAGGCCCAATAAAAATATAAATCTTGCCGTGCAATGCGCTCTTTTCGCTCAATTCTCGGGAATAAAAGTAGCGGTATTTTTTCTTAAAACCATTTACAACATCTTCAATATAATGCCAATCTAAATCCTTTCCTTTATAAGAAACATAGCCCCAATCCTTTCCGGGCACCTTAAAATCATCCGCTATAATAATAAGATTATCATAGTTTTGGAGCACCGCTATCTCGTCGCGAATCGGCCAATAATCCCCCCAATGCGCATCGAGAAAATAAAGCGTAAGACCGTTTTTCTGAAGGATGGGAGCGACCGTCTTCATAACATCCGGGCTATTTCCTAATATGATTTTTACGACCGACGAATCAAGAAGTGTCTTTTCGTTCGTCTCCCAGAATTTTTTTATTATCTCAACGTTACCTCCTTCGCGCTCAATGAGAGTCTTAGAGTTCTCTGCATATTCCGGATTGATCTCAACACCGATGACGTTAACTCCCATCAATCGGAAACGATTCGTTGTTTTCCCCTCAAAAATTCCCGTTTCAACAACATTGCGAACGCCATGCGTATCAATGATTTTTTTAATTTGCTGAGCCGTCAATTCATCATCGGCAAATCCTACGAGGCTCCATTCGGGATACACTTTCTGCGACATAATAGTTATAAATAATGATTAATGTTTTTTAAGGTGTTGATCGACCCACCATCCAATTGTTTTCTTTAGACCTTCTTTGAAATCCATTTCTGCCCGAAAACCAAATTCTTTTTCAGCCCTCGTCACATCAAGAAGCCTCCTGGGCTGACCGTCTGGCCGTAAATTGTCCCATACAACCTCACCGCGAAATTCCATAAGTTCACAGATAAGATGCACCAAATTTTTAATAGAAATCTCGACGCCCGATCCAAGATTAACCGGTTCCGGTTTATCATAAGACTCCGTAGCTAAAATAATTCCCCGCGCGGCATCCTCTACGTAGATAAACTCACGAGTTGGCTCTCCCGTTCCCCATACGCTGATGGATTTTTGATTTTGATCCTTGGCTTCCGCAACCTTACGGATAATCGCCGGAATAACATGGGAACTTGCCAAGTCAAAATTATCTTCCGGGCCATACATATTAACGGGAAAGATGGTAATGGCGTTGAACCCATACTGCGAACGATACGCCTGTGCTTGCACCAAGAGCATCTTTTTAGCAAGACCATAGGGAGCATTTGTCTCTTCGGGATAACCGTTCCAAATATCATCTTCCTTAAAGGGCGCAGGGGTAAGCTTAGGATACGAACAAATCGTTCCAAGTGCAACAAATTTTTGGACGTTCGCTTGGCGTGCCGCCTCCATCAATTGAACACCCATAACAATATTGTCGTAAAAAAGCTCGGCAGGCTTTTCTTCGTTAAAACCGATACCCCCCACTTTTCCTGCTAAATGAATCACTACGTCAATTCCCTTAACAACTCGAACGCAGTTTTCCCATCTTCGCAGGTCACATTCTTGAGCATCAGGAATAAAAAGTTGGGATTCAGAAACCTCATTAATCTCAGATAATCGGCGCACTAAATGCCTACCCAAAAAACCATGTCCGCCGGTTACGAGAATTTTTTTAGTTTTTAAATCCATGAGCCTTTAAATCCGCCTCGAGCATGATTTTCACGAGGTCATTGAATTTTGTTTTAGGCTCCCATCCTATTTTTGTTTTCGCTTTCGTGCAATCGGCCACTAAATGCTCCACCTCGGTTGGGCGATAGTAACGCGGATCAATACCGATATACTTTTCCCAATCCGGCAAACCCGCATGACGAAACGCGAGTTCTACGAACTCACGGATCGTGTGCGACTCCCCTGTACCGATGACGTAATCGTCCGGTTCGGGCTGTTGCAACATACGCCACATCGCCTCAACGTATTCCGGGGCATACCCCCAATCACGCCGAGCATCGAGATTCCCGAGGTATATTTTTTTATCCAAACCGGCCTTAATGCGAGCGATACCGCGCGTTATTTTCCGCGTCACGAACGTTTCTCCGCGCCGTTCAGACTCGTGGTTAAATAAAATTCCGTTGGATGCAAAAATTCCATAGGCCTCCCGATAATTTCGCGTTGTGTTATATGCGAAAACCTTCGCGATTCCATAAGGACTACGGGGATAAAATTTTGTTTCCTCGTTCTGGGGAGGAGGAGCCCCGCCAAACATCTCCGAACTCGAAGCCTGGTAAAATTTAATCTTTTTCCCCATCTGTTCTTCATAATCTTTAATAGCTTCAAGAAGACGCAACGCTCCTAATCCGACAATATTCGCCGTATATTCCGGAATATCAAAAGAAACCCGAACGTGCGACTGTGCCCCAAGATTATATATTTCATCCGGACCGATTTTATAAATTAATTTTCTTATCGTACTCGCATCTGCCAAGTCGCCATGGTGAAGATGCATGCGCGGCGCCCCGGCATCGTTCACGTGCGGGTCATTATAGAGATGATCGATTCGGCCGGTATTAAACGTTGATGCTCGGCGAATCACGCCATGAGCTTCATACCCCTTCGCCAAAAGAAGTTCCATAAGATAGCTTCCATCCTGGCCGGTCACTCCAAAAATAAGGGCTTTCTTCATCCAATGTTAATACCACGCTATGACTATTTAGTCAAAGTATGATTCAAAAATTCCGTAAGTGCCTTTTGCGTTTTTTCGTCCGTAGGCCACTGATTCAAAATCTGTTTTCCAATTTTTACTGCTTCTTGTTTTTTTGCCTCAGCTTCCTGTTTTTGACCTTGAGCGCGTAGGATATCATATTCCGCCCTTGTTACATCGAACATACCATAAAGAAATTGTGGCCTCTTCGGACCCAGGGCAAAACCTTGAGAAAAATAATTTTTTGCGGCAACAAGATATCGCAACTGTATCTGGCCATTTTTTACATCGCGCGTTTTAAAAAGAGCAAGTTCATTTAACGCCCCAAGGATATATAAATTTTGGGCAAAACTTAATCCGCGTCCCCTCTCGAGAATAGGGGTAAAATACGAATCAAGGTGCTGGATGGCCTCTTCGGTCAGTTTTGGATTGGTCCCTTGTTGGTTTACGACATTCACAATATTATTTGCGAAATTCCGCACCAACTCTTCTTGACCGATCGGCGATGGAGCATCAAGCGGAACCGAAAAAACTTTCTTAAAATCATCAAACGTAGCAACGGGACCCGGACTTCGAAGAGCGACAATAAACGCCTGTGATTTTCTAAGGGGAAGATATGAGCCATAATAGGCAATCCCTAAAATCATCGAAACAAGCACTGCGGCAATAATTTGTTTGATAGTGCGCAGCGTCATGATATATGAGAATTCAAGGTTCGACTTCCTGTATTATGATGTTGGGAAAAAAGATAATCAGCGAAAGCAAGGAAGAAAAAGAGGTTGAGGTAAATCGGAAGAACGTCAAAAAGAAAAAGTCCTTGGACGAGATACGCGACCGGCATGACGAAAACCAGCCCCATGAGTATTATTTCATGTCTATGCGCATGATTCTCACGGTCATGGTTCCCTCGAATGGTGCGAAGAGAAACGCTGCGGAAAAATTGCCAGTAAAAAATTACAAAAACGGAAAGATAGCTCAAGAGTCCTAGAAGCCCCGTCTCGGACAAATAGTCAAAAATAACACTATGAGCCCGATCAAACCATGTTTCCGAATTTTGGCCGGGAACGAAGTGGCGTGGATCAAAATGCCGGTCAAAAACGGTACTGAAATTTTCCGGTCCCCATCCTAAGATAGGCCTATCCTTAAATCCTTGCCATGCGGAATTCCAAGTCCAAAAACGAGTTCTGGCGGTAGCTTCGGAAAAACCAAGATCTAAAAAACGATTCAGCGGACTTCCCAAGGGACTCTCCAAAAACCCATCGACAGGCCGAGCGAGTGATCCGGGAAGAATTTTGCGATAACCATGATTGAGTAATAATCCCCCAATCACCACACAAAAAACAATGAATCCAATAGTATATTTCCTGTACTTTTTTGAAAAAATCGAGAAATATATCAAAAAAATTCCAAAGGCGGCAACAAGACCAAGAAACGCTCCTCGCGTCTGGCTTAAAACAAAGAAAAGTAAAAATACGAGCGCGAGGAGGGCGAAAATAGAATGCTTGATCCACTCCTTCTTCCATGAACCCTTAATCCAAAGATACCCGACATAAAAAAGTATGAACATAAGATAAGGAGCAACATATGCCGGATTCCCAAGCGCTCCCTGAAAACGTTCTTTGGATAAAAGCCCCCAAAGAGTTCCAGGAATTTTTGCCGGATCACCGGAAGAATACGGCGTGATAAAACCAACACATCGCTCTCGCGGAGTGCCATCAAGGGTAACTGTATTGCAAAAAATACCATGTCCCCATGGAGTAAGTTGAATATAAGCAAAGAGACCATACGCGATCATAAGCAACGCCGCAACAATCGAAACCCAAAAGGCGATTTTCCACTCTTTCCATTCGCGAAAAAGAGCCATTAAAAGAAAGAAGAAAATATAATAATGGAGCATCTGAAAACCGCCCTCGCCTCGTTCAAAACTTGACCAGAATGCTCCGTTCGCGTCATAAGCAAAAACCGAGGCGAGCAAAAATACGAGGACAAAGAGCGATACGGCAAGAAACAACGGCCGCGCAGCTACTCCTCGCACCAACCGTTCCACTTCGCCTTCACGCGCTTCAAACGCCCACCATAGAATAAAGAAAATGAGCGCAAGCTCAACGGTAACGCGGAAAAAATAATACTTGCCGCCTATAAAAGGGAAAAATGTCGAAGTCGCGACGACGACAACACTCAAAAGCGGAAGGTATAAAGAATATTTTGACAGCTTAAGAAGCATGGGAATTATACAAAGTATTGTTCGAAATCGAATCTCTAGAGCGCGCCGAAACTTTTACCGGGCATACTCTACCGCGCGCATCTCTCGAATAACGTTCACCTTGATCTCACCGGGATATTTTAACTCGGACTGTATCCGATTCGCAACTTCGCGCGCCATTTCAAGGGCTCCGAAATCATCGATCTTTTCGGGAAGAACGAATATCCGTAATTCCCGGCCGGCAGATATGGCATAGGCGTTCTTTACTCCCGGAAATTCTTTCGCGATCTTCTCCAGGTCTCCCAATCGTTTAATGTAGTTTTCAAGCGTTCCGCGGCGTGCTCCCGGGCGTCCGGCGGAGAGCACGTCAACCGCGGTTATCACATATGCCTCAGAAGTCGCGTAGGGATAATCCTCGTGATGCGACTGCATTGCCTGGATAACTGCTTCGTTTACGCCATATTTCTTCAAAATCTTCATCCCCAAATCAACGTGAGTTCCCTCAACCTCATGGTCGATGGCTTTCCCGATGTCATGAAGAAGCGCGCCGCGTTTTGCAACGTCAACGTTCAACCCAAGTTCCGCGGCAAGCATTCCGGCAAGGTGAGCCATTTCCAAGGAGTGCGTCAAAACATTCTGCCCATAACTTGTGCGGAAATGAAGACGTCCAAGAAGTTGGATGATTTCTTTAGGAAGATCATACACTCCTATTTCCATAGCGGCCGCTTCGCCAACTTCATAAATACGCTTATTGAGTTCTTGTCGAGCCTCTTCGACTTTCTCTTCGATCTTTGCGGGTTGAATGCGGCCATCTTTGATAAGTTTTTCAAGCGCCATTCGAGCTACTTCGCGACGGTAAGGATCGAATGAAGAAATCACGATACTGTCGGGAGTTTCGTCGATTACAAATTCAACGCCAGTCGCGCGCTCAAGCGCTCTGATGTTCCGTCCCTCGCGACCTATGATCTTTCCTTTAAGCTCCTCATCGTTAAGAGGAAAAGCCGTCGTGGTCATTTCCGAAACATGCGAACGCGCATACCGCTGAAGAGCCGTGGCTAAAATTTCAACTGATTTTTTTTCTATCTCATCACGCCGTTCTTGATTTAGTTTTTGGAGCGTTGCGGCCAAATCTTCACGATATGTTTCTCGAATCTGGTGAAAAAGTTCACCACGAGCCGCATCGCGCGTAAGTCCGCTTACTTTTTCAAGCCGTCCTTCTATATCCTCACGCGCCGCCTGGAGCTCTTCTTCTTTGTGTTTCACCTCTTCCACCTTCACTTTAAATGATGCCTCCTCTTCGCTTACGGCGTTAAATCGTTTGTCGAGAGCATCTTCCCGAGCCAACACACGACTTTCTAAATGAGCAAGTTGAGCCTGGCGTTCTTTTCCTTGCTGGGTTATCTCGGTCAAAAGCTCCGTCCCTTTCTTCTCTCCTTCGAGAATAATTTCTTTTGCTTTTCGCTCTGCTTCCTCAAGCTGTAATTTAATTTTTTGCTCAACCGAGCTAGCGTGCGAGCCGAGAAGATACCTGCGCGCAAAATACCCGAGCGCAAATCCCAAAACAGCGCCGCCTACAAGCCACGTAATTCCAAATGCCATAGTTTTTGATTCCTAAATTCTTCATTAGTTAAGAAAAGTGAATTTTCTAGGAATGTGGTCCTTTGTTTTTAATTGACTCTTTCGCCTACTATGATAGCTCAAAAAATCGATCCAGTCAATTCAAGCTCGACACTGTTCGTCTTGCCATACTTGCCCTCTTCTCGTGGAGTAAACGGGGAAAACGTGTCAAATACAGGAAAATCACGTAAAATAAAGAATATATGAAAAAAACTCTTGTTTTGTTGATATTGGACGGCTGGGGAATAGGTCGCGATGACGAATCAAATCCCCTCTATGTCGTAAAACCCGAAAACTTCCAATTTCTTAAAGAGAACTACCCTGCAACAAGCCTGCAGGCCTCCGGAATCAGCGTCGGCCTTCCTTGGGGAGAAGTCGGAAACAGCGAAGTAGGGCACCTCACCATAGGAGCGGGAAAGGTTCTCTATCAATATTTTCCGCGTCTCACGCTCGCCGTGCGAGACGGCACATTCTTTGAGAATAAAGCGATAAAAGACGCGTTCCTTCACGCGAAAAAGAATTCGTCAGCAGTAAATCTTCTGGGTCTTTTAAGCAAGGGAAACGTACATGCTTCACTGGAACACCTTGAGGCATTAATAAACATGGGAGAGAAGGAACAAGTTCCCGTAAAACTCCATCTCTTCAGCGACGGCAAAGATAGTCCCCCTCAAACCCTTGAGTCATTTCTACGGGCAATTCCGAAAGAAAAGATCGCGACACTCGTCGGTCGCTACTATGCGATGGATCGGGAAGGAAATTGGTCACTCACTCAAAAAGCGTATGAGGCGATCACGAACGAAGGAGAAATACGTACCCAAAATATCACGGAACTTCCGGCGATCATTGAGGCGCACTACAAACAAGGCACCACCGAAGAATTTCTTCCGCCAGTCCGCTTTATGAAAGAAGGGGTTGTTCGCGATAACGAATCAATTCTTTTTTTCAATTTTCGTGAAGACAGCATTCGACAGCTCGCCGAAGCGTTTATCGTACCTTCGTTCGACAAGTTTCCAACGAAAAAACTTACGAATGTTTATATTGCCACCATGACCCACTACGAGGACCGCTTCACGGTTCCGGTGGCCTATCCCCCCGAAAAGGTGGTGCAGCCCCTTGGACGCGTCGTAAGCGAAGCGGGCAAAACCCAACTGCGTGTCGCTGAAAGTTACAAATACGCGCATGTCACCTACTTTTTCAACGGCTATGAAGAACCCCCATTTAAAAATGAATACCGCGTGTTGATCCCCTCGTTAAGCACTCCTAAGGTATATGAGCACCCGCAGATGATGGCACCCGCAATCACCGACCGTATCCTACAGGCAATTGAAAATCAGTCATTCGATTTTATTCTCGCAAATTACGCCAATCCCGACACCATCGCGCATACCGGAAACTATGATGCCACCATAGAAGCGGTAAAGGCTATCGACAAAGAAATCGGAAGAATCATAAAAGGTATTGAAAATACGGAAACCATACTCGTCATCACCTCTGACCACGGGAACGCCGAAGAGCTGCTGAATCCAATGACGGGAAGCTCCGAAACCCAGCACGATCCAAACCCCGTTCCTTTTCACGTTATCGCTCCTGAATTTAAAAATAAAAAATTCTACAATCAAAACAACATCCGACAACCGATCGGCATCCTCGCCGATATCGCGCCAACGATACTCACCCTCATGGAAATTCCCGTTCCGAAAGAAATGACGGGGCGAAATCTTTTGCGCGATCTTTTGTAACGTTCATCTAAAAAACCGAGTAACAAAATCTTTGGCGTGGTATACTGTGTTATAGAGAGATGAAGTTTTTTATAAAAATCATCGCAAGTATTCTCGGCAATGCTCTCGGCCTTTTTATCGCGAATCGGTTTATTCCGGGATTCGAGCTCCAGGGAGATTGGTACCGTCTCTTGCTTCTTGCGTTCATCCTCGCTCTTTTGAATCTCATCATTCGCCCGATCTTAAAGCTTATGCTCGGGCCGATTATTCTCCTCACCTTCGGCATTGGAATCGTCATCGTAAACGCTCTTGTCCTCTTTATTCTTGACACACTTTCAAAAAACATTACCATTCAAGGTATTCCAACGTTGATATATGGAACACTCATAATCGGCATTACAAATCTTATTGTGCATCTTATCGTAAAAAGTAAATGATTATCGCAATCCTCCAAATCATAACCGCAATCGCTCTTATTATTCTGATATTACTCCAGGAACGCTCCGCGGGGCTTTCCGGTATTTTTGGCGGCGAAAGCGGCGGATTCTATCAAACCCGCAGGGGGCTCGAGAAGCTTATCTTCGGAGGCACAATCGTGCTCGCGCTTATCTTTGTTGGATTAGCCATCTTCCAGCTCGTCGTCTAAGAACCCAAAGTTTGAGCGAAAGGCTACGCTCCGAAAAGAAGTTCTCTTTCCTTCATAAGTTTTTACCAACGTACGTATGTTCACCACGCTTAAAAAAATATTTTTGGCGCTGAATCGGACCGAACAAGCAATCTTTCTCGTCGCAGCTCTTGGATCGCTGATAAGTTTCGCGTTGCTTGCGGCGACCATCGTAAATACGAGCACAAAAGTTGTTCCCGGGTACGGCGGAAGTTTCACGGAAGGATTTCTCCATCAGCCTTCATTTATTAATCCCGTGATCGCGAAAACCGACATCGATAAGGCCCTCGTACGCCTTATCTTTAGCAATATCGGCGACGTCGCTTCAAAAATAGAAGCGGAAAACGGAGGACGCGCATGGAAGGTCCGCCTCAAAGAAAATCTCTTTTGGCACGACGGTCAAAAACTCACGAGCGATGATATCGCCTTTACGATTCAGAAAATTCAAGACCCTGACAGTCTTTCGCCCCTTCATGAAAATTGGCAAGGCGTCGCGGTGCAACGATTAAGCGAACTTGAACTCCAATTCAATGTAGGCACGCCCTATGCATTCTTCGAGGGTTATCTTAAAAATCTCTATATCCTTCCTCGGCATTTGTTCCTTGATATTCCCGTCGCGAACTGGCGTATCTCAAATTTCAACCTGAAACCGATCGGGAGCGGACCTTATCGCTTTGAATCATACGAGATAAAATCCGACGGCTTTATCACGGACTATCACCTTAAGGCCAACACAAAATATTTTAGCGAGCGTCCTTTCATTGACCGCCTGAACATAAAATTGTTCTCAAAAAAAGAGGACTTGATCCAAGCGTTTAACCTTGGGCGTATTGATGGTCTTCCCGGAGTTGACCCGGAAGATTTAGATGGCATTAAACGTCCCTACGCCAGCTCTTCGTTCGCGTTACCGAATTACTACGCGCTCTTTTTGAACCAAAGCCAGAATATCGCGCTCAAAGAAGCATCGGTTCGTGAAGCGCTCACCCTTGCAATAGATAAAAATGAGATCATACAAAAAGTATTTTCCGGACAAGCGGAAGTTGCTTATGGTCCCCTCCCCTCAATTTCGCCCTACTTTAATCCAAAACTTCAAAATGCGTCAACGTCAATCGTATTAGCGAATCAACTCCTTGACGATGAGGGGTGGATTCTCAATACAAGCGGAATCCGCGAAAAGAAAATAAAAAGCGCAACCGTCGAACTTGCCGTATCCATAACGGTTCCGGACGTTTTTTTCCTTAAAGAAACCGCACGGCTTATCCAAACCCAATGGACAAAGCTTGGAGTACAAACAACGCTTCGGGAATTACCCCTCGATCAAATCACCGATCCGGTCATTAAAAATCGAGAGTACCAGGTACTTCTCTTCGGAAATATTTTAAATCTCGGATTCGAGCCCTACGCGTTCTGGCACTCCTCGGAACGTTTTTATCCCGGCCTCAACTTAAGCCTTTATAGTAATAAGGAAGCGGATCGTCTTATTGAGACAATCAGACAAAACTTTGATTTTGAAACGAGACAAAAAGAGTTCTATGAATTCCAAGACGTCATCGCAAGCGATTACCCTGCTATTTTTCTTTATTCTCCGCACTATCTTCTGATAACCGACAAAGATCTGAAAGGCGTGCCCGGTCAACTGATTAACGAACCCGCGGATCATCTGCGCACCACCCCGTTTTGGTATTTAAAAACAAGAAGAATCTTAAAATAATGGACGATTACGAAAAGAATATTAAAGCGTTCAATACCCAACTAAACGAGGAGGGGCTTTCGGGATTCGATCTCGACCGTCTCGCGCGCTTCAAACCGGCGCGTATTGTGATTATCGGCATGGGAGGATCGGGCATCGCCGGCGACGTGATCTCCACAACCGCGCAGGAGCTTAATCTTCGGGCGAAAATCGAAGTATGGAAAGACTATGGCCTACCCCCTTCTCCTATAAAAATCGAAAGGACACTTTTCATATTTTGTTCTTTTTCGGGTAATACCGAAGAAACCCTCTCAGGCTTTAAAACTATTTTTAAAAAGAAGGATCCGAACCGGCGCATTGCGGCAATTGCGACAGGAGGAGAACTCGAAAAACTTGCCCGGCAACATCACGTACCGTTAGTGACTTTCCGACCCGACACCTTGACACCACGTCAATCAGCTGGTAGTATGTTCTATAGCTTAATTAAAATTCTCCGTTCTTCAGGACACATTCTCCAATCGAAATCATTTACGCATCTCAACCCACAACACTATAAAACAAAAGGCAAAGCGCTTGCGGACCAACTCCAAAAACGAGTCATTCTCATTTACACCGATCAAGAATACGGAGTAGCAGGCTATATTTGGAAAATAAAATGCAACGAAACCGCAAAGATGCTCGCATTCGCGAATGTCTTGCCGGAAATGAATCACAACGAAATTGTAAGCTTCGATAAGTTAACCTATCCTGCCGCCGCGCTTTTTATACACGACACGCGCCACCCACGACTTCAAAAAAAATTCAGCATCACGGAAGCACTCGCAAAAAAACAAGGCGTAAAAACTTTTAATATAAAACTTACCGGACAAAGCCGCCTCGAAAACATTTGGGAAATGACCATGCTTGCCGACTGGACCACGTATTTTCTCGCCCGCTACAACAGCGTTGATCCTAAAGAAACGAAGATCATCGACACGCTGAAAAGCTTAATGAAGAAAGCGGGATAGGCGAAAATATTTGTAAAAAATCTTTGCGCCGATCTTTCGAGAACATGACCCATATAAAGGCCGAGGTGGTGAAACCGGCAGACACGCAGCGTTCAGAGCGCTGTGCTCGCAAGAGCGTGGGAGTTCAAATCTCCCCCTCGGCACCATATACAGACTTATGACGATGAAAAAACATCAAAAGAAAAACAATAAAACTACTACACCTCGTGGGAAGATTTGAACTGGGAAAGGGGCCGGCCTGCCTGACGGCCGGCAGGGGAAACGGGAGTTTCCCCGTGGCGCCTGCCGGCCGTCAGGCAGGGAAATATTAAAACCGATGGGTTTTAAAACGCAGCGAAGCGAGTAGTGAAATTCTCCTCCTCAGCACCAAGTAAAAAACCATACATAAAAACGTCAAAAAAATAAGCACAATATACTCTATGATAAAAAAAACATTCACACGGCATGAAATGCCAAAAACACATCGAACACCCGATATGGATTCTCGTGTCCGAAAAACAACGCGCCCGGTAGGACCGACCGGATCGGAAAACGCCGTCCGCTTTATTCCCTTAGGGGGTCTTGAAGAAATCGGCCGCAATTGCTCGTTTTTCGAATACAAAAACGAAATCGTTATTGTTGATGTCGGCATTCAATTCCCCGAAGAGTCGACGCCCGGCGTTGACTATATTATTCCGAACGTCACCTATCTTGAAGCAAAGAAAAAGAATATCCAAGCGATCATCTTGACGCACGGCCATTACGATCACATCGCCGCCATTCATTATCTTATCGAAAAACTGGGAAATCCGATTATATACACGTCGGAATTCACTCGGGCCATCGTGGAAAAACGGCATGCCGAGTTCACCAACGCGCCTAAGCTTAAATTTATAACCGTAAAAGACGGCGATCGCGTGAAGATTTCGGAAAATTTCACGGCGGAATTTTTCGTAGTGGAACACACTATTCCTCAGGCGTATGGATTTCTCCTTGAAACGCCCGCGGGCAACATGGCGAGCTTCGGAGACTTCCGCATAGATTACACAAAAGAAGGAGTGCCTCAACATCTCGAAATCTTCGATCGCGTCGGTAAAAAAGGAATTCACACGGCGTTTATGGACAGCACGAACGCGGATATCGCGGGTCACGTACCATCAGAAGAAACTGTCGAGGCAAATCTCGAAATGCTCATCAAAAATGCGAAGGGTCGCATTATTATCGCGACGTTCGCATCGCTTGTTGACCGGCTTCTTGAAATTATTAAAATCGCCGACCGACTCGGACGAAAAATAGCCGTCAACGGACGCTCCATGAAGGACAACCTCGAAATTGCGAAGTCATTGGGCTATCTCAAAGAACGGAAAGATCATGTGATTCCGCTGGAAGATATCAATAAACACAGAGACGACAAAATTATTATTCTTACAACCGGCGCCCAAGGAGAAGCGAACGCGGGACTCATGCGCATCGTAAACGGAGAGCACCGTGTCGTACGGTTAAAACAAACCGACACCGTCGTTTTCTCTTCATCCGTCGTTCCGGGCAACGAACGAAGCGTGCAATCGCTTCAAGATAATATCGCTCGCCAAGTCGACGAAATCTACAACTCAAAACTTCTCGACATTCACGCAAGCGGACACGTACACGCTGAGGATATAAAATTGGTACTCCAACGCGTGAAGCCAAAATTCATCATACCCATCCACGGATATTACTTCAAAAGAAAAAGCTATCAGAAACTTGCCGCTGAAGCAGGGCTGAAACGCGACAGCGTCATCATGATGGATAATGGCCAAGTCGCGGAACTTACGCCGAATAGCCTCCTGGTAACCAAAGAAACCGTTCCCGCCTTCTATGTCATGGTGGACGGTCTGGGCGTTGGCGACGTAAAAGAAATCGTCCTCCAAGATCGGCTCACTCTCGCGAAGGAAGGAATGGTGGTAATCATCATGACCATTGATCGCAACAAAGGCGGACTCCTTAAAAACCCCGACATCATCTCCCGCGGTTTTATCCACCTTAAGGAAAATCAGGGCGTCCTCGAAGACATCAGAAAACGCGTCCGGGGACTCTTCTCGCGTCTTCCGAATAACCGATCTCCCGAAAACGACTACTTAAAAACCTTGATCCGAGACCAAATCGGCCAATTCCTGTATAATAAAACCCGACGGCGACCAATGATATTATCGGTCGTCATCGAGATCTAATGGCAAAACCCGTTCTCGTCTCCGGCATACAACCCACAGGAAAACTCCATATCGGAAATTACCTGGGCGCGTTAAAAAACTTTGTTGATCTGCAGAACTCCGGCAAATACCAGTGTTATTTTTTTATTGCGGACCTGCATGCGCTTACAGAAAATCCTACCGCAAAAGACTTAACCACGAACACCATAAGTCTTGCAGCTGACTTTTTAGCCATAGGACTTGATCCAAAAAAATCAATTATATTTCAGCAATCGCAGATTGAACCTCTCCAGGAGCTCAAGTGGATTTTGAGCACACTTACGCCCGTAAGCGAGTTACTCCGCATGACAGCGTTCAAAGAAAAAGTATTGCAAGCCCTGAAACCAGGCGAAAGAGAAAAAATCACAAAAGAAAAATTCGAAGAAGTTGTTGAGGCATCGAATTTTGGGCTGGCCGAATATCCAGTCCTCATGGCCGCCGACATTCTTCTCTATGATGCGAAATTCGTACCTGTAGGCGACGACCAGGACCAACACCTTGAACTCACGCGCACACTTGCGCGTAAATTCAACGCGAAATTCGGAAAAACGTTTTCGGAACCGAACTCGCTCCATACCGCGACGCCCCGCGTGATGAGCCTGAACGATCCAGCTAAAAAAATGTCGAAGTCCATGCCCGCGGGATGCCTCTTTCTCGAAGACGCGCCCGAGATTGTTCGCGAGAAAATCAAACGTGCCGTAACCGACTCCGGCAACGAAATAAAATACGACGAAGAGAAAAAACCCGCGATAAGCAATCTTTTGAAAATTTACTCTTCGATAAGCGGCGAGAACATGCAAAAACTCGAGAAAAAATATACGGGAAAAACGTACTCCGAATTCAAAACCGATCTCGCGGAACTCGTCATCCTCCACTTCGCCGACTATCGCAAAAAGAAGAAAGCTCTCGCGGGAAAATCATCCGCTTTGAAAACTATATTGACCTCCGGCTCCAAGAAAGCCGGTAAAGTTGCTGCTCGAAAAATCGGCGAAATCAAAAAGAAGATCGGGATTTCGCTCTAACCCTGGGGTTGAATTTGACAAAAAACTTTTGTCGATGTATAATGGGTAAAGTTTTTGGTGTAGTTTCCACTTACCAATTTGACAACCAACCGTAAGATAAGAGAGGAGGTTGCCAGTGTCAGTTTCAAACACAAGGCTCACCCCACGACAAACGTTCCTCGCGCATCTCAAGAATCAGCTCCGTCCTCGCTACACGCCGCCCGCGTGCCTTGGAGGTCATGACGTAACCCACGTGGAGAGAATGGAAGTGATGGGACCGAAGATCGCTACCATCCTCAACTTCAACTCCGACGAGTACGTGGCAGCCGTCTGGCTCCACAACGTGGACCGAAATCCCGAAACCAAGACCCGCATCCAACGGACGGGCATCTCCCTCGGGGCAATCTGTCTCGGATTTCTCTTGGACAGTCCATTTGAAGAAGAAACAAAGATTCGCATCGTTGACGCCGTACTCCAGCACCCCAAGAAGGATGACGATCCAAGCGATTCGACGCTCCTCACGGCGCTTCGGATTGCCGACAAGCTCGACCGCATGGGCCCACTGGGAATCATGGCATCAGCCGCCTTCCGCGGAAACGACTTGCTTCCCTACGATCCCCAGTATCCCTTCGGCTACTCCTCAACCGACGAAGGAAAGCTCCGGAGTTGTTACAATGATCTCTTCCGGATTCTCGAGTGGTACGGGATGTTGCCCTCGGAGAAGGCACGGGCGCTCGTAAATCACGGCCGACTGCTCTTTTTTGTGAACTACATCCGTGAACTCGGCAACGAGATAGCGGAAGCAACTGGTGACGCGAACCGCGTCGAGGACGACATCCGACAAGCGCTCGGAAATTACTACTGGAAAGTCACAAGGAGTAGTATCGAAGCAGGACGACTCGAACGAGTGAGTTCGGACAGCCGGCGGGACATTTACGAGTATGACTTTGCAAACGGCTCGGTCCAATGCTTCGACGGAAAATCGGGCATCGAGAAGCCACTCGGCAACCATTACCACCGGAATAAAGAAGAGGTGTTTCTCTTCCGAGATGCCGAAGGCGTCGTCCTCACCTACTCCGTCGACTCCGAAGGAAAACGTTGTGGTCCGCAAGCCGAGTATAAGATCGCTCCCATGGTCGCACTCCGAATCCCACGTTACACGGCCCATCGCTTCGTCTTCACGAAGCCCTATCCGCAATTTGACTGTTTCTCGTCGGCTCCGTTCAATGAGAAAGACAAGGACATGCCCGAAGCAACGGAGTTCGATCAAAGATTCGTGAAAGGCGGCTCGGCTCCCGAGATCGACGACGTGCACCAAGGAGTTCACCCATCGCGGTAACTCATAAGAGGAGGAACTGCCAAAAACAAAAATATCATAGCGCACAATTAATCGTGCGCTATTTTTTTACCCCGTTAGATCCAGGGGGGTACAGCATCTGTCGAGCTACGAAGAAACATTTCTTTTGCTTCCGGTACGGAAATTGAAGCTTTCGGGATCTAACGGGGTTTTATCTCGTTAAATCTTCCGCACCCCAAGCCAGATGGCTTGGTTATCTATTTTTGTATTTATCTCCGCGTCAAACTTCTCTGATTTCTTATACTCGATCTGCTTTGCGCCAATTTCTTTTTTGAACACAATCTCGTTTTTTATAACGATGTCACGCAATCCTATGGGCACATCGATCATAAACATTATCTTATCCTGCGGCCGAAAACGCGCCGCCTGACGTAAATCCTGCACCGCGCGCACAAGTTCGCGCAGAATTCCCTCCTCTTTAAGCTCCGGTGTGATTGCCGTATCCAACTCAACTTCTCCGCCGGCCCCGACGGTACCATCAGGGCCAGTTGGCAGATTTAATTTCGAGTCAAAAATTATCTCTTTCACATTCACCTCGTCCGCGAGAATCGCTAATAAATCCCGAACATATAATCTCGAATCATTCGCGAATATTCGAGAATTAGCCGTTCGAGATTGTTTCGAGATTTTCAGCGAAGCCAGCGGCTGGCGCACCTTTATCCCCGCTTCGGCGCGCTTCGCAAGACCGACGCTCGCGAATCGACGTACCTCCGCCATATCCCGAAGTAACTTCTTGTCGCTGGACACTTGTCGCTTGTCACTTGTCGTTGGCCAATCGACACAATGGACCGAAGTACCCTCAAAACGCGCGTAGAGGGCCTCCGCAAAAAACGGAGAAAACGGCGCGGCGAGCTTTGCGGTTTCGAGGAGTACGTGCCGTAGCGTCCGCGAAGCATTTTCATAATCAATCGTACTCTCCGGTTTTTGAAGACGCCTCCGCGAGCGACGAATATACCAACGCGAAAGATCGTCGGTGAATGCCTCGATCGCAAGCGCCGCCTCACGAATCGCGTACGTATCAAGTGCTTTGCTTGTTTCAAAAATCGTTTCGTTCAATCGCGTGAGAATCCATCGGTCAAGCACGTTTTTGCTCTCTCGCGCAACCGGCTTACCCGACGGTGCCGCATATGTTTCATAAAAAACAAAAGAGTTATAGAGAATCGAGTGGAATCTTCGGGATGTCTTCGCGATCTCCACCTCGTCAAAATTCTTCATTTCACCGGGAGGATTCAAGGTGTAAAAATACCATCTTACCGCGTCCATCCCGTGCTTTTCGGCCATCGCCCATGGGTCTACGATATTTCCCTTAGACTTCGACATCTTCTGTCCGGTCTTATCGTTTATGAGTCCCAAACACACCACGTTCTTATAGGAAGTCCCCTTGCCCAAAAGTGTAGCAACGGCAAGAAGCGTATAGAACCATCCCCGCGTCTGATCAATCCCTTCGGAAATATAATCGGCGGGAAAAACAAGCTTCTGTTTTCCGAAAGGATAGTGCTCCTCTGCAAACGGCATTGAACCCGAATCAAACCAGGCATCGGCCAACTCTTTTACGCGGCGCATTTCTCCTTTACACTTACCGCATGAAAAACGTACCTCATCAATATAAGGGCGATGTAAATCATACTCCCCAAGCTCGTTACGCGGTCCGGCTTTAAACCCGAGCTTCCGCACCTCGGCAACGTTTATAAAATCCTCTTCCGTACCGTGCTTTGCCGCGATCGCCTTTTTCTCACTCCATCCCTCCGCCGCATGGAAAAGCATCCAGATCGGATACTCATGACTTATTAAAAGGATCTTTTTCCCGGAATATTTTTTTTCGATGTCGCGCATAAAATCCCACAGACGCGCGCGCAAATCGCGGAGCGACTCCCCGCCTTCGGGACGGCCCTCAAAACGTGACTGATGCGTCGGGAATGCTCGATGATATTCTGCCGCGTGGCATCCGGCAAAAATGCCGGCACGGATTTCCCTCAACCGCGGATCAAAAATAATTTTCTTCGCCCCCAGCGCCTCCGCGACGATTCCCGCGGTTTCTTTGGTACGCAAAATGTCCGAAGCAATAATCAAATCGATTTTGCCCCTAAGCTTTGACGCCGTGCGCCGTACTTGATCTCTTCCGATTGTCGTCAAATGGTAAGGCTTTTCTCCGGAATCAATAACCTTTTTTATCTGCGTCTCCGATTGTCCGTGACGCATAACGAAGTACTCATTCCGCGCGCCTCCCAAATGCCGGTGTAACTCCTCGGTGCCGCCGATTGTTTCGTGCGTGCCGCATTTCGCGCACTCCCAAATCGGAAGCGGCGTACCCCAATAACGCTCGCGGGAGAAGTTCCAGTCCTTGATGTCCCTCAACCACTCGCCGAACCGGCCTGTTTTTATATGTTCGGGAATCCAGTTAATATCCTGATTATTCTTCAAGAGCGCGGCGCGGATTTTCGTCATCGCCACAAACCACGACGTCCGCGCGTAGTAGAGAAGCGGCGTATTACATCGCCAGCAGTGAGGGTACTCGTGTTTGTATGGTTCGATTTTAAAAAGATTTCCGTTTTTATCAAGGTGCTTAAAAATTTTCTCCTCCGCTTCCTTTGCTTTGACATACAACCCCGCAAGACCCGAAACCTCGCCCGTAAATTTCCCAATCTCGTCGACCGTATGATGCTGGGGCAATCCCACTTTTATGCCCAATTGATAGTCGTCTTCCCCGTACATCACCGCCGTATGCACCACACCCGTACCTTCATTGGTAGTTACAAAATCGGCGGCGTAAATACGATGAGATTTTTCGTTTTGAAGAGTTGGAATGTCAAAAAGCGGTTCGTATTCTAACCCAACAAGATCCTTCCCGCGTACAGTTTCTTCAATATTGCCAACAAAAGTACGCCCCAATGGAGAATCTTCTGCCATAATAAATGCCTCGCTTCCTGTATGTCGAACCGAATACCGAATGTTTTCCCCTACCGCAAGCGCAACATTTCCCGGCAATGTCCAGGGAGTCGTTGTCCAAGACAAAATACTAATATTTGAAAACTCGTGGCTTCCTAGCTGCACAACACCACGCCTTGCATTATTCGGTTTCAATTTGAATTTTACGTATACCGAATTGTCGACAACTTCACGATACGCGCCCGGCTGGCCCAATTCGTGTGAGGAAAGTGACGTGCCGCACCGCGTGCACCAAGGAAGCACTTTGTGACCTTTATATAAAAGTTTTTTCTTTGCAACTTCTTTGATGATCCACCAGAGCGTTTCGATGTAATCGGTTTCGTAAGTGATATAGGGATCCTTGAAATCAAGCCAGAATCCCATCCGCTCGGTCAATTTCTCCCAATCGTCCTTGTACTGCCAGACCGATTCTCTGCATTTCCTGTTAAACTCGGCGATGCCGAATTTCTCGATATCTTTTTTAGATTTCAGGCCGAGCTTTTTTTCGACTTCAAGTTCCACGGGAAGTCCGTGTGTATCCCACCCGCCTTTTCTCGGCACGAAAAATCCCTGCATCGTTTTATAGCGAAGAATAATGTCCTTGAACGCGCGCGCGAGCACGTGGTGAATGCCCGGCCTGCCGTTCGCCGTAGGAGGGCCCTCGTAGAATACGAATCGTTTTTTTCCTTTGCGCAACGCGAGACTTTTTTCGAAAATCGCATTGTCGCGCCAGAATTCCAATACTTTATTCTCGAGCGCGGGAAGATTGAGCTCTCCGCCGAAAAAATCTCTGCGAGCACCTTTTTTAGAAGCCATGTGTCTTTTCATCATAAAAGAAACGCGCCATGATGACAATCGGCGCAAAGTATTAAGCGCGAACGTGAATCGCGAACGCTAAATTTGAGGTACTACTTTTATGCCCAAAAGACCAAGTCCCTTCTTTAAAACCACGGACACCATACCGACAAGCGCGAGGCGCGAGGCGCGGCGGGCGCGATTCTCATCCTTTATAATGGGCGTAATCTCATAAAATTTATTCGCGAGCACCGCAAGTTCATAAAGATAGGCCGTAAGACCGTTTACGGCATACCCAAGAACTCCTTCTTTGATGACCTCCGGAAATTCCAAGAGTTTCCGCACGATCTGAAGTTCTAAGGAACTTTCAAAAACCGGCGCACCTAATGATCGAACATTGCCCGCCTTGCGTAAAATTCCCTGAAGGCGCGCGTAGGTATATTGAAGATAAGGGGAACTGTCTCCCGAGAAATCAAGCATGCGCTCCCAGTCAAAAACTATGTCCGAATGTCGATTTTCCTTGAGATTTACGTACTTCAGGGCACCGACGCCGACCGCGTGAGCAACTCGCTCTTTTTCTCTCGCGGAAAGCGCGGGGTTCTTTTCCGAAACGATCTTCTCCGCCAATGTAATTGATTTCCGTAACATATCTTCCAAAAATACCGCTCTTCCCTCGCGACTCGCGAATTTTTTACCTCCCTCGGCGAGCACCAATCCGTATTTTACGTGCGCGAGCTCGGAACCTGTCATATGCAAAAGTCGCGCCACGGAGAAAAGTTGTTCAAAGTGAAGCGACTGTTCGTTTCCTACCACGTACAAAATTTTATGAGGCTTATACTTCTTTAAACGATAACGTAAATTCGCGATATCACGCGTCAGATATAAGCTCGCGCCATCCGACTTCTGAATAAGCGCGGGAGGAAGCACGTCGTTTCCGAATGACACAATAACAGACCCCTCGCTTCTCTTAGCGATATTCTTCTTAAGCAATTCGGCAACCAGAGGGCGCAGTTCTTTCTCGAAAAAACTCTCGCCGATCCACACGTCAAATTTTATATCGAGAATTGCGTAGAGAGCATTCAGTTTTTTAACAGATTCTTTTTTGAACCATTCCCACAATTTTTTATTCTCTTTATCTCCGGTTTCAAGTTTTTTGAACTCTTCCCTGCCTTGCTCCTCGAGTTCGGGACGCGCTTTCATTTCACCGTGAAAGCGCGCGTAGAGTTCCCCGAGCGCGCGGATCGGATTTTTCCGCAACGCTTCACGGTTGCCCCATAATTTATACGCGGCAATAACTTTTCCGAACTGCGTTCCCCAGTCACCGAGATAATTCCACCGAACAACCTTATACCCCGCGAGTTCGTGCATATTCGCGAGCGCGTCGCCAAGTACCGTAGTGCGAAGATGTCCCACGTGAAGCGGTTTCGCGATATTCGGCTGGGAATATTCGACGATAACTTTTTTATTTTTGCCTATGCTACTTTTTCCGTAAACGTTCTTTGCTTTGTATATTTTCTGAAATTCACTCTCCAAAACTTTGCGATTGATCCAAAAATTAATAAACCCTGGCGGCGCCACTTCCACTTTTTCAAAAAAATGAGCGGGCGCCCTTTCGCGGATGCGGCGGGTAAATTCTTCCGCGAGCTCAATTGGGTTTTTGTGCTCCGTCTTTGCGAGCCGCATGGCGATCGCCGTCGAGTAGTGCCCAAAATTTTCCCGTTCGGAAACGATTACATCCGCATCGGAAAGGCCACTTTTCTTCAGTATTTGAGCTATTTTTTCACGCATAGGAGTTGATCACAGAAAAATTAAATATCTCTTTATTCGCTTTGGTATACTTATAGGTAAGCAGCGGTCTTCAATATCACGACGAGAGGGCATTGCAGTGCGGCTTCTCGCGCCTCGAGCGACTCAACCCTTCAGACTTTCCCCGCAATCTATCCGCACCACCCTCCCCGTACTCACCGCTGCTTTTTTTTTACTCGTTATCTTAAAGAAGTATACCAGCTTTATGGAGTGAGATAAATCACCGAAGCCGAGGTATACTATGTATCATGAAAGCGTTATCCGAGAATCGGCGCGCACGATTCGACTATGAAATTCTTGAAAGCTTTGAGGCGGGCATTGAGCTCCAAGGGCACGAAGTAAAAAGCGTAAAGAACGGGAGAATAAGCCTTGCCGGAAGCTATGCCATTATCCGCGATCACGAAGCGTGGCTTTTGAACGCGGACATTCCCGCGTATCAGCCAAAAAACGCGCCTCCCGAATACGACCCGAAACGGACGCGCCGCCTTCTCCTGCATCAGGCGGAGATAAAAAGTCTCGAAGGGCGCCTCCACGAAAAAGGGCTTACGCTCCTTCCTCTTGAGGCGCGCCTTGAGCGCGGATTCGTAAAAATAAAATTGGGCTTGGGAAAAAGCCGCAAGCAACACGACAAACGGGAAGTGCTCAAAAAACGCACGATGGAACGGGAGATGCGCAGGCAGTAGAAAATTGTAGTATATAAAAAACGGGGCATTTCTACACTAACACAAAGGCCACCGCGAGGGTGGCCTTTGTGTTAGTTTGTGGAGATGGGCGGAATTGAACCGCCGTCTGAAAATACTATCGATGAACTATCTACGAGCGTATCTTGATTGGATCAAGAATTTTGCTTCGCTATTTTTAGCCGAGCACATCACGAAGCGAAACGTGCTTGGCGAGCCTCCTTATATTACACCAGTATTTAACCTAAGAGACACAAGTTAGCCGATGTCCTGCGTTACGCGTAAGCGAACGCTGGAGCTGTAACTCGATTAGAGTTGGCAGTTAATAATTTTGCAGGATTTACGAGACTGCGCTCGGCTCGCCGGTTCATGACGCATTTCCATCGAAGCCGGTCATCCCCAGTAACATTGCTTTGGCATGCTGCGCCCAGTAACTCTATTCCGTTATTCTATAACGAAATAACCAAAGCAATGTTACTGGGAGCCCCATATTCAATTCTCAAGCGATAATTATACCGCACTTTTCGAAAAAAAGCAATAGGAGTGACTCGCCACGTGAAATTCCGCCCATCTAAGAAGCTCTAATTTCCCTTCCCCATTTGACACCTCGGTTCAAAACGCTACAATAAAAACATAATGCAAAGAGCAGTTGCCATCTACTTTAGCTACCCAACCTTGAACACACTCGAGAAGTTGCGGTAGTTAACGTACAAAAAAAGATACCTAGAAAAACCGCCTTCTCGAGGGCGGTTTTTCATTTTGTTCCTTGTCAATTCACCTATGCCCAGTCACACTATCTTCCACATAAAGGAGGGAGGAGACCATGGCGAAATTTGTTGATGAATTTGAAATTGCCCACGATCCGCACGAGAAGTGCCCGTACGGTCCAACTCACACCTCTTGTGAGGAAGATAGCGAAGAACGATGCGGGAGGTGCGGCGCGCTTCTTCTCTTAAGAGACACTCGCCTAAAATCAATTCTGCGGGAACTCTAGAAAATCCACAAAACGAGGGCATTAAAACAACTTAGGCGGCGTGTTTCGGACACCCGCCTTTTTTATTTGACAAATAATTGACAGGACATAGCCCACGTGATATAAAATCGAAAGCACATCGGACAACCAATTCTCGATAGGGGGAAAACCATGGGATTGATCGTGCGGGCGGCGTACTTGAAGCTTTGTGATGAATGTAAGAATCACGGCCGGATCGTCACTTCGGAAGGAAGACATAGTCCGGAGTTCGGAACAAAGCACGATGGATTCATCACAATCAAGACCGGAGTACAGCTCGGGATACTTTCCAAGGAGGAAGGATCGCATCTCCGAGAGGAAGTCAGGAATTCGCCCATCGCCAATTGCGAGGCGGATCTCCCGACCCAGATCACCGTGAGCGTCTTCAACGAAACAGTAAGGGAAATCAAAGCTCTCACTGATCTTTTTTCTGCGGACCATGCAGAAAAAGAGTCGTTCTTCGCCGAAGAGGACCCTGGCGAAGCGGTTCACTAAACCGTGAACACTCTGATTTCTTCACATGCATAGCCGCCTGGTCTTTACGGACAGGCGGTTTTTTTATTTTCAAATCACGCTCTTCGGGATACTATATATCTATGAAAAAGTTGCGAATCGCGGTCCTCATGGGCGGCCCCTCCTCCGAGCACGACGTGTCATTAAAAACCGGCGGGGTAATTTTGAAACATCTCAATAAAGAAAAATATGACGCCGTACCCCTCGTGATTCCCATAAATAAAAAGTGGGAGATTCCCGAGGCGACCGACGTGGCCTTTATCGCTTTGCACGGCGCATACGGGGAAGACGGCACCGTGCAAGCAATTCTTGAATCAGCGGATATCCCCTACACGGGCTCGGGAGTCCTCGCGAGCGCGCTCGCGATGGACAAGGTAAAATCCGCCGAACTTTTTTCATTCCACGGACTAAATGTGCCGAAGCAAATCGTTTTTAAAAAAAATGAGTGGGTCGAGAATCAGAAAAATATCATAGCGAACATCACGGCGCTTGGAATCCCCTGTGTTATAAAACCATCACGAGGAGGATCAAGCGTGGGAATTAGTATTCTTAAAGATATAAATGGACTCCACGACGCATTCATCCGCGCATTCGAACACGACGCAACAGTTATTGCCCAACAATATATAAAAGGAGTTGAAGTGTCCTGCGGGGTACTCGATGAGGGTAAGAGAGAAAAACCGACTGCTCTTCCTCCTGTAGAAATTCTCTCGCCAGAACACGAATTTTATGACTATCACGCAAAATACACGGCAGGTGGATCGGAGCATATCATACCTCCCCGCCTCGCAAAGGAAGTAATTCAGTCAATAGAGAATGCGGCACTCACCGCGCACAACGCGCTCGGATGCTCCGGAATGTCACGGACGGATATGATCGTCGCCGAAAACGGAACGATCTATGTCCTCGAAACAAACACGATCCCGGGAATGACGGAAACAAGTCTTTATCCCCAAGCGGCCGCGGCGATAGGAATTTCATTTGAAGTATTGCTCGATAAAATGATACAAGCGGCGCTCAAAAAGAAGTAAATAGCCGGTGCGGGATATCCACTTCACATAAAATTCTGAAGTGCTATTATAAAGGCAGAGCCTGGCAGTATTCTTTCCCGCACACCCCCACGGGCGCTGCCCGGACGATTACTTGGCGTGAACCAAACGCCCACCCTACAGGGATCTCACTTCAAAAACTCGAGGTCCCTTTTTAATTCAAGAGAGGTCTGGGCTTGTCAAAACCAATATTCCTGTTATACTCACGGCATAGCATTACGTACTCATACCACAAGGCACATGGCAAACGGAAAACGAGGCGCGTATCGCATATAGATTACCATCGCTACGATACGAATTAACAACCAGATAACCGCGCCCGAGCTCCGCGTCGTTGACGAAGAGGGAGAAAATCTCGGCGTCTTAAGCCGAGAAAAAGCTTTCGCAATGGCGCAGGAGCGGCATACCGACCTTATTGAAATTGCCCCGCAGGCGCACCCCCCCGTCGCGCGGCTTATGAGTTACGATAAGTACCGCTATCAGAAAGAGAAGGAGGAGAAGAAAGAACGCCGACTCGCGCAAAAATCAACGGGGATAAAGCAGGTACAAATCAGCGCCCGGGCGGCCGCGAACGATCTCCTGATCAAAGCGAAGCAGGCGGAGAAGTTCATGAACGAAGGGCATCCGGTAGAAATTCGTGTGCGTCTCCGCGGAAGAGAGAAATACAACAAACCCTGGGCATTCCATAAGCTCGATGAGTTCCTAAAGATGATAACTATCGATCATAAAATGATAAGCGAACCGAAACAGGGCGGCTTCGGCATTACCACTCAAATTGTAAAAAAATCAACATGAGGAAGAGCGTTACCAAGCGGATCAGGATAACAAAAAACGGGAAAATGATTCGGCGCCCGATGGGAGTGAATCATTTTCGCACCAGAAAATCACAAAAAGTACTCCGCAGAAAAGGAAAGAATACGTCGCTTGACCACCCGAAGAAATCCATAATTAACTACTAATGCAAAAATCAAATATCAAAGTTAAAAAATTAGGTGTTTTGCGAAAAACCCGCAAAAATTTTATTTTTAGCTTTTTGAACTGTCATTTTACATTTTGATTTTTAAACTTTACACTTACGTTCATGCCACGAGTCAAACGAGGTACCATAGCCCATAAAAAGAGGGAAAAGCTCCTAAAGCTCACGAAAGGATTTCGCTGGAGCAGAAAATCCAAGGAGCGCGCCGCGAAAGAGGCGCTTCTTCACGCGCTTTCCCGAAAGTTCCGAGGCCGGAAAGAAAAGAAACGCGTCTTCCGCACATTGTGGAACGTGCAAATCAACGCCGCCTCCCGTGAAATAGGCATTTCCTACAGCAAGCTCATCGCGGCTTTGAAAAAACAGAAGATACTCCTTGACCGAAAAACTCTTGCCGATCTCGCGAAACGCGAACCGGCGATATTCAAAAAGATTGTAGAAAAAGCGATTTCCTAAGGAATCGCTTTTTCTTTACGAAGCAAGCTTATTTTTTTTCGCGATCCCCAACGATAACCGCCTATCATACCGTCGGATCGCACCACACGATGACACGGCACTTTAATTTTTTTTGAATCGTAGCGATTCAAAATAGTGCCGACCGCCCTGTACGCGCGGGGATTGCCCGCACGGCGCGCAACTTCTTTGTATGTGAGCGTCTTACCGCGCGGGATTCGGGCGACGACCGTGAGGACCCTTGTGGTGAATGAAGTCATATGCCTGTTTCAAAACTCGCTTCGTGCCGACGTATTTATTTCCGAGAACCTTGAGAGCGTCTTGATAAAAAAACCAAGCATACCCGCTGTGTTCGCGAGGCGAAATGGTAATGCGAGGATTTTTCGTTTCCGCGAGATAGAGTATGACCGTGTCGTGAATTGTTTGTGTGCCGCGGCGGAAAGAAAATCGCTCGAAAGTGCGGAATCCCGGAACGATGCGCAGATCCGAGTGCTTAAGTCCCGTCTCTTCCTCGGTTTCCCGAAGCGCGGTATCGAGGTCATGCTCTCCTTCTTCAAAATGTCCCTTGGGAAAATTCCAATAGTTCCCCCGCCGATACAAAAGCAAAAACTTCGTGCCTTCGTGCGTGCGACGATAAACGACAAATCCCGCAACTATTTGCTTCTTTATTTTCTGCTGAAGTTTCGGGGGTTCTTTTGTTTCCTTGATGGGCGCCGTCATAACTATTTCAGGAATTGTAACACGTTCTAGGATAGCGGAGATTATCTCCCGAGATTCACCGGACCATGATCCTTGATAAGCGACTCGGACTTGCTCACCTTGGGAAGCACCAGGTCGGGAACCGCGAGCAAAACAAGCGCCGAAACGAAGGAGAAGAACGCGCCCGCGAGAAAAACAGTGGGAAAACCGAAGCTATTCGCTATAACGCCTCCCAAAAATCCACTCGCTCCGGCGGAAAGACTCACCGCGGTCGAGTCGAGCGCCCAGTCAAACGACACCTTCTCTTTATCGAGATGTCGGGAAAAGATAGTGGGCCACGAGGCGGCGTAGAGAGCGAATCCAAGGGACTTAATGGCTTGGACGAGATACAACTGCCAAATCTCACGCACCAAGACGAATCCGAACGCGGAGGCGGAAACCACGAGAAGTCCGAGGATGAGGCAGTAGAAATCATCTTTTTCGCCCGGCGTCCGATCGAGATATTTCGCAATAGGCAATTGGATCGCCGATTTGAGGATCCAATACATTCCCGCCACCGCGCCTACGGTAACCACGGTCGCCCCGGGTATATTCTCCACGATAAAAATGGAAAAAATGGGGTCGATAAGCCCCCAGCCCGCGAGCAAAAAAAGGTCAACTAAAATAAAATACTTCACGACGCGTCCGATCTGGAGATTGATATTGACTCGTATCTTCATATATTTCTTATTCTACTACACACCGCCCGCTTCGGTCACGAGCACTATCTCGCCCGCCTTGAGAACCGCCCTCACCCCCTCCCCGCGCCGTACCTCTTTGCGCAAAATCTTTTCCGCGAGCGGAACACGAATTTTTTCCTCAAGAACTCTGCGGAGCGGTCGGGCGCCAAATACCGGATCGAATCCCAACGAAGCGATCTTCCGCACTACTTCTTCTTCGAAAGCAAAGACGATGCCCTTCCTCGCAAGAAGCGCCGCGAACGAACGGAGGTTCAGTTCGGAAATCTTCACGAGTTCCGCCGGACCGAGGTTTTTAAAGACAATGATCTTCGTGAAACGATTCAAAAGTTCCGGCTTAAAAACATCCAGCAGGCGTTTTTTTAAATATTCGGCGATATCGCCGATCGCCTGTCCCTCTTCGATGGCGCGTACGATAATATCGGAATGCGCGTTCGAAGTCGCGACGATGATAGTATTCGAAAAATCAACCGTCCGATTCAAACTGTCGGTAAGGCGCCCGTCATCAAACACCTGAAGAAAAAGATTAAGGATATCGGGATGCGCCTTTTCGAATTCATCGAGAAGAACGAGGGCGTAGGGATGCGCGGTAATCGCGTCGGTCAACGCGCCCGTTGTTTGCCCGCCCGAGGATCCGATAAAGCGGTTGATGCTTTCCTTCTCTTGGTATTCGGACATGTCAAAACGAACCATTGCTTTTTCGGAGCCGAATTGGATCTCGGCAAGAACTTTTGAGAGTTCGGTTTTTCCGACTCCCGTGGGACCCACAAAAAGAAAGGTGGCGATGGGACCTCCGGAACGGCTCAGACCACTGCGATATTCCTTAAGCGCGTTCGAAACGGCGGTTACCGCCTCGTCTTGATCCACAAAACGCTTATGGATGATCGCTTCCATATTCAAAAGCGTGTCCGCTTCGGTGGCGTCTGCAGTATGAAGCGGAATATTTACCTTCGTCTCGGCAACGCGGATGACGCTCTCCGCGTTCACGGTATTCTCCCCGCGCCGCGCCGCCTCGCTTACCGCGTCCCGCAAAAGTTCTTCGGCGCTCGAGGGCAAGAGCTTCGCGCGGAAATATTTTTTCGCGAGAGATACCGCTTGCTTGATCGCTCCGAAACTCACGATAACATTCGCCTTTTTCTCCATAAGAAGCGTCTCATAGGCAAGTACCTCTTCGGCCTCTCCTTCGGAAAGCTCGTTGACGTTCAAGACTTCGAACACTCCCGCGACATCCGTCCTCGGTTCGAGAAACTCTTTGAACTCCCTCGGATACGTCGTCCCCACAACGGGAAAAGCACTGTTCATAATAATGGGCATCAGAGCATCCGCGGCGGAAAGATAGGCGGAACCCGAAGTTTTAACCAGATTGTGAATATCTTGAATATAAAGAATCACATTGCCGGCAAGCGAGATCTCTTGGACAATCCGCGTAAGCCGCTTCTGGAGCTCGTCCGGCGGAGCGCCGGCAACAAGCGTTCCCAGATGCAACCCCACAAGCCGCTTATCAAAAAGCGCGGCAGGTACCCTGTCTTTTACAAGATCAAGCGCGAGATGAGCGATCATGGTTTCTTTCCCGACCCCCACCTCTCCCACGAGAAGCGCATTCGGATTCGTCGCGCGCGAGAGCACATCCGTCATGCGCTCGTATTCCGCCTTGTGCCCAATTAAAAACCCAATCTCCCCGCGACGCGCGAGATCGGTGAAGTCCGTGCTGAACTGGTCAAGCGTGGGAGTCGGGCGGGATGTCCACGCGCGATTCACTACGCGGTGACGCGAGGAACGGTACGATTCAAAAATAAAACTTCCTATCGTTCTGGGAAGCCGGAAAAAAATGCCAAAGGGCTTCCGTTCTGCGCTTAAAATCAAAGCGCGCTCCAAATCCCCGCTCTCGATCGCAAAAACATTAAAAAGCCGATCGATCAAAGGATCTCCGACCAGCGAAAGCGCGGAGAATACATCAGAGATCCCGACAAACCGACGCTCGCTCCGAAGCGCCTGCGTAAACGCGCGCGTGCCGAGAAGCGCAACCTTCGCCCGCCGTTCGTCTTTGGTGATCTTCTCCCGATTGTCTTCAGCGCGGAGAAGTTCTTCCGCCTTTTCTTTGAACTCAGTGGGCTTCACATCAAGACGATTGATTCCTTCACGGATCTCGCGTACGCCCAAAAGCTGCACCGCGAGTTCTACAAAAAAATTTCCACGAGAGAACGAGCTTCTCTGGTACGCGTGCTCAATGTGCGAAAAAGCGGCAGGCGAAAGATACCGCGCCGCGTTCACCAAAGCCTCCCCGGAAGGAAGCTCGGTGAGATGACTATCGGCTTCCCGGAAATGGAGGAAGTAGTCGATCAAAAAAAGCGCGATCAAGGCGCCTAAAGACTGAAGCGGGCGAATCCCCGAAAAAAAGAGCGTGAAAAATGCGGCAACGATAAATAAATAAGATACGTAACTTACGACCCGTACGAGAAACCTGCCCCCAATCGTCATCCGAAGACGTGGATCATCAAAGTACAGTTCGTATGTTTTAGGCGTCATAGCGATAGGTACATAATCTATAAGACGGGGAGTGATGAAGGCTTAACAAAGTTCAAAACGGCATAAAAAACAAGGATGGCGGGGAACGAAAGCCAAATCGCGTACAGGAAAAGAAAGATCGCGAGAAGGATTATGTACACAAAAAGACCGATTGCGATGCGGCACGACCGGAAAATAAAACCCAAAATTCTTCCGACCAAGGTGTAATCTCCATAGAGCGGATGGAAAAAAAATCTTGCCGTCATTCCTACCGCGAAGATCCGTTCAAATACCTCGAGAACGGCCACAAAACGGTGGAAGAACGCCCGAGAACCGTCAAAATACCAATGATGCAGAAAATCGTAAATTCGATAGAAGAAGCGGCCGAGCAAATACGTTGGAGCGAAATTCATTCCCTCTATTATACATCTGAAAAACCCCGAAGCGAAGGAGAAAAAGACGAATCAAAAAAGCTTCGCCTGGGGCGGAGGATTATCCTTGCGCGATGCGGGAAACGCCGGTGCGATTTCTTTGGGCAAACCATCTCCTGAAATAATCTTCGGAAGCTTTTTGAAGCTTTCTTTGAACTCATTTAAGACCCCCGTTCCTCGGAGCGCGGCGGCGGGATGGAAAACCGGCACCACAAGACGCCCGTCCACGCGAAAGGCCGTGCCCTGATCACGCGAAATCTTTGCCTCCGGCAGAAAATAATTCATCGCGAAACGTCCGAGGGGTACGATTACCTTGGGATCGATAATTTCTATCTGCCGCGTGAGGTAGGGCTTATAGGATTCAATTTCCTCCGGCAAGGGGTCGCGATTCTCCGGCGGGCGGCGCTTCACAATATTTGTAATGTAAACATCCTCGCGCTTCCAGCCGATCATTGTGATGCATTGATCGAGCAGTTGGCCGCCACGTCCGACGAAGGGACGCTTCAGTTGGTTTTCGTGAAATCCCGGGGCTTCACCAATAAACAAAACATCGCAATCGGGATTCCCCTCGCCAAAAACCAAATTTGACTCCCGAAGCTGAAGCGAGACATCCGCGGCTATTTCTTTTTCTAATTGTTCCAAAAGTTCCTTTTTGGTCATGGGTGGAAAAATGGGGGCGTGGATAATAAAAATAGATTATCAAAATTAACCAATATCTTCAAATTCACACATCTCCCCTTTAGTTAATCCCAACATCGTGAAGTGGACGAAAAACATCTTCCATTCTGGACCGGAAGCCATCCCTGCCAATTCTCCATTTACTACTTTTTCGCCATGATAACTTTTCCTCAGCATATCGTACTCAATTACCAGCCGGCTCTTGCCCCCATGAATATTGTAATACTCTATAGAACATTTATTTTCCTCTCGTTTAAACGATTCCAAGTTTGGCTCATATAAGGCGGTACCCATGGCATTTTTACCGTTCCTTATTCCGAGTTTAGCAAATAGAACATTCAACGGAAAAACATCTAACTCTGGCCGCTCCTTTATCTCTAGCGGATATGGCACGAAACTGATAAAGTCGTGGTTGTTCATAAATTTGTTTTAGTTAATAGTTTTCTCCTCGTAGAAACTGATGGTTATATACTTCTGCTTTTCTTTGGGAAGTCCTACTTTTCGAGCAGCTTCGCTCATCATTTCGCCGATGCCACGCTCTTCAATGCGATAGCCGACTACACGATTAAAAAAGTTCGGTGTGTGCCTGTGTGCAAGGTAAACACAAAACCCCAAAGAGAAGCCCCCTGCGCTACCTATGAACTTGTATTTATCTATATCTTTTTCTGAAATTTCGATCATTTTATTTATTCGCCTATAAATAAAAAACTCCTTCCGAAACATAGGAAAGAGTAACGACTATCATCTTTCCCCTGTTGGGGCTGGATTTGGCACCTTCTCGTTTCCGAGGGTTGCCGGTGGGTCATTGAGCCAGTTGCTCTCGCCACGCTCTTGATAACTGCTTATTCAGTTGTAAGTTTATTGTAGCTGATTCATTGTTTTTGTCAATTTATTTAATATCGTAGAATTATACAACTTCGCTCGAGCATTCTTTGAGCGGAACTAAGGAAGCTGCCCCCTCACCCCCCCTTTTTTTCCGCCGCACCCTCGCTCGGACGAACGGGATTTTTGGCGGCGGCTATTTTTCTAAATCTACCTCTTTATCTCCAACTTTCAAATTTTTCTTTGCAATCCATACAAATCCCTTTTCCGGCGTTATAACGGCAACGTCAATCGAGCCACCTACGCCAGGCATATCGCCAGGGTCGCCCGCGATACCATCAGAAAATCTTTGAATGGCCGTAGTTGTTCCGATTGCTAATGTACTAAAATCAATACCGTCCTGCAAAGTCATGGTTCCCCACTGAATGACGTATTCCAAACTCCTCAATTGTTTTTGAACCTCTTGGGCACCCATATCGGAAGCCATTTTTTGCATGGCCGGCAAATTGCCAATACGTCCATCAAAACCAAGAACGATTCTTGATACCACATCAATCTGACCTATCCAACTGGCACCATATTCTTGCCCTCGCTTTGCGCTATCTCTCTTGAGCTCAACATTGCCAGGAATATACACCATCGCAACTTGATGCGATTTATCTTGATTGTAACCGGCGACAATAAACTGCAACTGCTCTACGCCCGCTATCCCTTCTTTTTGAATTCCCTTAGGATCCTTAAACTTAAACTTAACATGACCGCTTTCTTCTTTAATCTCTATTATTTGACAGCCTTGTCGTTCCAAATCCGCTTTTATTTGATTAGGGAGAATTTTTAGCTGGTCTTTGTATTGATATTTTTCTTCAAAAAAATCTTTCAATTTTTGGGCGGTTTCTAGGATTGTTATTTTTTCAGTCTCAATACTTTTCTTAAATTCTTCCACAAACCTGCTGATGTTTTTCAAGACGCCATTTTCCGGCAAAAATGCTAGCCCCGCAACTATCAAACCCGCCCTGTCATTTATCTTGAAAACTTTTGACGCAGAATCGGAGCCGATTCTGCTCATACCTTTTTGGTTACGATATGACTGCCGACTGTCGGCGGCTAAAACGATTCCTTCCGGCGTTGTCGTGTTAATTCCAAGACTCATAGTGTTATTTTTTTACTTAAAAATTTGATTATTACGGCTTCGACTGCTGTCCAAATAAGGGCACTCGTTCCGTTTCCGATTATGCCGGTGTTTGCCCAGGTTAGCCCGCCCAGTAGCAATGCCCAGCTAAAAATTGCTCCCGCTTCTTCATTCGCATATATTTTGGTTGCAATACCGGCCACAGTATTTCCTACGACTGTTCGTAAATCATTAGTTAAATTTGTCCCGTCAGTTTTTATATCAGTTTTTATAGACTGTTCGCCGTGCCTTATATAATCTGGAGTGGGAGAGGTAATTAGGCCACTGCTGGCAGGCGACATTTGTCGGAAGGAGTAGTTAAATTCTTCCAGTTGTTGACGACGGAAAAGCGGAATACCAAGCAACTCAAATGCCTTATCGGTCAAGAGAATCGACCTGGTTTTTTGCTTGCCTTTCTCTAAAAATCCTTGTTTTGTAAGGGCGGAAATAATGCCGCTTACAGATTTATGGTCAGAAACATGAATGCCTGCCACCATTTCCTGAAGCGTAGGCGAGGCACCGTACTTAACCCTGTAGTCGGCTATAAAGCGTATGAGATTTTCCTGATTCTTCGTCATATTTCAATACTACTCCACAATCTTTGTGGAGTCAAGGACTTTTCGCTTTGGATAAGCTACTTGAGCTCGGATTGGACAATTTTTAGCACTTTTGGCATTCCCATTGTTAATTTGTGCTCCCAAATTCTAAAAATTTTCCACCCCCGCTTCTTATAGTGCTTTGTAACCTCCTTATCCCTCGTTACATTCCGTGCGATTTTCTGCGTCCAGTAACTTTTACGAACAGTCGGAATGCGACAATGTCTTTTGCAACCATGCCAGAAACAGGAATCAATAAAAACGACGGTTTTGTGTTGTTTTAAAACAATATCCGGCTTCCCAAAATATTTGCCAGAGTTTTTGCGATAACGAAATCCTAATTTCCAAAGTTCTTTGCGAAAGAGTGTCTCAATTTTGCTGTCTCGGCTTTTTATCCGAGACATTATTTCGCTTCGCTTTTGTTTTGAAACAGTGTCCATACATACGTTAGATTTGAATTTGCCAATCAGGGGGCATGACGATTTTGTCATACCCACGTTTTGCCATAAACGGCGCGATTTCTTTGCTTGACGGAAATTCCGCGGCAAATTCTCGTCCTACATCTTGCAATAATTTTGCGTCGAGATTAGCTCTGTATTTTTTGCTCAAACAAAGTTTGTACCAATCATCCAAGTCGTTAATGGTAATGACGCCCTGTATTCGTTCGCTCCACCCGACTTGTTTGAGCAATGCCTCAATCGTTTCTCGCTCGGTATCAATACAAACAATCACAATTCTGTCGGAAGTTATGTCGCCTGCGATGTCCTCCATAAGTTCCGGCGTAAGAGTAAGGTGTTTAACTTGAATTGCCGGGCCAAAGTTAGCCCAGATGTCCAAACCTCTATCCGAGGCATTTGTAACGCCAACGCGATACAGTGCTGCGGGCGAAACAAGTCGTGTTTGTTTTGCGTCAATACCAAGAACCATTTTTATAAATCGTTCAAAGTCCTTCAAAATTTCTTTGTCTTTATTTCCAATTTCCAAAGTTACTTGCGCTTTCAACGCGCGGACGATTGTCGTAAAAAGAGCATAAATCAAAATTTCGTACATTTTATCTACGCTACGACGTAAACCCGGCGTAGTTTGGAAAATAGAAACTAGCTTTTTGAGATCAAAAGTGTCCGGTGTTGATTTTCTTATATAATCTTCAACTTCTCGAACGGACGAGAGACGCGCTTCTAAAGCTTTGTAGATGTATGCCTCAACGACCCCTTTGCTTTTCTTGTTTATCTCGCCGAGTTTTGCAAGCAGTTCGGGCGGCATGGCGTTGGCTTCAAAAACATTGTCTTGATACTTTTGACTTGAGGTGCTTCGTCGTCCAACCAAAAGCAAAGACACTTCATCACGCCAACGCTTGGAAATATTGCGATATGCTTGCAAATCGCTTAAATCCAAACCGCGTTCTGTTCTGTGATGATGTAAAATTTCGGCAATCTGGATTGGTTTATACAAATGAACGCGCGATTTGCGAATTACCAAATCCAACGCTTTCTTTGATAAGTTATTATTTGTGCGCATATATTTTTTCTTCTGTTGCGAATAAATCGGACTGAACCGGCTTGCGTTGCGGTTTTTGGCTCATTGCTTGAACCATTGCTTGTGCAACGGCTTCAATCTTTGGAATAACTACGCTATTGCCAGCCTGTTTCCTAACCTGCGTGTCGGGCACAACCATTTTGAATGTGTCCGGATAACCCTGTAAGCGCAACATCTCCCTCGGAGTAAGTCGGCGTTCGCCATTCACAGTAACGTAGTTATATGAGCCGTTGGCGCGCAAAGCGGTGGAAAAAGGATGTATTCCTAAATTGCCACCCTTATTTTCGTGAATAACAACAGGACGAGTTGTAATTTTCTTTCCCTGCTCTTTTAGTTTTCGTTGGAGTTTTTGACGGAAGTAGTCGCTCAAAAAATGTTTTTTATCAATTTGATGTTCTGGTTCTAAAACGTCCGCAAGTATTTTTGTTTTGGCTCCATTTCTCGGGAACTCAAAAGGATGGTTCTCTTTGAAGCCAACGATCATTATCCGTTCTCTTTTTTGTGGTACTCCAAAATCAAGTCCGTTGAGGACTTTATAGTGAACGAAATACCCCAAGTTTTCCAAATGCTCCAAAATAATTTTGAATGTCCTGCCATTATCGTGTGTTGTTAATTGCTTCACATTTTCCAACAAAAACGCTTTTGGCTGTTTCGCTTTCAAAATTCGTTCAACATCGAAAAATAAAGTTCCTCGCGTGTCTGCAAAACCGCGCCCATTGCCGATGATACTAAATGCTTGGCAGGGAAATCCTCCAGTCAAAATATCGTGATCCGGTACTTCGTCCGCAACAATTTTTGTAATATCGCCAAAAGGTTTTTCGCCAAAATTTGCTTCATACATAACTTGGCACGGTTTGTCCCATTCAGAAGTAAAAACGCATTTCCCGCCCGCATGTTCAAAAGCGATACGAATGCCGCCAATACCCGCGAACAGGTCTATGAATTTGAATTTTTTACCGTTTCCGTTTGCCATAGTCATTTAATTAAATCATCAACTCCAACTTGCAGGGCATTGGCAATCTTTTTTAAAGTTTCAATCGTTGGATTGTCTTGCTTGCCCGCTTCAATATTAACAATCGTGTTGTTTGAAACATCGGCAAGACGGGCAAGTTTTTCCTGCGATATGCCCAGTTTTTCCCTTAATTTCTTTACGGTTTTGCCGATGTTGGTTTTGCTTGACTTTGCCATAATAGATTAGTAACATTAAATTGTGGCATACTTATTGAAAGCCCTAAACACAATATAATGTTACTAAAATATTTTGATTTACACAAAGGGAGCTCCACAGGCTTACCCGCGCACGAGTAATGGGGCAAGAAAAATAGAATCGCCGCCGCAAAAAATTCCACAGCGCACGAAGTTTTCTGCTTGCGCGACTTAGGCCTTTTGGCTAGGAGCGCAAGCGGGAAACGAGTGTGCCCTCTAGAGGAATCTCACACGCTCTCCCTCGGCAAGCTCAGGATCGCTTTTCAGAACCCTCGGTTCTGAATAATCTCCTACACGAGGAACCGAACGCGGTTCCCCGACCCCCTCCGCTGTTCGATTCCCAGCAGAGAAAACAAATTATCCCACACTAAAGGCGGGATGATTTGTTTTTGTGCAGTATTCTTGAATTAGTCCGAACGCATTTTTCCGAAAAAATTCCCCCGCGAAAATTCGGAAAGGCGGCGGAGCCGCACCGCTGACAATTTCAAGTTTTTCTTTGGCGGCATTCTTAATGAGCTACATTAAAGGTCGAAAGCATTTGAAGATAAACATTATAATTTCCAAATTTTTCTAAAATGACACCTGCTTTATTCCCACTAAAAGCCACGGTAAAAGTTTGCGAACCAGAAATCAAATATACTGTTTCGCTTTCTTGTCCTCCCGCATATGGATTGCGATATCGCACTTTTAGTGCTGGGAGATTGTTGATGGTAATTTTTTCTTCCTTCAGGATTGGATTTAAATTTAAGGTGGTTTTCAAACCCGTAAGCCACTCATCAACACTTTTATTGGTCGGCTTATCGGCCACATGCGATATTTGTACCCAACCTTCATCAGAATTATTTGTTGTTGGAGGAAAGAAATCAACAAAAACACTTGGGTCGGTTGGGTCTGAACAACTGTGGCAACTGCTGATTTTCCAGTCAGTAGGATATTTAACACTCCAGCCAGAACGATTTGAAAATAATTTCCAGTCCTTTATTTCGTTACTATTCGTATCGCTAGTTTTGCCATCCTGCTTGGTGGAATTTGTAACCACCGGCGACGGAGTAGGCTGTTCTGTTGGTGACGACGACTGTCTAGTCAAACTAAAATACCCCACCACTCCAACCAAAACGACAATGAGTATGATTATTAAAAGTTTTTTGTTCATAAGGATTAAAAAATTTTCCTCCCCCAAAATTAAAATACGGTTCGAGTCGATGTTTTTCTCCGGGTTCTTTTGCGGTTTTGAGCGGTGCGGCTCCGCCGCCTTTCCGAATTTTCGCGGGGGAATTTTTTCGGAAAAATGCGTTCGGACTAATTCAAGAATACTGCACCACGTAGGAAAAGTCAA
>CAYHZA010000003.1:0-104860 GCA_964361095.1 uncultured Candidatus Saccharibacteria bacterium | reverse complement strand
AGTTGTTGGAATCGACATTGCCAAGAACCTCGTTGACGCCGGGAACAAACGAGCTACGGAGATGGGGCTCAACCGACTGACATTTCAAGAGGGAGATGCGAGCAACCTGCAAGGGGTTAGTGACCATTCGTTTGATTTGACCCTTTCTGTATTCGGCGCCATGTTTGCTCCCAAACCTTTTGACGTAGCCAAGGAGATGGTCCGTGTCACAAAGCCGGGTGGTCGTATCGTGATGGGCAACTGGATCCCAAACGATCCGACGTCGTTCGTGTCGCAGCTTTTGAAGATAAGCTCATCGTTTATGCCGCCTCCTCCCGAAGGCTTCGTCAGTCCAATGACGTGGGGTGTGGAAGCTAACATCATCGAGCGTTTTGACCAGGCCGGCGTGCCCAAGGAGAAAATCTCCATGGTCAAGGACACATACTCCTTTATATCGCCTGACAAAAGTCCTGCAGAAGTCATCGAATCCTTTAGACGTTTCTATGGCCCAACAATGAACGCATACGAGGCGGCTGAAAAGAGCGGAAAAACGGAGGAGTTGCAGAGCCAGCTTGTGGAACTGGCGAAAGCGCAAAACAAGAGCGCTGACGGCGGCACTTCAATACCTGCTACCTTTTTGCGAGTGACTGTTAATCTTTGAGTTCACGCCTGGCCTCCGTTTTGAATTAAGAGAATTTGCCGCTAAACCTGCCTGCCGGCAGGCAGGGATATTTTCAAACAGACACCGCCGTAGCAAAAATGATACTTCTTGCGAGTATCATTTTTTGGTATAGTGAAACGAAAGAAGGATTCGATTGCGCTCAGGCCATCGGCTCTGAGAGTCTCAGGCTCGAACGAGATTTCGCTTTATCTTAATTTGACCCTATGTCTACAGCTCAAATAAAAGTTTGTCAAAATTGTAAGGTTTCGTTTGAGATAGACGCTTCGGATTTTGTTTTCTACGAAAAATTCGGAGTAGATACGCCCAAAATGTGCTCCCTCTGTCGTGCTCAACGTCGTCTTGCTTTCCGCAATGAGCGAGTATTCTACAAACGTAAATGCGACAAGTGCAAAAAGGATGTCGTTTCTATGTATAGTCCGAATAAACCGTATCCCGTATGGTGTTACGAGTGTTGGTTCGCCGACGATTGGGATGCTACCGATTATGGACAACCCTACGATCCAGCACGGCCGTTCATGGAACAACTCAAAGAGATTTATCAAAAAGTACCCAAAGTCGCCCTCATCTACGTGCGGAGCGTGAACTCGGAGTACGTGAATATCTCCGCCGACAATAAGGATTGTTATATGCTCATAGAATCATCGAATAACGAAGGGTGTATTCATTCCTATTGGGCGCAGCAGTGCCGCGACTCCGTAGATCTCCAATTCTCTCATCAGACCGAACTTTCTTACGATAGCGACGACTGCTACAACTGTTATGGTCTTCGCTATAGCAAGGGCTGCTACGATTCACGCGATTCATATTTTCTTTTGGATTGCCGGGGTTCCTCGAATTGCGTTGGCTCCGTGAATCTGCGTAATAGGCAATATTGCGTATTCAATGAGCAGCTCGACAAGGAAGGATATGAGAAGTTTTTAGCCGATGCGAATTTGCACACAGCGACCGGAGTCGATGATGTGCGGAAAAAATTCGCTGAATTTCTCAAAACCCAACCGCGTAAATATGCGGAAATCGTGAACGCCCCGGAGTCAAGCGGCAACTATATTACGGATGCGAAGAATTGCAAGAAGTGTTTTCACTGCTATGACGCCGAAGATTCCAAATATGGCGAGCACGTGTGGCGGAACGCGAAAGACTGTATGGATGTGAGTACGGCGGGAAGGAATGCCCACATGATCTACAACTCCATCAATACCGGCATTGATGTCGCGAACCATATCTGTTGCGCGCAAGGCTGGAGTTCCACTTTTTTGGAATACTCATTGAATTGCTTTAATTCAAACCACTGCTTCGGCTCGGCAGGGCTTCGTAAGAAAGATTATTGCATCTTGAATACCCAGTACTCCAAAAGCGATTATGAGCGCATGCGCTTAGAAATTATTAGCACTATGAAAGCCAAAGGAGAATACGGTGAATTCTTTCCCGCAGTTATGAGTCCCTTTGGTTACAACGAAACCGTGGCGGTGGAACAGTTTCCGCTCGCAAAGGACGAAGCGACACAGCTTGGCTTTGCCTGGGAAGAATATCCGCGTGGCACTTTTGGCAAGGAAACCTTGCGGTGGGGGAATGTTCCCGATTCAATAAGGGATTTCAAAAGTGCGGACATTGCCAAAGAAATATTTGCATGTACAAATTGCGCGAAAAACTATCGCGTTATTTCGGTGGAGTTGCAGTTCTATAAGCGGATGGACGTACCATTGCCGCGTCTTTGCCCCGATTGCCGCCATAATCGACGGATGATTGCTCGTGGCCCAAACCACCTTTTCCCGCCTGCGCAGTGCCGATGTGACTACAAGATTTATCAAAACACCATGACACATGCGCATCATCCCGAAGGTCGTTGTTCGAATACATTTCATTCGAGTTTTCCGACCGATTCGCCGGAATTTCTTTACTGCGAGCAATGCTATAATGCCGAAGTGGCGTAACTTTGCTTGATTGCCCAATCAACCATCCCGCCCCTAATTTGAAACCATAACCCATGCTCACACATCAATTTGTCCGTAACCGCTACCTCGACGCTTTCTTGAAACTCGTTTTTCTCTCGGGGCTTGTCCATATTTTTATTCTGCTTTCGTATTACGCCGTAAACGGCGACCTTGCGATCCTGAACTACTTCAACATTTTGGACCTTGATCTTTTTTTCCCGGGCATCACGCTCGGGAATACGAGCAACATCACTCCGTTCGTTGCGCTTTCGGCTGTTTACAGCGGCATCCTTTTCTTTTTTACGGGATCACGCGGAAAGCAAAAATGAGATTCTTACCGCAGGCGTTTTCAAACAGAAAAGTTCCCGTCGCTATCCCGCGGGGCATGCAGGACGTAGTTGATGTTCTGAAGGAATCCAAAACAAAAATGGAGTGTTTGCGGAGGGCGTATGATATTCTCTCCGAACGGTATCACGGGCATCGTTTCAAAACCTATACGCATCTTTCCGAACTTTTTTCCTCCGATCTTCTCTTACTCTGGAATCGGCGGGGATTTTTGCACTGTACGAATCTGAATTATTTGTTGAAAATTTTACTGGTCAAAAGCGAATTATTTAAAGACGAAGATATATATTTCCGCTGGACGGCAATATGGTTTATCTCTCCGCACCAGTACGTAACGGTCAAAATTAACGAAGCCGACAAGGTGAATGTAGACCTCTGGGGGAAGATTTATGGAATTCCCTTCGGGGAGTACGCGCATGGAGCGCGCTCCGGATCGTTTCGCGAGCGAACATAAAATTCTTTCTTGTATAGAAAAACCCCCGCAGTGGCGGGGGTTTTTCTATACTCTTCTTATTATTTTACCTCGATCTTACTTGCGAGGAGTTCCAGGAGTTCTTTTACGTTATTTTGTGCCTCCGCTTCGGTCTTACTTGCCGTAAAGCGTTCCCATTGGGCAAGGATCGTCGGGTCTTTGAGACCGCGCACTTGGTTTTCGAGATTTAGGCGTGTTTCGAAATCCACTTCTTTTTCCGCCTTCAGTACTTTCCCAATGAATGTCTTCAGAAAGACAATGATATTTTCGTTTGTTTTTTGCGCTTCAAAATTTGCCTGGAGCGTGCGAAGGTTACTCTCGGCCGTTTTATACTGCATCGCGAAATAGAGCGCGGCAATGATGAGGAGAATGAGCGCGGCGAAGATGATTGCTTTCGATGCCTTCATATTATTGGGTATTCTTGTTTCTTATTTTATCACGATAGAAGTTGTAGAACAAAAGCAGGATAACGAGGATAAGCACCAGGGATTTCCAGTCGAGGATACGAAGCCAAGAGAAGGTTGAGGCGAGTTCGATGTTCGTATGAACCCCGATATCTTCCTTTACTTCGAACGGGTCGCCTTGGTAGAGGCGATATCCGGGAGCCTCGGCGCGGAGGTAGTACGTCCCTTCGGGGACGAGAAAGGAGTACCGCCCGGTGACGTCCGTTGTTTGAGGATTTTCCTGTTGGAAGTCTTTTGCCGCCCAGACGCCGTACTGGTCGGTGCTTTTGTCCAAGGCGTAGAGCGTAACTACGGTATCGGGGATGCGAGTTTCTTTGTTGCCGATCTTTTCGAAGATGTATCCTTCGGGATCAACCACGGTCGTGAGACGGATCTCTTTCGCGCCGACATCGGGGTCTTCGTAGCTGATGACGGTGATTATTTCGTATTCACCCTCTACGAGCGGGGCGTCGATGTTTGCCGTGTAGATGCCGTCGCCGTCGGGGTCGGTATATTCAAATTGCCGGAGCACGAGTTTTTCTTCGACTTCAATGGGGGTCATTAAGGGTTCCGCGAATACCGGGCGCACAAAGAGGAACGACGCGCCCAAAGTTTCGAGCGGGATTTCAAATGATGTCGGACGCGGCGTTTTTTTCTTGAAGACAATAAACCCGCGGATGCTTTTTACTTTCTGGTCCGGTTTTACGGAAAGATTTAGGGGTTTCCCGCTAATGGTACGTATTCTTTCTTCGGCTCGTCCTTTGTCGTTCACTCCCAGGGCGACATTCACGTCTATAAGCTCGCCTCCGGTTTTTACGAATACGATCTCGGTGGGAAGTTTTTGTTTCGCGGCAACGGAGAGGCGGGAGATTGGCGTGCCTTTCAGTTCGGGAATGTTCGGAAGGGAGAGTTTTGTTCTTTGCAGTTTTTCGACGTCCGTTATCTTTTTAACGCCGACCGTGGAGAGTGTTTGCTGGAGCGCGGGGAACTTTTCGGCAAGTATGCGAATGCTTTTGGGGAGCGGTGCAAGTACGAATTCTTTGATCTGTTTCGCGGGCAGAAGCTCCCAGCGTCTTTGGAAGGCGAGGGGTGTCTGTTTCGGGACAAGCGGTTCTACGGGAATTTGTTGTGGCGGCGGTCCGCCAGCTGGCGGAGGAGGTTTGGGTTTCAGAAATCCCGGGACGAAAGGTTTTAATATGTTCGGGATGCGTTCCGCAAGAGGTGGCGGGGGAGGGGGTGTCGTTGGGATTACCTCGGTGGTTGTTGGAGTTGGAGGTTGCGGGGTTTGTGTAGTTGGAAAGACCGGAGGGAGAAATCCGCCGCCCGTTGGAGGAACTTGGACTGGCGAAGGTGATGGAGTAGTTGATCCGCTGCTACGGCTCGAAGACGGTCTCCAGTCGGTTGATACCTTATAGTCAACCGTGGCGCATGAACTTGTCGTCGAGCAGTTGAAGATAATCCATCCGACGTTTTCTCCCCACGCGTAGCCCGAAAAATTTCCGGAGGAATTAACCGTAACGCCGCCGCCAGTGGGGTTGAATTGTATCCATCCCGTATTTTCGCTCCAGGCGTAACCGGTCAAATTTCCTTCCGAGTCGTTTGCAATCGCGTAACTTACCGTCCCGCAACTCGAGGTGTTCGAGCAGTTAAGGCTTATCCATCCGGTATTTTCGCTCCATGCGTAACCGGTGAGTGCCGTGTCGGTTATCGCGACGCTTCCCTCGCTTGTTCCAAAGTTAATCCATCCGACGTTTTCTCCCCACGCGTATTTATTCGTCGAGTCGATCGTGCCGTTCGTCGTTGAGGCGTTTACGCCGAGCGCGGAAAAAAAACCCACGATCACGATGAGCAAGAAACCAATGAGTTTTTGAAAGTTATTTTTCATCAGCGTACGCACCGGACATCCACCGCTCCGGTGGTTTTAAGTAGTATGGCTCCGCCCGCGCCGAACCCGCCTGCTGAAAGATTCATGATATGTGCCGATGTGGATCCTCGAGACCATGTTGTCGCGGTCCAGTAGTCAAGATTACTGCCTGTTGCGATAAGATTGCCATACGTTCCATCGACATATGCCTGGAGTATTTGCTTCTGATGCGGCAGGAACCACCCCGACTCCGCGTGGTCGCCGTTCGTACATAACCCCGCCGCGGTGGAGGTCGCATTCTGCACGGTAGAGAAGTTGTTTCCGTTCGTCGTACTCGATGACCACGCATACGTCATAGGAGATGAATCGGAGAAAGAATCGCATCCTGCTCCGTTGCAAGGCAAGCTCCAGATGAGTCCTGTGGAATCGTCTTTGGCATCCGCCGAAGCAAGTCCCGTTCCGCAGTAGCTATTGCCCGCGCTGCATGCTGTCCATGACTTCGAGTAGCGGGTTGAAGTGGCGGCGCCACCATTGTTGTAGTCGTCCGCTCCGCCATTCGCTTGCGACCCCCCCGTAAAGGTGCTGAACGTTCCGTTCCAAAGATTTTCTAATAATCCACCCGCTGTCCCGCAGATCGTGTTTCCCACCGCAATCGTCGAACTTCCCGGACTCAAGGTTCCCGCGTACGTTGCCGTACTACAGACTTGAGAGGAGCTTACGCTCCCGAACAAGGTCCCCGTAAGTCCCACACCGAATATGGTTCCCGTCGCGACCGAGGAGGTCGTGAGGTTCGATGTCGTATACGTTCCCGCGATCCCCAGATACGAGGTGCCCGAAGCAACCTTCGTGGCATCGATCGTGGGTATCGTATTGAATATCGTGGTCAAGTCATACAACGTACTTGTTGGCGAAGCCGAGGGAGCAAAGACATGATTTCCCGCGGATGTCGTCGCGTTCGTCGTAAGCCGCGCATAGACGTCACCTAGGGTGTAACTTGAGGCGGCAGGGGAGGATGAAGGGGTGAGTGAGCCGGCGCGGGCGGCGGTTGCGACAATGAAAATAGAAATTACGATCGTAATCGTCGAATGAGTAAGTTTTTTGGTGAAGCTCTTTTTTGTCAAAAGAGGCGAGCGTGTATCTTCTCTTTCAAAGTAATTTTCCGCGTTGTTTATGGAGTGACGGATGAATTGTGCTTTGTACTCATCGAGCGTCAACGATTCTTTCCGATAGAAAGTTTTTTTTGCCCGGCGCGCTTTTTTTTGTTTTAGAAGAATATGTTTTTTCATTATACGAGGTTAGCGCACGCAACGAACATTTGCCGATCCGGTGGTTTTGGCGGCGCGTTCTGGTTCTCCGGTATAAAGATTGAATCTAAGCGCGTTTGAGGTTCCCTGGGACCATGTCATTCCGGACCAAAAGAATCTCTGCGTGCCTGCGCCGATTGTCTCGAGATTGTCATACGATCCGTCAATATACGCCTGCATAAGCTGCTTCTGATGCGGCAGGAACCACCCCGACTCCGCGTGGTCGCCGTTCGTACATAACCCCGCCGCGGTGGAGGTCGCATTCTGCACGGTAGAGAAGTTGTTTCCGTTCGTCGTACTCGATGACCACGCATACGTCATAGGAGATGAATCGGAGAAAGAATCGCATCCTGCTCCGTTGCAAGGCAAGCTCCAGATGAGTCCTGTGGAATCGTCTTTGGCATCCGCCGAAGCAAGTCCCGTTCCGCAGTAGCTATTGCCCGCGCTGCATGCTGTCCATGACTTCGAGTAGCGGGTTGAAGTGGCGGCGCCACCATTGTTGTAGTCGTCCGCTCCGCCATTCGCTTGCGACCCCCCCGTAAAGGTGCTGAACGTTCCGTTCCAAAGATTTTCTAATAATCCACCCGCTGTCCCGCAGATCGTGTTTCCCACCGCAATCGTCGAACTTCCCGGACTCAAGGTTCCCGCGTACGTTGCCGTACTACAGACTTGAGAGGAGCTTACGCTCCCGAACAAGGTCCCCGTAAGTCCCACACCGAATATGGTTCCCGTCGCGACCGAGGAGGTCGTGAGGTTCGATGTCGTATACGTTCCCGCGATCCCCAGATACGAGGTGCCCGAAGCAACCTTCGTGGCATCGATCGTGGGTATCGTATTGAATATCGTGGTCAAGTCATACAACGTACTTGTTGGCGAAGCCGAGGGAGCAAAGACATGATTTCCCGCGGATGTCGTCGCGTTCGTCGTAAGCCGCGCATAGACGTCACCTAGGGTGTAACTTGAGGCGGCAGGGGAGGATGAAGGGGTGAGTGAGCCGGCGCGGGCGGCGGTTGCGACAAGCAAGAATGAAACTACAATTGTGATGCTCGAGCGGAGAAGAGGATAGAAATATACATAGGAAGTTTTCTTTTGAACGGAGTTTTCTTCTTTGTTCTGTGCCAAAGAAAGAGGCGCGAATTTTTGTTTATACTCGCAAAGAGTGATTGGATAGTATTCATATCCCGCCTTCTCCCCTTGCGCTCGCTCGATGGTTTTTTTAATGAGGTCTTTCTTCATGGCAAAAACAAAGAGAAAACAGATATTTCTCTTGTACTCTCTTCATTATTATAGAACATTCTCTTGGTTTTGAGCCAAAAGATATGCACACCTCAACGGTTGTTTATTTTGTATCGGGGTTTAAACTGTAGGAAGTTATCGTTTCGGGTTTTTCATTACATGAGGAGGCAGGCAATGCATATTCGTCTGCACGATCTGTAGCGTTCCCCGAAGCGGTGAGCGGCCGCTCCACTCGGCTTATGATACCGAGGGTGATGGACTTGGATGAACTTGCCAAGAGGTTGCTGTCGCTCACCCACACCATACACTGCCGTTCTCAACGCGGCAGTTTTTATTTGCTATACTATATTGAGTAATCAAAAGAATATGAATTCACTTTCCGCACGAGTGAAATTGTCGTTGCTTATACCCGTAGGTACTTTTATGGCGCTTGCCGGTTTGATTTTTTTTGCGCCGCAGACGCAGGCAACGAACACGACTTACTATGTAAATAATGCCGCGGGAGCGGGGTGTTTGGCGTCTAATGCGGGAACATTGCCCTCGGCACCGCTCTGCACTATTCAGCAGGCGGTCAATAAGCTCACGGGCGCGGGAGACCGCATCATTATCTATCCGGGAACGTACGCGGAATCGGTGCAAATCACGCCCGCGCAGACCTCTGCGAATGGCACGGCTGCCAGTCCTATTATTATAGAGGGGCTTTCCACCGCGCCGCGTTCGAGCATTATTATTGATGGTTCTGCGGGTACAAGTGCAATTTATATAGATGGTTCAAGCGGAACAAACCTTAAGACACATTTTATTTTTCGGCATTTTTCCCTAAAGACGGGAACACAATTTGGAATTTTTGGGGGAGCTCATGCGTCATATAACGGGTATACGGCTCGACTTGTTATACGAGATATTGAAGTTCATTCGATCAATTTTCCCCCTACGTCATTAGCTTGTACTGCATTCGTTATTACGGCTGGAAATTGGGAAGGAAGCGCTTATCTTGGAGACAATCGTACGCTTATTGAGGATATAGTAATTGACAATGATTTGAATGGAGGTACGAGGGGGCAAGGATGTGTTGTCGTTGCGCTCGGGGCTAATAATGTCGTAAGAAATATTACCGCAAAAGACGTACTAGCTTTCGGCAGATTCGGAACGGGGACAACAGTTGAGTTTAACAAAATTACCAATATGACCTGCCAATCCGATGAGGGGTGCGTTCAATTTTACAATTCCGGGGGAAGTATTTTCCGCTACAATGTTCTCCAGGTTCCTCAGATGTGGGCTCCGGGAACGAGGAAATTTTTAGGGATACGTGCTACGGACGCTGGCAAGCCTCCTCCGTCGGCAATCATAGAAAATAATGTCTTTGATTACACGGGAGCCCCAGATGAGGGGGAAGGAATCCGTTTTGACTCATACACTCGATATGCCAGTGTCCGCAATAATCTTTTTGTAGGATTTAACCAGGCTAACAGTGAAGGCATCGTCAGTACGAGCTGCCCAGTAAACTATCGGATTGAATATAACGCTTTTTACAATTCAACGGCATATGGTGGTCAATCTTGTGTAACGGTTGCAACATCAACGCCGGGAGCAACTAACTATCAAACGAATACCATCGATTTTAATACGACCACCTATGTACCCAACGCAGGCAGCCGTCTTATTAATGCCGGAGCCCCAGATCTTTCCATTCCTCTAGGGGGTGGTTCGAGATCCGATATTGGAGCATATGAGGTTGGCGCAGGGTCGTGGCCATATGACTTTGAACTTCGCGAAAATACGGCAAGTTCGCAACCGACACTTGATTGGGGGAATAATAATCTGGCCAATATTAATATAGATTCTCCGTTCGGTTTTTCAACCCAACCAGGATTTCAATGTCAAATAGATAATACGAATACATTCGATAGCCAAGGGATAGGTATTCCTCTCTACGATTCAGGTCCTCCCAACTCCAGCAGCGCAACGACTTGTCAATCTACCGTAACATTGCCGTCCGGCAATTATTACGCACGAGTGAGATTTAAAAGTGAACTTGCCAGCTTTCCTACGCTCAATGGCGCTTGGAGCGATCACTATTACCGATTTAGCGTTGGGGGTGCTTCTGTTAATGAGGATCCGGTTTCGAACGCAGGAGTTGATCAAAATGGCCAGACAGGTGCAAATGCTGTTTTTAACGGCATTGCCCAAGACGATGGAAGTGTAAGTAATATGGTATGGAGTATTCCTCCGGGCAGTTGCACCTTAACTCCAGGAGGTTATAGTTCCGGGCAAACCACGAGAACGGCAACCGTGAACTGTTCGACGCAGGGGACGTATATGCTCACACTCACCGCAACCGACAATACCGGACGTACCGGAAGCGATACGGCAACTCTTAATGTTGGAATATTTGATGTCACTCCGCCTTCGATACCGACCCTTTCGGGATCATTGATTTTAGGCAAGCCTCGGCTTGTGTGGACCGTTAGTACGGATGTGGCGAGCGGTCTTAGGGAATATGTCCTCAAGCGTCGAACTGGCGCGGGAGCGTTTAGCTCTATTGTCGTCCTTGCGTCAAGTACGATGAGCGCTTCTCCATCGAGTACCGATATTACGGCATTTTTGAATACGAGTTATGAGTATGTGGTAAGCGCGCGCGATTATTCCGGAAATGAGAGCGCGGACAGCAATATTGTTCCTTTGGCAACTTTGGGGTCGGCAACCGTAACGCTTCAGCAGGGTCGAGATGGGTATACGGGAACGTATGACACAGAAATGAGAGAAGAAAGTGTTGGTAATAATTATGGGACTGACGATAAGATGCGTATTGGGAATTTTGGCGGATCAGGGAGAAGGTTGCGAGGATTGATTCGTTTTGATTTTTCAAATGCCGGAATTTTCTCTGGGGATACGATTACTCAAGCACAACTTACGCTCAAATGTCTTTCTTCAAACGGTTCGACGAGTTATGTTGTTTCGGCTTATCGTTCGCTTCGCACATGGGTGGAAAATACGGCGACGTGGAATCTTTTTGACACCGGTTCTTCGTGGGGTTCCGCAGGAGCGAGTGCTTCTACCGATGCCGCGACAACCGCACTGGCCTCAACGGCGGGTATTGGGACTTGCTCCGCCGCGAGCCCCGTTACGGCAACGTTAGATATTACGACTGCGGTGCAAAATTGGTTTGGAGGCACGTGGACAAACCAAGGATTGCTTTTGAAAAATAACAGCGAAGCGCTTTCTGATAGCAATAAAGCAATGGGATCAAGCGAGGAGCCAAGTGTTTCGTTTCATCCATCCCTCGCCATTACGTATTCCGCCGGAGCGGGTGGTGATACTATCGCTCCGACTGTTTCCGTAACTGCTCCGGCGAGTGGAGCGACTGTTTTGGGGGCAAGCGTTCCCGTTTCCGCGACCGCATCGGATGCAAGTGGCATCCAGCAAGTGGAATTTTTCCGAGGGCTTACGAGTCTCGGCGTTGATACGACATCTCCCTATGGCGTGAGTTGGAATACTACTCTCGTATCGGACGGACCATATGTCCTAACTGCGGTTGCGACTGATGCATCGCCGAACGCTAACATGCAGACATCGGTCGCAGTGAACGTAACGGTGAATAATGGTGGCGGTGGCGACACCACGCCGCCTTCCATTCCCGGAACTATCTCGGTTACTCCCATATCCGGAACACAACTCGATCTCGATTGGCCCGACAGTACCGATGTCGTTGGCGTTACCGGTTACAGTGTCTATCGTTCCACGGTCTCGGGCGGTCCCTATACCGGAATCGCGAGCACGACGCTTAGTAATTATTCAAACACAGGTCTTACAACGGGGACTACATATTATTATGTCGTGAACGCTTATGATGCGGCATTAAATACTTCGGGCAATTCCGCGCAGGCATCGGGAACGCCAGCGGCGAGTTCGTGCGGCAATACGCCGGCTTCGGGAAATCCGGAAGGTTTCGGTTCGGGAACAACGGGAGGAGCGGGTCAGTCGATTATTTGTGTCACTAATCTCAATGATTCCGGCGCGGGAAGTTTGCGATCGGCATTGAGCGGTGTCGGGGCAAGCGGCGCGCGTATTTATTTCTCGACAGGCGGGACAATCAATCTTACTTCAGGGAAATTAAGTTTATCAGGCAAGAGTAACGTGACTATTGATGGCTCAACCGCACCTTCACCTGGGATTACCATAAACGGATCCGGCAATAGCATAACGTCAGGCACTCCTGAGTTTGAAATTCGTGGATCAAATAATGTGATAGTTCGGCACCTGCGTGTACGCAATCTCACCGGTCCTCCTATCGAAAATGCTCCCGGCATACAAGTGTATTGCGGAGCGCAAGCCGGGACGGCGGCATGCGGCAATATTTGGATTGACCACGTGTCTCTTTCTCAGCATAGTGATGATTCCATAGTAACGTATGGATCGGTGAGTGATGTTACTATATCGAATTCCATTATTTATGACGCGAAGGGTATCACTGATCCGAGTCCCGAAGCTATGAATATTTCCGGTCCTGGAACCGGAGATATTCCCGATCGCGTGACGGTGCATCACAATGTACTTACGAAGAATTTTGAACGCAACCCTTCAATCTTGGGGGACACAACGGGAGTGACGCTTAATAAGCCGACATTTGATTTTAGAAATAATATTGTACATAGCTGGGGAAGCGGGGGATTTGGAACGCGATTGCGTTATCAAGCGCGCGGAAATTTGGTAAAAAATGTTTATTCTTCTACATTAAGTCCGAGTCAATCGTTATGGATGGATACCGGTGTTGGTTCCGTTTATGTAAATGGAAATGATGCACCCCAGGCGAATATCAACACGATAGGAACAGCCGCTTCTCCGATAGGTTCCGCTCCCGCAATTACGGAAAACACTACGGCGGAACTTCGTAAGCCTTTGGGATGCAATCCGCTCCTCGATACCGTGGGCGCTCTTCCGCGCGACGCCGTTGACGACACGGCGATCGCGGCGGTTGTTGCCGATATTGGAACGGGAAGTTGTGTGGTGGACACCACTCCACCCTCGGTCTCCATGATCCTCCCGTCGCCTGGCGCTGTTGTTTCCGGGAACGCCGTTACTGTTTCCGCGAGCGCCTCGGATCTCGTAGGAGTCTTCGGAGTCCAGTTCAAACTTGACGGCGCGAATCTCGGAGTGGAGGATACCGTCTTTCCTTATGAACTTCCAACATGGGATTCAACGGCTGCTTCTGATGGCACGTATACGATTTCCGCAGTCGCGCGGGATGCGGCGGGGAATACTGCTGCGGCTTTGTCTTCGGTTACCGTCCAGAATAATGATGTTACCCCACCTTCTAATCCCGGTGATCCCTTGTTGACCAACATTACTACTTCCACCATATCTATCTCATGGGATCCAAGTCATGATCTTCTTGGTTTTCCAACAACCGGAGTCCAACGCTATAAAGTTTTTCGCTCCACATCAACTCTCGGTCCCTTCCTTCAATTCGCGACAGTTTCTATTACTTCCCCTCGCAACGCCACCGATACCGCGCTCACTTCGAACACGACCTACTATTACTATGTGACTGCCGAAGACGGAGCGACACCTCCCAATGTTTCGCAGTCGGGAACCTCGAACGCGATGACGCTTTCTTTGGGAGGCGGTCCTTCATGCGGCGATGGCGTGAAGAACCAAGTCAGTGAACAGTGTGATAGTGCGGACTTCGGAACTGCTTCGTGTAGCAACTTTGGTTTTTCCGGAGGCAATCTTACGTGTAATGCAGGTTGTCAGATTACGACGGGAAGTTGTACCGGAGCCGCCGTTGTCGCACCTTCTGCTCCCACACTCGTGAAACAAACTCCTCCCTTGAACGACGGCGGGGACAACGGTCTCTATGAAGTAGGAAGTTTATTAACCATCATTCCCGACTCTGGCGGTCTTTGTCCCGAAGGAATGGTTTGGGTGCCTTCTCCGGGCGCGTTCTGTGTTGATAAGTATGAAGCGAGCATTCTTCCTTCAGGACGAGCAGTTTCCCGCCCAAACCAGAATCCCTCAATCAATCGTTTTCAAGCACAGGCACAAGCGGCTTGTGTCACAAACGGCAAGCGTCTTCCCACTGAAGCCGAGTGGTATTTAGCTTCTATCGGCACACCTGACCCCTATGACAGTGATCCCGGTTACCGCAACGAACCCTGTATGGCATGGAATGATCCAGAAACAGGATTTGGCCGCTCTCCTCTTGGTGCTACGTTTCAGACAAGTACAAGTACCCCTACTATTTGGTTCAACGGGGGTTTCATCAAGAGCGGTACCGCATCTCTCTGCCGCTCTCTCTTTGGTGCTTATGACATGATCGGGAATCTTCCCGAATGGACTTTGGGAACTATAAATTCTCTCCCATTTGTTTCATCGGATTATATCGGTACCGTGGATGAAACAACAGGTTTACCCCTTACGACCGCCGTAAGCCCAACACTCCATGCCGACTATCTTACGGTTGATACGGGAGGTGGTCCTTATGGATACTTGCGGGGTGGTAGTTTCCAAGGTGAAGAAAAATCAGGACGTTTGGCTTTGCGCATTACTCCTGTGGGTACGGCTGACGAGAAGACAGGGTTCAGATGTGTGGTGCGGTAATTTTACCCGCTATTTTCAATGGAAAAAGGCCATTTCAAAGTGGCTTTTTTTGTGATAAGATAAATACGTTATCTGGCGTGCTCGCCTAGTGGCAAGTTTGCTCTCCTGCGGGAAATCAACCGTTAGACAGAGCTATTTTTTTGAGTATCAAAAATGCCTAAAAAACAAAAAGAAGAAAAACCAAAAACAATCCCAGAAGCCGAAGTTTCCCGTGAGCCTTCGTACGAAGCGAAGGATATTTATGTTCTTGAAGGGCTTGAACCGGTAAGAAAGCGGCCGGGAATGTATATCGGTTCAACGGGACCGGATGGGTTACACCACCTTGTCTGGGAAGTCGTGGACAACTCCATTGACGAAGCGATGGCGGGGTACGCCAAGGTAATCACCGTTGAATTGTTGCCCGGCAATAAAGTTATCGTAACCGATGATGGACGCGGCATTCCGGTTGACATCCATCCACAAACAAAGAAGTCCGCCCTGGAGACGGTGCTTACCACGCTTCACGCGGGAGGAAAATTCGGTGGAGAATCATACAAAGTTGCCGGAGGACTTCACGGCGTGGGTGTTTCCGTCGTGAACGCGCTCTCCGAGTGGCTCGAGGTGCAAGTGTATCGCGGAGGAAGCGTTTATATGCAGGAGTATAAGCGAGGCGCTCCGGAGGCGAAGGTAAAAAAGATCGGGAGTACCGACCGCATCGGCACGAAGGTTACGTTTATTCCCGACAGTACTGTGTTTTCGAAGATCGAGTTCGACGCGAAGCGTATCTTCGATCACTTGCGCCAACAGGCGTATCTTACCAAAGGCGTACGGATCAACTTTTTCGATCGTCGTAAAGCGCCGCCGCATTTTCACGGATTTTATTTTGAAGGCGGAATTTTATCATTCATTAAATATTTAAGTCATGGAGAGAAATCTCTTCAGGAAGAAATTTTTTACGTCAACAAAAACAGCGAGAATGTAGAAGTTGAGACTGCGTTTACCTATCTGCAGGATTTTGAAACAAAAGAGTTAAGTTTCGCGAACAATATTTACACGCCGGACGGCGGCATGCATTTGACGGGGTTTCGTTCCGCGCTCACGCGGACGTTGAACACCTACGCGCGCGCCGAAGGATACCTCAAAGAAAAGGACGAGAATATCACAAGTGATGACGTGCGCGAGGGATTGGTGGTCGTTGTTTCCGTAAAGATCCGTGAACCGCAGTTCGAGGGGCAAACGAAGGCTCGTCTCGGCAACACTGAAGCGCGCACCGCGGTGGAGAGCGTGGTAAACGAAGCGCTCAAAGAATTTTTTGAGAAGCGGCCGCAAGAAGGGCGGCGGGTAATTGAAAAAGTTCTTCTTGCCGCGAAGGCAAGGAAGGCGGCAAAAGCCGCGAAAGATACGGTACTTCGGAAGGGTGTCTTCGGAGGACTGACGCTTCCGGGAAAGCTTGCCGACTGCAGTTCGCGGAGCCCCGCCGATTCGGAACTTTTTATCGTGGAGGGTGATTCGGCAGGCGGTTCGGCAAAACAAGGAAGAGACCGGATGACCCAGGCGATTCTGCCCTTGCGGGGGAAACCTTTAAATGTTGAAAAAGCCCGGCTCGACAAGATGCTTGCGAATCAAGAAATTAGAACGCTTGTCATTGCGATCGGGACCGCGATTGCCGACGAGTTCAATATCGAGAACATCCGTTATCACAAGATTGTTTTGATGAGCGATGCGGACGTGGACGGCGCGCACATCCGAACGCTTCTTTTAACTCTCTTCTACCGCTATTTCCCGAAAATTATTGAGAGTGGGTACCTTTATATTGCCCAACCTCCGCTTTATCGGATTCAGTCCGGCAAAGAGGTTCATTACGCGTACACCGACGTGGATAAGGAAAAGATAGTAAAAGGTCTCAAAGGGGTAAATCCAAATATCCAACGATACAAAGGATTGGGCGAGATGAATCCGTCACAATTATGGGAGACTACAATGGATCCCGCGCGTAGGCTTTTAAAGCGCGTGGTGGTGGACGACGCACTCGAAGCCGATCGTCTCTTTGATATCCTCATGGGGGATGAAGTGGCGCCCCGTCGCCAGTTTATTCAGGCACACGCTTCGGGAGTCAAGAATTTGGACATATAGGTTTTGGGGTGGTGCATTTGAGCTCTGGTTTTGGGTTGTTCCTGTATCGCCCTACACTGCTGGACAGCGGACTCATGTTTTGGTAAGATAGGGCTGTAAGAAAAAGTACCCAATGGGGGGCTTTTTAAATTAAGAGAGACGTATGATAAAAAAAATAAAGAATTTTCTGGAGGAAGCGCGCCAAGAGTGGCGGCATGTGAATTGGCCGACCCGACAAGAGGCGATGTATCTTACGGCGGTGGTTGTCGGACTTTCGTTGATTCTCGCGGTATTTTTGGGCGCGTTCGATTATATTTTTCTTGAAGCGCTTGAAGCTCTTATCTCATAAATTTTATGGAACACGAAAAACCATCGAGTAGCACGCAGAATCAAAAAGAGGAACGGCAGTGGTACGCGGTTCACACCTATTCCGGCTACGAAGAAGCCGTCGCGCGCTATCTAAAACAACGCGTTGAGTCCCTCTCTATGGGAGACAAAATTTTCAACGTGGTGGTGCCGAAGGAAAAAATCGTAAGAATCAAAGGCGGTCGGCGGCATACCGTTGAAGAAAAAACATATCCGGGCTATGTGCTTGTTGAGATGGCGATGACGGACGATTCCTGGTATGTAGTGCGCAACACTCCACGCGTCACCGGTTTTGTGGGAGCCGACAGCACAAAGCCGACGCCGCTTTCCAAGGAAGAGGTGGAGTCGCTTCTCGCGCGCACGGATCGGGATGAGGGAAAGATGACTATTGATCTTGCGGTCGGCGATCTCGTAAAGATTACCGACGGCCCCTTCAAGGATTACGACGCGAAAGTGTCCGAGGTTGACGAGGAGAAGGGAAAGGTTAAAGTATTGGTTCCCGTATTCGGCCGAGATACGGCTGTAGAGCTCGATTCATTACAAGTAAAAAAGGTCTGATTCGGTTGAAAAATTCAAATATATGTATTAGAATTTTTCACTACCGTAATCTGACCGAGCACATAAGTTTCTTATGTGCTCGGTGCTCAATGTTGTAGTAAAATTTACTTCGCATTGAGCTCATAAATTTAAACAACATTGGCATGGCAAAAAAAATAAAGACAATTCTCAAAATTCAACTTGATGCCGGAAAAGCAAATCCGGCTCCTCCGGTTGGCACCGCGCTCGGGCCCCACGGCATCAATATTATGGATTTCTGCAAGCAGTTTAACGAGGCCACGAAAGAAATGACGGGTGATGTGGTGCCTGCGGAAATAACGATTTTTGAAGACCGGAGTTTTACGTTTAAGCTTAAAACGCCTCCCGCGTCCGATATGCTCAAAAAAGCGGCAGGCATCGCAAAAGGTTCGGCGAATCCGCTTAAAAATAAGATAGGAAAAGTTACCAAAGCCGATATCCGGAAGATTGCGGAGAAAAAATTGGTTGACTTGAACGCGAACAGCATTGAAGCCGCGGAGAAGATTATTGAAGGCACAGCGAGGAGCATGGGAATCACAGTTGAGTGATTTCCATGCTTCCGAAGGAGGGGTCGGGAGGAAAGTATGAGGTTCCTCCCGTATAGGAGAGTAGCTGAGAACCGAGGGTTCTCAGGGAGTGAGTTGCTGTCCGCCAGTTGGCGGAAGCGACTCACGACGAAGAGTGGGAATTACGATTGAAGGATAGGATCGAATTTCATTTTTTTTCGGAAAGGGCTTCTGCTACAATGAGCAAGAGCTGTTTTAGCTATGGAAAACAATACACGTCCCGGAAAATTTATTGTGTTCGAGGGTCTCGACGGATCCGGAAAAACGACCCAAGCGGAGCTTTTGGCGAAGTTTTTTAAATCCCAAGAGAAGGAAGTTGTTTTTACGAAAGAGCCTACCGAAGAAAGCAACGCAGGGATGATCATCAAGAAGATTCTTGCGCACGAGGAGACGCGCTCTCCGCAGGAACTTCAGGAGCTTTTCACGGAGGACCGCAGAACGCATCTCGATACGTTAATTCTGCCCGCGCTCAAAGACGGGAAGATAGTGATTTCCGATCGCTATTTTTTTTCGTCTCTTGCGTTTGGTGCGACCGGGTGCGATTTGGATTGGCTTATCGGCTTGAACGCCGAATTCCCAACTCCCGATCTTACGTTTATTCTTGAAGTTTTGCCGGAACGTTGCATAGAACGGATTTACGCGCGCAAGGGGGACATCAAACTTTTTGAGAAATTGGAAGTGTTGAAGAAAGTATGGGAAACCTATCAAAAATTGCCGGAGAAGTTTGTGAATATGCACATCGTGGATGGCGATCAGCCGATTCTCAAAGTGTTCAACGAGATCAAAACAAAGACCATTGCGCTTTTCCCGTAGGCTTTTTTCTTCTATCATAACTCTATATGAAATATATTCCGACGATAGGCCTTGAAATACCCGTCTTCGTTAAAACTGCGGCGGGCAGGCACGCTCATGAGTAAGTACGTTCCTACCATTGGGTTAGAAATACACGCGGAACTTAAGACCAAAACCAAGATGTTTTGTGATTCCTTGAATGATCCGGACGAGAAGCGTCCGAACGTGAATGTTTGCCCCGTTTGTCTCGGGCACCCCGGAACATTGCCGGTTATCAATAAACAGGCAGTAGAGGCAACCATAAAAGTTGGCCTCGCATTGGGCGGGAAGATCGCGGCCGTTACAAAATTTGACCGCAAAAATTATTTTTATCCCGACTTGCCCAAGGGATATCAAATCTCGCAATTTGACGAACCAATCGTTGCGGGCGGAACGATGGCATTAAGGAAAGCCGGCACGACGATTAAAGTAACCCGCGTGCATCTAGAGGAAGATGCCGGACGTTTACAACATTCGGAGACGGGGACGCTGGTTGATTACAATCGCGCGGGGTTACCGCTCATGGAGCTTGTTACCGATCCGGATTTTAAAACTTCGGATGAAGCGGTGGAATTCGCGAAAAACCTCCAGCTCATTTTGCGTTATCTGGGGGCTTCCGACGCGGATATGGACAGGGGTCAGATGCGCGTTGAGGCGAACGTAAGTTTGGGTAAATGGTTTAAGGGTAATTGGAAATGGGGGACAAAGGTAGAGGTAAAGAATATTAACTCGTTCAGGGCCGTACACGATGCCATTGAGTACGAGTTAAAGCGGCAGGAGGGCGTATTAAAGAGGGGCGAAAAGGTAAAACAGGAAACTCGAGGCTGGGATGATGTGAAAAAAATTACCGTCAGCCAGCGTTCAAAAGAAGAGGCGCACGATTATCGTTATTTTCCCGAGCCGGATCTGCCGCCGTTTGAAACAAAAAGCTTCGACCTTTGGCATTTGAAAAACAAGATGCCCGAATTGCCGGCGGCAAAATTTGTCCGCTTGGGGAAGGAATACGCTCTTTCGGAGGAGCAGGCGGCGCTCTTGGTGGAAGACAAAAAACTCTCCGATTTTTTTGAGGCGGCCGCGAGCGAACTTGCCGCGCGGGATGAAAAAAATACTTCGCGGATAGACAAAAAACCGCGCGATCTGCTTTTTAATTATTTAACGAGCGACCTCTTGGGGCTTGTGAACGAAACGGGAACCCCGTTCTCGGCCGTAAAAGTCACTCCCGAGCATCTTGCGCATCTTGTGGATTTGATCGCGGACGGGAAAATTATGAGCCGGCAGGCAAAAGATATTTTGCGGAAGATGTTTGACGACGGTTCCGATCCGGAAGAGATTCTTGAGAACGAAGGTCTTCATACCGTTTCTGATTCGAGCGAACTCGAAACGACCGTAAGAGAAATCATCGCGGACAATCCGGCGGCGGTTGCCGATTATAAAAAAGGGAAGGAAGCGAGCGTGCAGTTTCTGATTGGAAAGGCAATGGCAAAATTGAAGGGGCGGGGGAGCCCCGAGGTTTTGAAGGAGCTTTTTTTGAAACATTTGACCCCCACACCATAACGAGTTCTTGAGTTATGTTCTCGGTATATATTTTGAAAAGCTTGAAAGATGGCAGATTTTATATTGGTTTTACCGGAAATCTTGCAAAGAGAATAAAAGAACATAACTCCGGATTTGTAATATCCACCAAATACCGTAGGCCCTTCAAACTGGTGTACGCGGAGGCATATGCAGTAGAAGAGGATGCGAGGCACAGGGAACATAATTTGAAGCTAAGAGCTAAAGCGATGAAGCAGCTCCTCGGGCGCATCAAGAAATCTCTGGCCACTTGAACTCGTTTGGTGTGGGGGTTGACAAAATAGTATAAATAGTGCTAAAATTATCACTGATAATAGCACTTTTATAAATTAATCTACTTGCGAATTTGCCGCAGCGCTTAGGGCGTTCATATGCGTTAAGCGCTGCGGCGAAACGAGAGGACCAAACGCTCGCATAATGCGACGTGTTTAAATCCCCGCGGCACAGGAGGACGTGATGAGCAAGATTTCCGCGAAGCAATGTCTCTCGCTTCTTGCCAAACTCGGCGAGAATGCCGATTGGGACTCGCTCACAGTCGAGCAGGTTCAGGTGGGTATTAGTGAGGCCAAGCGTGCGGGAAGCGAATTCACTGCTTTTGTCCGGAACGGCTTCCGGATGCAGATCGGCGATTTCTTCCGCGAGACGGACGAACTCACGCTCCAAATTCCCGCACTCCCGCGGCCGACACTCTGGGAACTCCAGGCGAAGTTTTCGTGGATCAAGTCCATCGAGCGGGACACTTCGCCGATCGAAGTGACTACGCTCGCACTCGCGACCGTCCTGCGTCCCGACGAGAACAGGATAAACGGCACCGAGTACGAGTGCCGTATCGCCTCGAAGCTCGATCTCTGTCTGGGCTATCAGCAGGCCGTCTGGCTCGTGGAGCACCAAGACGAATTCCCGGACTTTATGGCTCTTCTCGGGAAGATCTACATCGACTTCTCTGGACTGGTCGTGGTGAACGAGAACGGCTACCGGTTCGTCCCATGCCTCTCTCAGGGCAGCACGCAGTGGTACCTGCGTTGGTACTGGCTCGGCACTCACTTGGATCGGCGCGGGCGTCTGGCGATCTCCAGTAAGCCCGCCTAAGGCGGGCAAGTAGCAACTTTGGGTCTTGTGACTTTGGTTTTTGATTTGAACCTTAGTCACTTGGACTCTTTCACAAAAAGGCTCCTTCGACATCATGTCGTCGGAGCCTTTTGCATATTGTGATACCATGATTACGGATAGTAGACGTTGCGTATACGGCTACGGTTGTGTGCGGTCGAATTCTGCGATGGCATTTGCCGGAACGAGAGCGGACATGTCTGTTTTCGGTGCGCGGTGTTATGCGCTTTATACTGTTGCTACTTGGTGCAAGAAGTTAAGGAATTACAGATTCCGAATTCGATACAATCCCAAGAGTATAACTTCGACTGAGTTCATTTGAAGTCTCAAGGGATGATGAAGAGAATCGTCGCGCACCCTGCACCCGAAACTGTCGCGTCGTATCTCGGGCTTCTGCGACACGGCAATAGTTTCACGATAAAGCAACAAATCGCCGCACTGCTTGAAAGATTTCTTTTTCATTTTTGAGCCACGCGATTTCTTTGTCGCGTTTCCACCATGTCATTTGCCGCTTGGCGTAGCGTCGGATTTCGGTTTCCGATTTTTCGATCATCTCTGTTTTTGTAATAAGGTGACGCAGATATCGGCTTGCCTGCCGATACTCTAATCCGAAACCGTCCAGCCGTTTCCAGCTTACTCCTTCCGCGCGGAGTTTTTTAATTTCCCCAAGAAGCCCCTCTCGAAGCCAGCCGAGAAGGCGATTGTGGATGCGTTTTTTGAGTTCCTCATCGGGAAGCCGTATGCCGATTTTTAAAATATTCTTGCCGGTTCTTACTCCAATGTTCTCAAGAACATTGGAGTAAGAATTTCTTTCCGCAAGCGGCGGCACGGGATTTTTTGTCGCCGTTATGATTTCGAGCGCGCGGATGAGCCGGCGCTTGTTGTGCCGGTCAATCGTTCGAGCGCGGCGAGGGTCGCGCCTTTTAAGTTCCGCAAATAATTTTTCCGGAGAGAGCTTCTCAAGTTTTTTGCGCAATATCAGATTCGGTTTTACCGCGGGGAGTTCCCAGCCATGGAGCACCGCGTCAATATAAAATCCCGTGCCTCCGACAATGATGGGCGTTTTTCCTTTCTTTAAAATTTTATTGATCGCCGCTCTCGCCAGTTTCTGATATTGCGTCACGGTGAAGGTCCACTTAGGGCTTGCGACATCAAGTAGATGGTGCTTAATGCCCCCATGAAAATAACCTTCCCCATTATTTTTAATTTTGCTTTGTAATTTTGATCTTTGATCTTTGATCTTTAAATTGTCGCGGGGCACTTTCCCTGAGCCTATATCCAGCCCCCTATACACCTGTCGGGAATCCGCGGAGATTATTTCGCCGTTGTATTGCTTTGCCAGTTCTACCGCAAGTTTGGATTTCCCACTCGCCGTAGGACCCAGAATCACGAGGATTTTTGGGGTTTGCGAGTTACTTGACATTTTAGTTGTTTGTGTGGTATAATTAAAGGTAGCAAGTAACCTGAAAAAGCGAGAGGAGGTGGATTTCGGTGAAAATGCTTTTCGTCGTGAATGGGGTGCTCTACTTCGTCACGCGGGAGGAGGCTATCGAGCTCATGAAAGAGTCTCGAGGCTGAATCCCTAGAATCCGCTTCCTTGCGTCCGATACGGGGCTCCTATTTATAGGAGCCCTTACTTATTCTGGATTATTGCGTTCTTGTTTATGGTACTATGGGCTTAGCACGAAAGAAATTACTGAGGAGGAGTGTTGATGCCTGCGGATAAGCAAGAGAACAAAGAAAGTCTCTGTCCGACTTGTAACGGCAAGAAGCTCGTGTTTACCGGGCGACAGGAAAAGTACAAATTTAGTATTGCGCCACGGCGGTGGCAGGAGCGAAGCAATCCGGTTGTTGAGATGTGCCCGCGGTGTTGCCCCAAAAAGGGCGAGCAAAGTATCACAAGCCCGAGCGAGAAATAGTTCGGGCTTTTTAAATTGTTTTCTTTTCTATCTCCTCTTTTATTTTTTCTACGAGGCTATGAATGCCGATTTCGCCCTCTTGCCCGCGCCGGTAGTGGCGGATGTTTATAGTTCCGTTTGTTTCTTCTTTTTCACCGACGACTAACACGTAGGGGATTTTTTGGAGTTCCGACTCACGGATACGTTTGCCCAGGGTTTCGTTCGCGTCGTCGAGTGTTACGCGTACTCCCGACTCGCGGAGTTCTTTCGAAACTTTTTCTCCATAGGAAGAAAACTTTTCGCTTACGGGGAGTACTGTTGCTTGAATCGGCGCGAGCCACAACGGAAATGCGCCCGCGTAATGTTCGATAAGAATACCAAGAAAACGTTCCGTTGACCCGAGGATGGCTCGGTGAATAACGACAGGCTCGGCTAAAGCCGCTTTTGTATTTTCGGAGTCTCCTTGGGACGCGTAGTGGAGCCCAAATCTTGTCGGAAGATTCATATCAAGTTGAATCGTGGATAATTGCCATTCTCTCCCGAGAACGTCTTTAAAAATGAAATCGAGTTTCGGTCCATAAAATGCGGCTTCCCCAACGCCGATCTCATAGTTCCATCCGCGAGATTTAACTAATGAAGTGAGAACCGCTTCTGAAATTTTCCACGTTTTGGGTTCGCCGATATATTTTTCTTTTTCCTCCGGGTCGTGCGTTGATATGCGAACACGGAAGTCGGTAAGCCCAAATGCTTTGTAGGCATCATGTATCATATCAAGCATGAGTTTAATTTCCTCTTCGATTTGATCGGTTCTACAAAATACATGACAGTCGTCTTGGGTTAACGCGCGGACACGCGTAAGTCCGGAAAGCTCCCCGCTTTTTTCATAGCGATAATTCGTCGTGGTTGCGGTCCATCGGATCGGGAGATCCCGATACGAGCGCAGTTCGCTTTTATAAAGCATCATGAAATGGGGGCAATTCATCGGCTTCAAATAATAATCGGTCTCTCCTTTCAGTTTCATGGGGGGATAGAGCGCGTCAAATTTATCAAGATGGCCGGAAATTTTGTACAGTTCACCTCTGGTGATGTGAGGAATCCAAATCGGCACATAACCTTTTGCTTCTTGTGTTTCGGTAATGAAATCTTCCAAGAGGCGCCTTAAGATTGCTCCCTTTGGATAGAAAAGAGGCAAACCGGGGCCTATCTCATCGATGATGGTAAAAAGTTTCAGCGCTTTGCCGAGTTTCCTATGGTCGCGTTTTTCCGCCTCCGCAAGCATCGTGAGGTGAGCCTCAAGTTCTTCTTTCGTTTCGAATGCCAAGCCGTAGATACGCTGGAGCTGGGGATTTTTTTCGTCGCCTCTCCAGTAGGCGCCCGCGATTTTTGTGAGCATGAATGCTTCGGGGTTTATTTCTTTTGTGTTCTTTACATGTCCGCCGCGGCAGAGGTCTTGGAATATATCCCCGGTTTTATAGAGGGTGAGTTGTTGTTTGTCCTTTGAAAATTCTTTTATCAGCTCCAATTTGAACGGCTGATCTTTGAATATCTTTTTCGCCGCCACCGCCGTCAGTTTTTCTCCGCTAAAATTAAGATGCGCTTTTATGAGCTCGCGCATCGTTCTTTCGAATTCTTTAAGATCGTCGGGCGTGAGCGTTCGCGGAAGTTCAAAGTCATAATAAAACCCGTTCTCTATGGTCGGGCCGATTGCCAATTTTGCCTTGGGGAATTTTTTGAGGACTGCCATGGCGAGCAGGTGCGCGAGTGAGTGGCGGATATTTTTTATATTTGAATCCATGCTTACTATTTTACGCCATTGGATGTTTTTTGAAAAGAAACGGCTCCGTTATGATGCGGAGCCTTTTTATTCTGGATTTTGCAATACATAGCGCGTTCTTACGGCTTTTTTTCTTCGCTTTTCCGTTTGTAATCGCAACAGTTTTTGCAGAGAGAGCGGGCGGTTTGCGCTATTCTCGACTCTTTTTTTGAAGGGTCGGGGATGGGTTTCAGGTGCTTACATCCGTCGCAACACGCTTGGAGCTGTAGGCCGCAGTTGCAGATGAGACAGCATCCCTTGGTTTTTTCGAGAGCCACCTCCTTAGGGGGAGTTTGATGAATCGTTGCGTACGTCATCGTATGCCCGGCGATTAAGCCGACGCATGCCACTCCTCCGAGTGCGCAGACTGCCACGACGCTTCGTGTAGTTATTCGAGAGGAATGTAGGGAGCGCCACATAATAATGAGCGCGAGTATCATCAACAAGACTCCACCGTAAGCAAGAACTCTATCCATCAGAACCTCCTCGTTGTCGAGTTTCCGATTAGAACACGTAATCTCAGGGTAGAATCCAAAGGAGAGTTAGGATTGCGACCGTGATGATAACTAATCCCAAAATCGCGAGTGCAAATCCTATTTTCGCCGTTTTTTCTTTTCTTTCCGCCGAAATCTTGTCTTGGGATGGCTCATTGAGAATAATCCCAAGAGTCGCGAGGAGAATTCCAACCACTAAAAACAGCCCAGCATAGAACGTCATATTGAACCTCCTTTAAAGTAGGAACTACCCAGAAATCTACGCTACTTCACCCGTTGTTTCAAGGGTGGTATCATAAATAACATAGTTCGATATACTTACTATAAAATGCTCGACATAAAGCTCATCCGCGAAAATCCTGACCTCGTGAAACGTGGTATAGAAAAGAAGGGCGTTGATCCGAAACTGGTAGACCAGTTCTTGGGCGTGGACTCCGCGTGGCGAGAGCTTACGCAGGAAATTGAAGCGATGCGGAGCGAACAGAAAAAAGCGAGCGAGGCGCGGGATATCGAAAAAGGGAAGAAGCTCAAATCCGAGGTTCAAGACAAAGAAGCTGAACTGAAAAACTTAGAAAAAGAACGCGACGAAATTTTGGATCGTCTGCCCAATCTTCCGTTTCGTGATGTTCCGCAAGGGAAAGACGAATCGGAGAACAAAGTGCTTCGCGAAGTGGGTGATGTATCTCCTTTTCAATTTCCCGTGGAGGATTATATGGCGCTTTCGGAGAAGTTCGATTTGGTAGACACCGCGAAAGCGGCGGAAGTTTCGGGAAGCAGATTCGGATATCTTAAAAATCAAGCGGTGCTTTTGGAATTCGCGCTGATACAACTCGCGTTTGAAACTCTTCTTCCTGAAGGATTTATTCCGATTGTGCCGCCGGTTATGATCCGTCCGGAGGTGTATCGTGGCATGGGACGGCTCGCGGGCGACCAGAAAGAGGAGCGGTATTATTTCGAGAAGGATGATCTTTATCTCGTAGGAAGTTCTGAGCATACCGTTGGTCCTCTCCACTTTAATGATGTTCTCTTAGAAAAGGATCTCCCGAAGCGTTATGTCTCGTTTTCTACGTGTTTTAGGCGCGAGGCGGGAAGTTATGGAAAAGATACCAAGGGAATTTTGCGTGTTCACCAGTTCGATAAGGTTGAGATGTTCTCATTCGTGAAGCCCGAAGACTCCGAAAAAGAGCACGAGTTTTTTCTTTCGCTTCAAGAAAAGTTAATGGATAAGTTAAAGCTTCCTTATCGTGTTCTTGAAATTTGCACTGGGGATATGGGTTGGACCGACGCGCGGCAATACGATATCGAAGCGTGGATGCCGGGGCAGGCCCATTCGACAGGCTCAGGATGGGGGAAATATCGGGAGACACACTCATGCTCCAATACCGCCGATTTTCAAGCACGGGGCATCAATGCGAAATATTGTAATAGCGAAGGGAAAACTGATTATCTTCATATGTTAAATGGCACCGCGTTTGCCATCGGCCGCGTACTCATCGCGATTTTTGAGAACTATCAAACCAAAGAAGGGAGCATTAGGGTTCCCGCGGTGTTGCAACGATATGTCGGTCAAGAGATCATTGGGTAACTCGTCTTCCGCCGTTTTGAAGAAAAAAAAATTGGCGGGCGTGCGCACGTGGGTGGAGTTGAATGCCCAAGCGGCAAGAAAAAATTATAATGTTTTCCGTTCATTCATCGCTCCCCGTGTAAAACTTTGGGCGGTAGTAAAATCAAACGCGTATGGGCACGGACTTTTTGCGTGGAGCTCGTTGCTCCAGGGATTCGGCATTGACGGGTTTTGCGTTGATAGTCTCGTAGAGGCGTTGGCGCTTCGGCGCGTAGGAATAAAAAAACCGCTTCTTGTGTTGGGGCATACCTTGCCCGCGCTTTTAGGGGAAGCGAGAGAGGCGAACGTGACGGTAAGCGTTTCGAATTTTAACGCGCTACAAGAACTCGCGCGCCTCAAGCATCCGCCGCTTTTTCACGTGAAGGTGGACACGGGAATGCATCGGCAGGGGTTTTATATCGAAGAAATTCCCAAGGTCATACGCGCCGTCCAAAAGGCGCGTCCGGAGCTTCGCGGTCTTTTTACTCACTTTGCGTCCGCGAAGGATATTAATTATCCAACGTATACCGAAGAACAATTTCGAAAATTTAGAAAAGCGATCAAGATGTTCGAAGCATCCGGCTTTCGTTCTCTTATAAAACATTGCGCGGCAACGGGCGGCATGATGATTGATAAGCGCTATCATGAAGACGCGGTGAGAGTCGGCATCGGAATGTACGGCTTGTATCCTTCAAAAGAGCTCGAAACGCAGTCGCTTTTCGCTCCGGGTAAGCGTTATGCCTTGTCTCCGGTTTTAAGCTGGCACGCGCTTATTGGAGAGATAAAAAATCTCAAGGTAGGGGATTATGTCGGGTATGACCTGACGGAACGTGTCACGCGCCCCACAAAAATGGCTATTCTACCCATCGGTTATTGGCACGGATTTCCTCGATCGCTTTCGGGCATCGGTTTTGCCCTTGTAAATGGCCGGCGCGCGAAGGTATTAGGGAGAGTTTCTATGGACCTCATAGTTCTTGATGTTACGGGGATCGGATGTCGTATCGGAGATCGTGCAACCCTAATCGGGCGCGACAGGGGGGCAGAGATAACGGCGGAGGGGATCGCCGCGCAGTCGGGTACGACGCACTATGAATTTCTGACCCGTCTTAATCCGCTTATGGAACGGATTGTGGTGTGAGTTCTATGATGCCGAGTTTTTTACGAGCGGTCTTTTTTCTGACCCCGTGTTCCGTTTTGAAGACTGGAGCTTTTGGGATCTAACGAGGTAAACTAATGACATGTCTGATGTCGGAAACTATATTTTTGACGTTCAAGAAAAAAAGGAACGCCGACGGCGCTATGTTCGGATTGGAGTGCTCATAGGAGTCGTTTTTGCCGTTCTCCTCGTGAGTGCGTGGTTTCTCTTCCGGGCTCCTTTTTTAAGATTTAGCACCATTGCGATTATTCCGAACGCATTACGCGCGGGAGAAGTATCGTTCGATCGACGCACCTCCGACGCGCAAGTTATTGACCTTTTGCGGGGAACGATGCTCAAAAACGGCCGTGGGTGGCTACCGATTGAGAATTTTCTCGCGTGGCCGAACGTGCTGGAGGAAAAAGATTTGAAATTTATTCCCCAACTCAAGCGCGTTACGCTTCAGAAAAAATACTGGGATGACACGCTCGCGGTATACGTTGAAGAGCGTTTGCCCCTCGGTGTTTGGTGTTTTAATAAAGAGAGCCCCGTTGAATGTTTTTGGTTTGACGATGAGGGAATAATTTTTGAGAAAACATTTGAAGCTGAAGGAAGCCTGCTTACGGTTGTGCATGACTACTCGCATGATCCGCTCCCGCTCCTTTCTCCGGTGCTCCCTGAGCGAATGCTTCCGGCGCTTTTTTCTTTATTCCCGACGATGAAGGCCAGCGGTGTGGCGATTAAAAACATTATGCTTAAAGATCTGGACAAAGAAGAGATTGAGATTGCTACCTACGACGGTCCGACACTCTATTTTTCTCTGCGATTTCCTGCCGATGAGAGCCGTGAAGTGGTTCAAGCGTTGAAGAGGGAGGGTGAGTTTCAAAAACTTGAATACGTGGATTTTCGAGTTCCTCATCGGACATATTATAAGTAATTTTTATTTTGGCCGCCGCACGCGGCTTTCGCGAGGTTCGTTCGGGTGGTACAATAATTGAAGCGATGAAACACGTTTCCAGAAAAAATATTTCACGCCATATTTCCGACGTTCGGCATCCGCATCACGTTGTGTCCGAAGTGCCGATCGAAGAAGCTGTCTTCGATGAGCCACCAATTGATTCGACAAAAGCTCCGGGCATTTTTTCAAAACCGGAAACGACGAAAACCGTGCTACGAGGATATGCCATGGATCATGCCCCGCGAAAGAATCGGCGGCTCGGGGAAATGGCGCTTGCGATTACCCTTGTGCTTATCGTAGGCGGCGCAGTTGCCGCTACTTTTTTTTATCATTCCGAACGCAAGCTTTTGAACTCCGCTTCGGTAAGTTTTGAACAGTTCCAATCTGCGGTTTCGCGCCTTGATTTTTTGGGGCAGACGGACGCGGGAGAGGGAGCCAGGGGTTCTTCTGAAGTAAGAAAAAACACAAACACAGGAAATGAGTCCTTGTTTTCGGATTTACGCACGCTGGTGGGTAATTTTGTGCCGTTAATTCAGGAGGGAGGGAAGACATTTGCGGCATTCCAAAGTTTAGGGGGCCAGGCGCTTCTCTTGGGTCAAGAACTCGAAGCGGCGAAAAAAAGCTCGAAGGATTTTCTTTTCAAGCAGCAAGGCGGCGAATTTATCGGCCATCTTGAAAAGGCGCAGGGCGCGTTAGGAGCGATATTAAAAGAAACGTCCGATCTTTCCGCGACGGCGGGGAAATTCAAAGGAGTTCTCCCAGTCGCGTTTGATGAATATCTTCCGTTTCAGGTCGAGATAAAGCGATTCCATGATTTTCTTGGAGCATTCACGGGGTGGCTCAAATCTTCCGATGCTCCGCGGCATTTCGCCGTATTTTTTGAGAATCCTTCCGAGATGCGCCCAAGCGGAGGATTTATCGGAAGCTACGCCGATCTTTCGATAAGGAACGGCAATATAGAAAATATCGAAGTGCATGACATCAGCGACGCCGACCGTCTTTTGGATCTCAAAGTTGTTCCGCCCGAACCGCTTCAGGCGCTCGTGACCCGTTGGCGGGCTGCCGATGCCAATTGGTTTTTTGATTTTTCAGATTCGGCTTCAAAGGTTCTTTCGTTCTTGGAAGCATCTAAATTATATGGGGATACGATACGCTTCGACGGCGCGGCGGGGATTTCGGGAAGGGTAGCCCAGGATATTCTCGCGCTCTCCGGTCCAATAGAGATTCCCGAATACCGTACGACGCTCACCAAGGACAATTTTCTCCAAGAGCTCCAAAGGATTATACAAGAGAAGCGCGGCGCGGGGTCATCCGAACCGAAAGTAATTCTCAAAAAAGTAACGCTCTTACTTCTCGAGAAGCTATCGCGCATAAGCGAAGACGACCAGGACAAGCTTTTCTCTCTTTTCCGCACATGGCTTGATAAGAAGGATCTTGTTTTTTACTTTAAAGATCAAAATTTTCAAAGATTTTTCAACTATTATAATTGGACCGGAAGTATCTATTCGATTCCCAAGGATTCCATGGGTGACTACCTTGCCGTAGTGACGTCGAATATCGGAGGAGAAAAAACAGATCTTTACGTGAAACAAAAAGTGTTTCTCCAGAGCCAAATAGAAGACGATGGGACGGTGAATAATCACTTAGTGGTGAGCAAAGAACATCAAGGTAAAAAAAGCGTCGATGCTTGGCATCGAGCGCCGCATGTCGCGTATCTTAAAATATTCGCTCCACCAACCGCGAAGCTTACCAATGCGAGCGGCGGTGTAGAAAAAAAGATTATTCCGCGGGCGCAGTATGCGAAAGAACAATATGCGGTTGATGAAGCAGTTGCGCGCGTGGAGGCGACCGGGAGAGCTCACTTGAACTATCCCGCGGTGCGTCTTTTTGAGGAGTATGATCGGAGCGTTTTCGCGACGTGGATGAAGGTCCCACTTGGAGAGAAGCGTGATGCGGTTTTCGACTATACCTACAAGCTTCTCGCGTCGCCGAAGGCGGGCCAAGCATATCGTTTCGTATTCGATAAACAGCCCGGAGTGCAAAGCACTTATATGTTTGAAATTAACGCGCCCTATGGATTTCGCTGGCAGGAAAATGGATTGCCGACGTTTGAGTACTCGTCGGATGATCCGGATGGGCGTGTCATTCTTGATTTAACGTTGGAGAAGATTCGAGGATAGAATTTATCCGTTGGTTAACGGATTGGCCAATAATGAAGCATTCGGATATAGTTAGGCGTACTTATGAACGAAAAAACGGCTGAAAATATCCGGAATTTTGTTATTATTGCGCATATCGACCGTCGCGAGTCGCTATACAGCAACTCGCTCCCTGACAACCTCTCGGTTTTCAGCAACTTTCCTATACGGGAAAACTCCCGTTTTCCCGACCCCTTTCCCGATCAATGTGGGCAATTTTTTAAATATGGAAAACACTAAGAATATCCGTAACTTCGTAATAATCGCCCACATTGACCACGGTAAGTCCACGCTTGCGGACCGGCTTTTGGAGGTGACCGGTACGGTTGAAGCGCGGCGGATGCGGCCGCAGTATCTGGATCAGCTCGAACTCGAGCGCGAGCGGGGGATTACGATTAAGATGGCTCCTGTTCGGATGTCGTATGTGCAGGACGGGGAGCCGTATATGTTGAATCTTATCGATACGCCCGGACATTCGGATTTTTCCTATGAAGTTTCTCGGGCTTTGGCGGCCGTTGAGGGCGCGATTCTTTTGGTTGACGGAGCGAAGGGAATTCAGGCGCAAACCCTTTCTAATCTCCGTTCCGCGCGGAAGGCAGGTCTTAAGATTATCGGCGCCGTCAATAAAATAGATCTTCTCCTTCCGAATCTTCAAAAAGTTATTGAGTCGGTCGCGGAACTTTTAGACGTTACGACGGAGGAAATTTTCAAAGTATCAGCGAAAACAGGGAGCGGCGTCACGGAACTTCTTCGCGCGGTAATTCGCGACGTGCCCGCACCCACGGGTTCAAAAAAAGAGACGACAGCGCTTATCTTTGATTCTCTTTACGATGAACATAAAGGCATTATCGCGTTCGTACGTCTTTTTAGCGGTTCTCTTCGCGCGGGTGAGGAGGTGTATCTGCGCGCGAGCCACACGCGATTCAAAATAAAAGAAGTCGGCAGTTTTATGCCGCAACTCAAAACAATTCCCAGTCTCTCTGCGGGGGAAATCGGGTATATCGCAACGGGTCTTAAGGAAACCGATTTGGTGAAGATCGGGGATACGGTCGCGAAGGATTCTACAACGGCATCTCTTACGGGGTATCGAGATCCGGCTCCTGTTGTGTTTATTTCTTTTTATCCCGACGGCGATACCGAATTCGAAGTTCTTCTCTCTTCGCTTTCGAAACTTCGCTTGAGCGATCCCGCGCTTGACGTTGAGCCGGAGTCGAACGAAGCGCTCGGGCGTGGACTAAAAATCGGTTTCTTGGGGCAGCTCCACTTTGAAATTACCGCGAGTCGTCTTCGTGACGAATTCGGCCTCGACTTTATTACGAGCTTTCCTTCGGTTGCGTATCGCGTGAAAGACGGGGGACGGGAGTATACGGTAAAACAGGCAAAAGATTTTCCGGAGCATCCAGATCAGGTATTCCAACCGATCATTAAGCTCGAAATTTTAACGCCGTCATCCTACGTGAATCAGGTGGTCGGAGCGAAAACCCTTTTTAGTTTTGAGGTGATTGATATAAAAAATTTAGGTGAAAATGTTCTTATGGTCGCGCGCATGCCGCTTGCGGAACTCTTGCGCGATTTCGACGACTACCTGAAGTCCATTACGGCGGGGTACGCTTCTTTTAACTACGAACTTGACGGTGAATCGCTTGCCGAGGTTCAAAAGCTTGAGATTCTTATCGCGGGGGATGTCGTGGAGGCGCTCACGCGAGTGGTCCCGCGTAAGGACATAGAGCGGGAGGCGAGGACAACGGCGGAAAAGTTAAAAGAACTTTTGCCGAAACAACAATTCACCCAAGCCATTCAAGCGAGAACCGGAGGAAAAATTATCGCGCGCGAGACGATCGCGGCGCTTCGCAAGGATGTTACCGGATACCTCTATGGGGGAGATCGTAGCCGAAAGATGAAATTATGGAAAAAACAGAAGCGAGGGAAAGAACGCCTTAAGGAAACCGCGCGTGTAAACCTTCCCGTTGAGGTGTTTCGGGCAATACTGAAAAAGTAGCATTGAGTGAGGTTGTTTGAAAAACCCAGTTCTTTCTGCTACCACTCGAACTCCCGGCGTGAGTTCTCATTGGCATTCGGCCTCTCTCGTCCCGCCTCGTATGTCTTGAGACAACTCTCGGAGGCATTCGGAGCTCGGTATTCCGTAGGAATTCCGAATACCGAGAGCGTAGGGCGCCATGTGCCGCCGGAGCACGTGGACGCCCGGTGTCGAAGGACATACGAGGCGGGACACCATACCCGTTCGGCTTCATAGCCGCGCAGAAAGAACTTGGTTTTGTATTACGCCATTGTATCGTTTTTGCTTTTCCGTTTTTCGCACGTTATCCTAAGGGCATATGCGCGTCATAGGCGTTATCGGTATTCTTCTTTTCTCGGCACTCATTGGAGCGCAGATTTATTCTTCGTTCACGCGCCGCAATGAAGTGCGGCAAGAATTGCAAAGTATGGAGAAGGAACTACAAAAAGCGGAGAGTGACGAAGCTAAGCTTAAATCGGATCTTCGGTACTATAGCCAACCGGCGAATCTCGAAAAGGCAATTCGGGAGCGTTTCAACTATCGCAAACCGGGAGAAAAATTAATTATCACCGTGCCTTACGCGGGCTCATCGACCGCGACCTCAACGAATCCATAGGGCTTTCGCCGTATATGAAGGATTATCGTTTTTTCGGAATTTTCTTGGGTATGATTTCTTTGGGGCTTCTCTCGTTTTTTATTTTTTCCGCCGGATATTATCCGATAGGGTCCGTGAACGGATCATTTATTACCAGCCGTCAATTTAGAAAAGATTATCGCGCGAATTTTTCGTATTATACGAACATAAAGGCGTATAAGCCGGCTCTTTTTTCGGAGAATACCGATATAACCGTGATGAATCTTCAGCTTTCCGTTCTTAATCAATTGGTGGATACTATGGTAATTGGAAAAGCGGCGCGGCAGGAATTGGGCAAAGAGTTCGATCGACTTTTGGCCGGTAAAATTGACCGATTTAACGATGATTTAGAATTTCAACGCGGTGCGGAAACGCTTTATGGATTAGACTTCGAAGATTTTAAGCGAGGAATACTTATCCCACAGGCGGAAAAGGATCTTTTGACTGCTCGGCTTATTCTGCGAGGAGAAAAAATTGATGAGTGGCTCACGGCCGCGAGGAAAGAAAGCACAGTAAAGATTTTCTCGGGAGATTTTATTTGGGAAGAGGGACAAGTAAAACTTCGTGATCCGAAGGAGGAGCGAAAGCAATGACGAAAGAAGCGCTTATCCAAGAATTAATTCGGGACGGGTATTTAAAATCTCCGCTTCTCACTGAAGCGTTGAACGCGATCGATCGGAAAGATTTTGTTCCGCGTGAGCTCGAAAATCGCGCCTATGATAACAAAGCATTGCCGATCGGGTTTGGGCAGACGATTTCCCAGCCCCTCACGGTCGCGTTTATGCTTGAGCTTTTGGATCCGCGGCCGGACGAGAAAGTGCTTGATGTCGGCGTGGGATCCGGTTGGCAAACATCCCTTCTTGCTTATATGGTTAGTAAAAATCCTTCATCGACGGATCAGGAAGTAATTCACGCGAAGGTTTTTGGATTGGAAATCGTTCCCGAACTTAAAGCAATAGCCGAAGAAAATATCGAGAAGTACGGTTTTATCGGGCGTGGGATCGTGGAAGTTCTTCTCGGTGACGCGACACAGGGAGTTCCACCCGAGATGCTTTCCCCGGGCAAGTTTAATAAGATTATTGCCGCCGCGTCTTCCCCAAAAGGTATTCCCCTTGCGTGGAAGAAGCAACTCGAAGTCGGCGGCCGCATCGTTGCTCCTATCGGAAAGAGTATTTTTACCTTTGACAAGCACGCTGATGATGTGTTTATAAAGAAAGAGTATGCCGGATTTGTGTTTGTGCCTTTAATTAAAAGTAAGTAGAATACCATCAAGAAGCTTCTTGCCCTTGCAATCAAGCGGGTTTGTTCACCAAAGCTCGCTACGGCGAGCGCAGGCGGGTATGGTTCAGTGGCAGAACGCGACCTTCTTCCCGTTTTGTCTGAGGCGGAGCGAAGTTACAAAACGCAATCCCGTTCATTTTGCGAGAGTAGTACAGTGGCAGTATCCGCCAGTAGGCGGAACCTTCTTCTCGATTTGTCTAAAAATTCAAGCGCGCGTAGAATTTTTAGACAAATCGCAATCTCGCACCAAACAAAAAAATAGTTGAATAACGGGGGATTAGTACAGTGGTAGTACGTGACCTTCCCAAGGTTGAGACGCGAGTTCGATTCTCGTATCCCCCTCCATAAGTAAAGTGAAGTCAGTTTTTCTAAAATTTTTATGGGCAAAGCTTCGTTTACCTTTTCTTCTTCAATAAACTTGCTGCGAAGATTACGGCGCTTACGCTTACTACGGCGGGGCTAAAGGCAACGGCATAAGAGCGAGAGATAAAAATTCCGATAGCGACCGATGCGGCGCTTAACAGCGACGAGGTGATAAGGAAGCTGTTTAACTGGTGGGTGAGCTGGCGGCTCGCGGCGGCGGGAATAATAATGAGCGATCCCACGAGGAGCGCGCCCAAGAAACGGAGGCCGAGAATAATCGTGAGCGTAAAAATAAGAAGATACAGGAGATTCAGGCGGCTTAAATTTATTCCGCTTGACGAGGCAAGCTCGGGCGAAAAGAGCGCGATTACCAGTTGATCTTTGAATTTCAAAATAAAAAGAATAATAAGGAAAGACGCCGTAAGGCCGATCAAAAAATGTTCCAACGAAAGGGGCGCGAAGTTGCCAAAAAGTGCCTCAATAAGATCTTCACTCGGCGTAATCAGCGCGCCGATCGCGAGGGACGCGGAAAATACGACACCAATCGTCGTTTCCGTCGCGAGCCCGCTCCTTTTTTCGAGGTGCCAGACGATGAGCGCGCCGAGAACGAGCGTCGCGGCACCGCCCAAGAGCGGATTTATTCCGAAGAGAATGCCAAGTCCCAGACCGGGAAGGGCAACATGCGAGAAGGCGTCGCCCGCGAGGGTCATCCGCTTCATGAGGGCAAAACTGCCCACGAGTCCGGTGGCAACCGCGCTTATGAGCGCGAGTATCAAGAAATAAATTTCGTTAATGTTCATGGCCGTTATGCTCGTGGAGGTGGTGATAGTAACGGTGGGGAGCTCCATAGAGTTCTTCAAGAACTTTCGTCGTGAGAACTTCCGAGGGGACGCCGAAGCAGAGGCCGTATTTATTGAGACAGAGAACCTTTGTCGCGTAGCGGTAGACCAAGCTTAAATCGTGCGAGACAAGAATCAGGGTCAGACCAAGTTCATCTTGTAAGCGGTGAAGCGTTTCATAGATTTGCTCTTCGCGTGGGCGGTCGATGCTTGACGTTGGTTCGTCGAAAAGGAGTACGTTCGGTTTGCCGATTAACGCGAAGGTGATAAGGCATTTCTGAAATTGTCCGCCCGAGAGGTGGCCGATGGGCGTTTCGAGAATATCGGGTGAGAGCCCCATCGTTTTTGCGACGGTAGTTATGTCCTTGATTGAAGTTTTCAAAATTTTTGCCTTCGCGGCAAAGAGTGATTTCGCGTTCAAGGGAAGATGTTTGTCCACCTCAATTTTTTGGGGAACGTAGCCAAGGCGGACATTCGGCGCCCAGGTAATTTCCCCGCGCGAAGGGATCGTGTTCATGAGCGCTTTCAAAAGCACGGTTTTTCCGGAACCGTTCGGTCCGATGACGGTTAGATTTTCTCCTTCGTTCAGCTCAAAATTTACGTCTTCGATGACAGGTTCGCCGTCGAATTGAACCGTAAGATTTTTTACCGTAAGAATCGTATTCATTACTATTTAGATTCTATCGTGATTTTTTACTTTTGGGAAATGAAAAAGCCCCACGTAATGATGCAGGGCTTTTTTGTGTGAAGGATGGTTACTTCTTGGCATCTCGGATATTACTCATCACGAAGTCGATGTCGTCATCGATGTTCTCCTCATCGAATTTGAGCGCGGTACGTCCCAGAAAAAGCTTGCCGCGTTGTGTTGAGGGGGAGAACTGTCCCTGCACGAGTTGGGACACCTCCGCCTCTCCGTGGGCTGTATCTCCGGGAATCCACCCTGTGAAATCGAGGTGATCTTTTCCTTTCGCAAGGAGGGCAACGCTCGTGAGTCGGATGGGTATCTTCGGATCCATCTGTTCATGGGGATCGCTCATGTCGGCGCATTCGAGGATGATGGGCTGGCTTCCGGGACCGTGATCCAACCCCATGACGAATTCCCTGATTGTTCGCGGTCCTTTTCCGACCGGTAAAGGTTTTGTCCAATAGATATCCTTTTTCTCCACGCTCTCCTCCTTTTCTGCCTCTGAATGTTTTACTGGTTTTTTTGCCCGTTTTTCTTCGTGTGCTGATTGTTATAGTCCTTCGGATTCGTGGTTTTGTCAATTTTGCCTGCGTTGTCTTTTTAGCATAGAATCTTTACATTATGGCCGGTTCGAACGTTGAACTCATAAAAGAAAAGCTCGATATCGTTGAATTTCTAAAAGGCTATTTAACGCTACAACCGGCCGGAAAGAATTTTAAGGCGCTCTGTCCCTTTCATCACGAAAAGACGCCCTCGTTTATGATCTCGCCCGACCGGCAGAGTTGGCACTGTTTCGGGTGCGCGCTGGGGGGCGATGCTTTCGCATTCTTGATGCGATACGAGAACGTGGAGTTCGGTGACGCCTTAAAGATGCTCGCGGAGAAGGCGGGCATAGAGTTGAAGTACGCGAATTCACCCGATTACAAATATTCTGGATTGCTCTACGAGATAAACAACGAAGCGAAAAACTTTTTTCGGAAAGAACTTGAACGTTCCGACGCGGCAAAAAAATATCTCGCGGAGCGGGGATTGAGCAAGGAAACGATCGAAGAATTCGAGATTGGCTGGGCGCCGGATCAATCCGATGCGCTGAATCTCTATCTTATTGAGCGCAATTTTTATCCCGACGATATCGTGCGCGCGGGCATGGCGTTTAAGAGCGAGCGGGGGCTTCAGCTCGATCGTTTTCGCGGGCGGATTATGTTTCCGATCCATAATCACCTTGGGAAAGTCGTGGGGTTTACGGGGCGAGTCTTGCCGCAGTTTGATGACGGGAAGATGGGGAATCCTTCGACAGGCTCAGGGTTGGCTTTTGCCAAGTATGTGAACAGCCCCGAAACGCCGATTTTTAACAAATCGAAGCTCCTCTACGGTTTCTGGCGGAGCAAAAATTCAATCCGCGAAACGGGTTCGGTGTTTTTGGTTGAGGGCCAAATGGATTTTTTGATGAGTTATCAGGTGGGAGTGAAAAATGGCGTGGCAAGTTCGGGAACGGCGTTGACCGAAGACCACCTTCGAACGCTCCGCAGGCTTACCGATCAGATGGTCTTGAGTTTCGATAACGACGAGGCTGGACTCGCGGCGGGAGAGCGGGCAATTGACTTAGCGGAAAAAAATGACTTTAATGTAAGGGTAGTAGCCCTTGGCAGTGCCAAGGACCCGGCCGAAGCAATTCAAAACAATCTGGCCGCTTTCAAAAAAGCGTTTGCCGAAGCTCGACCGGCTCCCGAATTTTACTTTGAGCGATACCTCAAGGATTTTACCAATCTCCCCCCGCACGAACTTCATCGGCAGACGGGGTTTACGAGGAACCTTAGGGTAGTTTTGGGAAAAATAAAAAATATCACGAGCCCGGTAATGCAGGGCGCGTGGATAAAAGAGTTCGCGGATCGTCTTGGTATCGATGAGCGCACGTTACACGAAGAAACCGATAAGCTCACGGCGATTGTTTCTCCGAGCGTTATTTCTCGGGAAGCCGCAAAAGAAACAGAAAACGAAGAGAAAAGAGTATTTTCTCGCGCGGAGCTTCTCTGTCAATTTCTTCTTGCGTCGTGCATTGCGCGCAATGACTTCTCGATCATCGAGGACTCGGTTCCTTACCTTATGGAGGAATATCGGGAGATCCTCGCCCTCCTTCGAAAGGGAATACAATCAAGCGAGGATAAAGAAGTTGACGGTTTGATGAATCTTATCCTGCTTCGCGCGGGCGAAGTCAAAGACGACGAGATTGCCGATGTAAAAAAATTTTTGGCCGAGGAGCATGCGAAAGGAAAACGGCAAGAACTTACCGCTGCGGTAAAAAAAGCCGAGGCGCAAGGGGACGAAGCTTCGATCCTCCTCGCGCTCCAGGAATTCAATAAGCAGTCATAATATTTCACGTTTTTTATGAAGAAAAAAATCTCTTTAAAAAAAGGGCTGCATGCCCGTAAAAAAACTCTGGTAAAAAAAGCGTCTCATCGGAAAGAAGTAAAAAAGAAGATAAAAAAAGATAAGACGCAAAAAGCGAAGAGCCATCTCGCGATCAACGAAGACGCGCTTGCCGAACTGATCGAAAAGGGACGCCCACGCGGTTTTGTGACGGATAGCGAGATTTTGTATTATTTTCCGAAGATAGAGGAAGACGTTCAGTTCCTCGAGGAGATTTATAATCGGCTCGAAAAGGCGAATATCAAAGTTATCGAAACAAGCGGACTTATCGAGATTCCGAAAGAAGACGAGATAAGCCAGGCGGAGCTTGAGGGAGCTTTGAATTTTGACGGCGACCTTCCGGACGCGGTGCAGGTTTATTTGAAAGAAATCGGCCGGACGGCGCTTCTTACGAAAGACGAAGAGCGGGAGCTCGCGAAGCGCGCCGAAAAAAGCGACGAGGAGGCGCGGCAGAAACTTATGAAGGCTAATTTACGCCTCGTTGTTTCCATTGCGAAGCGTTACATTAACCGCACGCCGAATTTGAGTATTCTTGATCTTATCCAAGAGGGAAATATCGGTCTCTCACGGGCGGTCGAGAAGTTCGACTACCGAAGGGGTTTTAAATTTTCAACGTACGCCACATGGTGGATACGTCAGGCGATTACCCGTGCCCTCGCGGATTTTTCGCGGACAATCCGCATTCCGGTTCATATGGTGGAGACGATTTCGAAATATACGCAGGTGCGCCGCCAATTGATACAGGAATTGGGGCGAGAACCGCTTCCGGAGGAAATTTCGGTGGAGATGAAAATGAAGATCGAAAAGGTGCGCCAGATCCAGAAGATCTCCCAGGAAGTTCTTTCTATTGAAGCGCCGGTGGGAGACGAGGAGGATTCCACGCTTTCGGATTTTATCGCCGACGAAAAAAACGCGACGCCTTCACAGCTTGCGGCGCGTGCTTTGGTGCGTGATTTGATACAAAATATTTTAGCCGATCTTACCGAACGCGAACGGAAAATTCTTACGATGCGGTTTGGGCTTGAAGATGGCGTGACCCATACCTTGGAAGAAGTGGGAAAAGTCTTCGGCGTAACCCGCGAGCGTATCCGGCAGATCGAAGCGAAGGCTTTGGAGAGGATTCGGGAGCATCGGAGCGCGGAGGCGCTCGAGGGATTCGAGAATCTTTGATCTCCTTTTGGGTAACCCGTTACGGCGAGAGAAATATTGCTCGCTTTGTTTGATTTTTTGAGTAAATTTGACGGTACCCGTCGTGCCTCCGACCATCAAATTTATTTTCAAAAAATCTACACGGCGCTCGTTTATTTCTTTTTCGCCTTCACTTATGGTTACCCAAAAGGAGATCTGCAGTAAGTTGTGGGGGAAGTCACTTATGGTCGTCGCAAAATGAAACCCGCCGGTTATTGGAATAATATGAGGTGATTTGACAAAACTGCATAAAGCATGCTATAATAAGAACAGAAGCGAATCCATGGTGGATTTGCGCCTTTAACAAGAAACAAGGAGGAACTGCTCATGCATAGGCATGAAACTGTCCGTCCGGCAACACAAGGCCAGTTCAAGGAAGTGAGTGCGGCTTTGATCCAAGCGATTCCCGACATGAGTTTCGCCGAGATGCAGAAACTCGTTCGAAGGAAGCGCGTGTGGGCCAGGAAAGTCTCGGAGATTCTCCGTGAAGTGAGTGGCTTTTATCCCGTGCCCGAGCTCCTTCTCTTGGATCCCTGGCAGGAGTTCTACCGGGACATCTTCGGCATCGAGAAGGACTTCTCGAGCCTCGTCGACAGTCTTGCGATTCCAACGCACAAGGACGGCTTCGACCGCCTCATCGTGGTTCTCGCGGGCATGACCCCGAACCGGCTCTTCGCAAAGTGCAAAGAGCTCTTCCCGGCGTGGCGGTACACGGAGGACTTGGACCAGATCAAATCCGACCGCGAGCCGGACCACGACTACGCAATCTGGGTGCGCGACCGTGTCGAGGCCGACGAGGAGCTGAAGAACCTCTCGGCAAACAACACGAAAGCACGGGGTGTCGTAGGCATCACACTCCCCGAGCGGCTCCTCTATGAACTGAAGTACTTCATGGAGACGGGGAAACACCTCGACCTGAAGAACATCACGCTCTGCACGGGTTCGCGGGGTCCGGGTGCCTGCGTGCCGGGCGTGGACTGGCGCGGCGGCGACCTGAGCGTCGGCTGGGGCGATCCCGACAGTCGGAGCGACGGTATCCGCGTCCGTCCAGTGGTTCCCTAACGCTTGTATCTTGCAACTTGAAACCTTTGGGTTCGGCTATGCCGAACCCATTTTTTTACTTCACACTTTAGGTTAAAATAAAATTGGCTAATACAACCGGTCGGCATATATACAACTCAGTGCTTGATAACGGTTTGCCAATATTTCAAGGGAACTGCTTATCTGGTTCTAGTGGGGGTTTGCTAAGTGCGATGCCCCAAAACGATGCCGATCAAGATCGGACACGCAGGCATTTTTTCCAAAGAATGCCAGTGATTCGGATGGAATCAGATAATACACAGGTTCGCGGAATCCGAATGACAACGTGCCGAACGTGAACTGGAACGACGACAACCTGAACGTCAACTGGTACAATCCCGACAATCGGAACGACAATATCCGCGTCCGTGCAGAAGTTTCGCCAAAGAGGGTCATGCACCCTCTTTGTTATTTAAAAACTTCAGCCAGCCGTTTATCATTTTTGATATTTCTATCAATTCTTTTTCAATATTGATATATTGTCTTTCATGGATAATTGAAAGTTCTCGGGCGTTGCGCAGAAGTCGCTTGAGTACCTCATTTTTGATCCGCGCGTTAGAGAGCAAAAACGATTTCTTTTCCTTGATTTCTAATGCCGCCGAGATTGAAAGCTCGAGTATATCGAGACAAAGCTGTTCGATTTTCAGATGAATGCCGAAGTGATCGCGTTTCGGAATTTTTTTACCTAAGAGATAAAGCGTTTTATACAATTCACCAATCTTATGCACAAGCGGCACCGTTATTCCGTCGGGGGGGGGTTCATGGAAATACTATTTTTGAAAAAATTATATGTCTCGAAAATTTATTTTCGGCGTGGCGCGAATTTCGGCGCGGAAAGAGAAGGAAAACCGATGTCCAAGAGTTTGAATTTAACTTGGAAGACAATCTTTTCCAACTTCACGAAGAGTTACGGAATCGGACGTACACGCACCACTCCTATCACGCATTTTATGTCCGCGATCCGAAACTGCGCCATATTCATAAGGCCGTAGTGCGCGACCGAGTGGTGCACCAGGCAATATTTAGAGTATTATACCCTGTTTTTGATAGAAGTTTTATTTTTGATTCGTATTCCTGTCGCATGCATAAGGGTACCCATCGGGGAGTTACACGGCTCGAGCAGTTTCTACGAAAGGTGAGCAAAAATTATGCGGCGCATTGTTTTGCTTTGAAATGCGACGTTAGAAAGTTTTTTGACTCCATTGATCATAATATTCTTTTAGAATTGATAGATAGAAAGGTTGACGATGACGGCGCACGATGGCTTATTCGCCGCATTATAAAAAGTTTTGAGAAGTCAGACGACAAAGGACTGCCGCTCGGAAATGTAACGAGCCAGCTTTTTGCCAATATTTATCTGAATGAATTAGATCAATTTGTGAAACACACACTCAAGGAAAAACACTATGTTCGTTATTGCGATGATTTTATTATTGTAAGCCACGACAAGAGCCATCTTAAACGGCTTGTATCGCCATTGACCGATTTTCTTCGGGATTCGCTTTTGCTCGCGCTGCATCCGCAAAAGATTTTTCTGCGGAAATATTCGCAGGGCATAGATTTTCTTGGTTACGTTATATTGCCGCACTATCGAATCGTGCGTACAAGAACCAGAAGAAGAATTTTAAAGAAAATAAGAGAGAGTAAATTAGAAATAGTGCGCGGTGCGCTTACTAAAGATTCATTCGAGCAATCGGTACAGTCGTATTTCGGTGTTCTCGGGCATTGCAAGGGGTTTAAAGTAAAAAAGGCAATAGAAGCTTTAATAAATGCCGATTTTAAACTAGAATAATCAAGATGAATTCAGCTGAAATCCGCCGCAAATTCTTGGAATATTTTAAAGAACGGGGCCATACCATCGTCCCGTCGAGTTCGCTCATACCCGATGATCCGTCGGTCTTATTGACGACCGCCGGAATGCAACAGTTTAAGCCGTACTTTACGGGGAAAGCTGATCCGATGAAGGATTTTGGGAGCAAAAACACCACTTCGGTTCAGAAGTCGTTTCGAACATCCGACATTGATGAAGTAGGGGACGAGTCGCACCTTACGTTTTTTGAGATGTTAGGGAATTTTTCGTTCGGTGGCCCCGACGCTTCGGGGAAGGTCGGGGCAAGCTATTTTAAAAAAGAGGCTATCCAGTATGGGTATGAGTTTATTGCAAAAGAGATGGGGCTTACGATCGACTATGTAAGCGTTTTTAAGGGTGATTCCGATGTGCCCGCAGATACCGGATCGGAAGGACTCTGGACATCTTCGGAAGAAATTTGGAAATCTCTTGGGGTTACGAATATTCAAAAGATGGGGCGCGAGGATAATTTTTGGGGACCGACGGGAAGCGAGGGGCCGTGCGGGCGGACCACGGAAATTTACGTAAAGAACGCGCAGGGTAAGTCAATCGAAATTTGGAATATTGTTTTTAACGAATTTTATATGCATCCCGATAAACGTTTGGAAGAATTAGAAGCGCCCGGAATTGATACAGGTATGGGCTTGGAGCGGCTTGCGATGGTGGTGCAGAAAAAAAATAATATTTTCGAGACGGATTTGTTTTCTCCGTGTATGGAATTTTTGCCGCCCGGACTTTCGGAGCGGAGCCGGCGAATCTTCGTGGATCACGCGCGGGGGATTGTTTTTTTAATTTCGGATGGGGTGCGTCCGTCGAATAAAGAAGCGGGATATATTCTCCGCCGCCTTATGCGGCGGATTATTGTGCAGGCGCATTTGAATCCCGGAGCGCACATCCAAGAACTTATTCGTTCAGTGGTGAAGCACTACGGAGATTTTTATTCCGAACTTGATGCGGAAGTTGTGGTTCAGGAGTTTGACGCGGAGAGTACGAAATTTCAGAAAACATTGGATAATGGCCTTCGCGAACTTAAAAAAATGGAATCGGTTGATACGCAATCGGCATTTAGTCTTTTTCAAAGCTACGGATTACCTTATGAAGTAGTTAAGGAATTGGGAGGTGAAAAAGCAAAAAACTTAAATCGTGAAGACTTTGACGAAGAATTCAAAAAGCATCAAGAAATCTCCCGCGCGGGACAGGAGAAAAAATTTGGCGGGCATGGACTTCTGTTGGATACGGGAGAGTTGAAGGCCGCGAACGAGGAGGAGTTAAAAAAAGTAACTCGACTTCATACCGCAACGCATATGCTCCAGCAGGCACTCCGCGAAGTCTTAGGGCCGGAGGTGCGCCAGATGGGGTCTGACATTACGGTGGAACGGACAAGGTTCGATTTTACATTCCCGCGAAAGCTCACGCCCGAGGAGATCAAAAAAGTGGAGGAAATCGTAAATCAAAAAATAAAGGAAGATTTGCCGATGCAAAAAGTAGTACTGCCGAAATCGGAAGCCGAGAAAACGGGAGCACTCTTCTTTTTCAAGGAGAAGTATCCCGATCAGGTAAATGTTTATTTTATCGGTAAAGACATACAAAACGCGTGGAGCAAGGAATTCTGCGGCGGGCCGCATGTGAATCGAACTTCAGAGATTCAAGAATTTAAAATTGTTAAAGAAGAGGCAGTTGGCGCGGGAACACGGCGGATTCGGGGGATAGTTTTTCCCTGATTTGGTAGAATAGACGAATGAGGGGTTTATAATCGTGCTCTTTCGAGCGTCGAAGTTTAGTCGGTGTACGGCTCTGCTCAGTAGGGCATAAGTCCGCATTGCCACATTTCTGCGAGATTGTATAATGAATATACTATTTATGCAATTTTTGTCTTTGCGAGGCATGGGGAATCGAAAAAGGGGATTTACCCCGTTAGAGAAGTTGGAGTACTGGGATAGACCCCGATACTTTCGGAAAAATAAAGAAAATCATCATTCTCTAACGGGGTTTACCCTGATTGAGCTTTTAATTGTAATCGGCGTTATCGCGGTACTCTCCGTAGCCATTATTTTAGTGTTGGATCCCGTTGAACTTTTTCGCCAAACGCGCGATACGAAACGCCTCGCGCAGATGAATAGTTTGGGTAAGGCCTTGGGAATCTATGGTGTGGAGCAGTCGTTAGGCTTGAGTCAGACGGTGTATATTTCGATTGCTGATCCGAATGCCACGACGACCGCGGGGACCGATTGCACTGGGGTTGGTCCGTCACCCTCGACACTTCCTCCGGGATGGAAATATCACTGCACCGCGTCCTCAACGTTGCAGAGTGTTAATGGTACGGGGTGGGTGCCGATAAATTTCAAAACCTTTTCGGCTGGATCGCCGCTTTCCGCGCTACCGATCGATCCGATAAACAGCACCACTTCGGGATATTATTACAGCTATGTTGCCGACGGGCGTTTTGTGATCGCCTCGGCGCTTCTTGAGTCGTCAAAATTTATTAAGTTATCTTCGGCAGGCGACGGGGGCACCGATCCCACCCGTTTTGAAGTCGGAAACAGCGTGAATTTATGGACGCAAGCGACGGGACTGGTCGGTTATTGGAAGTTTGACGACGGAAGCGGAAGTACGATTGCCGATACTTCGGGGAACAGCAACCATGCTTTCTTGGCTACGCCAACGTGGACATGGGTTACGGGAAAAGTCGGCGGCGCGGCGAGGTTCAATGGTGCGAGTTGCGGAGTGTCGTGTGCCGCGCAAATTGCAAACAGCCCATCTCTTTACGCGTCGAGTTCCATAAGTATGAGTTTATGGGTTGTTCGAACTTCTGCCGCCGGATTTATTTACGGTGATTACTATTCGACACTTCCGTTTAACGAGCACGGATTTGCGTTTGGAACCGATTCGGATAATGTCCAGTATTATCACAACTCTGCTTCCTACAAAGCCCTAACGGGGCTCGGTGCTGTTTCCCCGTTATGGACGCATGTTGCAGTCGTTTGGAATGGTCAGACGACGAGTTTGTACAATAACGGCGGATTGGTTTTTAGTACGACATCAATAACGAGCATAGTTCCCGAAACAAACCTTGGGTATAGTATCGGAGACCGTATCTCCGGAGGTAATCCGGTAGTCAATGCGACATTTGACGAGCTCCGCGTATATAACCGAGCCCTTACCGCCGCCGAAGTATCCGCGATTTATAACGCAGCGAAGTAATCCTTATGAAAAACATGAAAAAGAAAAAATCTATCAGCCAAAACTTTTTTAAGAAAAATATGAAAGGGTTCACGTTGATCGAGCTTTTGGTGGTCATCGGCATTGTCGCGGTGCTCTCCGTTGTAGTGATCTTGACCTTGAATCCCGCGGAGCTTTTGCGCCAGGCGCGGGACAGCACCCGCCTGTATGACGTAAAGACGCTTGCAAGGGCATTCTCGATTATTACGGCGCAAGGGGGCACTTTGGATTTGGATGGTCCAAGTTACCCCACTCCTCCGACTGGCGCCGAGACTGATTCGTGTATCAATGACGTGCCGGCAAATAAAAGATTATTCGTTTCGGTTCCTTCGGATAATGGCGAGACAACACCGACACCGCCTTCGGGGTGGACTATCGTACGTGTTCCTCAAAGCGTGGCTGCGAACGTTGACAGTACCGGTTGGATTCCCGTTGATCTAAGGCAATCGGCTATTAATGTCCAGCCTCCTCTTACGAAGTTGCCGCTTGATCCGGTGAACACCTTTGCGTCAGGATTCTATTACACCTATACCTGCGGTTCTTTTGAATTTACCGCCGCTATGGAATCTCAGAAATATATTGATATCGTAAAACAAGATGGAGGTATTCTTGACGGAGTGTTTGAAACGGGTACTGATCTCACGATTGTTACGACATCGTTGCGGCCGTCGTCTACGGTGACCATTCCTACACCGACTGTTTCAACGATTATTCCATCAATCGGAACAAATAACGGAACGGTAAGTATCACGACCATTACCGGCTCTAATTTCCAATCCGGAGCGAGTGTAAAGCTTTCGAAAACCGGCCAGACTGATATTATCGGTTCCGGGTTTACTGTCGCGAACGGTACGACAATAAACGGAGGGTCCTTTAACCTTGCGGGATCTGCAACCGGCGCGTGGGATGTGGTGGTGACAAATTCCGGAGGATCGCCCGGCATGCTTCCCGGCGGATTTACCGTGAATGCTCCGGTTGCCGGGATAGTATTTGATACGACGAGCTCGGCGAAAACAACAATAGATGCGACCAGTCTTACGTGGCAACATACTATTTCAAATGGGACCAACCGTCTTCTGATGGTTGGGGTTTCAATGTCGAGCGTTGGGAGCCCCGTGACCTCAATGACGTATGGAGGGGTTCCTCTTACGAAGAAAGGTTTTAGAAATGATGCGGGCAATCATCGCGTTGAGCTGTGGTATCTCGTGAACCCCGTTGTTGGTACGAATGATATTGTATTTACCGCGTCGACTGCTGTGTCTATTGTGACTGGCGCCACGTCATGGAGTGGAGTTAATCAAACCACTCCGCTTGGGGGACTTTTTCAGGCTTCAACCGGTGGTGGCACCTCGCTAATACTTAGTATTACCAGCAATGCAGGTGAGGTCGTACAAGATGTAGTTGTTTCGGGCGTTTCCGTGGTATCACCGGGTTCCGGGCAAGTGTCGCGGTGGTCTGATGCCGCCACAAACGCGAAGGGTGGTGGAAGTACGAAAAATGGCCCCACGACACAAATGTCGTGGACATTCAGCGGTTCAGCAATTTCTTCGATTCTCGGGGTGGCTATTCTGCCGAATTAACTTTTTTCTTTGTTTGGTTATAACGAAAATATATAAATAATTTATGCTTTTGTGCATGGTGATATTCGGCATGGATAATCCGTGTTTGTGATAGAATTAGGATACGTGCAATTTTCTCCGTTTAGAAAACCAAAGGAAAAGTTCTTTCTTCTTGAGGTCACTCCTCGCGCGGTTCGAGGATTACTTCTCGCGCTGTACGAGGATAAAACATTGCGGTTTCTCAAATCGTGGAATACGATCTGCCTCGCTGATTTTTTTTCAGCGAGGAACGCCGCGGCATTTTTTCGGACGCGGAGTCGGTGGCGCACAATCGTTTCTCTCGATCCCGCGCTTGCGTTCACCGCGCGCATTCCTTTTACTATGAAGCGGGGAAGCGTGGGGAGTCCGGTTGAATCCGCGGAGCTTGAAAACTTTTTAGGGAAAACCGTAAGCCAGCTCTTTAATCAGTATCGCGAAAGCGCGAGTCGTTCTTTGGAGTGCGGTGAAACGGACGCCGTGCTTGTCGGGAGCCGCGTTCAACACTTTCGTATTGATGGCCACGCCGTGATCGATCCGCTCGGTTTTCGCGCGCGGGCGGTACAGGGGATGATCGAACTTACCTTTGTGGCACGTCCTCTTTACGAAGAACTTCGGCCTGTTTTCGACGAAAAAAAAGATTGTTATATTACGGATAGTACGAGGTCTGAGTTCGCCGCTCTTTTGAGGGTGCACGACGCTCCGGTTTCGTTTGCCGCCCTTCGCTCCGCGCGCTCTTTCTTTGCGACAATTACACAAGCCCCGATAGGTTACGCCTTTTTACAAAAGGAGTTTGCATGGTCGGCAACGTCTTTTACCGACGCGATTCGTTCGGAATGGGGGATAAGCGAGGCGGTTGCGAGGTTAATATATAATCGGTATCGCGAAAAACAACTTTCTTCCGTTACGGAGAACGTGGTTTCCCGCATGATACAGCCGGCCGTTAAGGGGCTTTTTGGGCATTTAAAGAGATGGAAATCGGGGAAAGGAGTTATTTTTCTCCATAGCGATGAGCCTTTCCCATTTCCTTTGCCTCAACGTCGCGAAGGCATTCATGTTGATGCCCCGCCTCTCGAGCTTCTTATGACCAAGCTTGGATTCCGTTTTGACGAAAAGGGGCGGTCTTTTCCTCAGAACGAGCTTTTTGGAAGACTCGCGCCTTTCGTCGAATTCTATTATGATAAGGATAAGAGTGATAGCCAAGTAAACCACTGGCTTCGCCGGCGGCTTCATTGGCTTGGCGCGGTGCATGCATAAGGTATACCTATGATCAAATTATTTATTGATAAAACGGAAGAAATTGCTTCGATCATTGAGAAAATAATCAAGGCCGCGGAAGAAGAGGTCGTTATTGTTATTCCTCGCGCCGCGCTCGTCAAAGAATCGATGAGTAACTTCCATCTTATAAAACGCGAAGCCGCCGCCGCGGGGAAAAGTATTCTTATTGAATCGGTTGATGAAGAAATTCTCGCGTTCTCGCAAGCGGCAGATATTGAGGCGATCCATCCTTTGTTTCGCCGAAGCGGGTCCGAACGAGCAGTATCGGATATTGTCGCAAGCGGGGCCCCGAACGAATTTGCCGCCGCGCTTAAAGAAAAAAGCATTGCGAAGAAAGGAAAAAAAGTGAAGCCAAAAGAAATAATCGAAACAGTTGAAGTGGAGCTCCCCAAGGAAGAAAAACCTCGATTGTACAATCCGCAGACTTTTTATAGCCACGAAGCGAATGTGGCTCCTGAGAGGATCGATCGCCCCGAGTATCATTCTTCGGCGATACTACCTTCGGCGGATGTTCACGAAGAGGGGAAAAAGCCATTCTTCCGTCGGCCGATCGTTCTGGGATTTTTCGGCATAATTGTCCTTGGGCTAATCGGTGTATGGGTTGTAGCAAAGTTTTTTGGCAGTGTGCAGGTAACGGTTGTATTTAAGACGACTCCATGGGAATCCACTCAAAGTATTACGGCTTCAAAAACAGTAAGCGCGGCAAGCGCGCAATCCTCGACGATTCCCGCGGAGGTTTTTAGTCAGAAACGTACGATTGCTGAACCCTTCCCCGCGACGGGAGTCAAGAAAAGCGTTTCACAGAAAGCGGCCGTGCGAATCGTGATTGTTAATGAATTTGGAACTGACCCGCAATCACTTGTCGCGACCACGCGTTTTATGACCCCTGACGGTAAAATATTTCGATTGAATACAGGGGTGATTATTCCCGGCGCTACAAAACAAAATGGAAAATTAGCTTCTTCAAGTATTGAAGCATTAGTAACCGCCGACGCGCCCGGTCCGAGCTATAACGTTCAGCCAGCGGAGCGTCTCACGATTCCCGGGCTCAAAGGATCTCCGAAGTATGAAGGATTTTATGCGACGATGAAAGAGCCCGCCACGGGAGGTTTTCTCGGCGAGCGTCCGACGGTTACCGATCTTGATATCGCAAAAGCAAAAGAGAAGATTAATACGGTTCTCAAGGGAACTTTCCAAACCGATATTTTAAACAAACTTCCCAAAGATTTTATGATTCTCGAAGGCGCCCGCGAGTTTAAAATCACTACACTTTCGCCTAATAAGAACGTAGATGAAAAGGGAAACTTTGTGGTGTATGGAGAAGCCGCGCTTCGAGCCGTCGGTTTTCATGAGGAAGACCTCCGTCGCGTATTTGAATCGTTGAGTAATGACAAATATCCGGCTCATCAGTTTCGTTCATTGGATTTTGACTATAGGGAAATCGTTCTTAACTTCGAAAAAGGGGAATTACGTTTTTCTGTAGATACAAAAGGAGTATTGGCCCCAGTACTTAATGTTAATGACTTCACGACAAACATTACCGGCAAGAAGATGAGTGATATTCGCTCATTACTCGCCAAACTCACGGAACTTAAAGAAGCCAAGGTTCTTTTTTGGCCAACGTGGCTCCTCCGGGCTCCCATGGACCCAAAGCGGATAAGCGTTACCGTGCAATAAGAGGTGAAATGATGCCCGTTGACTTTGGTGCGCCCATCCCTTATACTTTTTTAGCTGGTTTTCCGCGGCTTTTTTTAATTCACAACGTGTTTTCTGTAACCAATTATTCCATCTTTTTCAAAACCTCCTCGAGGGCGAACGGCGCTGTTCTTCTCATGTTTTCATGAACACTCCGCATAAACCGCTTCCTCAAAGAGAAGAGGGGTTTGTCGAAGAGGCACTACCGGCTCTTACATTTCGCGTTCGGCTTGCCGCGGGAGAAGAGGTATTGGCGCATCTCGCCGGAAAGCTTAAATTACATTATATCCGAGTTTTGCCGGGAGATCGGGTGCTTGTGGAGTTGGGTCCGGATCGCCGTCGCGGGAGAATCGTTCGAAGGTTGTAATATATGAAAGTCCGAAGTTCCATAAAAAAAATTTGCCAACATTGTAAAATCGTAAAACGGCGCGGTCGTCTTTATGTCGTTTGCAAAACACTGAAACATAAACAACGGCAAGGATAAGGGCTTTGCCCAGCCCCAGTTTTGCAAAAAGAGTTGAATATAAGAAACATCTAACTTACATCCTTATGGTAATATATCCTGAAAACTATATCTGTATAAAACTGGAGCTGGGCTTTGTATAAATTTCGAAGAAATTTATGAACAAAACCTTACCCAGCCCCACTTTTTACCATGACACCATCCAATAACACCATGAAAATTTCCGCCATTACCACAAAAGGGTCGTTCGAGCGCCTTCATAAAAAGTGGAGCTGGGTGCTCAATTTTAGCTACTCGCTTCGCATCGTATAAAATTGGCATGCGTATTCTTGGTGTAAACATTCCCGATAATAAAAGAACAGAAGTCGCGCTGACGTATTTGTACGGTGTTGGCATTTCTTTAAGTCGCCGCGTTTTGGATTCGGTCAAGGTTGACGGGAATAAACGAGCGCAGGCGTTGACCGCGGAAGAAGTAAATAAAATTCAAAATCATCTCGAAAAAAATTTTCAAGTTGAAGGTGCTTTGCGCCAGGTTATTCGCCGTAATATCCAGCGACTCAAAGAATTACAGGTATATCGCGGCACTCGTCATATGCGGCGTCTTCCTGTTCGTGGACAGCGCACAAAAACGAACTCGCGTACTGTGCGAGGGAATGTGAGAAAAACGGCCGGTAGCGGAAAACGTAAAACAGAATTGAAATAACATGGGAAAGAAAAAAGTTGCCGAAAAAAAATCCGATGTTGTGGTAAAGGAAAAATCCTCGAGTGTCGCGCAGGAAGTTCCCTTGAGCGTTTCGAAGAAAGGGAAGAAAATTCAGAATGGAAGGATTTATATTAAAGCATCGTATAACAATACCTTGGTGAGTGTTACCGATATGACGGGAAATTTGGTTACGTGGGCATCGGCGGGATCATTGGGATTTTCCGGTCCAAAAAAAGCAACACCGTTCGCTTCTTCTAAGATCATTGCCGCGATTGCCGAGCGGATTAAAGCGAGTGGCCCGATTGATGTCGATATTATCGTAAGTGGCGTCGGTAGCGGGCGTGATGCCGCCATTCGATCCATTATTAATCACGGGTTTAACGTGCTTTCTATTAAAGATGTTACTCCGATTCCGCATAACGGTCCTCGGCCTCGAAAAGTACGAAGAGTTTAACTACATACAATGATTCGCGCAAAAGAAAAAAAAGAGCGTTCACTTGGTGAGCATCTCCAGATTAAGGGGGATCGTTGTAATTCGCCGAAGTGCGCGTTGGTTCGAAAGCCATATCGCCCCGGTGTGCACGGACACAAGCGTCAGAGAAAAGCTCTTTCCGAATACGGTCAACAGCTTAAAGAAAAGCAGAAATTTAAAGTAAGCTATGGCGTTGACGAGAAGGAACTTCGGAATATTTTTAAAAAAGCAGCCGAGTATTCCGGCTCAACATCCGCTCGACTTATCGAACTCCTTGAGCGTCGTTTAGATAACGTACTTTTCCGCATAGGATTTGCTCCGTCTCGATCGGCGGCACATCAGCTCATCGTGCATGGTCATGTACTCGTGAACGGAAAGCGCACGCGTTCGCCGGGCTTTTTGGTGCGCGTGAAGGATGTTATGTCATTCCGCCCGGAATCAAAAAATCTCGGCGCGGTAAAAATGTTGCCCGAGCGTCTTAAGAATTATGACGGACCAGCATGGCTTTCTGTGGACAAAGACAAAATGGAAGGTCGAGTTTTGTCGCTTCCCGACAATGTCGCACTGCCCTTTAACGTCAATTTGCTGGTCGAATCATTCTCAAAATAACCCTTTACTTCTTTGTCTTTTTTAGATATCATAAGGAACACTTTCATTCTTTCCTTATTCCGCGAGACGGTTAGAATGTCGAGCGCTCAAAGGGGAAGAAATGCTTATTAAAAAAATACTACATTTATGGAATACACACATTTAAGTTCAACAGTAAATATTAAAACCGTTTCGCAGGATGCGAAACATGGCGTGTTTGAAGTTGATGGCTTATATGCGGGATATGGATTGACCCTTGGAAATTCCCTCCGCAGGACGCTTCTTTCCTCGCTCCCCGGGGCTGCGGTTACCCAACTAAAGATCAAGGGGGTACCGCACGAATTTGCCACGTCCGAAGGGATAAAAGAGGACATGGTTGAAGTAAGTTTGAATTTTAAAGCGATACGTTTTCGTATGCATACGGACGAGCCAAAGATATTAACTTTGAAGGTCAAGGGAATTCAGGTTGTTACGGCGGGTCACATAAAGACAGATGCCGAGGTTGAAGTGATAAATCCGGAGGTAGTACTTGCGACGTTAACGGCAAAAAATGCCGAGTTTGATGTTGAAATCGTTGTTGAGAGAGGATTAGGATATGCCTCAGTTGAAACGCGCACGAACGAAAAGCTTGGCATTGGCGCAATCGCGATTGACGCGCATTTTTCGCCGGTAACCAAGGTAAATTATGTAGTAGAAAATATGCGCGTTGGCGAACGGACTGATTACAACCGTTTACGATTGGATATCGAGACGGATGGTACCGTGAGTCCTTCGGCGGCGCTTCATAAAGCGGCGAATATCTTAAAGGATCACTTTGAGAAGGTAGGCGTTGTTACGGTTGAGGCGTTTGAAGAATCCCCGAAGGAAGAAGGCGCTGCTCCCAAGAAAAAAAAGAAAAAATAAGGGCTTTGTATAAATTTTGAAGAAATTTATGAACAAAACCTTACCCAGCCCCACTTTTTTATGTTATCGTAGATAAATAAAAACAATGAAAATTTCTGCCATTATAATTAAAACGTCGATTTACCGCCTCTCTCAAAAGTGGGGCTGGATGCTCACTGTTGTGGCTCAATGTTCTTCGCCACACGGTAGCTTGAATATTTAGACAACACTGGCATGCGTCACGCAAAGAAAGGAAAAAAATTTCACAGAACGTCAGGGAGACGCAGATCGTTTTTACGAAACTTGGCATCCGATTTGATTCGGGCCGAGCGCATTGAAACGACCGAATCTCGCGCCAAAGCCATACGTCCTATCGTGGAATGTCTTGTGACGCATGCGAAGAAGCAAACATTAGCAAGTCGCCGATTGTTACTTGCGCGCCTTCACAACGCCACGGTGGTACATAAACTTTATGAAGAGATAGCTCCTCGCTACAAAGATCGGAATGGCGGATATTTAAGGATAATAAAGACTATGAAAGCCCAAAAAAGAAGCGGCGCATCTCTCGCCGTTATTGAATTTGTCCGTTAATCATGGATTACCTCATTGATGCAAAAAATAAAAGACTTGGGCGCTTGGCTACCGAGATTGCCCATATTCTTCAGGGGAAGAAGAGCCCCCATTATGATCCCAAAGAAGTTGGAATCGATAGAGTTATTGTCACGAATGTGGGAGAGATTACGGTTTCGGGGCGGAAATTTACCGAAAAGTTGTATCATAGACATACCGGTTACATGGGGCATTTGAAGACCCGCCGTTTTGAGGAAGCGTTTGCCAAGGATCCAAAGCGTGTGCTTCGGGAAAGCGTGCGCCGTATGTTGCCGAAGAATTTTTTGAATCAGCGTCGTTTAAAGAAACTGGTGTTCGTGAATAGCACGAAGGAATAATACAACCCCACTATGGTAAAAAAACAATCGGAAGAAAAAAGTTCAATCCGCCAGCTGGCGGACAAAGAGCACAAAACGGCAGGCGGTCGTTATGTTGAGGCGGTGGGAGGTCGAAAGACCGCGGTCGCGCGAGTGCGTATTACACCGGGCGGAAGCCATTTCGTGGTCAATGAGAAATCCTTAAAGGATTATTTTCCCTTGGGAAGATTGTCCAATGTTGCGCGTCAACCGATTGATGATCTAAAGCTCGAGGGTAAATTTTCTGTAAGCGCTCAAGTTCGCGGTGGAGGAGTAATGGCTCAAGCCGAGGCGGTACGCCACGGGCTTGCGCGAGCGCTTACCATTGTTGAACCGGAATTTAAAAAGCGACTCCGTCAGCTTGGTTTTTTGACTCGGGATTCCCGTATGGTAGAAAGAAAGAAATATGGTTTGAAAAAAGCCCGCAGGGCACCACAGTGGGCCAAACGTTAGTTTGGCCACAACTGTGGTGGGAAAAGGGTCGGGAAAACGGGAGTTTTCCCGTTGCGCCTGCCGGCCGTCAGGCAGGGAAATATTAAAACCGATGGGTTTTAAAGAGCGACGAGAGTCGCGACCCAAAATGGGCGAAGCGATAGATTTTTGTCTTAAAGAGTAAAAATCGCGCCTTACTGGGCGAGATGATGAGAGTTACTATTATCCTATGATCCTTCGTGTAAACACAAAGTTTCGTGTTGTCATTGCAAGTTGGTTACTTATCATCCTCGCGCATCTTATAGGTGTTTTTGAAGGACTTTACGTTTCGGTGTGGTGGTATGATATTCCCTTGCATCTTTTTGGAGGTGCTTGGGTAGCGCTTCTTTTTTTCTATATCGCGGAAGATTATTGGAAAATATTTTCGTCATCTGCCGGTTCAAGAAAACAATTTCTGATGGTAGTGTGTCTTACGCTTGGATTCGTAATGCTTGTCGGCGTGTTTTGGGAATTTTATGAGTATCTCTTCGATGTCTTCATCGCCGGAAAGCATCCTTTCGCGTACGCCCAACAGGGACTTGCCGATACGATGGGGGATTTATTCAATGATTTTGTGGGGGGTTCAATTGTTGTATTCACAAGGAAACTCTTTCAATTTCGAAGGGTTTCTATAACGATGTAGGATTTGCACAAGTTTTCGATAGTTCGTATCATAAAAGGGATCTCGCCTCAGATTTCGGATCAAATAATTTTAATTGGGAGGGCGAATTATCCGGTCCCTTGGGATCGTGATTGAGCCCACCCACCTGGATTTACTTCCGGGATATCTGAGCGAGATCCCAAAGATCGCCATTTCTCGTGGCGATTTTTAGTTTGGTTTAGATTTTGAATAAATGCAGAGTCCGGGTTCTTCGATATTTTAAAAAGAAAAAAGGTATGTATAGATTTCTCTATACATACCTTTGAACTAATGGACTCGGATGATCGTACTTACGGCTTTAGGTGCAAATCTCTTTGAGACAGAAGCGTCTCAACTTCCGCAAGAGATTTTGGACCGAAACCTTTGATTTCTAGTAACTGTGCCGCGGTGAATTTCCGTAAGTCGGCAATTGTATAGATGCCGGCGCGATTGAGAACGTTGTTGGTTCGAGCCGAGATGAGAGGACAAAAAGCAATCTGCGTTTCGACTTCTTCTCGACGACTAATCGTCTCTCTCGACTCGCTTCTTTTTTTACTCACGTTGAACACAGTAGTAGATTTCTTTTTTACCTCAACCTCGAGTACGCGCATATCCTGATTGCCAGCAGTCGCGTAGTATGCCGCAAACAGGATGACACCCACGAATTTCGGAATCTCTGGTATGTGGATGTTAGCTCCTATCGAGAACAGGATAGCTTCTAGTACGTGACCGCCGTCAAGGGGAGGAATTGGTGCAAGGTTGAGAAAACCAAGCGTCAAGTTCCAAAGGATGAACGACTTGAGCGGTTTAGGCGGATCAATGCCCCCTGTGGAAAGAAGAAACCTCTCCGCCAGGTTGACGCGACCCCATGTTACACAGCCGACGAGAAACGCGATGAAGCGGAGTAAAATCTTGAAAGGCGTAACCGCCGCTGTTCCTGTGAGTTCCTTTATGGATAGATTTCCTTTTTTCCAACCAAGAACCTGCATAAAAAACACGATGGCCAAACCAACCAAGAAGTTATTCCGTACTCCCGCTGCGTCAACAGCGACTTTGTCCCAAAGCGTTCCTTGCTTCCTGAATAAGTTTCCGCCCTCTTCCGTTGGTGCTACATACGCCATTATCGGTATGAGCCGGAAACTTATAGTGAGCGAAGAATCGGTTTGGTATTGATACAGTCGAGGACCAATCCCCAGAGAAAACTCTTTAACAGGGACGCCTCGTTTCTGGAACTCTCTTAGATGACCGTATTCGTGAATTGCGAACGCGGACTCTAAGATGAGAAGGGACAACAACACTCGAAGCAGAGTCTTAGTTCGCTTCACGTGATCACCTCCAGTCTAGGTTTTCAAGGTTCGATAAATCCTATTCATATTATAGTTTATTTCCTGTCACAAGTCAAGTGCTTGCCGCAAAATAAAAAGCCCTATGGGGCATCTATAAAATGGCTTCGAATCATCGCGAACTTTTGTCCAAAATATGGAAACCGAGCTAAAAAGCGTTCAACAAAAATTGGCTTATTTTAAGGATAATTTCGACTCTCTATTGGTTTAGTCGCGTAAGTTTTTGCTTCCCAAGAAGCTCTCGGAGGCGTTGTGAGCTTGGTATTCAAAGGAGCCGTTGGAGGCAACGGGTGGCCGCCGCAGGAGCGGACGGACCGCGGTTCTCGGGAAGTGAAAACTGAAGCTGGTCGGGCTGCCGGTCCGCCAGCTGGCGGAGAACCCGGTCTACCCCAGTAACAAATCCGCCAACCGGCGGATCGCTACTGGGCTGGCATGCACCTTTACCCCGCTACCAATCGAGCACCTGTTGTATTAGTCGGGGTGGGGAGAATCGAACTCCCACTACAAGACCCCCAGCCTTGCGTACTACCACTATACTACACCCCGATTGTAATGTGCTCGATTTGGTGTTTGGCCAATAGTGCGCCTGCCCCGTAGCGAACTTTGCTCTGCTACTGGGGTACTACCGGTATATCCCGACGCCAAGGTTGGGACCCCGACCTCATTATTCTATGAAAATTAGCGCGTCGGGGCTACAGCCCGTCAAAACCTTGAGTATTTTTGATTATAAAAAGAAACAGGGAATCGCTAAGCTTTCTTAGCACGGTTTTTTATACACGCCGTGCAAGCCATTTTTCGCACGCCGTTAATTTTAACCCACTGGAGGTTGGGATATTTTCTTGACTGGGATGTCGGATTGTAGTGTCCGCGCAGGAGTCGGCGTTTGCCTCGGATAATCGAACCTTTCCCGCAGATTTTACATTGTCGCATAATGGCTCTTATGATAACAAAAAACGAATTGTTTTGCAATTCGTTTTTTGAGGCACCTCTATTCGAGCTTCACTTTTAGTTTTTTCGTTTTTTGCCGATTTAGCTTTGGCATATGGACCGCCAGAATCCCGTTTTTGAAGCTGGCGTAGGAGTTTTCCGCGTCTACTTCTTGGGGGAGTATTACCGAGCGGGAAAATTTTCCCCAGTAGCATTCCTGGTAGAAATAATCTTCTTCCTTAACTTGTTTCTCGCGATGACGCTTGCCTTTTATGGCGATGGAGTCGTTCGTGACATTGATGTCGATGTTCTCCGGTTCCACGCCGGCCACCGCCGATTCCACGATAATTTCGTTTGGCGTTTGGTAGACGTCAACAGTAAGCTGTCCCTCTACTTCGCTTTCGATTTCTTGCTCTGCCTTGCTCTGCGCCTTAACTTTCGGTTCACTTACGACGTTACCACCGGCTTTCGCGAGTTCTACCTTAAAATAATCTTCGTGGTTCGGATTCAGGCGTTCGTCGGCTAATTTTTCAAAAAATGTTTCTTCCGAGTTTTCCATAATAAATTAATATAGTTACTTTGACCTTTTTAAATTTTTTTGCGTTTGAGATTTTCGAAGTCGTTCAACACGAAAAATCCTATAATGACGACGAGGAGAATCGGATAAAACCCGTTCCAGTAATTTATTATAAGGTAGTTGAAGAAAGCGTGCAAACCGGTCGCGATGGCGATACCCATAACAATAAACCGTTTTTCTCCAAAGTCGCGAATACTCACCGCCCAGTAGTAGCCGATGATGCCCGATGTTAAGGAATGAAGCAGTGTCGCGCCCACGAAACGGAGCGAGGCAATCTCTAGTGCGTTACTTAAAAGTCCTGTTTGGGCGCCGTTCCCAAGACTTAACGCGCCTAAGTTTTCCACAGTCGCGAATCCCAAAGCGGCAACAATCGCGTATATCATTGCATCTACCGGCTCGTTAAAAGCGGGATCTTTGTGTATCGAAAAATACGCGGCGCCGAATTTAAAAAATTCTTCTATCAATGAAAAAATAATAAGCGAAGGGAGAATGACGTTTCGAATGTCCGTTTTTTGGGTAAGGCAGTTTTGAAATTGGTTTGCGCCACAGTCGAAGAGTAGTTCAGTGACGAGGGCTATAAGTGCAAATATGCCGCCCAGAATAAATGTTTTAAGAATGAGCCGTTTCGGTTCGGGGTGAAGGTCTTCTTGGAGATAAAAAAACAACCAGGCGAACCCCGGAAGAAAAGCAAGAACAAGCGTAAATATATTCATCGCTTATTCATTATACCAATTCCGCATTACCACTTCTCGATAATGAGGAGTTTCCCGGGGTTGAGCTTCCCATAGATTTCTTCGCTTACGAATGGCATAAAGGGGTGGAGCATCTTCAAGGATTCGAGAAGGATTGTTTCAAGGGTATGATAAGCGGCAAGCTGGTCGGCAAGAATTTTTTGTTTTTGGCTACCGTTCACATCCCTAGCGTGGATGTTCACTGGCGATTCGGCCTCGCTCTCGCCGCTTTGCGGCAAACCATGCCCGCTCGGCCTCATAGCCGCGCCAGAAGCAAAAAATTCTTCTCCTCGAAGCCGCGGCTTGTAGCTTTCGATGATCTTATCCGCGAACGTGTGCCAAAAATAGTGGTACGCCTTTTCCGCGGCGAGATGAAATTCAAATTTCTCGATATATTTCGCGACGGCCGCTTTCGCTTTTATCACTCCTGCGATGTTTTTTTTGTCTTCGGCGGAGAGTTTTATGATTTTTGGCATTTTGCTTGGCCGATTCATGAGCACAAACCGGCTTGCATTCCAGATTTTGGTCGCAAAATTTCGATAACCGCGAATCTTGTCTTCGGATATTGCGATGTCGTTTCCGGGCGTGTTTCCGACCACAAGCGCCATTCGTAGGGCGTCTGCGCCATACATTTCGGCAACGCCCAAAGGATCCACGACGTTCCCTTTTGATTTGGACATTTTCTGCCGGTCCTTGTCGCGCACAAGCCCGTGCAAATAGACGTTTTTAAAGGGGACTTTGTCGGTGCGGTAAAGGCCGAGCATCACCATTCGCGCCACCCAAAAGAAGAGGATATCGTAGCCGGTTGCCATCACGTCGGTTGGATAGAATTCCTCAAAATCTGATTTTCTTCTCATGTCTCGTGTCACATGTCTCGTGTCACCCTTCTTGTTCGCAAGAAGAGTAGCAAACGGCCACTGGCCCGAAGAGAACCACGTGTCGAAGACGTCGGGGTCTTGAACCCAACCCTCGCCGGAAGGAGGAGCTATGCCGACATATATTTCTTGAGTTTTTTCATTGACGTCTTGGAGTTCAAATGCCCAGATGCCATATTTTTTTATACGTTTTTTAAAGATAGGACGGCTTTCCCACCAGCTGCGATATTCGGTCGGATGATAGGGATGGATTTCATTTACATCAAATTTTGATAGTAACTCGTCAATCGTTCGGAAATGGTGAATAGAAACTATTTCTTTCGTAATAACTTCGTTAGACAAAATGCGTTCCGTTCCCTCTTCAACAAGCGAAAAGTTAATTACATCTCCTATCTTAAAACTTCGCCAGTCTTTTTCTGCTCCTTGGGGTTTCCCGGCGCGAGTCTCAACGCGTTTTTTACCGTTCTTTAGTGCCTCAAACGTTTTCCTTCCATCGTAAATTTTCAAGTCCCATATCTTTGATCTTTGATCTTTGATATTTGATATTTCTCTAAACCACGCCGGAATCCGGATGCCCCAGACGATCTGCCGCGAGATGTTCCAGTCGCGGATATTCTTGAGCCAGTGCATATATACCTTCTCGGTTCTTTTCGGATAAATCTTTATTTTTCCGCTCTTTACAGCATCAATTCCGAGGTCGCGAAGCGACTTTCCTGAAGCTTGACGCTTGTCACTTGATACTTGTCTCGGTTTCTCCGTCATCCGAATGAACCACTGCGGCTTAGGAAGCGGTTCTAATATATTTCCGCACTTGTAGCACGTTGCCACTTGGTGTTTGTAGTGCGAATCCGTTTTTTCCAAGATGCCAATTTTTTCCATTGCTTCCGAAACTTTTTGTCGCGCCTCGGAAACTTTGAGCCCTTTGAATTCGCCAACCTCGCCGGTTAAGCGGCCGGATTCGTCTATGATAACTTTTGGTCCCGAGATTTCGTTCTTGTGTCGTTGCCAAATCTCAAAGTCCAGAGGGTCGTGCGCGGGAGTTACCTTGACCACTCCCGTGCCGAACTTTGGGTCTATCGCGTCGTCTGCAATCACCTTGAATTTCAAAGGTCCCAAAATACCCCGCGCTTCGATAACTTTCCCAATATATTTTTGATACCGCTTGTCTTTCGGATTTACCGCGAGCGCGGTGTCCCCGAATTTTGTTTCGGGTCGGACGGTCGCGAGCGTGAGTGGTCCATATTTTATGTAATAGAGGGGATCTTCGCGTTCAATATATTTTACCTCCAAGTCCGAAAGAGCCGTGCGATGTTTAGGGCACCAATTCACGACGCGGAGGTCACGATAGGCGAGTCCGTCCTTGTAGAGCCTCTCGAATGTTTCGTAGACGGTTTTTATGATGTCCGGATCGAGCGTGAATTTCTCGCGGGACCAGTCGCAGGAAGCGCCAAGCTTGCGGAGCTGGTTTTCCATCACTTTTTTATTTGTCTGCGTAAAGTCCCAAATTTCTTTCCATAATTCTTCGCGGCTCATCGTGAAGCGGCTCCGACGACCTTCGGTGTCGGAGCTCCGACCGTGCAACGCGTCGGAGTTGCGTCCTTCCTTCTCGAGTTTTTTATCGAATACAACCTGTGTTTCAAATCCGGCATGATCGGCGCCGGGAAGCCAAAGAGTCTTTTTCCCGCGCATACGCGCGAAGCGCGCCATAACGTCTTGAAGAGTGATGCCCACCGCATGTCCGATATGGAGTGAGCCGTTCGCGTTCGGCGGGGGCATCATGACCGTAAACGGCTTTGCGGTTTTCTTTGACGGAAGTTTGTCCGGTGAAAAGTACCCCGACCCTTCCCAGAGTCGGTAGATTTTTTCTTCGGTCTTCAGGTGGTCGTAATGGGGTTCGAGAGTTTCTGGCATTGAGTTAATTTTAGCGCCATTTCCTGATAAATTGAAGCTTCTCCTTGCTTTTCGGTGGGTTTTCGTTTTTAATGCGAATAGCAAGCACAATTCAATTTTATGAGGAGGTTGTAATGCTGAAATTGTTCAGGCGTGTTCGGGAGGATATCGAAGCTCCATCGGTGCTGAACCAGCCGCTCGTTCTCATGCTCGGTGGCAAACCACTTCTTGCGGTTGAAAGAATCACGAAGGGGAAGGTTCCTGTGAAACTCGGCAGTTGGCATGTAGGTGATCTCTGGCGTGCGGGTAAAATCTGGAGAATCTCCCTCGGGATGGAGACGTGCCTCGTGCGGAACGGTGCGATCTTTGCCATCGGTTGGAATGGCGTAGAAGAACACATCGGTACCCACTGTTCGCTCGAATCAGGCGATGTTCTGCGTTTTTTCCATGTCTTCGATTTTCACTCGCCTGGCAGGGAAGACTCCGACATCACCGTCGCGTTCGAAGAGTGATTTGTCTTCTATGCACCATATTCCAAGGCTCCTCACCGAGCCTTGTTTTTTACTTTCCCCAGTACATCACCTCAATTTTCATGCCGTCCGGATCGCGAAAGAACGTGGCGTACATCGGACCGCCGTAGTGCTCCATCGGGGGATCGATGATTTCCACTTTGTTCCGTTTCAAAAACGCGCCTACCGCGTCTACGTCTTTTCGGTTTCGCACGGTGAAGGATACGTGATGGTACCCGATCATTCCCTCGTGAAAACGCGCCTTTTTGTACTTTGAGTTCGCTTGCGCGATGAAAAATCTCGTCGCCTGATTTTTCCAGCCGATATAATTTTTCCCCTCCATGAAGCGCTTAAATCCCAAAAGCTTCATAAGGCGCGTGTAGAACGCCTTCGATTTTTTGTAATCGCTTACGGAAATTTTTATATGATCAACACTAAGAACTTTTACCATGATTGTTTTTTATTTTTTCGACTTTTGTTTCTATGAGTATAACGCAGAAGGATATTTTTACGATTGTCTTGACACATGCGGAATCTATGGTAGAAATAATTTAGCATGTTTTAAGAGGGAGGAGGTGTCGGTGATCTTTACAAGCGAAGATTTGGGAAAAGCGGAGAAGCGTTTCAGGGGATGGCTTACCGCGTGCAGGACGAAGCACTACCATGTCGCCATAGAGGAGAATGCCGAGCGCGCCTTGCTTCGCATTATGGCTCAGCTTGTCAATCGGATGAGCCGCATCCGCCATCGCGGAGAAGTCGTTACGTTGGGCCCGGAGCATTGCAATCGAGCGCGAAATATCCTCGACTCGTGGATGGGGGAGTGTGCTCAGAACAATTGCAAGGTTAATATTTCGCTCAAAGCCGAGGTTGACCTCCTAGTGGTTCTTGCGACCCTCGTTGCCTGCGCAAGTCCCGCAACAGTGTTTGATTTCTGCGTTGACATCGAGAGCGCTTTCACTCACTAAACATTAGCCGTGTCATAGGGGATCTGTTTTCCCCGGTGGCACGGCGTTTTTTTATTTGCGTAGTGCGTAGGTAGAAATTGTTCTCGGATTTGCTATACTGAATTACATAAGGTCTTATATAATAATTTATCAATGAATAAAAAAACTATCGTATTGATCATCTTCATTATCGCTTTGGCTGTTCTTGCCGCGGTTCTTTTTCCTCTTATACGTATGGGTCCCTCACTCACCGACGAATCTTCGGTTAATTCTTGGAAAGAGGCGAAAGCTTTGAGTACCGACGTGAAGTTTTTGGGTTATATCGCGATGGGGCTTCCCGAACAGGATGTTTTTGTTGAACATCCTACGGATAAGACAAAGGTGATCCGCATTGAGGGCGCCGAAGCGAAAAAAACAACGACGCAGGCAAAGATGCTCTATGTCGCAGCTACCGCCGTTCCGCATGATATCTTCAAGATAGGAACGAATCCCGTAGGACCATTCGCGAAAGGCAAGTCTCTCGGTTTGACGCTGAAGCAGTGGTCCGCGGCAACGGGAGGCGGGACGTACATTGTTTCGGGAAATACCGCGGAATTAAAACTCTCGTTTTCCAAGCTTGTGCCGAATGCAACATATACCCTTTGGTGTTCGCGGCTTACATTTCCTCCGAATGTGAATGTTTCCGATAAACCTTGCGGCGCAGGCGACGGTTCGCAAAATTCATTCAAATCGGATAAGAGTGGTAACGGTTCGGTTGTGATAAGTACGACTCCTCTCGAATTGAGTACAAAGACAACAGTGTCACTTATCGCGCTTATGTATCAGAGCGACGGCGTAGCGCACGGAGCGATTCCCGGGGACTTCGGCTTGAATAGCCATATGCAGATGACCTTTATTTTTTTGCCTCCGGCGAAATAAGAAAAAGTTCACGTAGTTTTTAAAAAATTTTCAGTGACCACCTAGGGGCAAACTCGTTTTTTTGGTTTGGGATAATTGCAAACCGCTTCTTTTTTTGATACAGTACGAATTCACGAATCACCTTATCCTTGGGGGAGCTATGACGTTTCTTTGTACGGCAACCGTTTCGTATCTCTGTGGACCTCATGGCAAGCGCTCAGGAATTATCTGGCGGAACGATGCGGTTGACGCTTCCACGGAACAGGCGGCGCGTATGGCGGCGCGGCGGATTGTCGAGAAGCGACTTCTCAATGCGGACGGGTTGTATGATCTTACGATTACGATCCTCGCTGTGCCGGTTCCCGTTCACCGCGAGTATGTCTTTCCTGTTTCCTCTGACTTTTCCTTGCAGAGAGCTGCCGTAGCCTAACCACGTGTAAGGTTTTTCTATACATAGCCATGTCTTTTTTTTGGGACATGGCTTCTTTTTTAAAATAGTTTTTTCCGAAAATACTGTGGTGCCGTTTTACTACGCTATAATTGATAGGTTTTTCGCACGGCTTTTCCAAATTGCCACGGATGCGAAAAGAAAAATAAGCGTTGAGGTTACTGCCGATCCCATGCAGTAGAGGCAGATCGCCTTCAAGACAAAAAGTTGTATATAGACGAATCCAAGCGAAGCAAGGAACGCGGCGAAGGAGAACGCGAAGAGGATATTAAAAAATTTTATATTGCCTGTTTCTTTGTACATAATGACGAGAAGAAACGCGGCAAGATAAAAAAGTGTGCCGAAGAGAGCGGTAGGGAAACCCGCTATCGTGGCATAAGAACTCGTGAGTACCTGTTCACATCCCTTTACGATTGAGCATGGAGGAATCGCTCCGATATAATGCTCCGCGGTGAGGTATGCGGCGTCAGCAAATCCAAAAAGCGCGAAGCCGAGCAGGCCGAAGAGAATCCACTTAGGAATTGGCGATGAGGAGGGCGGCATCAAGTTGTCGTTTGAAGTCGTCAAGGCCTTTCGGCTGGGGCATTTTTTGACCGTTTAAGAAAAAGCTTGGTGTAGCGTTCACTCCGGCTGAGAGGCCGCTTTGGAGGTCTTCGTCAATTTTTTCTTTCGCTGTTTTGTTCCCTAAGTCTTTCAAGAATTGATCTTCGTCAAGACCGATTGTCGTCGCATATTCAATAAACATTTTTTTGGCGTCCGAGGATTCCGACCAGTCGCGCTGATGTTCGAAGATTGCATTATGCATCTCCCAGAACTTTCCCTGAACTCCGGCTGCCTCCGCAGCTTGAGCGGCGATGTCGGCATTTTTGTGTATCTGGCGCAAAGGGAAGTGGCGATAAACGAAGCGGATGCGATCGCCATAATCTTCCAATAATTTTTTTACGATAGGGTAATATGTTCCGCAGGCGGGACATTGGAAGTCGCTGTATTCAATAAGGGTTACCTTTGCCTCCGCGTTTCCCTTGACCCAGCTGGTCGCGGAGATGGTATTAAGAAGCGTCGCGGTTTGGCCGGTTCCTTCGCCGCTCATGCGCACGAGGCCGAACATAGCTCCGCCGATGCCCAAAAAAAGAAGCGTCCAAAGGGTGAGGCGTTTCATGAGGCGTGCTCGCTTTGTTTTTTCGCGGGCGGCTTCCTTTTCGTCTTGCCGTAAGAGCCGACGTTCCTGTTTGGTGAGTTCTTGGTTTTCTTCCATAGTGAATGTGAAAATACCTTGTGATTCTATACGGTTTTTCCGTATTCCGCAAGGTGTATCTCTATTTTGTAAAATTGAAGCGTGACCAAAGTGGCCGCGCTGTTCTTTATAGTTACTTTAAAAACACAAACCCCGCTGCACAAAAAATCGTGAGCGGGGCATTGCCTCGTGGGTGTAATCACCACGAGGGAAAATAGTTATTGAAAGATGGTGCGGTTGGATTGCCGCAGAGCGTGTTGCGGTTGACGTTCCAGTGCGTGGCGCTGAGCGATTTCAGGTTGTCTGGTTCGGGTTAGATGGAACTACTCGTCTTCCTCGCACTCCGAATCGTCGGAGCTTGATCCGCCACTGAAGAGCCCATCGAAGGCACTTGCGGGATTCGAGACATACTCGCCGACGGTTTGGGTGGAATCACCCTTGTCGCACGAATCGTCGTCCTTGGGACCAGTCATTGTGTATCACCTCCCTCCATTAGGATTTCTGCGCACCTCTCCTTTCAATAGATGCTATGTTAATTCATAGGGTATATGCGCCATTCTGTCAATTTTTTGTATGAGACGAGTACATCGGCTTGACTTCCCAATGCTTCCTGATGTAAAACATGGATAGATATTTTTTCATTCCATTTCATTGCAGAGGAGGAAAAAGCCTTGACAACTGAGACGTTGAGCGAAGAGAAGATCCGCGAGCTGTTTTCATTGCTTCTCAAGAAGTATGCCGCGCTGACCGACGGTGAGATCTCGGAGCTTCTTGAAGCGGAGAAGCCGCTTAGGGAGGTCATCAGCGACATCTGGTGTTCCTTCCCCCGAGGGCTTTCAGGCAGAAGCTTGGTACCGGAAGCGCAAGAAGGAACTCGCGGTACTCTCGAATGGCGAGCTTCGTGCAGCCTACGAGCGCGCTGCCGAGCCGAGGAGAGCTGCAATCGCGGCCGACGTCAATGACGAGGCATCAGACTCTCTCTACGAATCCCCGCCGATCGACTCGAACGAACGCATCACCTACGATCTCATGAAGGAGCGCGGTCTTCTCTAGCGCTCATTCGTCGGTTTCTCAACACCAATACTGGGCTTGGCTTCCGCCAGGCCCTTTTTTTGTGCGAAAAAATGTCGAAAGAATAAAAAATGGCTGGTATTATGCGAGCTATTGCCAAAAATAGTTTATCGTGGTAAAGTATGAAAAGTTTTACCGGCTGTTCATTTGAGCACTTGGTTTTTGACAACCGAATATTCGATAGAATATTTAACGAATTACAAACGATAGGAGAGATGACGTGAATCCAAAGCCGATAGCCGAAATCTTTTTCGAAGCAGAACAGCAATTTCCCAAAGACAGAGGTAAATCCAAGGATCGGGGATTGTTGACCGAAGAAAAAGAGAAAGAGCTGGGCCGCGACATGGCAGAGGCAAGAGAAGCGCTCAAGGCCATGGTCCGACGCTTGCCCGAGGATTGCCGCGCTTTCGTGATGCCCGAAGACCGGGAGAAGTCTCGCAAGTCGAAAGTGTTCGGTTTTGAAGAGATCTGGCATCTTTGCGGAAAACTCACGGAATACGCCAAGAAAAAACGGGGCAGAGTATTGAGGGAGCTCGCGCATGAAGCGGATTTGGAGCGGGCGCGCTATATGAGCGCGTATTCGCTCTTGTATCATGCGAATATCGGGCTGGTATTCAAGGTGGCGAGGAGTTACTACGGTGACGAGGTCTATAGTTCTGCCGATATCCTACAGGACGGCAACATCGGTCTTGTCGACGCGGTCGAGCGATATGATTATCGCTACAACAACAAGTTCTCCACACACGCCTTTCCTTGGATCCGCAGAAGGATATTGGAAGGAATGAACGAACAAAAACGTACCATTCGTCTTCCGTCGAAGATTGCAGAGCAGGTTAATAAGATCAGTCGCCGCCGCGGGGAATTGTTTACGAGAGGAGTTGCGGCTGAAGATCTTGACTCTGCTGTGGCGAAGGACATGGACCTTTCTGAAAAGAAAGTTTCCCAGCTGATGATTCTAGCTCAGGAGCCGAAGTCAATTAACGCGCGTTTATCGAGTCACACGGAAAATGGGAGCGATCTTTTCATGGTCTTGAGTGACCATCGTACTCCTTCTCCCGAAGATATCTGCGCAGAAAACGAAATGCGCGGATTGGTAACGGAACTTCTATCTTGCCTGGATGCCAGGCAAAGGGATGTCGTGGAACGTTTTTTGGGTTTTGGTGATTATGTTCCGCGACAGACTCTGAATGAGATCGGGATCGTGCATGGTCTCTGCAGGGAACGTGTTCGCCAGATTTACGAGGAGGCGCTTCAGAAGTTGAAGCGCGTGGTGAAAAAGCGTCACGGCCATTACGCCGATCTTGTGAAATTTTTTACGTAAATCACGATTACCATAAAAAGGAGGTAATAAGATGATCCCAACGATAGCGATCGTCGGTTCCGAGGGACGTGTTTTTGCTCCATTCGGAATGCCCGGATCGTTCATGAAAGGAAAGCACGAGAAGGTGCGCGTGATTACACTGGACCCCGATGAGAAAACTCCTCTCGTGATTCGCGAAGCGCTGGTCGGAATGAAAATTCCGGTCATCTTCGAGAGCAAAGATCTCGGTGAGGGTTTTGCCGATATGCCTCCGGGTACGCGCCTCGCGTACGCGGACGAGGTCATCGAGGTGCTCGAACAAGCCGGAAAAAATGAGGCAGCCGTGCTACTTCGCGAAATTTCTCCGCACGCTCTCGACATGTACGTTTTCGAACCGGGAACGTACGAACTACTCGAAAGCTGAAGAAGCTTTCGACATTATCACAGTGCAGGCCTCATTGGTCTGCACTTTTTTATTATGAGAAGAGAAATTTCCAGTCTTTTGGTTTTTTGATAGCTTGCCATGCAGTAGGAAAGGTGGGAGGATAGGTTTAGAAAGATTTTATCAATTCACTGATCGACACGCATAGGAGGAGTGTATATGGCAATAGTAGACAAGAAAGGGCAGAGAAAGGAGATCTGGACTAAAGAGCAGATTCTCGAACTGTGGCCGCAGGCGGAAGGGGAGCTCAGAGGATTTGAACGCGGCCTGAAAACGAAATCAGCCATTACCGCGTTTCAGCTCGACATGGCGCTTCAACTGGCAGACAAGGAATATCAAAGGTTGCGCAACGAGAGAGAAAAGGAGTAGCCCTTCAATGCTCTATATGAGCTCGCTGACCGAGAACGGTCTTTTTTTATTGGGGTTTTTAAAGGATAGGAAAAATATTTTAGAAAATAAAAAGAGGCTTACAGACGATGAATTGTCTATAAGCCTCTTCGTGAGCGGGGAGATTCTTACTGTAGTTTCCCCTTGGTTTTGTTTGCACTCGTTACGGCAAGATCGATGCCGAGATCACGGGCGGTCTTTGCGGTCAGGAGGTCAACGAGTTGTGTCGTAGCACCGCCTGGAATATTTCCACCAGGTCCTTGTGAGCGGACTGATAGGAGCACTTGACGAATAACATTTTATATGCCATCGTACCTGCAGCAATTCGTTTGGGTTTTATCATGAAAGCGGCTTTGCCGCGGGAGGAGAAAATGTTTCAAGGTGATCTTGTCGAAGTTGGAGAAGAGCGGTACTACTGTGAAGACGGAGCTCACATCAAAGTCAGGGTGAAAGAGAAGGTTGTGAAGGACGATACCATGACCCTCACCTTGACCGTGCTCAATGTCGTGAATGGGCCGTTTCATGGAGCTGCTTCACCGGAGGTGGGCCACGACATTGTGGTTATGGAGCGTGAGAACGCTGGCATATATGCCGGGTGGTCAATTTCCTAACGGAAGGAGGAAATCGTGGATATCCCGAAAGACAAGAACTACCCGGCTGATTCCGTTCAGTGTGACATGTGTGGCGGCTATGGGTGCTCAGCATGCAAAGACAGGGGATGGCTCACTCCCAAGAATCATCCATTTGGAAGAACATGCGAGTACCAGGGATGCGGTAACCCCATCCCTCCGGCACATGTTGCAGTGTACTGTTCGAATGACTGCGCCTTTGCCGATGCATGATCGGGAACGCCCTCTAGAGATACAGGCCCCAACAGGAATGTTGGGGCTTTTTTTTCAAACCATGCTCCGATGGATTAGCCATTAGGGGTTGGTGGGTAGGAAGTCGGTAGTTAGCTAGAAATTAGGTAGTAGGTGTTAGGGTCTAGACATTAAAACTTAGAGAGTAAGGCATTTGACAGGCATTATAATACGATTATAATCAACATATGACGCAAAAAGTATTAAAAGTAGGAACCTCGGCGGCGGTTACGATTCCCAAAGAATCCTTGAAGGAGTTGGGGCTGAAGATCGGCGATCGCGTAATAGTCAAAGTAGACAGGCAAAAACGCGTGGTTTCGATTCGGCCGATTACACGAGTATCGGACAAGGAGCTTGTCGGCTGGACGGAGAAGTTTATCGAGCGTTACCGCCCCGCACTTGAGGCGCTTGCTAAAAAATAGCATCGCATGCGGTATCTTGCTGGCGAGGATATTTTGGAGATCCACAACGAAATTATTGAAAAGACTGGCGGCGCGCATGGCATACGGGATGTCGGCCTTTTTCTCTCGGCCATTGAACGCCCCAAGGCACGTTACGGCGGAGAGGAGCTTTATCCCGATGTGTTCCATAAAGCCGCTGCGTATTTTGACTCCTTCGCGAAACATCACGTTTTTGTGGATGGCAATAAACGCACGGCATTCGCCGCTGCAGTGCGATTTTTGTTTGTTAATGGATACGAATTTATGGCGGGGAATAAGCAAGTAGAAGAATTCACACTCCGCGTGGTGACGCAGAAGCTCGACGTGCCGATTGTCGCCTCATGGCTCAAAAAGCATGCAAAAAAAGTGAAAAAATGATTCGAAAAATCTAATGAAACTTCTCTTAACCTCCGGCGGGATTAGGTAATGGCCAATAGATAGTTAGACGGTATCTGCTACAATGTAGTTGCTATGGAAATTATTCTCATCAAGGAACCCGTCACACGGGAAGAATTAACTCGTATTGCTCAAGCGGGATTCGGAAATTTTGTAAAGGCAGTAGTGGATATATCGCAGGGTGTTATGGCAATCGGAGGTGAACTTCATGCCGACGAAGAAACGGTGCTTACCGAACAGTGCCAATCGAAACGCGAGCATACATGGGGAATCAATCTGTATCAGGAAAAGAAAGAGGATGAGTGGATAGAGTTTGATTCCATGATTAATCTGAAGCCCCAACATGGAAACCGATCGCGGAGTGTTGAGAATCCGGAAATTCGCGAGGCGATTGTTGCCATTGTCAATAAACTTATTGAGAATTAAGATGGCTTTTATTCATAAAACATTAGCCGAAGGCGGCTGGCAGAAATTATCTCTTGCCGAACAGATGGGGAATATCGGGAGCGAGGTGAGCCGCGCTGTAAACTGGCAAGGGAAGGACGAGGAGCTTTTTCGGGGCGCGGTAGAGCGGGCGTTGGAATTGTTTGATCTCACCCTCGAAGATGCGCGCTGGCGGGGACGGCTTCGCGAGATCGCGCGGGCACGCGAAGTTTTTGTTGATGCGGCAACCGGCGGGAAGGAATACAAAAGTTCACTACGCGATCTTCTGCCGTATTTCGATAGCTTCGCGCTTATGGCACGGAGAGCCGTAGCGGTCATCGATTAAAACAAAACCCCGAGCGTGTCGCGGGGTCTTTCTTATCTGCAAAATTTTCTATTTGATTTCTTTTTGTAGAAACAAAAACCCTTTCCGAACATGTTAGAATATGTTCATGAGGAAAAATCGGGGAGGGTTTACGTTAATAGAGCTTTTGGTTGTTATCGGCATTATCGCCACGCTTTCTACGGTCATTATTATATCCATTAGTCCGGCGGAGTTACTCCGCGGTGTTCGAGACTCGAATCGGTTGGCGGAATTGGCAAGTATTAACAAAGCCGTCAGTCTTATTGCAACAGAAAAACCACCACCAAGTCTTGGAGATCCAACGAAAATTTATCTTTCCCTTCCGGATGACTCCTCGTCGGTCTGTGGAAGTTATACAAGTCTTCCGTCTCCGACGCCGGGTTATTCCTATAACTGCGCAACTACGCGGATTTCAGAAAGAACAACGGGAGCGGATGGATTCCGATTGATTTCCGGTCATTTTCGGCGGGAGTACTTTTTTCAAAGCTTCCGGTGGATTACATAAACACGGCGTCGTCCGGCTATTACTACGCGTACGTGGCGAGTGGTACGCATGCGGTGGTTGCTCTTCTTGAGTCGGAAAAATATCTTAAACAAGTGGCGATTAAGGACGGGGGAACGGACGATGGTCGGGCCGAATTCGGCAATCCCGCCATTTGGGCATCCGCTTCGGGAATACGGGGATTGTGGCGGCTCGATGGCAATGCGAATGACTCTTCGGGATTCGCGAATAACGGTACGGTTAACGGACCTCTTTTTATTCTTGGAAAATTGGGCAGTGCGGCAAGTTTTAGTTTCGGCTCTCAGAATATAACCATTCCCGACGCTTCTTCGCTTTTTCATTCAAGTACAACATCAATTCTTGCATGGGTGAAAAGAGGTGGCATTATGCCAATATATAGCGATGATAATAATTCGGCTCCCCAAATACAGGCACATCTTAAGTTCACCGGTGTTAGCGCTGTTCAATTTCGAACTAATAACGGAGGAGTTTCCGCTAATCAACAATTTGTCGCTGCATTTCCAGTTAATGCTTGGGGGCATGTTGCGTTTACATGGATAGGGGGGAAAGTGAATCTTCATATCGATGGATCTTTTATTGAACAAAAAGATCTCATTTCTATTCCCACCGATTATTCTTGGCCCCACTATATAGGGTCTGATGCGGCTGGGGCGGCGTCCCAAAACGGCATACTTGACGAACTATGTGTTTATAATCGTGATCTTTCCGCTCCGGAGATCCAAGCCATATATAAGGCAACTCGATAATCTTTGTACTCTTCTTATAATTTAGTTCGATGGCGTGTCGAGAAATGGCCACCCTCTTTTTTATGAGCGTATCTCCAGTTACTGTACTAATTGCACGATATCTGTTAAGATAATTTTCTTATGACTGGAAACGAGAAGAGTTTTTATGGTCTCGGCATCGCGCCGGGCATTTTGGACATTTTGGCGAAAAAAGGTTTTAAGATTCCCACTCCTATACAAGAGCAGGCGATTCCGATTGCCGTTCAGGGTAAGGACGTTATGGGTATCGCGCAAACGGGTACCGGAAAGACGTTGGCATTCGGCATTCCGCTTGTTCAGCGCATATCGCAGGGAAACGGATTTGGTCTTATTGTAGTGCCGACGCGCGAACTCGCGCTCCAAGTAAACGAAGCTATCGAGAAAATAGCCACGCCGCTTGGCGTAAGGACGGCGACCTTGATCGGCGGGGAGCCCATCTTTCACCAGCTTCGCCGCCTCTCTCGGAAGCCGCAGGTCTTAATCGGCACGCCGGGCAGAATTATTGACCATTTGGAACAGAAAACGATTACGCTCGGAAAGGTAACGGTGCTCGTGCTCGATGAAGCTGACCGTATGCTCGACATGGGATTCGCGCCCCAACTGAGGCGTATTCTCGCGGTGATCCCGACTGAACGCCAGACGATGCTTTTCTCGGCAACGATGCCGGAAGATATCGTAACGATTGCCCGCAAGTGCATGAAACTTCCGGTACGCGTTGAAATCGCGCGGTCGGGGACCGCGGCAAAGAACGTAAGTCAGGAGGTTTTTTTCGTCTCGCAAGAGGCGAAGAGGCAGTTATTGGCTAAGATATTGTATGAATATAACGGGTCGGTTCTCGTTTTCGCGAAGATGAAATTCGGCGTCAAGCGCATCGCGGCGCACATTCGCGCGTTGGGCCACGCCGCCGCGGAAATTCACTCCAATCGCTCGTTGAACCAAAGGCGCGAGGCGCTCGATGGATTTAAGACGGGGAAGTATCGTGTGCTTGTCGCGACCGATATCGCCGCGCGCGGCATTGACGTGAGCAATATCGAACTTGTGGTGAATTACGACTTGCCCGACAACGCCGAAGATTACGTGCACCGTATCGGACGCACGGGACGCGCGGGGGGGAGCGGGCACGCGATCTCATTCGCGCGGCCGAACGAACGAGGAGATGTTTCGGCCATTGAGCGTCTTATCCGCGCGACGCTTCCCGTTTCAAAACTTCCGAATTTACCGCCGCCCATTAAAACGCCGGAACCCGAGCCTGACATGGCGCGACCGTCGCGCGGTGGTTTTGATCGCGCTAGGGGACATTTACGAGGGAGAAAACCCGGATATGGAACAGGAAGGAGAAGTTCGAGATCATTTTAAAAAAATATAAAATTATTGCCCCGAAGAGTTCGGCGCGAAGAGATCAAGAAATTTTATCGGATCTATTGATGTTCCGTTTATTCTCACGCTCACATGAAGATGTGGCTGTTCCGCGTATCCGGTTTTTCCGCTTAAACCTATGACTTGACCGGGTAGTACCAGCTCGCCCTCATTCACTTTTATTTTTGAAAGGTGCATAGAGAACGTAAGAAGACCCAATCCGTGATCGACGACGATGGTCTTTCCGTAGACGCGGTAGGAGCGCGCAATGCGCACGACGCCTCGATTCATCGCTCTTACTCTCGTGCCTTCTTCGGCGCGGAAGTCGGTGCCTTTGTGGGGGATAGTGTACTCGCCGGTTTTTCGATTATATCCGTAGGTGTCAGTGACGAAGGGATACTTTACGGGAAATCGGAAGGGCGCGGTCCAGAACGCTTTTTTGCCCGTTCGAATTTCGCTCAAACTTTGATTTTCTTTAGTGAGAGAATCAACTAAATTTTTTTGGCTCGCCGGAGTATCGCCGCCGAGTTTCTGGGGGATGCCAAGCGGCGCCTCGATTTTTTCTCTTGCGGTTACCGTAACTATTTTCGTAAGTGTTTCGCCGTCAGCGAATCGCGCGCTTAACTCGTAGTCGCCCGGCTTTTCCCGAAGATCAATTCCTATAAACGCTCGAGGTTTTCCGTCGTAAATAAAGAAGGGAAAATTTTTACCGTCAAAGAGAATTTCCTTGAGGGGAAGAGCATTTTCTACGGTTACGAACATCGGATCACCTTGGAGGATCGTCTCCGGCATTACAGATAAGGTTGGCGCGGCAAAGGCGGTTCTTATCCACAGGAGGCCAAGAAGAACAATGAAAACAAGCCATTTCCTCATACCTCAATATTACCACGCTTCCCGTAACGGGCGTTTTGCTATAATTTTCTTATGGACTACATTTATCTTTTGATCGCGGGGTTCGGAGGTGGCATGGTGCGGGGATTGGTCGGATTTGTGAAGTATCAGTACTCCTACAAAAACGTCGGGTTCAACGCGCCGTACTTTCTTCTCATGATGGCAATTTCCGGTGTCGTGGGACTTTTGGTTTCCGCGGCCGTGAGGGATATCGCGGGGAGCGTGCTTGTCGTCGCATTCAGTCCGAGCATCTCCTTTATCGCGGGTTACGCTGGAGGGGACTTCATAGAGAATCTCTACAAGATTCTTTTTCGCAAGAATTCGATCTTTAATACGCCGCAATAGTATGGGCGAGAATGTCTGGTTGGGGGCGGTTGAATGAAGTTATGAAAAAACTCGGCTCTGGATTTCATGACTTCGTGGTGCATGATCTTTTCTCCGATATGCCGGAGGTTCATTCGAGAAGAATGTTCGGCGGGTGGGGGATTTATCAGGAAAAAAAGTTTTTCGGAATAATCTCCGAGGGAAAACTTTATTTCAAAACATCCGATTTCACGCGCGGCCGTTACATTGAGCGCGGTATGAAGCCTTTTGCCCCGAGCGTAAAGCAGGTTCTCAAAAATTATTATGAAGTGCCGGAGGAGGTTCTTGAAAATCGAGAAGAGCTGGTGGTTTTCGCGCGCGAGGCGGCACAACAATAGAATTATAAAAAAGTGTAAGGCCGCCTTTTAAAGGGGCGGCCTTGAAGTGTGGAGGGTGTCTTTGTCTTAGACGGTGCTTGCGAAGAAACGTTTCATGAAGAAGCGAATCGGGCGTTCCTCTCGCTCGCGGTTCTCACGGACTCTCGCGAAAATCTGGAAAAAGTCGCGGAAGTTTTCATACGACCGCACGCGCCGTTCCAGCTTCTCGTCTTCCCCGTGGTGAATTCCGAAGGAGTAGGGAACGAGCGGGGTGCCGTTCCATGCCGTGGGAATGTATTCCTCCATCTCTTTGGGCGTGGGTCCTTGCGAACCGTGTGCAAGGATGCAGATAATATCTCCATCGGTGCCGTAGTGGACGCCCTTCTCGTGCTCCATATGTGCTACCATGGCCCGCTGTGTCGAGCGCCCAGGTTCTCCTCGGTAGAAGATAAAGGGGACGCCTTTCATCTCTTCCGGCTCTGCCGCGACAAGATCCGGAGCCACAACGTAGACCGCGACAACGGCGTTTTGTTCCTTCACCACAAAATCAGCACACCTTTTCTTCTTCATCTAATGTCCTCCTTTGCTGTTTTTAATTATAGCATATATTGAATTATTGTCAATGGTTTTTGCGTGACAGGGTGCTTATAAAGCAAGGAGAGTTTGGCGCAAGGACGGACTCTGATTCTACTCTCAAGGGGTGAGTGTCGGAGTTATCCACAGGATGTATATAGTGTATATAGTATAATAATCGTATGAATATAAATTTTACCCACGTACCAGTCCCGCAGAGCGGGACGGTTCGGGGTTCCGCTCTGCGGACTGTTTCTCAAGAGACCACGGCTGTGGGGTCGTGGAGCTTCAAAAAACTTACCGAAAAGCAGAAAAGTTTCTATGAATCCCTTCGGCAGTTGATAGAGAAAAAAGGAGAGTCTCCAACCGTTGCGGAATTGGTAAAGCTTATGAAGTTTTCTTCCCCGCGCGCGGTAACGCAGTATTTGGAGTCTTTGGAGCGCAAGGGGCTTATCGAACGGGGGCGGTATGAACGACGGGGGATTCGGCTTTTGGAGCCGTTTCTCGCGGGAACGGTGACCGTTACGATTCCCGTCATTGCTTCGGCGGGATGCGATAATGTAAATGTTCTCGCGGAGCGGGGATTTGGGGATTACATTTGCGTCGCGATGGAGCTCCTTCAGGGGATAAACAAAGACAATGTAGTAAGTGTGAAGGCGGTTGGGGATTCGATGGTGGACGCGGGCATTAAAGAGGGAGACTATGTACTGGTCGAGATAACCGAAGCGGCGATGGAAAATGACTTGGTGGTCGCGATCATCGACAGCTTCGCGGTCATCAAAAAAATCGAGTTTGCGAATAACGCGGTTATCTTGAAGCCGGTTTCTTCGGATCCGCAATACAAGCCGATTATCGTTCGTAGAGATTTTCGCATTTTTGGAAAGGTAATAGACGTGATTCGCGTACCACAGAAAGGCGAGATCGAAATTGTTCCCCTCTATACCGCTCCCGAGGCGCAGAGAATGGATTACGATATCATTTAGCCTAACGTCATGAAGCTTCTTTTGACTTCCGGCGGGATAATGAACCAGTCCATGGTGAAGGCCTTGGCGGATTTGCTCGGCAAGCCGTTTTCCGAAGCGAATCTTGCGTTTATCCCGACAGCCGCGAATGTGGAAGTGGGGGACAAGAGTTGGCTTATTAATGATTTGAATGATATGAAAAATCTCGGATTTAAAGAGGTTGATATTGTAGACATTGCCGCTTTGCACGAAGAGAAGATGTGGCGGCCTCGGTTAGAAAACGCAGACGTACTTGTCTTCGGCGGCGGCAATAGTTTTTATCTTATGCACTGGATGGAGAAATCGGGGCTCGAGAAATTTTTCCCTGAACTTCTTAAAACTCGCGTATATGTGGGAATCAGCGCAGGAAGCATTGTGACAAATCCTGGGTTGCTTACGAGCCAATCGGATAGAAATTTTTATGGAGATGAGGCAAAAGGATATACAAACACCAGGGGATTGGGATTTGTTAATTTTCATATCCGCCCTCATTTGAACTCGCCGTATTTTCCAAATGTTACCCAAGAACTTTTAGAAAAACTTGCGCGCGAAATACAAGAACCGCTCTACGCGATCGATGATCAAACCGCGCTCAAGGTGGTGGACGGGAAGCTCGAGATTATTACGGAAGGAGAATATATAGTTTTCAACCGGTAATCTTTATTTTCCTCGTTTTTGTGCAGTATTTTCTGGTGAATCGAAAAAAAATATCCGGAGCAAGCGATATGCTCGCTCCGGATATTTTTATTGATAGATAGAGACCGGATTGTGGAGAACCGCGGCATCGGTTTGGAAATACCACATAAGGTTGGTTGTCGTGTGACTTACGACAAGGTATCCCTTTTCTGCCGTGTAGCGTCCTATGGCAACGTATTGAGCGGCAGTCCGTATCGTGCGGTGCACCATCTCTTCGACCGGCATTCCTGCACGTCTTCCCGCGGAGGCAAGCGCGTAGTACATTGCTTGGCGAGCGATCGTGTCATTGTTGATGCGGAGAGTAAACTCTTCGCTTTCTCTTATCCATTCCGCCGCCTGCTTTTCCCTTTCGGAAAGATCGGGAACGGCTTCCGTCATTGCCTTCGCCTGCCACCCGAGAGGTTCAACGGCATTCTTCGTCGCTTCAATACTTTTATACATTACCTCCGCGAGTTCTTCGGCGCTTATCTTCATTGCCCCAAGGAGATCGGGATCATTTGCCTCTTGATCGGGGATGAGGATTATTGGTTTTGCTTCAGGAAGTACACCCGTGATTTTCTTGAGGAATTCGATGTGCTTTTCGGTGAGGAATGAGACTCCGGGATTTACTCCCGCGAACGCGAAACGGTCGTTCTCATAGGCATAATGCATGGGGCATGACGGGACTATGATGGTTTGTGTGTCTCCGAGGAGGATTTTCCCTATTCGGACGCACATTGCCCGTGAAGACGATGCCGGACCGGAGAAGTCTATGACCCTCTTTGTAGCTTCGAGCGCCCAGCCGACTTTGTTCTCTGTGTTGTATCGTCGCGCTTCTTGTTTTATGGCCCGCTCAATTCTTTGCCAGTCAAGATTTCTGGTTTCCACTTTCCATCTCCTTTTTAAAGGTGCAACCGCGTTTTATAAAAAACGCCCGCTCGAGGAGCGGGGTTTGCGTACTTACAAAAAGAAGATTCGGCGAATTATGTTAAGCGTGCAAAACTCACTCCTTGAACAAAGAGTGAGTACCACCAAGTATTCGTACTGAAGACTGCGTTTCTCATGGTGTTTTTAGTATAGAGGGTGTCCCTACGGTTCGTCAATAGTGTACAATAATAGGATTGGGAATGTTATGAAAAATTATTGGTTCAGACCGAAACGGTTTTGGAGGTGGTTCGCGGCGTATTATCCCGCAAGTTGGCAAGGATGGATTGCCACCTTGGTTCTCGCGGCACTTCTCGTCGCAGGCTTTCTTATTATCGATAGCCGCTCGCATTCGGGAAGTGACACGTTGCTCGGCGTTGCGCCGTTTGTGATAGCGATTTTTTTGGTTTTTGATCTTCTCTGCTTTAGAATGGGAGAATATCCGAGTTGGTGGAAGAAAAGAAATTTTTGACCATATTTTTTCGTCCGACAATCGGATTGAGAAAGATTTTGAGAAAATTCTTACAACGTTCCGGCTGTGTTCGTGGGTTCGTGTGGTTTCTCATTCGTGCCCTCTAAAAGCGAGAGCACTTTTTCGTTTATGAGAACGTCCTCGGTGTATCGGCGAAGCGATTCCATGTCCGCATCCGGATAGCGCCGTACGAGATATTGCAATTCTCGCTCAATGTCTTTCGGGTCGGCGGTAATTTTTTCGGCTTCGGCGATTTTTCCGAAGATGAATCTCGTTTTAAATTGACGTTCGATGTACGTGCGTTCTTCTTTCACAAGTACATCTTCGGTTTTGTTGATTTGCTTCAAATAGTCTTCCATTGAGAGGTTGAGGTGCTTTACTTCTTCGAGTCGCCGCCCCTTCATTACTTCCATCTCTTCTTCTATAAGTATCTCCGGGACGACGAGCTTGGTCTCCTCGACAAGCTTTTTTGCTATCGCTTCGCGGCGTTCCGCCTTGGCGCGCGATTTTTTTTCTTCTCGAAGATTTTCTTTGAGTTGAACTTTGAAGTCCGCGACATCTTTGAAGTTGCCGAGTGTTTTGACGTATTCATCGGTGAATTCTGGTCCGCCAGCTGGCGGAGGGGCTTCGCCTTCTTTTTGATTTGTATCTTTCGGTCGGAGGCGCAGGAGTTCGGCGATTGCCTCGTCGACATCTTTATCCGTTACCTCGACCGGTTCTGTTTTTGAGCCGATGGTTTTCCCGATTTTTTTATAGTTGGGAAGCTGTATCTCCGGTACGATGCCGACGCGGATTTTGAATTCCACGGGATTTCCCAAGGCGAGTTTCGTGATCGTCACGTGTGGATGTCCGAGGACGGGGAGTTTTTCTTCCTGAACTATTGCGGGGTACGCTTCGTCGAGCGCCAGTTCGGCGGCTTCTTCGAGAAGATACGCCTCGCCGACGTTTTTCTTTACCATTGCTTCCGGTACTTGGCCTCTCCGAAAACCGGGAAGCTCGAAATCCGCGCGGAGACGCGAAAGCACCGTCGCCGTGTGCTCTTCAAGAATTTCTATGGGTATCTCGCCTTCGATTTCGGCTTCGGAGTTCTTGTTTTTTGTTATTTTGAGTTTTGCGTAGAGTGTGTTCATACAAAGAATAATGCGCGAGCAAGTCGTATAAGGGTACTACAAATAGTTTTAGTGAGCAAGAATTTTACCTGTTTTCTCTTTGGTGATACTATATTTCCATAATGAATACTGAAGATGTAATGCCGAAAACAGAAGAGGAGTGGAAAACGAAGCTTACTCCCGAGCAGTACCGCGTTATGCGAGAGAAGGGAACAGAAGCCGCGTTTACCGGAAAGTATTGGAATAATCACGAAAAAGGAATGTATGTTTGTGTCGCGTGCGGTGCCGAGCTTTTTTCATCTGATGCCAAATTCGATTCCGGAACAGGGTGGCCGAGTTTTACCGATCCGATAAACCGTGAGCACGTGGTTTTGTTGGAAGATTCGAGTCATGGTATGACTCGCACGGAGGTTGCCTGTAAACGATGTGGCGCGCATCTGGGCCATGTGTTCGATGACGGACCGCAGAAGATGTCCGACGGGACGCCGGCTTCGGGTAGTCGGTTTTGTATTAATTCCTGTGCCTTGGAGCTGAAGGACGAGGAAAAAAAGAAATAGGGGTCATCTCGTCTCTTCTTGTCAGAAGATGACTCTTTGGCGGAAGAATGTTAGAATAGAAAGCATAGGAGACCTACAGGGCACAATGTAGGTTTTTTCTATGTTTTCTATGCTTTCCCAAATCATCAAGGAAGAAATTTTGGCTTATATACGTTCGGATGCCGTAAGGGCTACCGAGGACACGTCGCGTATCCATGTTGACGAGATTGCCTCACGGCTGGCGGCGTTTTACGAGCGGGTACGCAATATTGTCGATTACCGTGAAGAACACCTTCTTCGGAAGCGTTTTATCCATAGAGTGCTTCGCCGGAGAATGGTTTTGAATTTTGAAGGAAGTGTCGCGGAGTCGATTATTAAAGAGATTATCCGCGCCGGACATTTACAAAATAATTCCGTTTCCGAAGCGAAGATCGTGGAGATAGAAAACATTCTTAAAAATCACGATACGCTTCTTGCGCATCTTCCGAAGTCATCGGGCAAGGAGCGGGATCGGGTTGCCGCGTGGCTTTTTGGCATAACCGCGCACACGATAGAAGAAAATCTTTTCCCTCCGCGCCGCGACACGATGCTCGCAAATATTATGTATCGCACGGTGAAGGAAAAACTCACGGTGCGTGGTACGGTTTTAAAAGAAGAAGCAGTTGATGTTCAGCTCTTTATTGCCATCCAAAGAGCGCTTCTTAAAACAGATGAAGAACAGCTCCACTATCGGCTTTTAAAATTTATGTATCCTCAATGGGATACGATGGGAAGCGAAGAGTGCAAGGTTATCGCGAAAGACCTACCCGCTTTGAAGAAAAATATCGAACGGCTCTCGAAGAGTTCGCTCGCGCCATATTTTTTCAAATTAGTGAATCGTTATAATACCGTGTTCTATGTGATCGGGGATTTGGTTGACCAGCTTGGAGGGCATAAAGAGCTCGAACAACTAGCGGAGGAGCCGGCGCAATTCGAGGAAGAAGTGCGTCTTGTCTATGACCGACGCTATAAGCGCGAGAAGGGACGATTCAACCGATTGGCGTTTTTAAGCGTGCTTTCGTTTTTCATTTCGAAGATTACGATCGCGCTCGCGATCGAGATTCCTGTCGAGACCTATATTACGAGAGGTTTTTCATGGGCGAGTACCGCGGTGAATATCGCGTTCCCGCCACTCCTCATGTTGCTTATTGTTGCCTCGATTCGGATGCCGGGCGAGAGGAATTTTGCGCTTGTGCTTCGCGAGGCGCGTAACACGGTAGCGGGGGACGCCGAGCGGAAATACGTGATTGATATTCCCAAGAAGAAAGGATACCTTATGAGGTTTGTGGCTCGTTCCCTTTATCTTGCGACGTTTCTTGTCGTGCTATATCTTCTTGCCCGCCTGCTTTTTATGTTCCAATTCAATACGATGAATATCTTGGTTTTTGTATTTTTTGTCTCTATGGTCGCGGCAACGGGTGTGAAGATTCACAACCGCGCGAAGGAGTTAAGTTTGGAAGCGGAGCGGGTAACGACCGCTTCATTCCTGCTTGATCTCATCGCTTTGCCTTTCATAAGAATCGGCCGGTGGATTATCGCCGGGCTTGCGAAATTCAACCCGCTCGCGGTCCTTATCAATATTTTGATCGAGGTGCCGTTCCAAGTGGTGGTGGAGTTTCTTGAGAATTTTCGCGGATTCATCAAAAGCAAGAAAGATGAGATCGTATAGCGATTTGATATACTGAAGACATGAAAAACAAACAAGGTTTTGCGCTTCTTGAGATTCTCATCGTTCTCGGTATCATTGCGGTTTTGGGCGGTGGGGGTTTCTTTCTGAAAGGGCTTCAAGAGCGACAAGCAATCGTCCAGACCGGAAATGACGCTTTAGAGAAAGCAAAAGAAGTTGCGGGGAAAATGAATACCGAAAGCCAAGAACAGCAAAAGCAGTTGGACGCCTTGGGCGGTTCCTCGCCATCATCTACCACTAGCTGGAAAACCTATCGCAACGAGCAGTATGGGTTTGAATTTAAATATCCTGATTCTTGGAAGCCGCCTGCCCATAATTCTATAGGGGGAAGTCCATTAGTTAGATTGCAAGTGATCTCTCCTGATTTTCAAGAAAAGTCTGTGCCGATTAGGGTTGCACCGATCAATGGGGTATCTATGCCAACGGGGGGCTCTCTTTTTACAGCAGGGACCCGTTTGAGTTTCTGGATTAATCATAATAAACAGGGAGTTCCTGGTCAGGATTTTGAAAAAATAAAACAGATGAGTAATGAAAGGATCCAAACAAATGAGATAGAGATTGTATATATGGAGATTCCAGTGTCTGCGCAAAATGGTATTAGCCTTAATGCGAACTTAATTAATGGAAATAAATCTTTGTTATTTTATTTCGAGTTGAATGGACTTACTAGCGAAAAGAATATTAATTATGCAATGTTCCGAAAAATTCTCTCCACCTTCAAATTCACGAAATAGTTCCTAGATATCTATATCTCCTCTGGCGATGAGCTTATACTTTCCCGACGTTGCAGTCGGGACCCCGACCCCCTTGGGGCGTCGGGGTTTCCTTAATAAACTCATATAACTTGCCGTGGCTATCATCGCGGCGTTCACGGCATTTGATTTTTCTCTTGAATCGAGTATAGTAAAAATATGGCAAATATAGATCTCAAAAAAGGAAGTGTTTTACTTCCTAAAAGCGAGTATCTACGACTCAAGAAGCTCGATGAACGGTTCCGAGGTTTTTTTGCGTATATTGAACATCTTATGGATATCCGAGAAGCCCGAAGTGAGGTTAAACAGAAAAAGCTTATTCCACAAGCAACCCTCTTTAAGCGTCTCGGTATTTGATGAAGGTTTTTTATACGCATAAAGCGGCAAAACAGTTAGAAAATTTGCCGCGCGCAGTTCAGAAACGCATTGCGAAGAAGATGCGTTTTTATGTTTCTCAAAAAGATCCATTGAAATTTTCCGAACACCTTACGGGCCATGAGGAAGGAGAATTTCGATTTCGGATTGGTGACTATCGCGTTGTTTTTGACGTGATAAAAAACACCATCTATGTACTTAAGATTGGGAAGCGCGATAAAATATACGAGTGATTTTCATATTTACTATATGTTCATGCCGCCTTTGGCGATGAGCTTGTATTTTCTACCTCGTAAATAGTTCATATACGCCGCCGCGGCGATCATCGCGGCGTTGTCGGTATTGAATTCAAAATCGGGCGCGAAGAACTTTACCCCCACACCAGAACGAGGATTTTTACCGTGTGGCGAAGACGTTGATCCTCGTTTGGTGTGGGGGTGAACGCCAAGTTTTTTGGATTCTTTCGTGAGTCGGGCGCGGAGAGCTTTATTTGCCGCAACGCCTCCGCAAAGAATTATTGATCTTGCGTTAAATTCGTTTACGGCACGGAAGGTTTTTGCGGTAAGTACATCAATCGCCGCCTCTTGGAAACTCGCGGCAATGTTTGCCTTGTTGGTTTTAGGATTGTCGCGTAAATAATAAAGTACTGATGTTTTCAATCCCGAAAAACTAAAATCATAATTTTTTTGGTAAATCCCCGACGAGCTTCGCGACGGGGCAAGCATCGGTCGCGGAAAATTTATTGCGTCAGGGTTCCCGTGTCGAGCCAGCTTTTCGATTTCTGGTCCGCCGGGATAGGGGAGTCCCAGAATCCGCGCGACCTTATCGAATGCTTCGCCCACGGCGTCGTCTCTTGTCTCGCCGAGTTTTTTCCATGTCGTCAGATTTTTAAGGAGAAGGAGAATGGTGTGCCCGCCGCTTACAATAAGAGCGACCGCCGGAAAAATTTTTTGTCCGCCATCCGCCAGCTGGCGGAGCGGATTGATATTTGATCTTGCTTTTTGCGAAAGCAAAAAGCTATAGAGGTGCCCCTCCATATGGTTTGCGCCACGAACGGGAATTTTAAGTTCTTTACCGAGTTCTTTCGCGAAAGCAATTCCTGTCCAAAGAGCCGGCTCAAGGCCAGGGCCTACGGTTACGGCAATCATGTCAATAGGTGGTAGCGAGTAGGTAGTAGGTAGTAGATTGCTTTTCGATTTTGATATTTGATATTTGATTTTTGATTTTGAACTTGCCATCAACCGCTTTAGAAGAAGGGGCAAGTTCCTTAGGTGCTCCCGTTTCGCGAGATTCGGCACCACGCCGCCGAAGGGCCGGTGGATATCGATCTGCGATGAGATGAGGTTTTCGAGAACTTTAAAACGTGGCGCGCTCGCGGGGCCGTCCGCCTCTACGAGCGCGAGGGAAGTTTCATCGCAGGATGTTTCGATGGCCAAGATGAGTTTTTTCATATTTGCTCTTAAGATACAGTATAGAAATTTTTGCGTTCCGTAAACCCCCACGCCACGGGTTTATACTCATGGCTTTCTGGTTTACGCTTTGTGTTTTTTTATCATTCATCTCCGTCTTCGCAGGCGGACATTTCTGGTGTGGGGGTAAAGTAAAAGCACCACTTGGGTGCTTTTATTCCGCGAAGAAGCTTACGCCCTTCATTCTGTGGCATTCTATCGCGGCGCTTAGTTCTTCAAGAGCATTGCAGTATGCTGTCGCGCTTTCGTGATCGAACATTTCTATCAAAAATCTTTTTCCCTCCATAAGCGCCGCGAAAGCACTCGCTTTTCCATCGAGAATTTTCGCCACCCTGAAGCCTTGCACGTGTTCTGACTTGAGGCCAAGCTGGCTCGCCGGAACCAACCTCCCGACTTTTGGGTACCACGTTTTTCCGGCTCCGAGCGTCATTACTTCCGCTCGTTCTTCGTTCAGGGCAAAAAACCAAGTCTTTTGCATGACACGCTCCTTGTAAATAGCGAAATCAGATGCTACTTATATTATAGGAACTTTTTTCGCGTACGTCAACTGATTGCTTCAAAATCGATTTTACCGCTTTTGTCTATATTCACGAGTACGGCACGAATGTCGAGATCCGGATGTTTTTGTTTGATAATTGCGCCGGCGGTTTTCATATCTTCCGCGTGCCGATTTTTTTCTTCAAGAGATGAAGAAAAAGCATCACGGTCGCCGTAAGCGCCGCAGTCGGTGTGGTTCATTAAGACTACTTCATTGATACCGTGAAGGCGTTTTGAAATATCGATTTGACGGAGAATAAATTCGCGATCACTCGTTTCTTTGGGGTCGGCTATATTTTTTGCCGCGCCGGCTACCGAGACGATATCGCAGTTATTGAGCAGTTGATTTTCCGCGAGATGATTTTTTTGGAGTTTTGTCACAAGCGGCGAAGAATTGTTGGTGAAAATAAATGCGGGTCTCTCGTTCAATGAGAGACCCGCGAACTTTTGGGGAGGTGATTTCAGGCGATTTGGGAAACCATGCCCACGCATCGCTCGGGGTGCAGGCGATAGTTTTTCATCCCGTGGGGCTCATTCTCTTGGTAATCAACGTGAAACAGTGTTCTGATCTTTACTTCGCGCAAAACACGTTGAAGCATGGGAAGAATGGTCATGATACTGCACCACACGTCTTCCACGCCCAGTCCATGCTTGAAGCACTTTTTGCAGGGCCAGTGGCCATGCAAGTTCACGTCGCGAATTCCCGTGAGCTCGACTGCTTCGACGAGTTCGTCGGTGAAGGTTAGGTGCTGGCCTTTCTTGTTCGTCGTCGAACGGTAATGGAGTCTCACCGGTCCGGCGTGCCAGGAGAGCAGATGGACCTGCGGATCTTCGTCTCGCTCGAGGCCTCGCATAGTTGCGAGATGCGTTACCATTTCGTGGCGGGGCAACCAATCGGCGCAGGCTACCTCGATTGTCGGGGCGCGTTGGGGGAAGTGTACAGGATCCAGATCTTCGAGAACCCGTAAATTTCCGATTCGCGCGCGACGGACAAGTTCGTAGTCATGTGTTTTCCAATCCACTATGTTCTCCTCAAGGAAGGAAAGGGGATTTGGAACTACTCGTTCACCAAAAGCCTTACTTGATTCTCCGGATTTACCTCCAAGAATCCGGAACCTACTGGAATATAATGTTCTTTCTTTTCGTTGTCAATGATTTTTATGGTTCCCGAAGTAAGTATCGAGATTAATGGACGATGGTGGTCGAGAACCGTAATCTCGCCGGAGGCGGTTTTGCAATTTACCGCTTCGGCATCGCCTTGGAAGAAAATTTTTTTTAAAGAATAAACCGCGAGTTTCATGCGATATTTGGCTTTTTCCCACGTAGTATTTGGGTAACTTTTTGACACGTTCTAATGAAAAGATATATAAAAAAGAAACTTGTTGCTTCACCTGCGGATATCAAAACGGAGACTATGGCGAGATTGCGGAGAGGCGCGTTATCTAAAAGTAGAGCGGTATGGCTAAAAGTCTTATAAAGATTTCCGAAGAGGTTAATTAACCATAAAGCTAGAAAAGCCGCAATACCGAAGATGTTGCCTATCACGCTATTTACTGTCGCAGAGCTTCCGGCCACAAACACGAACATTGCCATCTGGGCAACAAAAACTGTGAGTATTATTTTGAGAGCTATGCTTTTTTCTTTATCCATGGATGCATTATATCATTCCTCGCTCATGCGGTGCTATTCTGAGCTTTTTACCTCTTCTATCCCTCCTTTAAGGTAGAAACTGTCTTCTTCGTAGTCGTCATATTTTCCATCAAGAATTGCTTTGAATCCTTTGATCGTATCTTCGCGTTTTACGTATTTTCCGGTTCGTCCGGTAAATGCTTCGGCGACAAAGAATGGTTGTGATAAAAATCGCTGGATCTTTCGCGCGCGGTTTACCGTAGCGCGATCCGATTCGGACAGTTCTTCGATGCCCAAGATGGCGATAATGTCTTGGAGCTCTTTGTAGCGTTGGAGTGTTTTTTGTACTTCGCGCGCGACATTATAGTGTTCTTCGCCGACAATCTTGGGGTTAAGTGCGGTGGAGTTCGAGGAGAGGGGATCGACGGCGGGGTAGATTCCGATTTCGGTTAACGCTCGGGAAAGTACGATGGTCGAATCCAAGTGACTGAAGGCTGTCGCCGGTGCGGGATCGGTAATGTCGTCCGCGGGGACGTAAATAGCTTGCACGGAAGTAATGGAGCCCTTCGTGGTGGAGGTAATGCGTTCTTGTAGCTCTCCCATCTCCGAGGCCAAAGTCGGTTGGTATCCTACGGCGGAGGGCATGCGCCCCAAAAGAGTGGAGACCTCAAGTCCTGCCTGTGAGAAGCGGAATATATTATCTATAAAAAGAAGGACGTTTTTTCGTTCTTCGTCACGGAAGTATTCCGCCATCGTAAGCGCGGAGAGGGCGACTCTCGCGCGGGCGCCGGGCACTTCGTTCATTTGTCCGAAAACGAGCGCGGTTTTTTTAATGACTCCGGATTCCATCATTTCACGGTAAAGATCGTTTCCTTCCCGACTTCGTTCGCCGACACCCGCGAATACGGAAGCGCCGCCGGACTCCTCGGCAACGTTTCGAATAAGTTCTTGGATCAAGACGGTTTTTCCGACGCCCGCGCCACCGAAAAGGCCAACTTTTCCGCCTTTCACGAACGGCGCGAGGAGGTCGATTACTTTTATGCCCGTTTCAAAAACTTCTGTTTTCGTCGATTGTTCGGTAAGTGGGGGAGCGGAACGGTGAATTGGCCAGTGCTTTTTGAATCCGCCAGCTGGCGGAGCGCCTGCACCTTTTTCCACGCTATTTAATCGTTCGCCCAGAACATTGAAGATATTTCCCAAAACTTCCTGACCTACGGGCACTTCGATCATATGCCCCGTGTCATGGACTTCCATTCCTCGCGAGAGACCGTCGGTGGATTCAAGCGCGAGTGCGCGGAGCCGCGTGGGTTCGAGGTGCTTTACGACTTCAAAGACTATTTTCTTTTCGCCTTGCGTTACGGTTAAGGCGTTCAAAAGCGTCGGTAGTCCTCCGGTTGGCGGATTGCCGTTTTCTCCGAATTCTACGTCGATAACCGGTCCGATGATTTTTACTATTCTTCCTTTGGTCATGATGTTGTTTATGCTCCCAGCGCTTCCGCGCTCGCGGTAATTTCGATCAGTTCCCGCGTTATGCCCGCTTGGCGCGACTTATTGTATACCAAGGTCAGATTATCAGCGAGCTCGCTCGCGTTATCGGACGCGCTCTTCATCGCGACGCGGCGGGTAGCGTGTTCGGAAGCGTTTGTTTCCAAAATCAGGTGATAAATTTGCATTAAGACGAGATGGGGAACAAGTTCTTGTATGATCGTCGCGGAAGAAGGCTCCAGAAGATATTCCGAAGCGAGCTCCGATTTTCCGTTAAAAAATGAAACGCCATTTTCTTTTACGAGCTCGGAAAAACGTCCGGTCTCGGGAACGATTTCTTTTGCCGTGGCTTTTAAGGATTCGATTTCCACGGGAAGAATTTGTCGCATAAGCACAACTTGGCGGAGAGCGGTTTTAAAATGTGTCGAGAATACCAACACACGGTCCCACTCATTTTTTGCGTAACCGTTTATAAGGTGGTCCGCGAGAGGTTTAATTTGCTCGATGGTCGCGTGGTCTCCGAAGCGTACGAATTTTTGCGAGAGCGTGATGTTTTTTTCGAGATACATCGCCGCTTTTTGACCCACCGCGACAAAGCAGTCGTTTTCTTTTGATATATTCGTATTCTTTTCGCGCAGGACTTTTTCGAAGGCGCGGATTACCGAACTATTGAACGATCCTGCGAGTCCCTTGTCGGAAGTTACGAGAACGACCGCGGTTCGTTTTACTTTTCTTTTCTGAAGAAGAGGGGAGGCGGCCGATTGTTCGGTTTCCGAAAGCTTGGCGAGGAGATCCAAGGCGGCCAAGGCGTAGGGGCGCGAAGCGAGCGCGATCTCTTGGCTTTTGCGCATCTTGGTTGCCGCGACGAGCTCCATCGCTTTGGTAATCTGGTTTATGTTATGGACGCTCTTGAGACGTCGTTTAATATTTTGAAGGGATTCCATTATTTTGTCTTTTCGAGAAAATGAATGATCGCGGCTTTGAGTTTTTCCTCGATGCCTGTTTCGAGGTCTCCTTTTTCACGCAGAGGGTTCAAGATATCTTCCGCGTGGAATTTTTCCATAAATTCAAGATATTTTTCTTCGGTCGCTTTAACCTCTCCGATTGGCAGTTCGTCGAAATAGTTATTAAGCACCGCGTAGAACAAAATTACTTGAGTTTCAAAAGAGAGGGGAGCGAGATCCGATTGTTTCAAGATCTCGGTAATGACTTGGCCGTGGTGGATTTTTTTCTTCGTTCCTTCGTCAACGTCGGAAGCGAACTGTACGAATGCCTGCAGTTCCCGGAATTGCGCGAGCGCGAGACGGAGGCGTCCCGCCACTTTTTTCATCGCTTTGGTTTGCGCCGCGGATCCTACGCGGGATACAGAAAGACCGACATTGACTGCCGGACGGATGCCTTGATAGAAAAGATCGGATTCAAGATAAATTTGCCCGTCGGTAATCGAGATGACGTTTGTTGGTACATAAGCGGTAACGTCGCCAAGTTGGGTTTCAATAATAGGAAGCGCGGTCAAAGATCCTCCACCCTTTTCTTTCGAAAGTTTCGCGGCGCGTTCCAAAAGGCGGGAATGAAGATAGAAAATATCGCCGGGATACGCTTCGCGGCCCGGTGGACGGCGAAGGAGGAGTGAGATTTGACGATACGCCCACGCGTGTTTTGAAAGGTCGTCGTAGATTACGAGCGCGTCTTTGCCTCGGTCACGGAAATATTCGCCGACCGCGCATCCCGTAAGAGGAGCAAGATACCACAGAGCCGCCGGCGCCGAAGCGGATGCGGAAACGACTACGGTGTATGAAAATGCGTTCTGCTCTTTTAGTGTTTCGATAATTTTTGCCGTTTTTGATTCTTTTTGTCCTATCGCTACATAGATACAAACGGGCGCTTCGCCACCCTCCTTTATCTGGTTAATAATCGTGTCGAGCACCACGGCGGTTTTTCCGGTTTGCCGGTCGCCGATAATAAGTTCGCGTTGTCCGCGACCGATCGGAATCATCGAGTCGATCGCCTTGATTCCCGTGTGAAGCGGCTTTTTTACCGACTCACGGTCGAGAACAGAAGGAGCTTTATTCTCGAGCGGGTAACGCGTTGGTTTTGAATCTTTTTTATAAAGTGCTCCCTGTCCGTCCAACGGGTTTCCCAACGGATCGATCACGCGTCCCAAGATCTCGGGGCCGACTTCAAGAGAGAGGATTTGTCCCGTGCCTTTTACCGTGTCGCCGCTTTTTATTCCGGTATAGTCGCCCAAAACAAGCGCGCCAATGGACTCTTCTTCGAGGCTGAGCGCCAAAACTTTTTGTTCGCCGGTTTTTGTTTCTACGGTGAGTACTTCTTGGCTTAACGTATTTTTGAGTCCGGAAATTTTTACGATTCCATCACCGACTTCAATCACGCGTCCCACGGCTTCCCATTGGGCTTTATCTTCGTATCCCTCGATCTCCTTTTTTAATTTTTCGATAATTTCGTAGGCCATTGCCAGTGTTGCCCAAGAGGGCTGTTAGTGTATCACAGCCCGATTGGCTGCAACAGTGAGCACCGAGCACATAAACTTCTATGCCCATGCTTTTTCAGTTCTCCCGGTTGAAATAGGTTGTTAAGATACATTACTTCTTAAATCCCATTATGTGCTCGGTAAGGTTTTGTAGTTAAAAATTTATTAGTTACCTATTAAATTTTTAAACAAAGCCCTTATCTTACTCGCGAACGATCCGTCAAATTCCATTTCGTCGTTTACGGTAAGTTTTATTCCCGCAACCAAATTGGGATTAATTTTTTCTTCTATGAGGTCTGATTTTTCGATGAATTCCTTAAGGGTTTTGATCGCTGATTCCTTAAGTGGTCGCGCGCTTTCGACGGTCACTTTTCTTTTCCCCGTCTTTATCCTTAAAAGTTTTTCCGTGTGGGCGACGATTTTTTGTATGTGGTGGATATCGCCGCTTCTTTCTATCAAGGCGATAAAGTTTTTAACGAGCGTTTTTTCTTTTTCGGAGGTAAGTGCCCGCGAGGCGACCTCGCTAAACGCTTCGGCATAAAGTTCTACGGGATATTTCATGAATTATTTTATTTGTCCGAGAGCTTTTTTTATGAGTGCTTCGTCGATCTTTTCGGGGTCCATTTCTACGGTTTTGACCAGCGCTTCTTTAACGAGTATCGCGGCTTTTTCGCGTATCGTTTTTTCCGCAGCTTCTTCCTTCGCTTGAAGCGCGCGTTCGGTGTTTTTCATCATAAGCGCCTCCTTCTCGTGAGCTTTCTCGATGAGTTCGGACTCCATGCCTCGCGCCCGTTCTTCGGTCGTCTTGAGTATCATGAGCGCTTCTCCTTCGGCTTCTTTTATTTTTTCCTTCGCGATAAGGGAAACTTCATGGAGTTTGGTTTCCGCCTCGGCGGTTTTTTCCAGTCCCTCCTCAATCTTTCTTTTACGGTCCTTGAGTATTTTAAGGACCGGTTTATAGGCAAAGAGTCGAAGAACGGTTAAGAGGAGCAAGAAGTTGACGACTTGGCTCGTGAGAAGCCGCCAGTCAATTCCTAATTTTTCTATGAAGTCTTGCATGCGAGTTTATACTACTGAGCACCCAGCTCCACTTTTAATTGTGACGTGGCACGAAATGAGAAAGTCTCTCGGACAACCTTCTTTCTGCCTATTCAGAAGTCATCAGTAAAAGTGGGGCTGGGTAAGGTTTTCTTATTAAGTTTTCATATGAAAACTTATAGAAAGCCCTTATACGAACTTAATAATGAGCGCAACGACGAGCGCGTAGATGGCGATAGCTTCGGCGAACGCGATCGCCAAAATCATCGCTGTTTGAATTTTCGGAGCGGCTTCCGGATTTCTTCCGATCGCATCCGCGCCTTTAGAGCCAATTATGCCAATCGCGATCGCGGGCGCGATCGCGCCTATGGCAATTGTTGCCATCGCGGCCCAGAGACGAACAACTTCGATATCCATGGTTACTATATATTTAATGTATATTCTGCGACCTTTTTATGTTTGGTGACCACTTGGCGCGTGTTCCGCGGTGGCGATCGCCACAAAAACAAGTGAAAGCATAGCGAAGACGAAGGCTTGGATGAAGCCTACGAAAATCTCAAGGAGGAGAAACGGCAAGGGAATGAAATAGGGCACGAGAAAGCCGATAATAATAAGAAGCACTTCGCCCGCGAATACGTTCCCGAACAATCTGAACGAGAACGAGATAATTTTAGCAATTTCCGAGATTAATTCAAGGATGCCGATGAAAAAATTGATGGGATTCGAAAAATTGAAGAATTTTTTCCCGTGCGACGCGAATCCGATTTCGCGTATCGCGAAGATGTTGATCATGACAACGGAGATGATCGCGAGCGCGAGCGTGAAGTTCAAGTCCGCCGCGGGCGACCGGAGAAGGGGAGTGAACTTGTGTTCGCCGTCGTGATTCTCGTTGAGGCCCAGAGAACCTACGATAGGCAAGAGTCCAAACCAGTTTGAGAAAACAATAAAAATGAAAATGGTGGCGATAAGCGGGAGGTACTTTTCCGATTTGTGGCGTGAGCCCAAAACCGAATCCATAAGATCCAGCATCTCTTCGATAACCATTTCTCCTATGTTCTGTAATTTTCCCGGTAGAAGTTTAAGTTTCGATTTGTAGATTATGGCCGTCGTAATAAGGATCGCCGAAACGATAAACGTGACCAATAAGCTGTTGGTCACGGGGAAGCTTCCTATATGAAAGATTTCTTCTGCTTTGAGGGATATGTGGATCATTTCGGACTAAAACTGCTGCCGAAAATAGCAACAGGGGGTCAGTATAGCAGGAAAATGTGACAAAAGGAAGACCGCCGAGTATGAGAACTCGGTTTTTTATTTTTTCAGCTCCGATGCTTCGATCGGAGCACTTGAAAATCTAACCTCACAGAAAACTCGCTAAGATTTTCTAAGTGTAGTCCCGACGGGAGTCTCACTACTCGGTCGCTTTAGGCGACCTGCGTTTTCAGAACCCTCGGTTCTGAATAATCTCCTACACGGGGAACCAATCGTGGTTCCCCGACCCCCTCCACTTGTTCGATCCCGTCATTAAAGCCAAGCGAATACAAAATAGAGTGACTAAAAGCCACTCTATTTTGTATTGGTAGCCCCGACGGGATTCGAACCCGTGTACCAGGCTTGAAAAGCCTGTGTCCTAGGCCAGACTAGACGACAGGGCCATGTATCCATCATTACGTTAGAAAATCGGTGAACAATTGTCAAAAGTTGAATATGATACAATAAAAGATATAAGGATGCGAAGTATATTATATTCTCGGAGGTCGGGGCTCACCCCGTTAGAGAAAGGTAAGTATTCTTCTCTAACGGGGCTCACTCTTATTGAACTCGTTATTTTTGCGGCTATTTTCAGCGTCGCGGCGATTATTTTCGTCTCTATTTTGATTGCCGTAACGAAAGTACAGGTACGCCAGACGGCGGTTGCCGAAATTCAACAGCAGAGCCAGTTCTTGTTGCAGACAATCCAGAGAAACGTTGAGACTTCAAGCTTGATCGATATGGCCGCGAATGTTACGACATCAACGTTAAGGCTTCGTATGTCTTCTTCGGCGATTGACACATTGTGTATTTCTTTAGACCCAAACCTTAAAATAGTATACGTAGAAGCGGGTACGACTCCGAATTATCAGTGCGGTCAGGTTGGAGCGGTAAAACGCAAACTTACGGAGCCTACGGTAAATGTTGAAAGTCTTTCATTTATAATGCGATCGAATCCTCCGGGACACGATTCAGTGAGTGTTTCTTTCACAATGAGCTTGGCAAGTCAAAATCCGGAGCAGAAGTTTTCAATGGGACTTCAAACGGGTATCGCGCGCGTGGGCGCGGCGACGTTTGATTCTGCTGTGTATCCTCCGAATTTGCTGGGGGGTACCCCATTGGGAAGTGCGACGGCGTTATGGAGTCCGATTAATAATTCCATTTATGTTTTAAGCAACGGCAACGTCGGTATCGGTCCGGGTGCCAGTAATCCAGGGGCAACATTGCATGTTTTTGGGGCATTAAAAGTGAATGATGGAATAAATGAAGGAATTAAGGGACCAGTAACGGTATACGATGGATTAAAGCTGAATAAAACAGGAGCTCGTCCTAATTGCAATAACGGTATCGCGGGAATGCTTTGGTATTATAGCCCTGGAGTTGGCACACCTGATGAGATACAAGCATGTCTTAGAGAGACCAATGGTCCCAATTTTTTTTGGATACCTCTTTAATATTTTTCACATACCCATGGAAAGCTCGCACATCAGAAAAATTTTCGTAGGAGTTATTATTGTTGTCGCTGTCGGCGCGGTTGGTTTCGGTTTGTGGCAGAAAAACAGTGTATCGCAAGATGCGAATCTGCGAGAGGCGAGCGCACAGAAAAAAATAATGCCCGAACCGGTTCCGGAGAATGTTGCCGTACCGGAAAAAGGTTCCGAGGTCGGGTCGGGAGTCGCGGTGCCGGTTACCGTTTCACCGGCGAGCCCGGGTTCTTCGGAAAATTTGAGGGTTTTTATGATCGAGATGGATCAAAATAAATTTTCGGCGGGCAAAATTATTGTTTACAAGGGAGATAGTATTCGCATTGAGGTAAAAGCAGTTGATAAGGCGTACGATTTTTATCAGCCGAACTATAATTTCAAAAGAGAAATTCAGAAAGGCAAGGTGGTGACTATCTCATTCCAGGCGACAGAGACGGGCATCTTTCCCTTCTATTGCAAATCATGTGGTGGGTCAGAAAGTGGACCCGTCTTATCGCTTTATGTCGTTCCGGTAAAATAATTTTAATTTTTAATGCGTAAAAAAAATATCATCGTGGTAGTCGTTCTCGTTTTGGTTCTCGGCGCTTTCTGGCTCGGGAATAAATTTAACACGACAAATGGTAACGACGCGCCGTCTGCATACTCCGCTGTCTATCTCTCGACGGGGGATGTATATTTCGGGAAATTGCATTGGTTTCCTCGGCCATGGTTGGAGAATGTTTGGTCGGTGCGAGCCGGCGTTGATCCTCAAAACCGTTCCCAGCTCGGATTTGTTCCTTTCAAGGAAGCGGCGTGGAAACCCATGGATAGAATTTATTTGAATCCTCAACAAATTATTTTTTGGACCAAACTCAAAGCGAAAGACAATGATGTGGTGAAGTATTTCTCGGATCCGGGTCTGCTTCGCAATACTCAACCGCCTGAAGGAGCTCCGGTAACAAATACTCCGTGAGGCAAATTAACTACGCTACTGAGATGATTTATTGTGGTATACTAAACTTGTAACGTCATTCATTAATAATGTCTCATTTTTTAAACAGTAAGTTTTCTCTCGGAATTTTTGCGGTGCTCGTGATTCTTCTCGGAAGAGCGTTTTTCCCTAGTTCGGCAGATGCGTTTACCGCGCCGACTCAAGCTCCGCCTGGTGGTTCCGGAGCAATTGGTTCGGATGCGGCCGGTAATTTGAGTGTTGGAATTTCAACAACCAGTTCATCCGTTAAATTATTTGTGGTTTCAAGTGGAGCGAATACTGCCGGATTCAAAGTAATGCAATCAAATGGGACGACGCCTCTGTTCGTAGTTAATACAAATGGGAACGTTGGTATAGGGGCATCTCCTGGGGCTTATAATCTTGATGTTACCAATGGTTCCGGTGGCCAAGGAACGATTAACGGCATTTTTGTCGGAACCGTACCCGCTACGAACATTCTTGGGAATATTACCGGTCTTGGTTCTGCCGGTGTTTTTGATTCGTGTATTCCGTCATGCAACGGAGCTAGCTCCCGATTTGCATTTCCCAATACGCTTGAGATCAGTACTACAAGCATATCAGCCAGTATGCCTGCGGGCAGTGTCTTCGCGGCTTATGGAGGGGGGTATATAAAAGGTAATCTTTCCATTGCAACCACTACGGCAACGGCAGCTCTTACCGTGCAAGGCAATTCGGTTGTCTCGGGTTTTCTTTCTGTTGCGACAACGACTACCGGGGCTAGAATAGTCGTGAACGGACGTATCAGAGCTGATGGAACTAATTATGGAATTATGGTAGGTACATCCAGTTTATCGGGTACAGATCAACGTCTTACTGTTGTGGGACAAATCCGTTCGGCAAGCACTACGGGAGTTGCAGGTGGATATGTTTTTCCCGACGGCACCATTCAGGTTACCGCCGCGAATTTAAGCGGAGGAGGATGGACGCGGGACGCGGGACTTGGATTTATTTACACTACCGCTTTGAGTGATAGTGTCGGCATAGGCACTGCCACTCCTCGTTCAAAAACTCATGTCTCCGGAGGATCAAACGCGATTCGATCGACGTCTGCCCCATCGTCGAATCAGGGTGGTGCTATCGTTCAGGGAATTGTAGATACCGACAGCTCCTTTGACCGGGCGATTTTTTCGCATAACGCGACATGGAACGAAACCACGAATTTATGGAGTGTTGATGCTATTGGCGCGAATGACGCCGCGGCTCTTCTCTTTAGAAATGCTGGTCGCATGGACTTTATTATTCATCCGGATACCGGAAATGTTGCAAGAACTTTCACGCACGCGAATTTTCTTGCCGGTTCCAAGTTTGCTATAGATGCTAATGGAAATGTGGGTATCGGTGTCGGGACGGCGACTCCGAGCGTGAAGTTGCAGGTTATAGGAGTCGCGGGCATCTCCACCTCAACATCTTTTGTGCCGAATCCGGCATATACCCTAAACGTAAGCGGCACGATCAGCGCCGATCGGGTGTTAAACGCGGTTTACGCGCCATAGTATTGCGACCGTCTAAAGCCATATGAACTTTTTTTCTAAACGATCTGTTTTCATGATTGGATCAGTGCTTATTTTGCTGGGAATCATTTTTTTTATCTATCAAAATAATAAGGGAGTTACTTTTCCCCGTGGAGCAAGCACTGAAGAGAAAGTTTCCGTCATTCGCGAGAAGGGAACTATGGAAGATTGCGCTCTGGTGCGGGGCGTGATGGTAAACGGCACTGATTACGAGACGGTGTGTCGGAATAATGTGGCGTATCAACTTGCGCTCAAGACGCTGGATCCGAAATACTGCAAAGGTCTTGATAATAAGCTTGTTTCGGTTGAGCAGTGCGAGTCGGAGATTCTTTTGAAAAAAATAAATACCGGAGCGGATATCGCGGTTTGCGGTGGCGCGAGTGTTCAGGGGGCAGAGATATATTGCCGTGACGTATACCGGTTACGGGAAGCAATACAAAAAGGAGATGAAGCGCTATGCGATACGATTGAAGACATTGGAAGCCGCGCGCCATGCCGGGAGCGCGTAGCGATTGAAGGTCTCGTGAAAAATCCAAGCGGCGCGGACTGCTCCCGTTTTTCCGGGAGCTTGACGCGTGATTGTCGGAATTTCAAAAATGCGCTAAACGGCGGCGACCGGAATGCCTGTACTATTATCACGAACGATCGGCTCCGTTCGGAATGTATAAACTCTTTTTCTAAAAATTAACCGGAACCTTTACTTTAAAAAATGAGGAAGAAAATTTTAATTTTTTACGTGCTCGCCGGCATTTTCTTGGTTGGGTTTTTTGCCGTGGGGCTTTCCGTAACTTACGCGGTAATTTTGGGAACTGTCTATGATAGGGTAAGTAATTTTCAAGACTCTGATTACGCAAGAGATATCGCCGTCGAGAAAGGGCTGAACCCCAATGTATATGTTGTTGGTTCTGTATGGGACTCGCTTGGCAACAGTGGTTATACCGACATTGTTAAATATAGTTCCACGGGAGCAGTAGTGGCGAGCGTCAGCTCAGGTTTTTTCCCGGAATCGGTGGCCTTGAATCCATCCGATAATAGTATCTATGTGATTGGCGGAGAAAATAATATTACGCCGGGCACGATAAAGAAATATGATTCTTCCTTAAATCTTATTGCCGCTACAACGACGAAGCCTATTACCGGGGGAGGCGCGTGTGACGGTCGTCATGATATCAATGGCGTTGCCGTTGATTCGACGGGTATTTATGTGGTGGGGAGATATAAGCGTTTTACGCCTCCGTCCCCGTGTGGAGCGAGTAATGAAGATTTTCGGCTTATAAAGTTTAATCTCGCGCTTACCCAACAGACCGGAGATTACATGTACGATTCAGGAAACACCCAAGAGGGCGCTTCTGCCGTTGCGGTTGATGCTTTACAAAATGCCTACATAGCGGGGGATAAATATAACGTTAGTTATCTGGACTGGGTTGTAGGGAAAATGAACTCCGTCGGAGTTTTTACCGAAATGGAGGTTTATGGAGGATCTCCATTCGGCGATGTTCCGAGAGATATTACCGTGGACCCCGCTTCGGGATATATCTATGCTGTTGGAGAGAATGATATTTCCTCGGGGTCTATCTCCGCTCGCCTCGTACAATACTCATCGTCTACCTTAGTCTCTGTTTGGGCTACATCAACCCAGCCGTTTGGAATTTCCTCACAATCAGGTGGGACCGGCGTTGCGGTGGATAAATTCGGGAGTGTTTATATCTCCGGCGGCGCTTACGTTTCGGGTTCTCCGGGGTGGGTTCAGAAATTCACTTCTTTTGGAAAGCTTTTGTTTACCAATCCTTTTGGAAACATGTGCGCGAAAAGCGTCGCCGTTGATGATAATAATAATTTTTATATGGCAGGCCAGACGGCTTCGGCATGTGACAGTGGTGGTTCTGACTATCGCACCGTGAAGATTTCCTCGCGATGCAATGGTACCTCAACGCTTCCCGGGTACACGATACCCTGGACCGACAATCCGATCATCTCGAACCAGACAAAAATCAAGGAAGTTCATATGAGAGAGTTGAGGTCGTGGACAAACGATCGACGCGTCGACGCGGGGATGACTTCTTCTACGTGGAGTGATAACCTCATCGTTCCCAACCAGACGAAAATCAAAGCCACCCACTTTGACGAAGTGCGGACCGCGATTAGCCAGGCTTATAGTACATGTGGCAGGAACATAGACCCGAATATTGGTGGCCCGAATGTGACAATTCGTGGGGCTCATCTTGAAGAACTGCGAAAATATATTTTAAGCATTCCGGAATTCCCCAGTTAAACCAAGGTAGAGCCCGCCCTCTAAGGAGAGGTTTTTATTTGGTTCTAATTACTGTACCTCCTTTCGTTTCAGGCCTCTATTCTTGGTGTATTTTCTTTTGGAATTCAGCAAGTTTTTTCTTGAGGAAAGGGTGGTTCGTGAGTGAAGCGTCTTTTTTTATAATTTGAAGGGCTTCGTTTCCACTTTGTTTTACGAGCTCCATGTCTTGGAGTCCCTGCATCGCGAGATCGGGGAGGCCGGTTTGTTCCGTTCCAAAAAATTGTCCGGGACCGCGGATTTCCAAATCTTTTTCGGCAAGCTCAAAGCCGTTTTTTGCTTCGATAATCGCCTTGAGTCGTTTGCTCGTCGTTTTCGCGTCCGAATCGGTAAAGAGCAAACAGTATGACTGATGTTCTCCTCGGCCGACGCGCCCGCGGAATTGGTAAAGTTGCGCCAAACCGAAGCGGTCACTGCCTTCGATCATCATCACGCTCGCGTTCGGGATGTCCACGCCGACTTCTATTACCGAGGTGGAGACGAGGATATGAATTTTCTTATTCTTAAAATCGGACATTATCTTTTCTTTTTCCTTCGATTTCATTTGTCCGTGGAGCATGCCGATTGCGAGATCCGGAAAAATATTTTTAGAAAGTTTTTCGTATTCTTCTTTTACGGATTTTAATTCGAATTTTTGGAATTCCCGAAACGTTTTCCCCTCTTCTTCGCGTTCTATGCGCGGGCAAATGACGAATGCCTGCCGCCCTTTCTTTACTTCGCCTCTGATGAACGCGTAGGCCTTTTCTCTGTCTTCCGGAGCGACGATTTTTGTTACGATATTTTTTCTGCCGCTCGGGAGTTCGTTGATGGTTGAAATATCAAGGTCGCCGAATACGGTGAGCATTAACGTGCGTGGAATAGGGGTCGCGGACATTGAGAGGAAGTGGGGGACGAGAGTGTTTTTTTGTCCGGCGCTTTGGTTCAAGAGAGCTGCCCGTTGCGCGACGCCGAAGCGGTGCTGTTCGTCTATGATAATGACGCCGAGATTTTTAAACGCAGTTGTTTTTTCTATGAGTGAGTGTGTTCCAATGAGAATTTTTATCTCGCCGGAGGTAATTTTTTGATTCAACTCGGGCTTCTTCAGCTCACTTTCCAAGTCTTCTCCGAGAAAGAGCTTGGCGTTCGCGGACGTAAGAAGACCGATGATCGGAAAACGGGACGAGAAAAAATCTTTGAGTTTCGGGGTGAGATTGCCTGCGTGAATATGTCCGAGTAATCCCTTCATCGTTTCGTAGTGTTGGCGTGCGAGCACTTCCGTTGGCGCCATAAGCGCGGTTTGGTAGCCGTTGAAGGCGCCCGCGAGCGCGGCGAGTGCGGCAACGACGGTTTTTCCGGACCCCACATCGCCCTGGAGAAGGCGATTCATCGGAGACGGTTTTCCGATATCTTGGATAATTTCCCAGAGTGATTTTTTTTGCGATGTGGTGAGCTCGAAAGGGAGCGCTTGTAGGAGCTCCTTGAGTGTCTCGATATCGGTTGTAATAACAGGCGCTTTTTCTTGGGCAAGTTTCAGTTTTTGCCGCGCGTTATAAAGTTGGAGCAAGAACAGGTCTTCGAAAGCGAAACGGTTTTTCGCCTCAACCGCTTCGTCAAAATTTTTCGGGAAATGCACGGCATTAAGGGCATCGTTTATTTCAGGAAAATCGTGATTTTCGAGGATCTCTTCCGGAATCCACTCCGGAATAGGGTCTATGTTTTTTAAAATCGGCTGAATCAAATAGCGGATGCCTTTTGAGGTAAGTCCGCGCGTTTCCGGATAGATCGGCACAAGTCTTCCCGTATGCGCCGTTTCTTTTTTACCGATGAGTTCGTAGGTCGGGCTTGAGAGGAAAATTTCGTTTTCGGAAATGGAAACTTTTCCAGAAAAATTCGCGAGGCGTCCCGGCCGAAGGACGTTGCGGATAAAGGGCTGATTGAACCATACCGCGCGGATCGAGTCGGAATCATCGCGAATCACCGCTTCGACGATGATCATGTGCTTCCTAAAGCTTCGGCGAACGGAGATGTCTTCGACGACGCCTTGGATAGTTGCTTGTTGCCCGGGTTCGAGTTCACTGATCGGATAAACTTGGGAAAAATCTTCGTAGCGGAAAGGGAAGTGAAAGACCAGATCTTTTACGGTTTTTATATGAAGGCGCTCCAGGTACTTCAAAAATCGAGGCGCGATTCCCTGTATTTCCCCCAGTGGCGTTTCGAGGTTCAACACTTGGCCAAAAGTATACACGATTTCCGACAAAATTCCAAAAGAAAACCCTTCATTAAAGAAGGGTTAGTATGGTGCCAATTTCCTATGGCAACGGCTGTTGTCGTTGGGATAGAAGGCAGTATCGGAACGTAGGGCGTACAGGTGTTTTCCGTGGCGGAGCTTGATCAAGAAATGTGCCTTTTTTCTCCCTTGGTCATTTACCCACTCGTTTCCTAAAAACTCTGCGCCGCGTCTTAAAAGCACGCGGATTTTTTCTCTCTCGCCGATTTCCTTTGGGGTTAGCTTGTGTTGTGGGAGACGCTTCTCTTTTGGAACATTTCTCGGGGGTATGACCACGGCCTATTCTCCTTCAATGGGTGACAATGAGCAATGTCTTATATTACATCCCATTTTCATTTTTGTAAAAACCAAAACCCATTGCAATTTCCTTACTGGTGCCCCGTGGAGGAAATCGAACGTCGCTCGTCGCTATACAGCAACTCGCTCCCACAAACCCTTCGGTTCGTGGGCTCCGCCACGGGAAAACTCCCGTTTTCCCGACCCCTTTCCCGTTCGAATCTTTTCCGAAAAAACCGATGAGTTCCTTAATGGTGTCTTTATTGTACCAAGCTCGAACCTATTTCCAAAATCGGTAATGTGCCACGCGCGGA
>CAYHZA010000002.1:0-116595 GCA_964361095.1 uncultured Candidatus Saccharibacteria bacterium | reverse complement strand
CTCGCCGCCGCAGGCGACGAAAACGGTTCGGACTAATTCAAGGATACTGCACCACAACAATGAAAACTGCGCACCATCATCTTGTTCTAAAGATCATTATCGGAACCATACTCGTCATTTTTGCGCTCTTGATTCTTTCGACGCAAGAAGAAAAATCTCCCACACCGGGCGTCCCACCGGGCTTCCGCGGACCTACCAATCCGCCCCATGTCATAGGGCCGACGACTCCGCCTCCTAAAAGGTAAGTATTGAGAATTTCAAGTAAAAAATATAGAATAGTGAAGTTCCGAGAAGTATGATGCTCTTGCCGTTCTTGAAGCGGGTCTGCCCCTGCCTGCCGGCAGGCAGGCGCCAGAGCTCGTAGCGACAGCGGAGATGCGAAAGCGGGGTTAGTATAGTGGTAGTACACGACCTTGCCAAGGTCGAGGTGCGAGTTCGATTCTCGTACCCCGCTCTCATATAATAAAAACCCCATGCAATTGCATGGGGTTTTTATTATTGGGGTGCGAGAATAGGGAAAGGGGTCGGGGAAACGGGAGTTTCCCCGTGGCGGAGCTCACGAACCGATGGGTTCGTGGAAGCGATTTGCTGTATAGCGAATCGCGACATTCTCCTACCCCGCTCAAAATCGTTTACAATTTTGAGCGAGGCTCGATCCAGTTTTGCTGGGCGGCCCGCTCCATACACATGAAACCTCTCCTTAAGGAGAGGTTTCATGTGGTGCAGGAAAGAATAGGGAAAGGGGGTCCCGCCTTCGCTCCGCTTCGGACGGGCAGGCGGGGAAATGGTCCGCCAACTGGCGGAAACGAGGGGCTATCTATAGTTATTGAAAATGGTATTTGCAGGTTTTTGACTAATTTCGGGCTTCACCGTAGGATACTATAGCTATTATTAATGCTTTTAGTAACCAATTCGTTGATTCCTCGTTTTCTATGTTAGATGGCGAGGAGAACATAATAGAAAGCGCCGTCAAGGGTGAGGCCTTGGCTTTTGGTCTTCTCTATGATTACTACCAACCGAGAATCTATCGGTTTGTGTTAATCAAGGTAAGCCAGCGTGAGGAAGCCGAGGACCTCACTCATCAGGTATTTTTGAGCGCTTGGCAGAACATCGCTACCTATCGGCATCGCGGATACCCTTTCTCGAGTTGGCTCTACCGGATAGCCAGAAACCAGATCATCGATTTTTATCGCACCGGTAAAAAAGAATCCCGACTTGATGACATCGATCCGGATTATTTCATTACCGAGGCGCGCGCGGAATTCGACCTTGATACAAAACTCCAGCTCGGCCGCGTGCAACAAGCTATCCAAAAATTAAAACCGGAACACCAAGACGTCATTATTATGCGATTCATCGAAGAAATGTCTTCGAAAGAAGTAGCCGCGGCTATCGAGAAGACCGAGGGAGCCGTGAAGCTCATACAACATCGCGCCTTAAAACAATTACGAACATTTCTTGAGTCATAACCCTATGGAACTCCTTGAGCTATTAAAACAACTAAAAAAGATAGAGGCCAATAAAGAATACGCGGCGAAGTCACGGCGCGTCCTTTTGAACATCCAAAAAGAAATCGCCGCGCCGCGCATCAGTCTTGGGAGACTTCTTCTTCAAACGCTTCAAACGGGATCAACGATCGTGCTTGCCGGCCTTCTTTTGCTTTTGATCTTCGGCGGCTTTTCGGTCGGGAAATATCTTACTCCCTTCCGACTTTCGAGTCTGAATCCGGAGGGTCTCCGAGCGGAAGCCGACGCGATAGACATACAAATCCAACTTACGGACTTGAACTACAAAGAAACCGACGTTCCGCTCATCCTACCTGTAATTTCGAGCACAGTATCCGTCGATCCTGCTATTACCAAAGAAGTAGCTAAGCAAGCAAAGGAACTTGGCATTAATATCAGCCAAACATCAACGACGCCGACCGAAGCGGTTACCATCGAAAAAGCCCTTGAAGAATTAAGCAAATAACCATCGGATGTTTTCAAAAAAAATAACCCAATATCTTTTAAGGGGCTTCGTTTCAAGCTCGCTTTTTGTGCTTCTTCCCTACGCGCCGATCACCGTAACCCATGCGGCGCCCCCCGGGACCTGTGAGCTCGCGAGTCAAGTTTCGGAACTTCGGAAACTTCAGGGTGGTACGGGAGAAAAAAATCCTCAAGGATTACTCACGGAACTGCAGGCTCGAAAGAACATACTGACGACAATTCTTAGCTGTTCTTTAAAAGAAGTACGCGGACTTTCTTTAAATATCAACGATCTTTCGCTTCCTTCCGAATCCTTAAAGCCCGTCAAAAATCGGCTTGGAAATGCCTTCAATGAAACCATTGCTTATTATGAAGCGCAAAAATTGAAAATCGACACGCTCGGTATCCAAGGCAGCAAGGATCTCGCTAAAAATATACTTGAGTGGAGAATCGGCAACTACGCGCCGCTTTCCGAAAAAACAGTAAGCTTTATCTTGTGGGCGAAAAACCAATATTTGATAAAAGCCGCGAATCAACGATCCGCGCAGATCACGCAAACCATAAAAGCGCTTAAGCTCACCGAAGACGCCGATATCAAAAAACTCCTTGCGGACGCGAACGTTAATCTCCTTGCCGCCGAAGAAACAAACCTTCTGACCGAGAAAGCGTTTATAAACGACGAAGAACATTACGCCGATTCACTCAAGGAATCACTCGAAAAACTCGCGCTCACCTATCAAAACTTTTTTGACTTAAGCGAAGCGGTGAATAAAATACTTCCGCACTATTAACATCCGCAATATCCCGTAATAAAAAATCCCCCTAAGGGGGATTTTTTATTTAAGAAGCTTCTCAAAGAAACTATTTAACTGCCTCTTTCAATACTTTTCCGGCGCGGAATTTCGGCTTGGTTGAAGCGGCAATCTGTATCTTTTCGCCGGTTTTAGGATTTACTCCCATGCGCGCCGCGCGCTTTGTCACACGGAACGTGCCAAAACCCGTGATAGCGACATCTTCGCCTCGACCCATGGTCTTTACGATAGAATCAAAGACCGCCTCTACGACTTGCTTGGCATGAGTCTTTACCTCAATATTGGCCTCTTTCATAACGGCCTCAATTAATCCTTCTTTTGTCATATTTTTATTTTAACGCTTCCCAATGGAATCAACGTTACAAGTATTTAAGTATGTTATATTCTCGACCTTTGCGCTTTATGTATGGTTTATTGTAGCATATTGGCACGCAAATTCAATATTACCCATCATTCTACTGGAATTCCTAGATCCATAAGGATCGGCTTTATACTCGCATATCCGATGCTACGCGAGAGATCAACGGCGGCGGCGACTTCCGTAAGATACTGCTTCGCTAGGGCGCGTTGGTTACCGTAATAATAGGCAACTCCAAGCTTAATTTTCGTTTCCAGCTCTCCGGGCTCCATGGAAAGCGAGGTTTTATAGAGCTCAATCGCTTCATCGAGGTACCCGGCGTCGGCAAAATAACCCGCGACAACCCGGGGTTCCTGGTATTTTTTCCATTTCCGACCCAGCGCGATCGCCTTCTTAACTTCAACATAGCCCAGCTGCAGCTTGTCGCTCGCGAAGGCAACTAAGCCGTAGTAAAAATGCGCGTCGGGAACTTCGGGATTCAACGCTATGGTTTTTTCCAAAATCTTGAGGGCTCCGGCATAATCGCCGCGCAATGTCTTCGTCTTCGAGAGAGAAAAATACACCTCCTGGCGATTCGGGCTTAACGTAAGGGCAATCGCGGCTTCTTTTTCCGCTTTATCCAAAAGCGCAAATTCTTCTTTTAAAATTCTTTCTTTTTCCGCCGCGGGAAGAGTAAGAATTGTTTCGTCGTCCGGATTGAAAACCTGGTTATACATATCAACCAACGCATAATGATTATAGGCATCGAGCGGGTGCTCCGCGGCAACTTTCTCCATAAGCGCCAAACCACGGAATGCCACATCGCGGGAAATCTTTCCCGGATTATAAAAATACGCTTCGGAAGTTACCGTCGCGAAATCACGCTCAATATTCCATTGATACGGCTCTCTGATGCTGACCGCTTTTTCAAAAAAATGAATCCCCTGCAATGGGTTCTTACCGGTCGTCACAAATCCAAGCGCTTGGTAGTATCCCGCGGAAAGCGCGCGTACGTTCACCATATACGCCATAATAAGCGCGGCGCATAGCAATCCGTAACCTATGCCATGCTTTAAAACTCCTTGTTCTCGCACGTAAGTATTTTTTTTCTCTTCGCGCGGAGTAGTACGCGCCGCTTGGCGTGCATCCACGTAAGATCCCTCGAGCCATCCAAGGATAAGAAAAAACATAAGAAGCGGTCCCAGGGTATCGAACACAAAAAAATCGTGCACGATGTAGGCGATAATAAGCGCGACAATCCACGGCGCCGCGCCGCGATCTTTTTCTTCTTTCGCCCATCGTCTTACGAAAAAAACTTCGTAGATCGCGGAAGCAATAAGGGCGAGATAGGCGAGGAGAAGGGTTATGCCGCCGCTCACCAAGTATTCAAAAACAACGTTGTGCGGCTTATCAAAGCGAGTTTCCCCGTAACTTATCGTGAGTACCTTCGGATCGTAAAATTTATTGAATACAATATTAAAATTTTCCCATCCCCACCCGAAAACCGGCCGCTCGATAAAACCGCTCCACGCGGCCTTAAGCGCCACCAGGCGCGGCAAAAAATCAGGAGATGAGAACGAAACATTTTGAAGCCTGTTCAAAAGCGGGACTGAAGCCCATATGCCGCTTCCTCTCGTCAGGAAGAAAAATCCGCCAAACATAAAAAGAATAATAAGCAAAGCGACTGAAATCCGCTGTATTTTTTTCTCTCTCCAGCCGTTCAAACTCCCATAGATCATGAGCCCCAAAAATCCAAGCCCGACTCCGGCAAACGTACCTCTTGTTTGAGCAACCAAAAGACCAAGAGCGGTAACAAGGAACGCGGTGATAAGAAAGATAAAAGACGGAGACCCCGCACGCCGCCTCGTTTTTTGATCACCGCGAATACCGCGGCGCCACTCTTCCACGATCAACCATCCCGCGATAAAGGCGTTAAAAAGCAGATACCCCGCCATAAAGGTCGGGTTTCCGAACGTTGATCCGGGACGGCCGCCGATACTGCCCTCCGTCGGAAAAAGAATGGTGGGAATTTTAAGCTGGATAAAACCGATAACGCACACAACGATGCTCGTCGCAAGCGAGGCATACCAAAGCTTTTGCCACGCGAGCTCCCGCTTCAGCGAGGCAACGACCAGAAAGAGCGCGCCGAAATGCAGGAATGCGAAGATCCCGATCGCCCGCCCTTGGAGCGACCATAAGCTTTTCGAGAAATCGACGCCCGTAAGCGCCGTTAAAAAAAGGACGCCTAAAAAAACAAAAAGAGAAACGGTAAGCGGCGTAAGCTTGGGGCGATATTTCTTGTCGAGCAATACAAGATACAGCCAGAGCGCGAACATAATCTCAACAACGATCTGGAAATACCCCGTTTTAGGAAGAACCTGGGGATATACGTTTGTCCGAAGATAAAAAAGCGGCGTGCCGATTATCGCGGCAAAAAGTAAAAACGTAATAAGCGCAAGAAGCGTCTTTGAAGTCATTTATAAAAAATCTTACGCATTCTTTTCTAGAAAGGCAAGAAAAACAAAACACCCCCCGCCTTCGGCGGGGGGTGTTTCTAAACGTGCTACGGGATAAACTCCCGTCACGTCTTCATCCAGTCGTATGCTATGTACCGGATACGTAGGATACCGAATTGACATTAATCGGTATCTCGTTCGACGGCAACGACACATTAGACGTCGCTGACGAATCGAGACCGTCGGTATACCGTACATCGGTAGCAGCATTAATCGTCGCGGAGAGACCAGCAGACACACCAGTCCCAGCGGCAAAGGTACCCGTAAGGCTGTTATTCACCCTAATCTTAAAGGTGTATGAACTGCCTCCGGATATCGTCCAACCGGCTGTCGTGTTGCCGAAGTTGTACGTCTTCGTACAAGTATTCGCGCCACTACACGCGGCGGACGTGCTACTCGCGACACCAGATGTATTCATCACCGAGTTGCCGTTTTGATCCAAGAGATCAACATTGGCCAAGAAACTCGAGGACGAAGGAGCTGTGCCGCTGAAGGTGATAACGATAGTGTTTAACGAAACCGCCCCGGCCGAATCAGCCGCGAAGGTTAAGGTTCCAATATCGTCATTCGTTCCTTTTGAGCGCGCCGATGTCAAACCAATTGCAGCAGCCGTCACTCTCGCGCGAGTCCTCAATACCGTCATAGTATTGCCGGTCGCAGAAGAAAGCGTAACCGCTGAAGTCGCGTTTGAGGTTGAGCCGAGCGCCACAACCGTTTCGGCTACCGTATCGTTCACGCTGTCGGTCGAGGTCGAGATCTTAAAGACATGCGTCGTGTTATCCGTCGCACCGCTTGAGGTGTACGAAGACACGTCGCCCTTCAAGACCAATGAAATCGAGCCGGCCTTCGGAACGATAAGTGGGCTAGCGAAGTGGAACTGGTAGAAGTAACCAGAACCAGGATTGGAGCTTGAAGCAGATGTGCTCGCGGCGCCAGTCGTCGCAAGAAGCGTGCTGCCATTCCAAATCCCTAAGTTCGTAAACCCGGACTTTGATGTAGTTGTTGAGGCAACTTGATCGAAGATATTAAGGTCGGTGACCTTCACATCTTCAATGTTGGTGTTTTCCGTAAAGCGGAAAGCCGCCAACGAGATGCCCGTTCCACCCATCACGATCTGCGTGCCAACCGGAGCAAGCGAGTTGTCCGCCGTTACGGCGATAGTCGCCTGACCGGCAACCACCAAGCTTTGGCCGGTTACTGCGCCGCAGGTTACCGAGGTAAAGGTCATTGAACCGGAACCGGAGCAGGAGCTGATGCTCGTTACCGCGGTATATGTCGCCGCAACCGTGCCCGAGAGCACATCGGCGTACATATCTATGATCTTTGTCTGACCCGCCGCAACATTGATGTTACCCGAGAAGGTATAGCTCGCGCTATTAGAAAGCGTGGGCTGTGTAATACCGATCTGGGTAGTACCATCCTTAAGTTTGAGGTTCTGGAAGTTCGATGAGCTTGCCGAGGTCAAAATCGTAATCGTGTTTAAGTTCACGCCTTCCGCCGTAGAAGCGGTAAGCGAGTACGATCCGATTCTTACATTCGTCGCGCCCTTCGAAACCGTCTGCGCACCAACGCCGCTGTTCAATGAAGCCGTTAAGGAGCTCCCCGCGAGGGTAAGCGCCGCGCCGGTCACCGAACCGCTTGAAGCCAACTGACTTGAGGTTTGACCCTGCAAGTTGCTGGTGCTCGCAAGCAAATTCGCGGTGATGGTTGAGAAACCGGCTGTCGACTGAATGTCTGACCGAAGGGTCAAAACTCGAGTCGTGTTCGCCGGAATAATGTAGTTGATGTTCGAGGAGCTCGTGCCGAAACAATCCGTGTACTGTGTACCAGCGGTATTATATCCGGCCGTTGTTCCCGTGCCGCTTACATCGCAACTATTGGATGTAGGAGGCGTGTTAATCGTAGTACCAACCTGATTACCCGCGTCATCAACCATGACCATATTCTTGACCATGCTTGAAAGCGTGGTTGTGGTACCCGTGAAATCCAACCGGAAGGTTAAGAACTTCACTTTTACCGGCTCGCCCGCCGCGTAGATCGTGAATTTCGCCAAAGCGGATCCTGATCCGCCCTTTGCGACGTTACTCGTCGGAGTATCGCTCGCGAGGGAGACCGTAAGAGCTCCTTGGAGAATCGTGATCTGCACGCCGGAACCGCCCGTGATCGTTATAGAAACCGGAACATTGTATTGCGTGTCGATCGCGTAGACGTCATAGGTATTCAAGAGCTCAAACTGAAAGTTAAAGCTCGGAGAACCCGTGACATCCGCGTAGACCTGCATGTTGCCGCTTCCTGTATTGATCTTCGCCGGACTTGACGTGAGGTCAAAGTAGGCGCTTCCGTCGCCAGCAACCTGCGCCAACGTCGGGCCAACCTGCGTTCCGTTAATGAAGAGTTTGACATTCTTAATGTCATTCTTATTCGCGGAACCAACTACCTTAAAGTTAAGAGAGCTAAGGTTCACGGGACTACTTGCGCCGGTTAACGTCCACTGCGAAACCAAGACATTCTGGGTTCCCGCGTAGATAGAAGTACCGACCGAAGACGAAGAAATCGTCAAAGAGGCGATACTCGGGTTTGAAACCGTGGTAACCGTGAAGATGTTCCCGCTCACGGGGAAGATGCCGGAAATAGCCGCGGTCGCGTTTGTATTATCAACCGCAACTACGTCGGCGGCATTCGCAATCGTGAAGGAGACGGTGTTTCCTGCCAAAAGACCCGTTGCCGGATCAATAGCCAGGGTTACCGTTCTCGTCTGACCGGCGTTTACGCTCAAGTTCATTCCCGTAAAAGTGATGACACCTCCCGAGAGCGAACTGTACTGCCCAATCACCTTGCCGCTCTCCACGAGATACGCGGAAGAGATCGAGGTGTCAGACAAAACGCCTGCTTTCGTGAACTTCAAATCGTTTACCGTTACTCCACCGGCACTGCCGGCCGTGAGATTCACGGATAAAACTGGAACTCGCGCCGCCGCTGAACCGGTCGATGAGATCAAAGAGCCGGTCGCGGGGTTACTGCTTGAAAGACTAACTCTCAAGCCGGAACCAGGAACAACAACTGGAGGACCCGGAGGCGTACCCGGAGTAACTACTACTGATCCTCCGATAGCCGCTCGGCTTATAGGGCCGAAGTAGCCAACCGCCGGAGAGATTCCATTCGCGCTCTGCCACGCGGCCAAAGCCGCTTTGGTCAAAGAACCAAAGTAGGCAGTTGCCGTCGTAATTTTCAAGTAGCCACCATTGATCAAAATCTGCTGGAGAGCGGTTACGTCAGCTCCCTTACTGCCCACAGTGAGGTTGCGGGTAAAGGAAGTGTTTGGCGTAGTCGTATTCATGTTCAATTGCGCTTGCAATGCGGTGATTTGAGCAAGGAGAGCGGCAATCTGCGCCTGAAGATCAGACGTTGACTGCGCTTGAGCGGCCGGAGCGTAAGGAAACACTCCCATGATCGTAATCACAGCGAGTGTTCCTACCAAAAATTTCGTACTGAATTTACTCATTTATATTTACTTTTAATTTCGACTTAATTTTTTTGTTATCGACCTAAATATATTAGGATCATCGACCTTTTTGCTTTTTTCTGGAATAAGTTACTGCCCTTATTTTCGACCCACCGCTAATCTAAGTGAGGATTAGAGCGGAAAGGAATAAAGGAATAACTTTAATATCTAAATTAAAAAACTCGCTTGAGAAGCGAGGCGAGAACGGAGTGCGGGCAAAAAACCCACATCACGACTTCCCGTCCAGCCTCACTTGTCCCGACGAAGCGGAACACTGAACGTAAACTTATTGGTTCAATTCTATCATGGCCTAATCAAAAAAGCATGGGGAAAACCCATACCATCTCTTAGCCAAGATATACTAAAGAAAACGGGATTGTAGGGGAAAAGTTACAAGTCGGCCGCAAATGAGTTTTGGCCCAAATGCTCCACCGCCACCTCTTCTCTCTTTACCTTATAGAAGGTAGCGGGGCCCCCGGGACCAATCCGTTCAATAAGCTCCCGCTCAACCAACCCTTGGAGATCATACCGTATCGTTCTCTCGCTCATATGCGGCAAAAACTCCTGTATATCCTTTAGTCGGCATTTTTCAACTTCTCTTATTTTTTCAAGAATTGCCGATTGCCGCATTTCTGCCGCATGTCCGATTGCCGCATTCCTATGCAAAGATTGTCCTTCTGTTCTCTCGTCAATCTTATCTTCAAACAAAGGCTGCATTATCTCTTCTTTCTTAAAAACCTCCTCAAGTTTCAAATCTAAATCCGGCAATTTTGCCGCATTGCCGTATTCGGCAATTGCCGCATTCAATGCCCTCATCTCGCTTAACATAAGCTCACTATTCCCAAAGCTTACCAAGTTGAACTCCGCGCCGAGGTGGATCATATTTTCAAGTACCCGAAGTTCCCTTTGGGCATCTTCATAGTTCCCTCCCGTCGTAGAGCTTAAAAGGGCGAGGGCGTGGCTTTCGAGGGCGTCTTCAAAACTCTTCTTCTTTAAAGTTCCCGCCACCCGAAAAAGGGCATAGCTTATCTCGAACCCTTTTTTCACGCAAAAATTGATAAAATGAACCTCATCCATATGACGAGCTGAAGTATAACGGGAACGACGGGTATGTCAAACGGACCCTTCTTTACCGAGAACCCCCAAGCGTGAGGTGCTCTTCCGCCTCAAGAAATCCCTCAAGTGTTCCACAGTCCAATCTCTTTCCCGAAAATTCCCAACCATACACCGAGCCCCCCGCCATAAGTTCTTCGTGAAACCCCGCGGTGAGCGTAAGCGCGTCATCGAGCTCCGGCGCGTAGGGTGAGATATTCTTCAGATGACCGATAATTTTTGGGGTTACAATATACGCTCCCATTACCGCGAGATTAGAAAGCTTCTCTCTATTACGCTCCGCCTCCAGAACATTCGGTTTTTCGATTATTCCCCTAAGTTTATGAATCGAATCTCCAATAGATTTCTCTACCGCTACAACGCCATAACGCGAAATATCACGGCGAGGAATACGGAGCAGAGTAATAATCGGCGCTCGATAACGCGCGAAACGGCTAACCAGAGATTTTAAAACCGGCTCATCGTCGAGAAGAACATCGTCGCAATAACGAACAGCAAACGGTTCGTGAAGATATGACGCGGCTTCAAGGATCGCATGGCCATTTCCGTAGGCGCGCTCCTGAAAACGCGTGGCAATATCGAGCGAGGGAAACAGGGAAGCGGCAATCTTCATGTATTCTCTAAAATGCGGCGCATGCTGGGGGCTGATAATAAAAAAAACTTTTTTGATACCGCTCTCGGTCGCCTCCTCTAAAATGTGGCTGAGGAGCGGACGCCCCGCCAAAGGAACCAACGCCTTGGGCATCTTTAACGTAAGAGGCCGTAAGCGCTTTCCCATGCCGGCCATCGGTAGTACTAATTTTGTTATATTCTCCATGCGTTGCTTATTATATTAGAGACGCCATTCTCCCGTCAAAAAAATCAGGAGGGCAAGTATCGCGAATATAACGGTTTGGCTCAAAATTTTTTCCCGACTTAAGCGATCGCCGAAGTATGCCTCTGCGTACTCCACAAAAACAGCAGAGGTAAGAAAAAGAAGAGCGGTCTGGCTCAGGAAGCTGAGCGGCAAAAAAAGAAGGACGATTACTAACTGCCAGAGCATAAGAGACATTACCCCTAACGTCAAAACAACGCGCCGCCGCCCTCCGTCCCCGCCTCCATACGAAAGAAAACTCTTGACGAGAACAAAAAAGAGAACCCCCAAAGAAAGGGCGGAAGCGAATACCTGAAGACCATGCCATTCACGGTGCGCCCTAAAGAAAAGGAGGGACGAAAGAAAAAAAAGGAGAAAGATAAGCACCTTGTAAGCCGCCGCCCGATTGATGAACCAAAGATCTTTTATTCCGGCGATCACGAAAAACGCAATCGCGAAAAAAAGAGCCATCCCCACGGTCGGCTCGGCAAACGCCGCGATGACGACGAGCGCCATAAACGGCGCCATAAGACGAGCCGGCTGGAATAAGGGTCGGGAGTAAAGATAGAAAGACAGAATCAAAAAAATCCAAAACGGCAAAACTAGCCAGCCAAGCCCAAAGAGAGCCGCCTTAGCTAGTAAAGACCAAGGAATTCGCCTTAAAATTAACTTTAACTTTGCCACCGTCTTTTAATTCACCACGAATAATTTTATCCGCAAGTTCATCCAAGATTACCTTTTGAATCAGCCTTCGCAACGGCCGAGCGCCGAATTCCGGATCGAAACCCTCCCGCGCCAAATGCTCCCGCGCCGCCGGTTCAACGCTAATCTTAATGCGGTGTTCCGTAAGCCGTTTTTCGATAAGCGCGATCTGAATATCAACAATTTTCTCGATATCCTGTTCGTGCAACGGATTAAAGATCGTAATTTCATCAATACGATTCAAGAATTCGGGGCGGAAGTTTTCGCGGAGCGAAGTCATTACTTTTTCGCGATAATCGCCTGTTTCGCGCGTTGTCGATTCTTTTCCCGAAGCGCGGAAACCGAGACTCGACATCGCGCGCAAGTAACGACTTCCGACATTCGAAGTCATTATAATAATCGAGTTTTTGAAGTTCACTACCTTTCCTTTGCTGTCGGTCAAGCGCCCATTATCCAAAATCTGCAGGAGCAAGTTAAATACTTCGGGATGCGCCTTTTCGATCTCATCGAAGAGAATCAGGCTATATGGCCGGTGCCGCACGCTCTCCGTAAGCTGTCCGCCCTCTTCATGCCCGACGTAGCCGGGCGGCGAACCGACCAAGCGCGAGGTAGCGTGGCGCTCCATATATTCGGACATATCGATGCGTATCAGCGCCTTTTCGTCGTTAAACATAAACTCGGCGAGCGCCTTCGCGAGCTCCGTCTTTCCCACGCCCGTAGGGCCAAGAAACATAAACGACCCGAGAGGACGGTTTTCGTCCGCCAATCCGGCGCGGGCGCGGCGCAAGGCGCTCGCGACACCCTTAACCGCCTCCGCTTGACCAACGACACGATTTTGTAGAACTTCTTCGATGTGCACGAATTTTTCGCTTTCCGACTCAAGCATCCGCTGAAGCGGAATGCCCGTCCACATGGCTACTACGGATGCCACGTCTTCCTTATCTACCGATTCCTTGAGGAACTTTTCTTCGGCTTTCGGAACTTTCTTTCCTTTCTTCGCTTCCCCTGCCGGCGCAAAATGCTTCTTCTCAAAAATTTCATAATCTTTCTGCGCTTGCGGCAATTGGCCATACATGATTTCCGCGACACGCTCAAGATTTCCCTCGCGCTCGACGGTTTCCGCCTCTCGTTTCAAATTTTCTATCTTTTGGCGCAGTTGATGTAAATTTTCAAACGTAATCTTCTCCGTATGCCAACGCGCGGAAAGCTCATCGTTTACCTGCTTTAACTTCTTCAGCTCTTTTTCGATCTCCTTATATCGTGGCTTGCCTTTGCCGTTCTCTTTAGAAATCGCCTGCTTTTCTATCTCAAATCGGGTGATGTCCCTCCGCACTTTGTCGATCTCGGTCGGCAAGCTTTCGCTCTCGAGGCGGCGGGCGGCGGCGGCTTCGTCGATAAGATCAACGGCCTTGTCGGGCAAAAAACGGTCGGTAATATAACGGGCGGAAAGATTTACCGCCGCGATAATCGCCTCGTCGCTAATGCGAAGCCCGTGATGAATCTCATATTTTTCCTTCAATCCGCGCAAAATGGAGATGCTATCTTCGATCGAAGGCTCATCAACGATAATCGGCTGGAAGCGCCGCTCGAGAGCGGGATCTTTTTCTATGTAACGCTGGTACTCCCGAATCGTCGTCGCGCCGATCGTATGCAACTCCCCGCGCGATAAGGCTGGTTTTAAAAGGTTTGAAGCGTCTACGGCGCCTTCGGCGGCTCCCGCGCCAACGATCATATGAATCTCGTCTATAAAAAGGATGAGCTGGCCCGCCGAACTTTTAATTTCTTTCACGAAAGCCTTAAGACGATCCTCAAACTCACCGCGGAATTTTGTCCCCGCGATCAAAGATCCTAAGTCGAGCATAATAATCTGTTTCCCCTTAAGCGGCTCGGGAACATCTCCGGAAACGATCCTCTGGGCAAGCCCTTCAACGATGGCAGTTTTCCCCACTCCCGACTCGCCGATTAAAACCGGATTATTCTTCGTTCGGCGGGAAAGAACCTGAATTACCCTACGTAATTCCGCTTCGCGGCCAATCACCGGATCGAGCTCGCCCGCTTTTGCTTTTTCGGTCATGTTAATCGCATACTTTTCGAGCACTTGGAACTTTGATTCGGGCGTCTCATCGGTAATCCGCACCGAACCGCGAAGTTGCGCGAGAATACGAAACGCGCCCTCGCGCCGAAGGCCGAATTGCTGGAGCATCGTCTGCGCCGGAGACGGCACCTCGAGAAGCGCGAGAAGAAGATGCTCACACGAGACAAATTCATCTTTTTGTTGCGAAGCGACCTTCGCCGCCTGGTCAAGAATGTGCATCAATCCCTGCGAGAGATAGAGCTGGCCAACCGTGGAATTCGTTACGATCTTCGGCAAACGATCAAGCTCGGCTTCAAGTTGTTCGTGAAGTTTTTCCAAGCTCACTCCCGAACGCATGAGAACCGGCTGAATCAAAGATTGAGAATCCTCGATGAGCGATGCAAGGAGATGAAGCGCCTTTAATTCGCCATGGCTTCGCTCCGCCGCAAGTTCTTGGGCGTTCTGAAGGGCTTCCTGGGCTTTAATAGTGAAACGATGAAAGTTATTTGGCATGGATTATTGAGGTTACTCTATAGAGAGTATATCACGGCTGTCAACTTGTTCGGTAGCCCCGAGATGAATCATCGGGGGCATAAGAAAAATCATTCACGCGCGCTCAATATACTACTCGGGGCGCTTTCCTAATGTTACGCTCACCGTCATTTCCTTACCGCTTCGAATAATTTTCAAAACGACGGTTTGGCCAACATTGAAATCGGCGATAAGTTTCCCTAAGGGATTTTCCTCTTCTACTTTTTTTCCGTTTACTTCAATAATAATATCTTCGGCTTGAATCCCCGCTTTTGCCGCGGGCGATGCGGGTTCTACCGCGGCCCCTTCGTCACTCTCGCGAACCAGCGCGCCATGACCGATCGACACCTTCTGTTTTTTCGCGTGATCGGGAGTAAGCGTAAGATACCGCACGCCCAAAAACGGCGCTTGGATTTCTCCCTTTGTTCTCACCGATTCAATGTCGCGCTTCGCTTTGTTGATGGGAATAGCAAACCCGATGCTTTGCGCTCCCGAGACAACCGCGGTATTGATACCGATTACCTCACCGCGAAGATTCAAAAGAGGGCCTCCGGAATTACCTGGGTTAATAGCCGCGTCCGTCTGGATCACGCCCCGAATATTTTCCGTTGTTCCTCCGCCCGAAGCAGTCACATCTCTCGCGAGACCGGAGATAACACCTACCGAAACGGTATTTCGAAATTCTCCGAGAGCGTTACCGATCGCGATAGCGGTTTGTCCGAGTTCCAATCCGTCGGAATCGCCAAGCGTAACGGCAGGGCTGCCTACCACGTCGATCTTTAAGACTGCCAAGTCCTGTACGGGATCCCGAGCTAGTACCCTCGCGCTATATTTCTTTCCATCATTCGTAAATACCGTATACGAAGCGGACTTATCGCTTACCACGTGTTTATTCGTGAGAATCATTCCGTTCGGAGAGACAATAAAACCGCTCCCGCTTCCTATCTCCTGAAATTTTGCTCCCTTCTCGCAAGGCGCGTAAAATTCCGGAAACTGACCGCCAAAAAAATCTTGGAATTCGGGAGGAAGATCCGAGAAGGGATTTGAGGGACAGCGCTCGATTACGGGAACATTCTTTGAGATTGTAATGGAGACGACTGCCGGCGCGGCGCGCTTTACCGCCGTTACCACCGCCTGCTCATATTCAAGTGCCGGTTTATAGAGCGCCACGGGAAGATTTTGAGTTCCTCCGTTAAAAGTCGTGGTTGCCTTATTGCCTCCGAAGGGGTTCGTAAAATTCTTAAAAAAATCACCAAACACATTCGCGCGCGCGAAAGGCGTAACACGAGGGATGATAATAATCCCGCCGATTATAATTCCCAAAATGATATAGAAAACGTACTTACGATGTGTAGGCATTTGTTTTTAAAATATTTCTTTTATAACGACATTTTAATAATTCGGAGAGCTTTGTCAATTTGTGATTTTGTGGTTGGGCGCCCAAGGCTAAAACGCACACTCCGCTCTACGCGTTCCCGCGGATATCCCAACGCCTGAAGCACATAAGAGGGCTCCGCGGATCGCGCCCGACACGCGGATCCCGCGGAAACCGCAAGTCCCCGAAGGTCAAATTTCAGAAGGAGGTCACTACTTACCGAACGTCCGGGAAAATATACGCTTATTATATTAGGGATCTTGGGCGTATTTCCTTCGCTCGCATTGAACCGAACATCCTGGGCAATAACGGCAAGCTTCTTTTTAAAATACTCCGCGAGCTCCCCTATCCGTTTTGATTCCGATTCTCTGTTTCGCAAAACAAGACGAACCGCTTCGCCGAACCCCACGATAAGTGGTACGTTTTCCGTCCCGGAGCGCAACATAAACTCCTGCCCGCCTCCCGTAATAAAAGAAGGAAATCCCGAACGAGAAGCTTCACCGCGCACATACAACGCGCCGACACCCTTAGGGCCGTAGAACTTATGCGCGGAAAGTGTCATTAAATCAACCCGAAGACTACCCGCCGTACAATTAAGAAACTGAAACGCTTGCGCGGCGTCGGTATGAAAAAGCGGAAACGGCGAACGATCTCCTCTTTGCTCGTTTATACGTTCGGCAATTTCGGCAATAGGTTGAACGACGCCCACCTCATTGTTAGCGTATTGGATCGAGACAAGGGCGGTTCGATCGTTTAAAAACTCTTTTAAGGTTAGGGGGTCGAGAACGCCGTTCTGGGACACGGGAAGAATTACCACATCCGCTCCGTCACGTTTTAATTCTTTCGCGGTCTCCAGAACGGATTCGTGTTCGATCGCCGAAACGATAATGCGCGGAATTATTGCTCGCCCCCGCTCCGCGGTAAATTTTCCCAAAGCGCCCCTGAGCGCAATATTGTTCGCCTCGGTCGCCGAACCGGTAAAAATAATCTCCCGAAACTGTGCCCCCAGCGCGGACGCGACTCTCTCCCGCGCCAGATCAAGAGCGGCAAGAGCTTCCTGCCCGTACGAATGAAGCGAACCGGGGTTTCCGAAAGCGCCCGAAAAATAAGGACGCATCGCGCGCATAACGCTCGGAGCTACGGGAGTTCCCGCGGCATAATCAAAATAGAGCCGGTTTCTGAACATCTTGTCCTTTGGAAAAATTTACCGTTACAACCGCTCCTGTTTTTTTATCGGGGACCAAAAGTGATTTGTTTTCTCGATAGAGATCATAAAGTTTTCTCGTAAGCTCAACATCCATCAAGCAATAACTTTTTAACTTTTCCATTTCTCCATTTTTATACATCGTAATCGCTTCCGAGCCGTGACCCGTCTTCCCGACTCCAAGATTCGCGAGCGCAAGCTTGTCCAAGCTTATGCGATCTCCGGTCGCCATTTCAATCTCCGAGAGAAGATCAACGCGCTCCTTGCCCCATAGATCAAGACCGTTTACGTCTTGAAGCGCCTGAAAATAGCGGTGGAGAACGGGAATGTCATATCGATTCATGCTAAATCCCACAAGCTGGCTCGCGTTTCGAAAAAGGGAGGCAAGCGCTTCCATTTCGAATTCGTCGAAGGCTAAGTATTGATCTTTCTCGTATGAATAAACGCCGACGACCGAAATTTTTAGGGCGTCATAATTATTCCACCCGACATCGGGATCGGTGAAAAAATTCTGCGTTTCAATGTCGAATACAAGGGTGTCCATCAAAGAAAAAAAGCAAGAATCGACGCAAATAGTAGTACGACCCCAATTATTAAAGCCCATCGTTGATGCATCTCTTCAGTCCGATAATAACTCTCCTGCAATTTATAACTGAGAGATCCCATTGCTTTGTGAAAAACAGTAAAAACAAGGCCAACAAGTCCGAAAATAAAAAATGGAATTAAGTCTATATACATTGGTTACACGTGGCGGTCCGCGACATTCGAAGCGGCATAACTCGAGGGCTTTGTCTTGGGCTCAAAGTTATAGGCGCGAATCATGCCCACCACCTCTTGGATCATTACCTTCGTTTCTCCGTTCTCTCCGATATCGGCATGCACTTCAAATTCCCATTCGAGATCGCTCTCCGCGCGCACCTTCTCCTCTAAAAGCAGGAGAACTTTTTTCGCGACTTCAAGCGACATCAATACTTCTTTTATAATGCGGTCACGAAGCGTGTGGAATTTTCCCAATTCAAGGCGCCTCCAAAAATAACGGCCGCCGTTTCCGACGCGATGCACGACGATTGCCGTCACAAAATCGGCGCGTCCATCCTGAAGACGTTCCGAATCGGTTCCGATCGTTACCTTATATTTTCGCTTCGGTTCCGCCTCCATAAACCGAATAATTTCCAAAACGGTCTGATCAACGTCCAACGTTAAACCGAGCGAGCTCGAGAAAAATTCCTGCATATGCGTGATTTTAAAACTACTATAGGTCTAATCATTCTTGACTGTCAATCCCCACACCTACACGAGAGTGGGGAACAATCGCATTCTGTGGTATAACCGTAGAATATGATAATTTCTCCAAACATGGTTTTAAAAATAGAACTCTGGCTTTAGGGGAATGCCTCTCTCGTGTAGGTGTGGGGATCAACCCCATAGTAATAAAACTTTTTAGCGCGTCTTTATAAATAAGATAAGACCCCTGCATTCTCCACGCGCAGGGGTCTTTTATGAAACGTTACGCTCTTTTTTTTGAGGTCGATGGGGAAGGTTTTTCGATCTCATGGAGCCGCTCCTTGAAATCATCGAACAGCTTCAGTTCTCCTGTCACTATCTGGTCAACCAGATCGCGTACCGCTTCCTCTTCGACGACGATACCTTCGCCGAGAGCCGCCGTTTTTAATGCTTGAACGGCCTCCTCGGGGTTGAAGTAGCCGCCGACGCGTAACCGGGAAAAGAACCCCGGAAGGTCGACTCTTACATCCTTTATCAGCACAGAGAGAATCACCAATCTCACCTCCTTCCTTATGTATATTTCCCCAAAGGGAAGATCTGCTTACAATCTAATTACAAAAGGGATTTTTGTCAAAAAAATGGCTCCTTTTTAGGGGAGCCGGTGCTTACCATCCGCGCGACATCTTGAGCGCCACAATAACCTCATCCTCACCCGACATCATGGGAGTTTCTCCGCGGCTAACCTCTCGAAACGTCCTGAGAACACTCCGTCGGGACTCCTCTGTAATTACGGGGTGGGCATTGTATCGAAGGACTACTTCCTCAAGAAAAAGGCGCGTGCCCTCTTCGGGAGAAAGCTTTTTCAAAATACATCGCGAGAAAAGGTCTGCAAGCGTGGTCGGTTCCTTCGCTTCGCTTTTCATGATTCACATCCTCCAAGAGTCTGCGTCTACTATACTTCCCCGCATAATCGAAGTCAACGAATGATCTTTTGTATCACCTTTTTCGTTTCGCCCGGCCCCGACACTTGGACCCAATCCACTCCTGTTTTTACCGCCGCGTAGTCATTGCCGCCCGGATAGAGAGCATCCCCCACAAAAAGCATCTCCTTACGGGACACACCGAGATGTTTTTCGATTTGTCGTATGCCATACGCCTTATCGATTCCCTTACGCGTAACATCGATCGACGTAAGTCCCCCAACGCGCACTTCAAACTCGGGAAGTGATTTTTTTAATATGTTCATCATGCGGAGCCGCAAACGATTATTTTTTTCGTGCCACTTTTTTTTCTCCCCGACGGGCGCCTTCTGGCCAAGCGCCGAAAAAGTGATTTGTGTTTCGCGGTCTTCGATAACAACACCGTACGTACGCGAAGGCTCCGCGTACCGAACCTTCGCGAAAACCCCCTTGAACGCGGATAAAATTTTACGCTTTTCCGCGGACGTTAAATTTTCCGCATAAACTTTCTTCCAGCCGTTCAAATACCGATAAAATGACGTCGAAGAGGTGGGAAAAAGAAAAAGCCGCGCGTAAAACGACTTTGGACACTTAAGACTCTTCAAAAACTGCCGCTCGAACTGCTCGTAACGCCCTCCGGAGATCACCGCTACCATTTTCTCATTTAAAAGCCGCCTCATAAGTCCCGCCATTTGGGAGTCCATGCCCGATTTACTCTCGGCTAACGTTCCGTCGAGATCAAAAACAATAAGTTTTTTCTCTTTCAAAACCGAAAGCTCTCCTCCTGTAAGTGATGTTTTCATTGAGTAATTGAGGAAATGGTCGGAAAATTATTTTCCGATACTATGCGACTTCGCATCGCAATTTGAATTATATCCCACTTCGTAGGAAAATGAATGGATACGAACCTCATGAGCAAGAAACACAAACGGAACGGCACCCCGGAAACGAGCACGTCTTACCGCCTAAAACCCGATACAAAAAAAAGCATCTGGGCAATCGGGCTTATTGGCGTATCGATTGTCCTTATTCTCGCAAACCTTGAATACGCGGGTCCCCTCGGAGGATTTGTTTATAAAATGCTTTCGGTTGTTCTCGGGTGGGGATACCTCGCGCTCCCGCTTTCGCTTTTTATCGTCGCGGGTGTATTCCTCTTCTCGGAACGAGAGATAACTATGGGCGTGGCTTTTTTCGGAGCATTGCTTCTCCTTCTTTCGATCCTCGGTCTCACCGAACTCTTCGCGCCAACCCACGGAGGCTGGCTTGGCCTTCTTTTCGGATCCTTGCGAGTTCCTTTCGGTCAAACAGCCGCCGTTATTATTAATATAGTTATCCTTTTTATCGCCGGACTTATTACGCTGGACGCGCCTTTGAAAATCCGGCTGCCCCAAAGAAAGGAAAAGCCGATTGAAGTTCCGGTTACGACCGGCGAAGGCCACGTTGAAACCGTAATCCTTAATGACCTAAAAGAAAAGCCAAAAGAGAAAGAAGGAACAGCCGTAACAGGAGAAGAGCACCTCAAGGTAAGCGACGGATCGGAAAATGCTCCGGAAAAAATGAAAAAGCCGTCCATCAGAAAGTTTAGGAATTATGTTCCTCCTCCCCTCTCGCTCTTAAAATCAACGGTTGAAAAACCGACAACGGGCGATCTGCGCGCAAACGCGAACATCATCAGGCGAACTCTTGAAAGTTTCGGCATCGCGGTCGAAATGGGAGAAATTAATATCGGGCCAAAAGTAACACGCTATACGTTAAAGCCCGCCGAAGGAGTAAAGCTTTCGCGCATCATGGCCTTGCACCAAGACATCTCCCTCGCGCTCGCGGCGCATCCTATCCGCATCGAGGCTCCTATCCCGGGAAAGTCCCTCGTGGGCATCGAGGTCCCGAATAAAACCGCGGCGCTCGTTCGCCTCGGGAGCTTGATGAGCTATCAGGATTTCCAAAAATCAGGTCCCCTTGGATTTACGTTGGGCAGGGATGTAAACGGCGATCCAATTTTTGCCGATATCGAACGCATGCCGCATCTTTTGGTTGCGGGCTCAACAGGAAGCGGAAAGAGCGTTATGATCCACTCTATTATTCTTTCTCTTCTCTATAAAAACTCTCCCGACACACTGAAACTTATTCTGATCGATCCGAAACGCGTTGAGCTTTCTATTTATGAACATATTCCCCATCTCGTCTCACCCGTAATTATTGAGAGCAAAAAAGCCATCAATGTTTTTCGGTGGGCGCTCAAAGAAATGGATCGACGATACGACGTTCTCCTTAAGGCGGGAAGCCGAGATATCAAGAGCTACAACACAAACGGCGGGAAAGATGAACCGTTACCGTATATCTTGATTGTCGTAGACGAACTTGCCGATCTTATGACCTCCTATGGCCGCGAAGTGGAAGGTTCAATTGTGCGCCTCGCGCAGATGGCGCGCGCCACCGGCCTCCATCTTGTCCTTTCAACCCAACGTCCGTCGGTTGAAATTATTACCGGACTCATCAAAGCGAACATCACAAGCCGCATCGCGCTTCAAGTGGCGAGCCAGATCGACTCCCGAACCATTCTTGATACCGGAGGCGCGGAAAAACTTTTGGGCGGCGGCGATCTGCTCTTTATCTCTTCCGAGCTCTCAAAGCCAAAGCGCATCCAGGGCGCTTACATTACCGAAGAAGAGATACACGCGGTGGCGGATTTCGTGAGAGAAAATAATCCCATCGAAATGACCGAAGAAGAGGGCACCGAGGGGTTTGCCGGAGCAGGAGAATCTTCCGGAGCGGCTGGCGGCAGTATCTTTGACCAAGCGCTTGAAGATGACGACGATGAGATCTATGATGAAGCCGTTCGCGTAGTTGTCGAGGCGAAGAAAGCCTCCGCTTCACTTCTCCAAAGAAGACTCAGAGTTGGATACGCGCGGGCCGCCCGACTTCTTGATATCATGGAAGCTCGAAACGTTATCGGTCCGGGCGAAGGCGCGAAACCGCGCGAAGTCTATATAGACAACCCCGAAGAAGGGCTTTCATAAAAACCATGGACTCAATCGAATTTCAAACTCTTTTTGCGGACAAACTTAAGGAGCGAGGGTTTACGCTCCGCAAGCTTTCCGAATTGAGCGGCATCTCGGCGAAACACATCGAGAGTTTAGCCGCGGGCCGCTTTGAACTTCTCCCTCCGGCTCCTTATCTCCGCGGCTATCTCCTGAAGCTCGGGACAATCCTCGACTTCAACGGCGAGGCATGGTGGGAACATCTTAAAGAAGAAGGGCTCATTAAAGGATCGGGTCCAACCGATGCGCTTCCCAAGAATCGTTTCGCGAAAGAACCCATGGGTAAAAAAATAATTATCGGAACGATTGTCATTCTTCTTGTCGTTTATTTTGGTTTTCGTTTTTCAAAAATACTCGGAAAACCCATGCTTACTATTTCTTATCCGGCAGAAGATTTGATCACCGTGCACGATGACCGAATTATCATACAAGGAGAAGTAAGCGGAAGCGACGAGTTGAAGGTAAACGGAGAGCCTGTCGCGATAGACGCCATCGGACGTTGGGAAAAGAATATCCTTCTCCAGCCCGGGCGTAATCCGGTAAGTATTATCGCAAAAAAGTTTCTTGGACGACAAACCGAAGTAAGCCGCGAAATTATCTATCAAACACCTCCGAAAACAGGAGCTACCAGCACAGCACCGACCTCAGCGCCCCTTTCGGAATAACGGCTTAGATATATAAAAATACCCCTATCCATAAGATAGCCCTAAAGTTGACACTCGCGCCCGACATTCTAAACTTAAGCTATTATGAAAGAACTGAAATCAATCGTCGAAATCTTGCTGTCGTAAGTCAAAAATTTTACCTTTAAACATGCCTATACCGCAGAAAAAAACGAATGAGGAGAACCAGGACGAATTAAACGGCCTTCTTTCATCGCTTCGCGATAAATACGGAGAGGGAGCGATCATGAAACTCGGCGATGTGCGCAAGGTAGATGTCGCCGTCATTCCCACGGGGTCTTTTTCTTTGGACCTCGCGCTGGGTGTCGGAGGGCTTCCTCGGGGAAGAATCATCGAAGTGTACGGTCCCGAAGGAAGCGGTAAAACAACATTGGCATTGAACGTCGTCGCGCAAGCGCAAAAACAAGGAGGGAAAGCCGCCTTCATTGATGCCGAGCACGCACTGGATCCGGAATACGCCTCGCGCTTAGGAGTAAAAATAAATGATCTCCTCATCTCACAACCGGACAACGGCGAACAGGCGCTGAATATTTTAGAAAGCTTGGTGCGCTCGAATATGATCTCCGTCATCGTCGTTGATTCCGTGGCGGCGCTTACGCCGCGCGCGGAAATCGAGGGAGAAATGGGCGCTCAATTTATCGGCCTTCAAGCACGGATGATGTCACAGGCGCTTCGAAAGCTCACCGCCATCTCCGCGAAGAGCCAAACGATGATTATTTTCATCAACCAAATCCGCATGCAAATCAACACGGTGATGTTCGGAAATCCCGAAACAACCCCGGGCGGAAAAGCGTTGAAATTCTACGCCTCGGTCCGCATCGATGTCCGCCGCATCGCGCAAGTCAAAAAAGGAGAGGATGTCGTCGGTAGTCGCGTCAAAGCAAAGGTAGTCAAAAATAAAGTCGCGGCGCCCTTCAAACTCGCGGAATTCGACATTATGTATGGCCAAGGAATTTCCTATGAAGCGGATGTGCTGAACTCGGGGCTAAAACATGGCATCGTTATAAAAACCGCCTCCACCTACAGTTTGGACGGCGAAAAATTAGGGGTTGGATTCGACAATGTGCGCGAGAAGTTAAAAGAAGATAAAAAGACATTGAAAACAATCCAAGAGGGCGTAATAAAGAAAATAAAACTGGAGACCGCGTAAGCGGTCTTTTTTAAATTCGGAGAGGGTCGTTTTAAAACTTTCAAAAGGAGCCCCACTATCGACAAATAAGACTCACTAACATATACTCAAACCAGAAACTTTTCATTTATGAGGAGGTGCGCAATGCGAATCGTATCTTCTAAGAACGACTACACTCTCGACCCCAAAAACGTCACCTTGCAAGATTTCGAGATGGCGGACCACGTGGAATTCTCGTTTAGCCTGACGGAGTTCGACTTCGTTTCCCACTCCTTCCACCTCACCCTTCTAATATGGCCGGATAGTGATGTCGCGGAAGAGATCGAGATACAACAACGTTTGGCTCTCAAAGATATTCCGCCATGCGCCATAGATATTCAGGATATTTTCTTCAATGATGGATCGGATACACTCGAAGAAGTCTGCCTCAGTGGATTCGAAAAAATTCTTGCCAAAGAGGGAAGACTCGTCCTCAGTCAAAAAGAGGGGGTTCTCGTTATTAAAATTAACATAGGTACCTTCGAAGAAGATGGTGCCTATGTCGTGGCAGAGGGAACCGCTCTCGAGAAACTCTTCAATTTCCCAATCTCCTCCGAGTAAACACCTAGCCGCTCCCATCAGAGCGGCTTTCCTTTTCCTCCAACTCAATCTCAAGAATAGTTTTTTCTTTGGGTTTGATAAGTTTTTGCAAAAACCGATATCCGTCTGCCTTTCTTTTGTGTTAACCATAAGTGAAGGCTAGAGAGAAATAGCCGAGCGAAGTGTAGATTTTTTGATTATAAATTTTACGGTCGGAAGTATGACGGGAACCGCAAAATTTATTCAAAAAATCAAACGGAGCGAATCCTATTTCTGTAACCTGAGCGGGTTACACAAAAGAAAGGCGGGCGACTTCGAAAACCCAAAGAAAAAACTACCTCCCCAAATGCTCGAATGCCTTCTCGAGTCCTCCGCGCGATGTCGAAATCACCAGAAATTTATCATTAAACCAAGAGTAGCTGAACTCTGTCTGCGCAACACTGCCCGGAACATCGAAGGTAAAATACCGCACCGTGTGATCAAGAAACAGCGCGTCACGAAAAACGCCCGGCGAGGGTTTCCCCGGTGAAGTCAAAAACGCACTCGTAATATCTCCAGAATTTTCAATTTCTTTTGCTATCTGATTCTGAACAACGGATAACGTTTTGCCGCGTTTTATTCCCAACACATATCCGGGCCAAATTCCCTTTCTGTCCTTATACACGAACGCCGTAAAATCGGGATTGAAATTGGCGTCGAGAAAACTCGGTTCAAAAAGATGAACGCTGATATGATCAAAAAATCGCGAGGCGGCTAAAGGCTTTCCGGCATCATCCGCAAGGCCAAGTTCATAAAAACCCGTGGTTCCACCAGTCGCATTAATCACTCCCGTTAATTTCTGCGCGTACGTCTGCAGATCAACCACGCTCGAAACGGGAGACTTCACAACCACAAAGGGAATCGTTCGGTCTGCCAGAATGCGGAAAAAAGTTTCATGCGTTACGACGCTCGGCGGAGACGAAGGCGGAAGCACAATGCCTGTCGGCGCGGGAGTCAATGATCCTGGATTCGCATTAAAGGGCGGAACGGTCAATTTTATAAAAAATGGATATACAAAAAAATACCCTATCAAAATCGCCATGATAAGTATGGCAATAATTCCCACCACAATCACGGCGCGAGGACTCACATACGTCGCAAAAGGTTCCTTGTATGGTTCTCCGCTTAAGGTGAATGTTTCGGGACGTGGCGGGGCATAGGCGACATCAGACTCGGAGCTACCTACGCCGTCGGGGATAATCGAGGTACCCCCGCCCCGCGTCATCGCCTCAATATCCGAAGTCATCGTCCTCACGCTCACCTCCGGCGGAGCCGGAATGGACGAGGGATTACTCGCGACTTGAGATTCTTCCATGAAAAATTATTTTCTATAATAAAAAACAGGCGACTCTTTCTATTGTACTCCGTCGCCCGTCGAGAGAAAAGGTACTTGTTTTACCCCGTTGGAAAAACAAGGGCACTTACAAAGAAACGCAGAGAATCATTATTCTCTAACGGGGCTTACTCGAGCTGTTTCAAGGACAAACCGATGTGCCCGTCCGTATCAACGCGGATAATCTTCGCGCGAACAAAATCGCCAACTTTCACCACGTCACCGACATTCTTTACGAAACCGTTCTGAAGCTCGGAAACGTGTATCATTCCGTCCTTACCGCCTCCCAAATCCACAATCGCTCCAAAATCAAGGACACGCACGATAGGCCCCTCCACGACTTCACCCACTTTATACTCTCGCGTAAGCGCGCGAATGTCGTTCGCCGCCTCTTCTGCCTTCTTCGGATCATCGGCGGCAATAAATATACTGCCGTCCTCTTCGATATCGATGGTAATGACGCCCGTTTTTTTAATAAGTCCGTTGATCATCTTTCCACCGGGGCCGATCACAAGACCGATCTTTTCCGGATTGATCTTCAAGACGATTATTTTAGGCGCGTACGGCGAAAGTTCCGGACGGTGCGTCGCGATCACTTTTTTCATATGATCCAAAATATGCAACCGCGCCTTCTTTGCCTCACGCAACGCGTCCTCCAAAATTTCACGTTTTAATCCGTTCACTTTGATATCCATCTGAATGGCGTTCACGCCCGCATCCGTTCCGGCAACCTTCAGGTCCATATCCCCATAGTGATCTTCAGGCCCCTGAATATCCGTAAGTACTTTATAGTTCCCTTTATCGTCGATCATAAGCCCCATCGCAATTCCCGCGACCGGCTTTTTGATCGGCACGCCGGCGTCAAGAAGCGATAGTGTTGCCGCGCAGGTTGTCGCCATCGAAGAAGAACCGTTTGACGAGAGAATCTCCGAAACGACGCGTATCGTATAAGGAAATTGCTCCACGCTTGGGATCATCCAGCGGATCGCCTTTTCCGCCAAAGCGCCGTGTCCGATCTCGCGACGTCCCGGTCCGCGGAAAGAGCCGATCTCTCCCACGGAGTATGCGGGGAAATTATAGTGGAGCATAAAGCGACGCTTCGTCGTTATTTCCATCGTTTCGATAAGCTGTTCCGCTCCCGGCGCCGCCAATGTCGTAACCGCGAGCGCCTGAGTGTTGCCGCGTATAAACAATCCCGAACCGTGCGTGCGCTCAAAAAGATGCGTTTCGGCGTGAAGCGCGCGCACTTCGTCCAATTTCCGTCCGTCCGGACGCCGTCCGTCTTCGAGAATATTTTTATGCACCAACGCGTCAACCATATCCTCGATTAAAAATTCAACCGCTTTAAAATCGGGAGCTCCTCCGCTTTCGCTCGCCACAAATGTTTCCTTGAGATGCGCGTAAAGTTCTTCTTTGAGCGCCGCGAGCTTTGTATTTCTTCCGTCTTTCGGCGCGTCATAGATCGCATCTTCAAGCCGATCCGCGAGGAATTTCTTAACCGCATTCTTCAATGCCGATTCTGCCTCGGCCATCTTTATGTCGGCTTTGGGCTTTCCGATTTCTTTTACTATTTCCGATTGGAAATCAACGAGGCGCGCGAACTCTTGTTCCGCCCATTCGAACGCCTTCAAAACTTCTGACTCACCGGCTTCTTTGCCCGCGAGTTCTATCATATTAATCGCGCCTTTTGAACCGGCGACAAATGTTTCAAATAAAAGTTCGGGTGATTGAAGTTCGGCATTCGTCGGATTTACCCGAAATGTCTCTCCGATCTTTGCGATTCGCACGGCGGCAATCGGTCCCTGCCACGGCACATCGGAAATCGAAAGCGCGGCGGAGGCGGCGATAAGCCCGACGAAATCAGGATCGTTTTCTTCATCGTACGAAAGCACCGTTACCACGACCTGCACTTCGTGTCGCAGACGTTGGTCAAAGAGCGGCCGGATCACGCGATCCACGAGTCGCCCGGTCAAAATCGCATCTTCGGACGGACGGCCCTCGCGACGGATGAATCTGCTTCCGATAATCTTTCCGGCGGCGTAAAAACGCTCCTCGTAGTCAACCTTCAGGGGCATATAATTCGCGCTTGATTCGGTAGGGCTCATTACCACGCTCACTAAGACGATTGTCTCGCCGTATTTCCCAAGCACCGCGGCGTTCGCCTTTCCGGCAAGCGGAGAAAACTCTAACGTGAGAGGTCTTCCGCCGACTTCAATAGAAAATTTTTTTCTTTCAAATTTCATCTTTTTATGAGTACCCGAGGGATCTCTTCTATATTAATAAACTTATCGGCCGCTTCGCGGAGCTTTGAAGAGGCGCTCCGGTGAAACGCGGCAACTTCAACAAATCTCCCTACTCCCCACTTTAAATAGTCGATAAGGGGGAGAAAATCTCCGTCGCCGGTTACCAATATTACCACATCAAGGAACGAAGACATCCGAATGGCATCCACCGCCATTCCCACATCCCAGTCCGCCTTCTTCAGCCCATCGGCATAGATCTGCAGATCCTTGAGCCGCAGTTCAAGCCCCGCCTTCTCGAGCGCTTCAAAAAACGCGGCTTCAGAGGAAACCGAGCGCGTATCATCGCTCCGATAAACCTCTTTCACAACGTGCTGGGCACCATCCCGAGGCGCCGCGCCCTCAACTCCCTCGCTTTTCACTACGTAGGCGAGCGAACGAATGGGCTGACGTCCGGCGACCAAGTGCTTGATAAGCTCGCGATAATTTACCCGCGCGTGATAAAGATTTTTCGCCGAATGATAAAGATTTTGTACATCGATAAAAATACCGACGCGCTGATTCGCATATACGCTACTCGCCTGTCTCATACGTGGTCTATTTTTTAAGATCGAGCTTTTTTATAAGCTTGTCGTAGCTCTTCGGCTCTTTTTTCTTTATGTAGAGGAGGAGTTTCCTCCGGTGGCTCACCATTTTTAAGAGTCCCCGCCGAGAGTGATTGTCTTTGGGATTCTTTTTAAGATGCGTGGCGAGCTCATCTATCTGACGGCTTAAAATCCCCACCTGCACCTCGGCTGAACCCGTGTCGGTTTTGTGCTTTTGCACCTCACCGACGATTCTCGCCTTCACGCGTTTCGTAAGCATAGTTTGGAAAGTATACAGCTTTTAAAGCCAAAATGCAAGGAATAGGGAAAATAAAGGGGCGGTTCTCGAAGATGATGCCCATTTACTATGATACTTATTCAACGCAAAAGATGTCATTGTCGCTTCCCTCAGCCACGGAGTACAATGATGTTATGGCATCCTCGATTGAAGCCTACCTTGAAGAATATTTGAATTATTTGGAGATCGAAAAAAACCGTTCACCGAAAACGCGGGAAAATTATGAACGCTATCTGAAGGAGTTCCTTAAGTTCGCAAAGATATCTTCTCCTTCACAGATCACCGAAACGATCGTCCGCGCCTTTCGACTTCATCTTGCCCGCCCCGTTGCCGTAAGGAACTCCGACGAAATACGCCAATCGCTTAAAAAAGTTACCCAAGGATATTACGTCATCGCGCTTCGCAATTTCTTGAAGTATCTCACGCGGCGCGACATGAAAGTTCTCGCGCCGGAAAAAATAGAACTCCCTAAAGTGCCGAGTCGGCAAATCGAGGTTCTCGACTACGAAGACCTCGAACGCCTCCTCGCGCGGCCGACCAAAATGAACTTTCGCGCGTTGCGTGATCAAGCGATACTCGAAACATTTTTCTCGACCGGTTTGCGTCTCTCGGAGCTCTGCTCGCTCGACCGCTATGTCGATCTCAATCGAGGAGAACTTACCGTCCGCGGAAAAGGCGACAAATTACGCGTCGTCTTTCTCTCGGATCGGGCAAAAAAAACGATAAAAGAATATCTCGAAAAACGCGGCGACACCGAATCGGCGCTTTTCGTGAGTCTCGCGAAAAACGAAAAAAATATTCTCGGCAGAATTACACCGCGCTCGGTGCAACGACTTATGAATTACCGCGCCATCGCGTCGGGAATACCAAAAAAAATACATCCTCACCAACTCCGGCATAGCTTTGCGACGGATCTTTTGATAAACGGAGCCGATCTCCGTTCGGTCCAAGAACTTTTGGGCCACGCGAATATAAACACAACGCAGATCTACACCCACATTACCAATAAAGAACTGCGGGAAATCCACAAATCATTTCACGGACGCAGAAGAGGGGGAAAATAAGAACGAATTGGGGGTCTCTTTTTGTGGGCAGGGTGGGACTTGAACCCACAAGCCTTGCGGCGCTAGCTCCTAAAGCTAGTGCGTTTGCCATTTCGCCACCTGCCCAGACCTGACATATACCTAGTATACCAGCTTTTTTTGATTTGACAAAGAGTAGTATTTATGGTAGTTTATTCACAATTGGCCGAGAATAGGTCTCGACGCCAAAGCTCATTTATAACCGAATATCGGAACGAATAACTTTCACATAAGGAGCAGAGATGTTCATCGCTATTGTAGTAGTTGTTGCGGTCACCATGATCGTTCTTCTCTACGGTTCGGCATTGCTCATCGCGGCACTCGCAAGCGTTCACATGTTCTGGACAACAGTCCAGGAAGGGAGCGCGAGAGCAATCCTCAAGAACGGCAAGTTCTTGAGGGCCATCATGAACTACCAGGGATTCGAGCTCGATAAAGATGGGGAAGTTGTATGCACAAGCTCCCCATCAACACTGACCACTAAATTGAAGCATCATCTCTTTGGGGGATGGCTCGAACACATCAGATGGATTGGTTTTCCTCCATTCCATGAAGTGTACGCTTACCGTTTCACGTGGGTCACCACAAAAAAGAAAGAGGTAGGGGGCATACTCCAAGACGTGGACGAATATCACAACGAGATGTTGCGGCATGTTTACGTGAAGCACACCCCGTACACGGACGTATTAACGGGTGCCGAAACATCAGACCTGCTTCAAGTAGACGTAAAATATGTCCTCACGATTCGCATCGTGAATCCCCACAAGGCGCTTTTCAAGGTACACCGATGGCTTGACGCAGTTCTCCTTCGAACCCAGCCGATCATACGAGACTACGTCAAATCCAACAGCTATGATGAAACCCAGAAAGGGGACATCAGCGCCGCGAATCCGTCTCTCGCAGCGATCTTCGATGAATTCAAAAGAGATTACGGCGTCGAGGTGGTCAAACTCGAGGTGCGGGACTATGCGCTCTCGGGCAAACTTGCCAAAGAACACGAAGAAGCCGCGACTCTCGAATTCAAGACTAAACAAGAAAAAAGACGAACCATCATCGAAGCCGAGGGAATAGCCGAGGCGATGCAGCTCAAGGCCGATGCGGAACGTAAGCGCAGAGATGTAATCTGGAAACCGGGACAGGAGCAAGAGAACCTCGCCGCCGAGGCACTTGAAAAAACAGCCGCAGGCGCGGGGAACACCGTTCTTGTTTCATCTCCTATCGGTGACATCCTGAAGTCTCTCCTTGGAGGAAACAAATCGTGAATAATTTCATGTGGATTACGGGGATTGTCATTTCGGTGACAATCATCATGTTCTCCGTGACGTGGATATATCGCGTCATTCAACGTCAGAGCAAAACCCAACAGCAGAGTACTGCCAAACCACAGCAAAAGGCGAAACCAGCGGGGACGTCAAAAGGGATGATTTTTTTTCTTATCGCGGGAGCGATAAGCATCATCTTCTTTGTTTGGAGATACAATGTGCTCTCTTGGGTCTTGGGATTTTTGTTCGGTGGGATTATTCTTTTCCTCTTCGTCGGCACGATACTCTTTCGATATAGGCGCGCAAAGCTCCTTGCCGAAGAGGGAAAGGCGGAGGACGGGAAAGAAAAGAGAGGTGTCATAAGCTGGAACTTCAGCTGGGGAAAGATTGCGTTCGTCGCGTGCGTCATAGCTCTTCTGGGCTATGCGGCGCTCGGCGGCACAATCATTCCCGAGTGGGTGAAGCTCGAGTGGAGAGGACGCGATCTCGAAAAGTGGCCCACAGGAGAAACGAACACCTTGATTGCCGTGAACGAAACAAAGACAATCAATGTTTCTCCCTTCACGTGTAGTGGCACAATATCGCTTCTCTACCACGATGCATCTCATCCCAATGCGCGCCCTTACCTTAAAATCAAGGTGGAGCCGCGAGTGGGATACGTCGAGTGGTATTGGAACGGGCGGAAAAGATACGTGGGTCCGCACGATACTCTCTGGGAAGAAAAACCCGGAAGAACAGCTCGAGAAACACGTGTCGGAATTCCTCTTAGTGAATTCCGCATTTGTCCGTTGGGTGATGTACCCATTACTGCGATAGTCTCACTCGAAGCTCCAGAAGAAAATGCTTCTTTTGGAGAATCTCCTCTGATGATGTCTGACGTACTCCGAGACCGGAGAGCGCATCCGACAGTAACCTTGGAAGATTCGGAGAAGCGAAACTGCGACGATTCCGAAGACACGGATATATCAATGCGTCCGGAAATTCTTTTCACCGTGCGCGCCGGCGAGTGCCTGCGCTTCAACGGGGGAAGCCATTTGTTCTTTGTAAAAGTAAGCGAGGAAGGAGGAGTTAAGCCCAACGCGACCATAAGAATAAGAGGTGCGAAGGGCACCGACTACATCGACTTTCCGGAAAACGGGAAGGATATAGGTCCTGAGTTTTCTATTTTGAACCTGGGACCCGAAGATGTGGAGATCCGCGGACTCCGCGACGATCTCTTGGGAGACAACCCCTCTCAAACCTCAATGAGGAGAAGCTCATGACCCGGCGTCTCCTTGTGGAGTAATGTAAAAGGGTCAAGCAAAAGACCCCCGGGAAGAACATCTCCCGAGGGTCTTTTTTCTTTGTCAAAAACCTAAAATAAATTTAAGAACACGCACTCGTCAGACCACCGCCTCCACCGCCTCCCGAGAAAAGGGAGTTGATGATAAATGGAAATCCACGAGACAAAAGCGCCACCACAACCGCTACCGCGGCATAAATTAACGAATGGTTTGCGCTCTTTACCTTTTCCGGATCTCCACCTGCGGTCAAATACTTAAATGCCGCCCAAAGCACCAAAATAATCGAGGCGATAATAAAGAGCGTGAAAAACAATCCGAATATTCCACAGAGAAAGTCAAAAACACCACGCACATCGGTAATAGGAGCCTGAGGTACGTCTTGCGTTTGCGCGCTCGATAAAACCGGTGAAAGCCCGATCATTGTTGCGATAACCGGACCGGCAATTTGAATGAGTCGTTTTTTCATAGTATACATGCTTCAAAAAAGTTATAATTTCGACCTTTTAAGCTTGGCTTCATTATACGATATTCCATAAAAAACGCTAACACCCAATCAACTGCTGAGGATTGCCGCTAGGGAATAAACTCAAAATAATCCGCGGGAATCCCCTCGCAATTAAAGCGACCGCAACGGCGACCGCGACATACATAAGCGTCCTCCCCGCGGTTTTTATCTTTTCCGGCTCGCCTCCGGCGGTAAGATAAAGAAACGCCGCCCAGAGCGTCATAATCAAACTCAAAATTATGAAGATGGTGAATACATAGCCAAAAATCCGGCAGAGGAGTTTCTCTACATCAGTAACATCATTCAAAAGCGGCGCCGCTCCCACGAAACGCGCGAAGGTGAAGAGCACAAATAAAACAGCGATGAGCTCCGGTGAATATTTCAAAAAATTTTCTCTCATAGGTTTCTATGGTTTTAACACACTCTGAACAACCGCGGCAACCGAGCTCGCGAGCAAAACCACCGCGAAACCGATCGCGGCGTAAATGAGCGTGTTTCTGCCGTTCGTAACTTTTTTTGGATCTCCACCCGCGGTCATGATCTGAAACCCACCCACGAGAACCATAATCGCCGCGATGGGAATGGAGATGCGAAATAATGCATCAATTATTCGCTGGGCAATATCGAGAAAACTTTCGCTTCCTAAGGGGTTTGGAATTGTAATTTCCGTATTACTACCTCCTCCAACCGGTCCGCCGGAAGTCGGTCCGCTGGAACTACTCGCAAACACGCGAGAGGTGAAAGGAAGAACTCCTGAGGCAATCGTAAAAAATAATTTATACATAATCGTATCTATATTCTATCATATGCCCTTCCACGCGGGGAATCAGAATTCGACATGCCAGTGCGGTCCCTCGCCGGGCTTATCGGGGGGTTCGTAACGATAGCGTTCATTGCCTATCGAATAATACGTATCGGGAAGGATCGCCGAAATATGTGGATTCGCGGCACGAATTTCATTCTGAAGATAGGACGTAACCTTATTGTCCGCGCGCACGTCAACGATGCTCTTTCCCATGCCGTGTGTTGCGTGCCCCGCCTCGGTGCCCGCGGTTACAGTAAGCGCGCATTTGCAGTCGCTCTTCAAAGCGATAAGGTTATCAACAGCCAATTGCGGCAAACCGCTCAAGCTTGTGCAGTTCGTCTGACCCGCACTCGTGCAGTTGCTATTAGAACCGTTAGAACTTGTCACCTCAATGCCGGCAGCCCTCAATTGATTCCGTGCCGTCGCGTCATCCAATGTTCCCGGAGGGATAACCGCTCCCGACCATCCGGTTCCCAGAGAAACACCGGGAGGAGGTGTTATTCCCCCAGGGGGCACTATGGGCGCGGGAGGCGGAGGAAGCTCGAGAACGGTACATTGAAAACTTGCCCACCCGCCCGCTCCGCCGATCGATATTCCCAAAAATGTTATAAAGGTATTTACGATTACAAACGCGCCAAGCGCGAGCACGAGCCCCACAATCGCGCTTTTGATCGTCTTTTTTCCATGACTTACTTTTTCTTTTGATCCACCGCCGATATCCACCAAAGAAGATGCTCCGATCATGAGCTCAATGCCTCCCCACGCGATAAATATCGGCGCGAGAGCAAAGACAACAAGCGTCATACCGAAAAACACAACATTCTGTCCTAGCTGAACCATCTGACAGAGATCCGTACAGGGAGGCCCACCGCTATAGCCGCAGGGAAGAATCGGGGGATTCGTACCCCAATAGGGAAAGCCCACGGCCTCTGCCGCAAACGGCACAACAAAAAAGAAGAGAAGAATCGCGAAGAAAAAAATGAAGTATCGCGTGTGGCGGTTCATTGCGTTATTGTCGTCGTGTCCTCATTAATTCCGAGATTTGATCTTCGGCCTCTTTGAGCGCCTTCGACTGAGTCGCTTGCCCCGTTACGGCGCGGGAGATGGCGCGAGAAAAAATATTGTCTATCTCGCGGCCGCTCACTTCGTACCACGAACGCGCCGTGAGTGCCTGTCGTACGGGCACGTAGTATTCCGACGACGCAGGAACCGAAGCGATGATACTGTTTAATGCCGGAGGAAGTTTAGAAACTTTGAAAAAATTATACGCGAGCGTCGAATCGGTTGTCGCCTTAATAATAAAATTCCATGCCGGAATCTGTTTGCGGCTCTGACGCGATACCGTAAGTGCCCAGTAATGGGGATAATTTATCGATTGCGTGCTTGAAAGCTGGGGCATGGAAGCAGCACGCATCTTCAAAAAGGGCGCCTTTTTTTGAATTTCGAATATCCTCTCCCAATAGTCAAAAATCATCGCGGTCTTTCCGGCGGTAAAGCTTTCGATGGAGTCACCTTGCGCGTCGTTCCATGTATAAACCGGCGATGCCGTCGTGCCAAATTTTGTGTAAAAATCAAAAGCGGCCTGACCTGATCCCCCTTCGCTCGTCATATTGGAAAAAAGCGCCCTCCTTCGATCCAAGCTTGTCATCGGAGCGCCGCCTTGGATCATTAAAAGATTTAAAAGATCAACCGCGGTCGCGATGGATTCTTTGGTTCCGCCGATCGCCGCCGCCGATTGCAAGATATTTCCGTTCTGTCCGACCGAACGTAAACTCGGCACGATTTTTTCAAACGCGCTCCACGTCTTCGGCGGCCCCACGATACCGGCCTGATCAAAAAGTTCTTTGTTATAGAGCAGGAGAAGCGTGTCGAGATACAAAGGAAGGCCGTATATCTTGCCGTCCTTATCCGCGAACTGCTCCTCTACCACCGCCGGGAAAAACTCCCGCAATCGCGGAATGCCGAATTGTTCGGGAAGGAGGGGCTGGATTTTCCCGATCTGTCGGGGCAAATCGCGATCGGAAACCATAAAAATATCCGGACCCTCGCCCGCGGCTAAAGCATCCACTAATGTTGCATCATAGCTCTCCTTATCAACTTCTCGATACTGCACCTTGATGCCCGGTAAACTCCTCTGTACTTCGTCGATAAAACTTTTCATCTGATTCGCGTCGAGAACACCCCACATCGTAAGATCTCCCTGTGTGTTCGGGTCGATGGCAGGAGGACGAAGACCAAACCACAAGAGAACGCCAAGAATGATGGCGGCGAAAAATGTTCCAACAATAAATACCTGCCGTCGGGGAATGTTCGAGAGATCCGGAAGTGTTGGCATTTAAAAAAAATATTACTTGTATTCTTCTAAACGATTACGATTCCCGCCAGCCGATCACCGCTCTTAAGATTCATGATCCGCACACCCTGCGCGGCGCGACCCGTCATGCGCACACTTGAGAGTTCCGTCCGAATTACCTGGCCTTTTGCCGAGAGAGCGAAAATCTCGGTTTCTTCGCGCACTACCTTGCTCGAAATAATGGAACCTGTTTTCTTCGTAATCTTCGCAGTCTTGATTCCGGAACCGCCGCGATTCTGTACTTTATACTGCGTAAGAGCCGTCTGCTTCGCGAAGCCATTTTCCATCACCACTACCAAGCGGTTCACGCCCTTTGGCTGCTCTTCCTGCTTTTCCGACTTCTTATCTTTTATTATATCAAACCCGGCAACATGATCGCCACTTCGAAGACGAATCGCGCGCACGCCGGCGGCGCTCCGGCCCATGGAACGAATCTGTGTTTCTTTGAATCGGATCGCCTGACCGCCTCGCGTCGTGAGCACCACCTCGTCTTTCCCGTGCGAGATGCCGACCCATTTCAAGAGATCATTCTTTTTAAGATCCAGGGCGATAATACCCGAGCGTCGAATATTTTGGAATTCGCCGATCGGTGTTTTTTTGATCAGTCCATCTTGGGTCACCATGACGAGATACTCCGAACTTTTATCTCCGGAAGCAAGCTTCGGAGAATTTACAATCGCACTTATGTTCTCGTTCGTGGGAAGCTCGAGAAAGTTGTGGATCGCTTTCCCCTTCGCGGTACGGCTTGCGGCAGGAATCTCGTGCGCTTTGATTTGGAACACTCTTCCCCTGTCCGTGAAGAACAAAAGTTGGTCGTGCGTCTTTGTGCTCAAAAAATGCGTAATGAAATCCTCGTCGGCAACATCCGAACCGACAAGCCCCTTGCCGCCGCGGCGCTGGCTCTTAAACGAATCCGGCGCGAGACGCTTTACGTAGCCGCCGGAAGAGAGCGCGATGATCGCCTCCTCTTCGGGAATCAAATCCTCGTCTTTGAATTCGGTAAGCCCCGTCGCCACCACCTTTGTTTTTCGCTCGTCGCCATAGTTATCTTTTAATTCTTTCACTTCATCTTTAATAATCTTTAAAATACGCGCTGGGTTTTTTAAAATAATATTCAACTCTTTGATCAAGGCGAGTTTTTCCTTGAGTTCATCTTCGATTTTCTGCCGCTCAAGATTCGCGAGAGACTGAAGGCGCATCTCGAGGATTGCCGTCGCTTGAATATCGCTGAGCTTAAAATTCTTCACTAAATTTTTATGCGCTTCGTCGCGATCTTTTGATTTTTTGATCGTCGCGATAATGCGATCAATAACCGAAAGGGCTTTGACGAGTCCTTCCAAGATATGAGCGCGCTCTTCGGCTTTCTTCAGATCAAATTGCGCGCGCCGACGCACCACCTCCGTGCGATGCTCGAGATAATATACGAGGATATCTTTCAAGGAGAGCAGCTGCGGCTGAATCCCGCCGACTAACGCGATCATATTCGCGTGGAAATCTTTCTGGAGATCCGTTTGGCGGTAAAGCTGATTTAAGATCTTCTGAGGCGGAGCGTCATTTTTAAGTTCAATAACGATGCGAAGACCGTCTTTGTCGGATTCATCGCGCAAATCATGGATGCCTTCTATTTTTTTGTTTTGTACCAGTTCGGCGATCCTCACGATCAACTCGGCTTTGTTCACTTGGTAAGGAATTTCGGTCGCGACAATATTGAATCCTCTCGCGCGACTGCCTTCACGACCATGCCGTTCTTCTATCTCCGCTTTTGCCCGTATGGTTATCGTGCCCCGGCCAGTCTCGTATACCTGCGCGATCGCCTTACGATCGAAAATAATCCCTCCGGTGGGAAAGTCGGGTCCTTTTATAAATTTAAGAAGATCGTCGTTCCCCGCCTTCGGATTGTCCACCAAATAAAGGATCGCATCCGCCACTTCGCTTAAATTATGCGGAGGAATATTTGTCGTCATACCCACGGCAATTCCCACGCTCCCGCCCAAGAGAAGATTAGGAAGCTTTGCGGTGAGCACCTTTGGCTCAAGGCGAATGCCGTCGTAGTTCGGCTGCCAGTCAACCGTTTCTTTTTCTATATCAAGCAAAAGTTCGTCGGCAATGCGCGCAAGACGCACCTCCGTGTACCGCATCGCGGCGGCGTTGTCGCCGTCAACAGAACCGAAATTTCCCTGACCTTGCACCAAGGGATACCGCAGAGAAAAATCCTGCGCCATCCGAACCAGCGCGTCATAGATAGAAAGATCGCCGTGAGGATGGTACTTGCCCATTACCTCACCAACAATATTTGCGGATTTTTTAAGCTTCGCGTCGGCAGTTGAACCCGAGTCCCACATACCCCACAAGATACGTCGATGCACGGGCTTCAAACCGTCGCGCACATCCGGGAGAGCGCGCGAAACAATGACCGACATCGCATAGTCGATGTACGCCTCTTGGAGCTCGCTGGTAATTTCACGTTTTTCAATGTTATCCATTGGTTCGATTAAAAATCTAATGTTCCGGAGTTACCGTTGAACTTCTTCCGCCGACGAATACGTTACCGATGCCGCGGATACCGGAAACAAAACTGTCCAGAATAACCGCGAGGCCGTTTTGCATCGTATGGAAGAACGTAAAACTCTCACTCCCTTGAATTTCCGGCACGGGCTGACTCTTCGTATCTCTCAAAAGATTATTAAAATAAGTGAGCCAAACAAAAATTACAGCGACCATAACGATGGCGCTTACGAGAACCGTCGTTTTCCGCTTGGCGGATTCGGGCGCCTCCTGCAAACGTTCGAGAAATGTTTTTTGACGCATAACGATTAGCTTGTTTCTAAAATAACGATTTTGTCCTGATCCGCCGCGAGATCCTTTTTCTTGAACACCAACTTTTCTTGCGGGGCAATTTTCTGTCCAAAGGCCTTGAGGATTTCAGAAGGGTTCTTGGAAAAGCTGGGAATGGCGACATGGGGCCCGAGTTGCTTCACTAATTTCGCGGCCGCCTCGGCGGTTAAAAAATGTTCTCCGTCAAACGGGAAAAAAAGCACATCGGATTCGCTCATTTTCTCAAGAGCTTCGGGCTCCATCCCCTTCGAAAGATGCCCGAGAAAGACAAAGGACATTCCCTCCCAATGCACTAAGTAAATCGTCTTCAAAAATTTTTCCGTGGATTCTGCCGCAACGGGAAACCCCCATACTTCGATTCCCTTCATTTCGTACTCGCCCGGAAAACGGATCTCGTTTTGCCCGACATCCGGAAGGGCAGTCGAGGTGAGCGTCGAAAGAACGACATCGGCTTTTTGTCGATTGTTCACGGGGTCGACAAGAAGCACGGTATCACCGCTCTGCAAGCGAAAACATCCTTCTCCGAAGTACTGGATAATCATTAGGGCAGTACTATGATACCAGAAATTTTGAGGAATTTCCAGTCGCATTTGCATTTCAAAAGCTCTTTCCCTATAATCCCTTGGTATGCCAAACGATATTCCCAATATAAAAACGCCCATTCTTCCTCCTTTTGCCCAGATCTTGAAGGAGCGCCTTCGGGACGACTCCTACGTAAGAGAGGGCGACGTCGTGGAAGCCGAACTCATTCGCAAGGCTCCGCGAACGGCTTTTTTTGATCTCGGTCCGTATGGCACCGGAGTTGTCTATGGTCAGGAACTTTTGAACGCGCGGGAGCTCGTAAAGAAGCTGGAGATCGGGGGACGTATCGCCGCGAAGGTGGTATGCCTCGAAAATGACGACGGGTATGTCGAGCTCTCTTTGACCGAGGCCGACCAACAGCGCCTTTGGCAACAGATAAAAGAACTCCAAGAATCCGGCGAGGTTATCAAGGTAAAGATCGTTGGCGCGAACTCGGGCGGACTTATGACTACTATTATCGATCTTAAGGCATTTTTGCCCGTCTCCCGCCTTTCAAACGATCACTATCCGAAGATCGACCAAAATGACCGGCAAAAACTTACCGACGAGCTCAAAAAATTCATCGGGGAGGAGTTGAGCGTAAAAATCATTGACGTAAATCCGCGTACGAAAAAACTTATCGTCTCCGAACGAGAGATCCTCGCCCCGAACATCAAAGAACTTCTTACGCAGTATCAGGTAGGCCAAGAAGTTGACGTTATGGTTTCGGGAATCGCCGACTTCGGCGTTTTCGTCCGATTCGTCGACAACCCGCAAATCGAAGGTATGGTGCATGTTTCGGAGCTCAATCACCGCCTTATCTCAAACCCCAAAGAAGTAGTAAAAATAAATGAAGTGTTGAAGGTTAAAATCATCGACATTCGCGAGGGACGCGTTTTTCTCTCGTTGAAGGCGCTTCAAACCGATCCATGGAATACCGTCCAAGACATCTACAAGGCGGGTCAGGAAGTTAAAGGAGAGGTGTACAAGTTTAATCCCTTCGGGAGTGTTGTGAATCTCCAAGACGGTCTTCAAGGAATCATCCACGTATCCGAATTCGGAGGCATCGAAGAAATGAAAAAAGCGCTTATCGCCGGTCAAACTTATACGTTCATCATCGACTCGATACGGCCGGAAGAGAAACGATTGATCCTGAAGCTCAAGAAATAGGTAACTAAAAAACAGCCAGTCGGCTGTTTTTTAGTTGTGGTGCCGCGTATCGTGGGACACCTCGAACATTGGATCGGCTTTTGAGGGAACTCGTGAAGTGGATTGTGGGGAATCCGCAGAAGTCGCAGTAGTGGTTACAATATACCGTGCATCCTCTTAATTCTTGAGCTCTACTTCCTCCTTGGATTCTGAGAAGGTAACTACTTTGAAATGCTTGAAAAACGACCGACCGAGAATAGGCAATGACACTGTCCGGGAGAATCCCACGGCCGTGGGAAGGACCCGTGTGTCCCCAAGAACTTGAAGCGCAAGGTTATGATAGTAGACATCGGCCCGTTGGCCAGCGATACCAACCGCAGGTTCGAGCTCTCCTTTCTCGATGTCCGGGATACCAACCTCTGCGGCAAGATCGGCCGGGAAGATAACTCGATCCGCTCCGGAATCAAGGAGAGCAAAATAGGGACTCCGGGTTTTCATTCCATTCCCATGGAGCGAGACCGGTATGAGCGGCCGTGCCACCAGCGGCTTTCGAGGGTCGTGACTACCGAGGATAAATTTTTGATACTCAAACTTCATGCCTCCACAGGAGCGAGGGAAGCGTCGAAGGATGGTACCTTAAGCAGGACAACGTCGCTGCCCTCTTTCACTTGGCGCACGGTTTCGCCATAGGTAGGGCCGGATGCCACGATGCGAGTATCTTCGGTAATCGCTACCCACTGATTCTCGAAGCTACGAAGATCCTGGCTAATCTTTCTCAAATCGATATTGTTTACATTAACCATAGTAATTCTTTAATCCTACGAGAAGGGACTAAGGCTGTCAATTGTTACCAATAAGGCAAATTAAGCCTCCTACCGCAGATGATGTTCTTGCCCGATGATGATCTTCGAAAGGTCGAAAACACTCATCACATCACAACGCCATGATTGAAGGTTTGTGTAGTGGTTGTGGCATAGAGTTCGGGATGTACGATCAGACGACGCTCGTCGAGTATGGAACGAGTGCCGAAGCTGAACTCTGCGTACCCTGCGCCGTGCCGATTCTGGCCTACATGACCCAGATCGGAATCTTCGGAAGCCGAAGACGGAGCGGTCTGCATCCCGCGGAACAGCCATAACTACATGAGGGTTTTCGATTCCCCCCGGGGCTCGGTCGGACGAACCGATCGAAGAGATGAAAAAAACACCGATGGATTCGGTGCTTCTCCACCACAGCGAGCGTGTTCGAGGTGGTGCCGCGTATCGTGGGACACCTCGAACATTGACGGAGCTTTTGGAGAATCTCCTCGCATGGTTTACGGCAAACGAGGTCCCGAAAATACTGGGCGTCCCAGGGTCCCAAGGCTGAAAACTCATAGGACCATAGCGGGCGAAGGTGGAAAGGAGGGCATAGCTGCCGCGTGAGTCAGAGTTCTTTGCTTGCACATTGACTTTCCGCTGTTCTTGCGTACGATGAAAATATGAGAGCAAAGAAACTTACAGAAAAAGACAAAAAAGAAATCCGCAAGCTGCGCGCCTTGTTTCCTCATGAAATCACCGTGCAGGTGCAACGATCCGAGGATGGGGGCTTCTGCGCAGAGATTCTAGTCTTCGCCGGTTGTCGAACCGAAGCTGATTCCTTCTCCGAACTCATCGAGATGATCAATGATGCAGCGCGCACTTTTCTTGAGGTGCCCGAGAGGTACATTTCCTATGTTCCTACCTACTTGCCAACCGTCGAGACGGCTCAACATTTGGATGCCTATCCCGCACCGAGCCGTGACCAGAAACTAACACTTCTCATCCCTCGTGCGGGAGCTCCACGTTAAGACTGCCGATTGCTCGTATGAAGAACTCCAACGGATCGCGAAGCGAGCTGGCTTTCAGATTTACGAGGGAAGAAAGCACTGTAAGGTGAAGACGACCGATGGTCATTTCGTGACCATGATCCCGAGGAAAAACCGTCTGAAGCGAGAAACTGCCCGCGCTGTTGTGATGGCCATGAACGAGTTCGGTGCAGGAATAAAATATTCGTAACCCGCGTGAGACTTAAACCTGAGACACCGGCGATAGAGCCGGCGTTTTTTGAACGAGCTTCCTTTGGGTTGTAAAGGCGTGCTACTTTGCCGTCTCCGGCAGAATCTCCCTCCTACCGCAACCACCTTTCTCGATCCATCATGATCTTCGAAAGGTCGAAAACACTCATCACATCACAACGCCATGATTGAAGGTTTGTGTAGTGGTTGTGGCATAGAGTTCGGGATGTACGATCAGACGACGCTCGTCGAGTATGGAACGAGTGCCGAAGCTGAACTCTGCGTACCCTGCGCCGTGCCGATTCTGGCCTACATGACCCAGATCGGAATCTTCGGAAGCCGAAGACGGAGCGGTCTGCATCCCGCGGAACAGCCATAACTACATGAGGGTTTTCGATTCCCCCCGGGGCTCGGTCGGACGAACCGATCGAAGAGATGAAAAAAACACCGATGGATTCGGTGCTTCTCCATGTCACGACGCTTGCGTTCTGATGTGCCGCGGGGGTGAATCGAACACCCGACGCCGGCCTCTTCAGGGCCGCGCTCTGCCACTGAGCTACCGCGGCAAATGACCGGACTTAGTGTACATAAATTCCCTATCTTCTTCAAGAAAGTCGCTCGCGGTATTTTTCTAAAAAAACCGAAAACTGTGAATGAGAATTTTCAGGAATATTGCTGAGCGTAAACCATGAGAGCCCATCAAATTTATGAGGCTCATTTAGTCTTACACTCAAAGGATCCACAAGCACTTTAAAATCAAGCGCAATCCAGTGAGTTCGCTTTTCGTCCTGTTCTCGATGCACATCACGAAAACCTAAGAACTCATACGAAATTGCTTGCGTGCCATACTCTTCTTGAATTTCTTTTTTGAGCGTCTCTTCTGCCGTCTGCCCGTGCTCAAGTCCCCCGCCGCCGATGTCCCATCTCCCCTGTTCATCTCGCGCGAGAGCGCTCCGTTTTGCCATCACAAAGTTTCCCTTGCCGTCGTGACAGAAGAAAACAACGTACACTCCGATGTAATCTACTCCTTTTATCATGGTCGGGCTGCTGGGAGTCGAACCCAGCCTAAATCCTCCCAAAGGACTCGTGCAACCGATACACTACAGCCCGAAGTAATTCCTTACTTTATACCGCTTAATATTCTCTCTGACAAATCCTTGATCTTGTTGTATGTCATTTTGTCGGAATACCTTACCTTACAAGTGCCTCGGCTTTTGCCTATCTTGTTGCCCGTTGGTCGGATAATTGTTTTGGTGAAACGACTTCTTGGAATGGCAGTTTCTTTAGACCAATACATCTCAAACTTCTCCTTGTCGTCACCTTCGTGAATCTGTAATTGGAGTTTGAGTCTTGGTTCTTCGATGCCTATATCTTTTCTCAAGAAAGATAAGAATGCATTAATAATTTTGGGATTTGTGTTTGTGACATCCACATTGTAAACCCAGACATTTTTCCATCTTTTGTCCTTATACGTCTTAGTGCCTTCCGTCCACCAAATAGTAGATCCGACAATTTGGCGAAGATTATATTTCATAATCTAATTATACACTACACCTGTTGAGTGGCAAGTGCTTTAAATTATCCCACTTTTAGATTAGAATCAATCCGATTCGCCCTTGTAGTTCAATGGATAGAACGAGGGACTTCTAATCCCTAAATGGAGGTCCGATTCCTCCCGGGGGCACCAGAAAGGAAAAAACAATCAGTTTTGGTACAATTGAACAATGAACTTCAAAATCGGAATCAAAATAAGTCTTCTCGGAACGCTTATTGAAGCGGTTGGCATTGTGCTTGATATTTTGCACCACTTGAATATCGGCATCGAAACGCCCGAGGGGCTTTTAACGTGGAATCACGGAATTATCTTCGTTGGATTTTTGATAAACTTTGTGGGAGTATTGATAACGCTCTTTTCGGCGCGAAAGATGGGCGCCACCGAAACAGCAAAAATCTCAATCCCGCTTAAAGTGGACGGCTAGCTCCCGCCGACGACAGGGTTTTGGCGGGCAGACAGCCTGCCCCATTACATTTGGGCAATTAGCTCAGTGGTAGAGCGACTCGTTTACACCGAGTAGGCCGCTGGTTCGATCCCAGCATTGCCCACTGCCCAAATGTAATGGGGTGATGCAGAGCACCTCGTTTATTCCCGGTTTGTCTAAAAATTCGAGTGCACGTAGAATTTTTAGGAACAAACCGCAATCCCGCACAGAGCGGGACACCGAGGGGGCCGCAGGTTCAATCCCTGCACCGTCCACTTTGTGCGGGACACCGAGTAGGCCGAGGGTTCGATCCCCCCAGTGCCCACTATTACAAGAGGTTGACAATTTAACCGTTTAGGGGTTAGTGTATTTACAGAACCGCTCTCTCCGCATAAGCAAAGAGAGCCACAACTCGTGGGCTTAAGCCCAGAAAGGATGGAAAAGATATGAAGCGCGTTCTGTTTGCGATCGCAGCTTTGCTCGCGTTTTTCGCGATATTCGTCCCCTCGACCGCCCTTGCTGCGACGAAGACGAAGCAGACCAAGGAAAAGGACCGTGTCGTGATGGAAATCGGACCGACCATCGATCTCGGGGGCGGAGTCCTCTACTTCCCGATGAACACCATGCCCGTCGTGATGGACAAGCAGGATGTCGGCAAGAGACTTGCCGATGTCTCGAATCCCGATACACGTGACCGCCTCGAGAAGCTCGCGGCCGAGATGTATGGGTCGATCGGTACTCCCGAGAACGCGAGACGCATTGCCGAATCCGCGCTCGCGGATTTTCCGCTCACCATGCAGACGAAGAAAGACATGACGGACCTCTTCGTCGGCGACTTCGATGGTACGACGAATCTCTCTCTTAGGACTCCAGTCTACGATACTGGCGGGAGTTGCACATGGGGTCAGCCGTGTCCTGGCGGGAGTTGCGGAACGAAGCTACCAGGACTACCTAACTACTGCTTCGTTGATCTGACCTGCATGGACTGCGGGACTATCCCCAAGTAGGAGAAGACGATGAGAATCAGATTTTTTCTCTGGGGACTCATTTCGATCGTCACACTCGGTGTGTTTGCAATCGAAATTCTCCCCACCATAAAGGAGCCGCCTCCTCTGATAATCGAGGAAGCGGCTGCCAACACGCTGGCTCCAGTGACGATCACGCACGCGTCTACGACCCAGGAGCAAGGTTCGGTCGAGATTGAGAAGGTGACGGTCGAGATGGTCAGCCCCTATCTCGATGCGACGATAAAGATGAGGACCGGTCTTGAAATGTGGAGTTGCCCCGACACAAATTTCGACAAATTGCCGGGACGCAATATTCACCGAGACCCTGTGTTGGAGGCTCTCGCAACCAACACTGTTTTCCTCTTCTGGAACAATCAAAGAGGGGATCGCATGAGCAACTACATTCCCCTCGAGGAACTCGATGATCATCTGCGGAAGTTCACAATAGGCGACTCTCCGTGGGGACTCTTCGCAGACCCTCGACTCCAGAAAGGGATCTCGCCTTATCTTGAAGAAGTCAAAGCCGGCGTGATCGCCTACCGCGAGAAGGAGATAGCAATAAAGAAAACAGAAGCGCATCCACCATCACCATCCTGAACTTGATTGAACACGAACAATAAAACCCGAGGCAGGACAACATGTCCTGCCTCATTTTTTATTGACTCAATGCCCCTATGTGGTGTATACCAAAGAAAGCTCGTTTAGATTTTTTACCTGTGCCAGCGCTAAACCCTACCCTTAAGGGAGAAGAGCTATGGAGACTACAGGGCTGAAGCGAATTGATCCAGAAAGCGAAAAGTCCCTGGTGTTCGAAGAGGAGCCCCTTCATTATGGGGGACTCAAGGTCATCTGGTTCGCGCTCTTCACGTTCTTCACATACAGTATCGCCGAGCGGTGGGGATACCTCACGTGGCTCACCTGTCTTCTCGTCATCTGGGGTCTCACTTTCCGACTCGATCCTTTCCGGTGGATTTATCACTACGCGCGGCGGAACGCGATCGGATACTACGTCCGCTACCAACTCAAGAGCGATGAAGTCTGTCGAGACGGTCCCTACTTAAACAGGGAAGATGCCCCTGGTATCTATTCGCTGGTGGATACAAATCTCATCATTCGTTTGGGAGGTTGGTTCCGTAAATCCGCCCTCTGCTCACGAGGAACCAGAAGAAAAATCAAGGCCGCTGCATGGAAAGATTGGAGTGATTCCGGCAGATGGAGGGTTCAGCTTACCGATGACTCCGGCGACCGCGTCACCTTACCGCTCCCGGACGCGCTCCGTGTTGCCGATCGTAGCCTATGCTGTGGCGGTACCTGGTCTCAGGTTTTCTCATCAATGAAAGAAAAAATCGGTGCCGAAAAAAAGGAGAACAAACGCCTCGAGACAGAGCTTCTCGTGGTAAGGAGAGGGGACGCTTCAATCTCCTCCGAGAACGATATTCCACTCTAAGTTTTAATGCCCAGACATCGACGTCTGGGCATTTTTTTATGAATTCAACGTATAGAAATTTTCAAAAAGTTTCGCCACATTTCGACTTTGCTCAGCGTACGCCGTTTAGGCGATAAAAGTTTCGCCATCCTTCGGCATAGCTCAGGATCTTGAATTGAGTATATAAAAATTATTGAACAATTCTGCGACTAAAATCGGCCCGGTACCGCCGGGTGTTTTGGTATAAGCAATATTCTTTTCCTCCGCGCCATCAGAGTCAAAGTCCCCCACGATTTTCCCATTGATCTTGTTAAATCCGAAGTCGATGACGGTCGCTCCTTCCTTCAAATGTTTCGCGCTAAACAATTTGGGGTGGCCGGCGCCGCTTATCACGATATCGGCGTCCCGGAGCCGCGCCTCAAGGTCCTTCACCTCACTATCCAAGACCGTAAGTTCTCCCACGCGATTCTGAAGCCAGAACCCGACGGGCTTCCCGATTAAAAATCCCGCGCCCACCATTACTGCTTTGAGTTCCCGAAGATCACGCGTCTGCATCCCTAAAATCTCCTTGACGGTCCCAACCGACGGAGGAACGATAGTGTTCCGACCGGAATAGAATGAACCAAGCGCGGCTTCGCTCAATACGTCAATATCTTTTTCTTTCGGAATGGCATTTAAGACATAGTGTTTATTCAACGCCTCAGGAAGCGGAAGCTGAACAATAAACCCTCCGCAATTTTTCGGCTGGGCGAGACGCCCAATCTCGCGGCGCAACTCATCCGTCGTTATACTCGCAGGCAATGTATAAAGCCGAAAATCAATACCGAGCTCCTTCGCGACTTTTTCTTTTTGGCGCAAAAAATTAACGGAGGCGGGATCCTCTCCTACTAAAACCGCGCCGAAGAACTTCTCGACGCGTGGCCGAACTTTTAAGTCCCCGACGATTTTATCGGCGATCAATTTCCCGTCAATGATCATTTTCTAAATTTTATACAATAGCGGAAAACGGCGGCACAGTTTTTTCACCTCACGGTTTATATTTTTATTCGTAAGTAATACATCGGAAATCATTCGAGCAACCACAGTCATTTCTTTTTCTTTCATCCCTCGGGTAGTGAGTGCCGGCGTGCCCAAGCGAATACCCGACGGATCCATCGGCGGACGCGGATCATAAGGAATCGTATTTTTATTGACGATAATGCCGCTCGCTTCGAGTTTGTCGCTCGCCTCTTTACCGCCTATGCCGCGCGCGGCGACATCCACCAAAAGCAGGTGCGAATCGGTTCCGCCGGAAACAATCCGCCAGCCATTTTTCCGGAGCGCCTCCGCGAGCGCTTTGGCGTTCCGCACGATTTGTTTCGCGTATTTTTTAAAAGCCGGCGTACGCGCTTCGCCAAGCGCGACTGCGACAGCCGCGATCTGATTCGCGTGCGGGCCGCCCTGAAGTCCGGGGAAAATCGCGCGGTCAATTGCGCGAGAAAACTCTTTTTTACAAAAGATAAGCGCCGAACGCGGACCGCGCAGTGTCTTATGCGCCGTCGTCGTTACGATATCCGCGTACTTGAAGGGTGAGGGATAAGCGCCTCCGGCGATAAGTCCTGCGATATGCGACATATCAATCATCAAATACGCCCCCACCGCATCGGCAATCTTTCGGAACTTCGCAAAATCTACGACGCGAGGATAGGCGGTGTATCCCGCAACGATAATCTTGGGCTTCTCTTTTTTCGCGAGGCGTAAAACCGCGTCATAATCAAGCCGTTCCGTCTTCTTGTCGAGCACATAGGGCACCGCCTGCCACGCCTTTCCGGTAAAACTTACCTTGTGACCGTGCGTTAAATGCCCACCCATATCGAGTTGAAGACCCATAATCTTTTCGCCCAAGGGGACCAGCGCCACGTAGACTGCCAGATTTGCGGGAGAACCTGAATAGGGCTGGACGTTTACGTGCCACGCGTCTTCTTTGAGACCAAAAAGTTTCAAAGCGCGAGCCTTGCAAAGACTTTCTATCTTATCGATATACTCGTTCCCTCCGTAATAGCGGGCCGAAGGATATCCTTCGGCATATTTGTTCGTAAGAGGAGAGCCGAGCGCGCGCAGGACATCGTCGGAGACAAAATTTTCCGACGGAATAAGATCCAGTGTTTCGTTCTGACGCTTCGTCTCTCCGTGAATAAGTTTTTGGATTTCCTTATCGCGCATCGGGAGTGCTATGCCTTGTGCGTATTTACCTCCCAATCCAAGTGCATTCGGGGAATCATCATCTCGGGCTTCCACGATGCCTTTACCTCTTCCACGTCTTGCGAGCTTTGATATTTTCCTCCTTCACCAACGTAGTCAACATTTTTTTTATCGAGCGGCGCCACTTCGTAAAAAACCATCTGTCCGATCCGGCGGTCAACCACGAGCGGAATCGAAAAGTAACGGGAGTTATTCGTAATCTCCATCGTCCACCGGTTAAAATAACCGACGTCGCCCCATCCGGCGTCTTTACACACTTCGATAAAATTTCTGCCGAGCGAAGAACGCGCGTACATTTTCGCGACGCAGATATCCCTGCCGCCGATAAATTCAACCGTATGCCCCAAAACCGTTTCTCCCGGCTCAAGCAAGATTATCTTGGAACCCGGAGGAATATTTTTGAACTGCTTCCCGAGGTGTTCTTCAACGGCTTCAACTGATTGCGCCTTAAGCGGTCCTTCCCAGATCAGCTCCGTGGATTTTTCATCGTACACATTATGCACTGTCGCGCGGCCTCCGGGCGCCCGTTCTTTCCAATACCACTCGCCGAGCGTGATGTCATAGCTTACCGTCTTCAATTTTCTCTCGTCGAACGGATCGATAATGATCGTTCCATTCTTCATGTGTTTCAAAATCTGGTTTTGCGAAAGAAGCATGGGAAAAGTAAAAAGGTTGTTCTTAAGAGGATAAACCGAAGCAGTTATTTTTACAATAAGGACTCAAATAAAAAAGGGACCAAGCGAATGGCCCCTGCATGAAATGGCTTACGAAACGCCGAGAGGAGGAGGCCCCTACAAGGCGTTTCGCAAGTTTTATCGGCTTTCTCGAAGTAGGGTTGCCTTGAGACATCGGGAGGATGCAGACGATGCTCAAGATACGCCGAAAAAGCAGACTGAATTAACATTTTAACCGAATTTTTAGCCCTTGTCAATCTTTGAAAGCAGTGAACTATGAACGCTTAATATGCGCGAGCGCGTATTGCAAATCCGCCTCCATCTTCTTTCCGGGATTGAAGATGTCTTCCGGATCAAAAATACTCTTAATTTCTTTAAAAATTCCGTATACTTTCGCGCCGTACATTTTTTTCAAATAGGGCCCGCGAATCAAGCCGTCATTATGCTCCGCGGTAATGGATCCGCCGTACTTCAAGGTGAGATCATACACTTCGTCCGCAACCAAAGGAATCTTTTGCCGGTCCTCATCTTTCGCGAGCGACATCAGGGGAATAATATGGAAATTGCCGTTCCCCACGTGTCCGGCAATAGTGTAGAGCAGTTTATAGCGATCCAAAATTTTATAAAGCTCCGTTAAAAATTCCGGCATCTTCTCCGGTGCTACGATTACATCGTCAATAAACGGCGCGGTCTGTTTATTCAAGACGCGATGGCGCAAAAGATTAAAACTCTCCCTTCGGATAGCCCAATATTTCTTCGCCTCTTCTTTCGTCCCCGCGACCCGAACCTTCACGCGGAAATTTTTGAGCTGTTTTCGCAGAGCCGTTATCTTCTCATCCACTTGCGCCTGCGTATCGCCCTCAAACTCAACGAGTAGAACGAGCTTAGGCATTCCCTCCGTTAAGACGAGCCAGAACTCCGGCAGAAACTGCAATCCCAAGGAGATTATATTTTTTGATCCGAGAAGCTTAATAAAATCCGGAAGGAATCTCATCGCCAAACGAAGCGTGTGATCGTCGAAAGATTCAAAGCTCGTGGGCGCGAAAGGAAGGATTGTTTTTACGAGATCAACGAGTGGGCGAAGGTCTTTCATAAAAACGACGAGCATTCCCGAATATGGTTTTGTTTTGACGAGTCGGAAGGTCGCCTCGGTCGTCAGCCCAAGCGTCCCCTGCGAACCGACGAAAAGTTTCGCGAGATTGAACTCTTTTTTGTCCCACACGTCCCACACATTGAACCCCGCCGAATTTTTGGAGACCTTCGGCTTCGCCGCTTTTACCACGTCATAATTTTCCTCCAAGAGCTTGTACATCTTGCGATATACTTCTCCCTCAAATCCCGGCTCGCTCAATTTTTCGTCAAGCTCTTCGCGAGAAAGGCCACGCAACGTATATTCGTTTCCATCCGCGAGTACCACGTTCATAGAAGCGATATAATCCTCGGTTTTTCCGTACACGAGCGACCGCTCGCCGCCCGCGTTATTGTTTACGATTCCCCCTATCGCGCAGAGTTCTTTGGACGCGGGGTATGATGGGAAAAGATATCCCTTCTCCAAAGTTATTTTTTCGAAATCACGGTAATAGACGCCCGGTTCGGAACGAAGAGTTCCCTCTTCTACTTCGCCGGTATGCGTAAAGTATTTTGTAAATACGACGATGATCGATTCTCCGATAGAACCGCCGCTCATGTCCGTGCCGGCAGACCGCGCGGTAAGCGAAATTTTCCTCCCTTCTTTCTTCTTCTCGGCGGCGAAACGAACGAGATTCTTTAGATCGGCGACATCTTTGGGAAATACAACGAGCTCCGGCGTGATTTCGAACAAACTCGCGTCGCGACTGTATTTTTTTATGGTCTCGGCATCGTGCAAAATATCCCCTGTAAAAAAAGACTTAAGTTCTTCGGCAAGTTCCATGCGTATAAGAATATCACAATGTATAAAATTGGCTTCGGAAACAGGGTATTAAAAATACGAAAGGGAAGAGTTTCCGAGGAAACCTTCCCTTGTGTGGATGAGTGTGCCGACGTTTTAGGTCGACTGATGTTTTCTTCTTATGGATTATGACAAAGAGCTATACCTATATAGTAGCGTGCCGAAGGAAAGCGTCAAACGAGGGGTGGGGATAACTCCGACGCCTTCCAAAGGCAGGGTCGGAGCCCGACCTCCGACGCTTCGGTCGGAGCAGGCGGAGCGTCGGGCTTTCTTCTAGGTTTTATCTTTTGAAAACCGCAGTTCGCTTACTCCAGCGGCAAGCGCCTGCTTCCTCTCGGCAATTCGAGTGCCCAAGCACACCAAGCTCGAATTGCCTCCGAGAGCTTCTCAAGAAGGAAATGGCTTCATTATTGGTAGTTAGGAAACTGTCTGGCATTTTACTCTGAGCAAAGTCGATGGAATGGAATTAGAATTTGATTGACCGAATCTTGAAGTAAAAAAAAGAACCCTTTAAACAAAGGGTTCTAGATGTGACTCATCGCGGACAAGTCGGTCTACTTATTGAACGAAGAAACGGGCAAGAAGCTTTTTGGCGGGGGATCGCTCGGCCCGAAGCTACGAAGTATGCGGCCATCGAGAAAATCGGCGAGTTCTTCGATAGCCTGAAAGACTCTACTCCGAGACTTCGCGTTGCCCAAAAACTTAACGCACGCGCGTCCTCCGAAGTAATGCCAATCCACACGCGCATTGGCTCTCTGGGCAATTGCTTTTACCCAACGCTCAGCAGCTTCCGGCTCGGCATCGAGGGTCGCTATATGCTCCCCCTTCCTGAAAATCTTCCTGTCGCAGGGAGGCAAATCGTCTTCGTTCTTTGCCATCTTCCTCTCCTTATTGAATTGAGGTTAGTCAAAGCTATAGCAAGAGTCGCACAATTGGCATCTTGCGTCAATTATCCTTGGTCGTCTGGCATATGGGATTAGAAACTGTTTAACAGGGGTGCCTAATGGTGCAACTGATTCCTACTCGAACAAGCAGCTTCTTTTTGCTATTGCAAAAGACTTAAATCAGTCCCCAATTCATATACATCCGGGTTATTTCCGCCATCGGTTGATTCTTTATCGCGGCTCCCGCCCATCCCATATTGATCGCCCTGCAGGTTCACGTTTAATTCATATTGGTTCGTCGCGGAATTACAAACATACACAAAGTAGTAATTAGCATCATTCACTGGATCGATAGGAAGTTCATTGAACGGAGAACCTGATATGATTTTCTTCAAATTCACCGGTAGCCATCCAGTTCCATCATATGCCTTAGTCCCTATGTTGGATTTATAGAGAGTCCTCGAACCGCATCCAGAGAGCTTGTTGCCTTCTGATATGTACAAATTAATGGCACTCTTGAGTGAACCCAAATCAGAAAATCTCGTTGAATCTCTCACTCGAAATGATAGTTGGTTAACATCCCCACGCGCCACAGCTAACTCTTCGGTGCTGTAAGTAATTTTCCTGATGCTATGAGAAGCACCAAGCCCTAAATCTTTCTTGTCGATGTTTGCACGAATAATGCCGTAGAGTGATTCGTATTGTGTATCTTGGCATTGTGGTAAATCTGGTTTGGTAGCAATAGAAGTACAAAGTAGGCCATTAGCAGCAGATGGATTCCCTTCCCAAAGTGTTACCTCGGACACAACCGGCGGACATGGTTTGTTAACAATCCAAGCAACCACTTTCTCATCAATAGCATATAGATCATTTCTTACCCCACGGCACTTACCATCATCAATAAGGAAGTGAGCGAATAATTTCTCATCAATAGACGTATTCTGTGGCACAATTTTTTGCGCAGTTCCATTCTTATCATCTGACCCACGAAGACCTACTACGATAGAATATCCTCCTCCCAAAATAAGAATAATAAAACCAATAAGTAATGCTTTTTTCATAACTATTAATCTACCACGCGAGATAAATTTTGTAAACATTTGTAAACATTTGTCCCTAATCTCAACCGTGTTCCTGCCGCATCTTCATTTTTTCTCTTTTGTAAGTGTGGAAAATTTAAGATAGTTCATCGTCATTTCAATGCATATTGTAGCCCCTCGCTACGCTCAGGACAAAATACAAAGAACAGCGTATACGCTGTTCTTTGTATTTTGGGTGAGCGACGGGAGTTGAACCCGCAACCGCCAGTGCCACAAACTGGAGCTCTACCAATTGAGCTACGCCCACCATGCTTCTTCCTGCTCAATCTCACCGCTTTCCTTAGAAAATCTACACGGGCTTGGGGGATTTTGCAACTCTATTACCATCGGTACATACCTATATATATTGACCGATAAAAAAATTTCCTTTAGAATATAAGAAAAATTAAATACATTTATGTCACACTTTTATAAAAACGTACTGTGGGCGATCGCGACTTTAATCTTCATCTCGCTTTTCTTTTCGATTCTCCTTGAAACCAGCGAAACACCAAAGGTGTTTACCCTCAATCAGCTCGTCCAGCAGATCAACGCCGGCCAGGTAGCCGAAATCAAAATAAACGGAGACGCGCTCGAGATTAAGCTCGCCGATGGCGTAAAAGCCGTTTCGAAGAAAGAAGCGGAAGCGGGGCTTACGGAAACCCTTAAAAACTTTGGCGTTGACTCCGTGGCGCTCCAGAAGGTGGCCTTGACGATAGAAGAGCAGTCGGGGTGGCAATTTTGGGCAGGCATTTTGATTCCCACACTTCTTCCGCTTATTATTATCGGCTTTATTTTGTGGCTTATGATGCGCCAGGCAAAAACGGGCGTCAATCAGGCGTTTAACTTCGGCCGCTCAAGCATCCGTCTTTCGAACCTCGGAAAAGAAAAAGTCATGTTTAGCGATGTCGCGGGACTCAAAGAAGCGAAGGATGATCTTATTGAAATCGTGGAATTCTTGAAGAACCCGAAGAAATTTACCGACCTTGGCGCGCGCATTCCGCGCGGCGTGCTCCTTATGGGTCAGCCGGGAACGGGGAAGACGCTCCTTGCTCGTGCCGTCGCTGGAGAGGCCAATGTTCCTTTTTTTCACATCTCCGCGTCCGAATTCGTTGAAATGTTCGTGGGTGTCGGCGCCGCTCGCACACGCGACGCGTTCGCCACGGCGAAAAAAGCGTCTCCCTCGATACTATTCGTGGACGAAATTGACGCGGTGGGCCGCCAGCGGGGAGCAGGACTCGGGGGAGGGAACGATGAACGCGAACAAACCTTGAACCAGATCCTCGTCGAACTCGACGGCTTCGACCGCGACACGCGCGTGATAGTCCTCGCCGCCACGAACCGCCCCGATATTCTCGATCCGGCGCTCCTTCGGCCGGGCCGTTTTGATCGGCGCGTCGTGCTCGACCTTCCCGATCTCGCCGACCGTGAAGCGATCCTCAAGATCCACTCTCGCGGCAAAGCGATCGAAAAAAATATTGATTTCAAAAAAGTATCAATGAGAACACCCGGATTTTCGGGCGCGGACTTGGCGAATCTCATGAACGAGGGGGCACTCCTTGCCGCGAAACGCGGGGCGAAAATGATTTCGGAAAACGACCTTTTGGAATCGGTGGAGCGCGTACTCTTGGGACCCGAGCGGAAAAGCCGCATCATTTCCACGCGAGAGAAAGAGATCACCGCCTACCACGAGTCGGGCCACGCGATTGTCGCGGCATCGCTCAAAGATTCCGACCCGGTACATAAAGTCTCCATCATAAGCCGCGGAATGGCCGGCGGATATACTTTGAAGCTTCCCCTTGAAGAACAGCGCCTAAAAACGAAAAATCAATTCTTAAATGACATGGCCGTCATGATGGGAGGATATGCCGCGGAAAAGTTCACTTTCAACGATGTTTCAACCGGCGCCTCAAATGATCTGCGCGAAGCCTCAGAACTCGCCCGACGACTCGTTACGAAATACGGCATGAGCGAGAAATTGGGCCCCATGACCTTCGGAAAAACCGAGGAGCTGATATTTCTGGGCAGAGAAATCGCGACGGAGAAAAACTACTCCGAAAAAGTCGCGACCGAAATCGACAGCGAAGTGCATAGTTTCATTGAGCGCACGTACAAAGCCGCGCAAAAGATTATCAGCGTGAACAAAAACGCCCTCGAAAAAATAGCAAAGACGCTTATGGAAAAAGAAACGCTTGAACAAGACGAATTCTATAATCTCTTGAAGCCCTTTAAGATAAAACCGATGGCGGTATAGGAAAAAATAGTTTATCGTAGCCTCTCTGTTAAAAAAATGCCCAATTTATTTGGGCATTTTTTGTGCAAAATTGAGTGGGTGCGCCTGGACTTTCACCCCGTTAGATAATTCTATATCTAACGGGGCTGGCCAGAAACCGCCGAGGCGTCCCTTACCTTTTCCATATTAAGATCGTGGGGGCGGGAGGACTCGAACCTCCAACCGTTCGTGTATAAGACGAATGCTCTGCCGTTGAGCTACACCCCCATACCATAACGACCTGCGCCTCCCTCAACTATTTTATCAACGCGTCAAAGCGCTCCATTGCCTGAACAGCCTGATTGTTGAAGCTATTGATCGCGGTTACCTCGGCATTGATCTGATCAATCATTCCCTGAACCTTCGTATGGCTCGATGGCGCTCCGGCAAAACGATTCCGCAACACGCTCAAAAGATTTTCAAGCGACGCGCTGTAGTTAATGAGGCGGCTAATCAGCGCCAATCGGCTCGTAATTGATTCAAGCGCCGCCTGTCGCGCCTCATCCGAACCGATGCCGGAAAGCGACCTCGTCATCTTTTCAATTTCCGAGGAAAGCGCTACCGCCTGGTTTCGAATTTCTTGGCTTTGCGCAATGACCTGCGTCGTAAGCGCGAGCGCTTCGTTAAAATTCCTCTGGCGGTCAAGTTCGTTAATCTTCCCTAAATCGCTCGCCGATTTATTCGAAAGGTCTACGATATTCTGGGCAATAAGCGCCCCTTGGAGCCGCGCTTCGTTAAATTCCTGCGGTACGCCGCCCAAACTTGCAACCAAGTGGACAACGACATAGCCGGAGATAACAACCGCGAAAAATACAATACTAAGCTTTATGCGCCGGGAAAAATGTAACATTGATTCCATTATTTCTACCCGATTTCATTGAAATTAGCAAGCGGCAATGGTAGATTAAAACAGTATTTACAAGGTTCTCACCTTGCGATCTCAGCAGGCTTGCTCGCCGGAGCTCGCTACGGCGAGCAAAGGCGGGTATCGTATAATGGCATTACCTCAGCTTTCCAAGCTGATGACAGGGGTTCGATTCCCCTTACCCGCTCCATAAGACTCAAGGGCATATCGTAAGATACGCTTTTTGAGTCTTATTAGAATAGTGGGGAAATCGAACCGCGGGCCGCAGCTCGCGAAGAGCGAGTGAAGGTTTCAAGTCTTAGTAAAGACGAGAGGCGATTCCCCTTACCCGCTCACTTAGAAAATCGCGCCGAGTATCCGAGGCGCAGATTTTCAAGTGCCAAATTATGATTAATTTAATCCAGGTAAATTGTAGAGAGGATAAATATATTGATAAACGGCAAGCCAAAGCTGTTTTAAAATACAAGCCGGATATCATACTTTTGGAATATCTAACTACTTCTGGTTCTTATGAACAAAGGACAAAATCTCCGAAGATTACTAAAGAGATACTTTTGAAAAATCCGTGGGTAAGATCAGATAAATATATGTGGACAAACATCGTGAAGATTAGACGAGAGAATCACCATACTATCCTTTATGCCGTTGACGGCCCTTATGATTTAGTAAATGAAGCTAACGTATATCAATGCAACAATAAAAACCCCAACAAAACAACTAATCTATTTTGGTGGATAAGAATATATCTTCGCGAGAGATTTATGGCAGAAAATATTAAAAAAATACTTAAAAACCATAAAGATAAAAAATCACTAACAATATTGGTCTTTCTCCAAAAATTTCATTGGCAACATGTAAAATTTTTGCTTTCACGTCCTGCCAAAAATAAAATCTGGAAATTTTACTTCGGAAGATTTAGGGATTTAAAATCACCAGACGTTTCGATCAAAATAAAAAAAGAAAGCCCTATCCTCTACAAATATTGGAAGAAATATCCAGTTTAAGCTAAAAAAATATAGGACTCGAACAACCGCTGCAATGCGGTATGAAGCAAATTAATCCAGAATGTCTCGGGTGAACGCTCCGCCAGTCGGCGAATGGCGGAGTTGAACAACGAGGAGCTACCTATATTTTAATCCTGAAAAAATTCTTCTTTCCGATCTTTAAAATATCGTCGTCTTTTAATTCAACTATTTCTCGCATATCTTTTTTGGTTTCTCCGTTTATTTGAATTGCACCTTGGCTTATAAGCCGTTGGGCTTCGCTTTTGCTTTTAAGAGACGAGTGATTGACTACCCGAGAAGACAAAATCAAATCTAGCACAGAAAGCTTTCTTGTTTTGACCTTGAACTCCGGCAGTTCGGCGGCGCTTAAATCTTTCTTCGTAAAAATCTTCGTAAATTTCTCCTCCGCGGCCTTCGCTTTTTTCTCTCCGTGATAAATTTTTACGATCTCAAACGCGAGCCGCGCCTTTAGGTCCCGCGGGGAAAGTTCTTTTTCAAGCTTCTGCACTTCGCTTTCCATACGATCGGTGCATAACAAAAAATAACGGCGCATCATATTGTCGGGCAAAGACATTATTTTCCCGAACATATCATCGGGCGTGTCGGTAAGCCCGATATAATTCCCCAAACTCTTACTCATTTTTTTTATGCCGTCGAGTCCCTCGAGGAGAGGTGTTGTAATAATGTCCTGTTCCTTCATTCCAAAATGGCGCTGGACCCTCCGCCCCATCAGGAGGTTGAACGTCTGATCGGTCCCGCCGATTTCCACATCAGCCTTCACCATTACCGAATCGTATCCTTGAAACAACGGGTAAAGCGCTTCGAGAAGCGTGATGTCGTTTCCTTCTTCTAAGCGTTTCTTGAATTCCGCGCGTCGAAGTATTTGCTGGATGCTTCCGGCGCGCGAAAGTTCAACTATTTTCGCGATACCTTCTTTCTTAAACCACGCACTGTTATAAATGATTTCAACTTTTTTTATATCAAGTACTTTCGCCGCTTGCACAAGATACTTTTTCATATTCACTTTCACTTCTTTTTCAGTGAGCACTTTACGTGCCTCAGTCCTTCCGGATGGATCACCGATCTGCCCAGTAAAGTCGCCGATAATCAAAACAATTTTATGCCCCAAATCCTGAAACTCCTTGAGCTTCCGAAGAATCACCGCGTGCCCCAAGTGGAGATCGGGAGAGGTCGGATCAATGCCGAGCTTCACGCGCAACTTTTTCCCGCTCGTGAGCGCTTTTTCGAAATAATCCCGCTCGATTATCTGCTCGACGTTGCGAGTCAATAGATTTTTTATCTGATCTTCTTTCGTGGACATTAGAACTATTCTATCACGAAAAAGCCGCTTCGGAATAGCGGCTTCGTTACTCCGCAACTCCCGAACTGGCTTATTTTACTTCAATATATTTTCGGCTCTTTTCGTCAAAGACAAACCCTGCCCGCTCCAAATCCACGTCAAGATCATAGGCCCGCTTTTTCTTAAACGATTCCGAAACGCCACCGGCAATTTTCCCCTCTCGCACGTCGGTAATAAGCCCCAGATAATTACGTACTAAATTTACAGTTTCCTTCTTAATTTCCGCTTCCTTCGCAGAGTCTTGAAAAAATCCGGTCCGGACATACGTCCCCATCGCCAACTCGCGAAGGCAGTCAGCTACCGAATGTCCCCTCACTAGGCGCCTTGCTAAATCAGCTTCTTTCTCATACTTTTCTAATCTTTTTTCACCGACAATAAGTAGATTATTGGAAATTTCTGTGGGGTTAACGGACTTACCATTCCTCAAAACATTCGAAAAAATTCGCGCAGCGCAAGCCGCCTTGCTTGGCTTATCGGCTTCTTCCCCGTCAAGTATCTTTTCTATCTCCGGCTTGGCAATGATTTTGCCCACGTCTACAGAACCCAAAAAAGTTTGCTTCTTGTCTTCTTCTTCCTTGGGACCCAAATCCAAATGCTCCTTCTCTCGTTCAAGAGACCATATAAGATTTGGAATGAAAATTCCGTCAACTGCTTTATTAAGTAGAATTTCTCGTGCTCTACTTTTTTCGGCTCCCGATTGGGTCCTAAAAAGCTCTAACGCTTTTTCTCCCTCTTCCGAGGCAACCCAATCAAGAAACTCTTTCGTTCCGGCTGGGGCTTCTTTCGCATACTCCTCGTTTCTCGCCGCATCGCGGAATGGCTTTTCCGCATGGGCAGTCACCAATGCTTCGTCTTTATCTATGTACCCTTCATCACTCTTAATTTTTTCTCTTGACCCCGTTTCGGCGTTATCCCTTTCGATACGCCTAGTGATATGGTCGTCTAAATTTTCCATCCCTCCTTCTTTCATGAGATAAATATATCACAAAATGAAAAAGTGATACAAATCTGCAGTTTCCTTAAATTTCCAACACGAGTCGTTTTTTCAACCGCGAAAGTTTTCCTTTTGTAAACCAATATATTGGAGTTTTCACTATAAATTTCCGGCGGCGGAAGTTTTTGATTTTTAAGAAACCCCCAGATGGGGTTTCCCAAAGCGGAGAATTTCATTTTATGAGAAGCTATCAGAGATAACAAAAGCTTGCTCTTTAAACAAGTTAATCAGCGCAACGGCGAAGGCAATTCTTTTGGCGATAGCTCTCGCCCGCCTGACGGCCGGCAGGGAGCGCGTCGGCGCGAGAGCGCAGGGCGGCTTTTTAGCAAAAAAGAACGCTCGGTATCGCCAGAAGCGATTGCCTGAGCTTACTTGTGGTTCTTGATAATCTCGTCCACCAGTCCGTACTCCTTCGCCTCAATCGGGGTCATGTAGAAATCGCGATCGGTATCTTTTTCGATCTTCGTGACGGATTGTCCCGTGTGTTTCGCGACGATCTGGTTGATCTTTTCTTTGATCTTTAAGATATGCCGCGCGGTAATTTCAATTTCAATCGCCTGTCCTTCAACACCGCCCATCACTTGGTGAAGCAAAATCTCCGAATTGGGGAGTGCGAATCGCTTGCCCTTCTTGCCCGCCGCGAGCAATACCGCTCCCATCGAAGCCGCCATACCGACGCAGATCGTCGAAACATCCGGCTTTACGTACTGCATGGTGTCATAGATAGCGAGCCCCGCCGTTACCGATCCTCCGGGAGTATTCAGATACAGTTTTATTTCTTTTTTTGAATCTTCGTGCTCCAAAAAAAGAAGCTGGGCGATTACATTGTTTGCCACCGCGTCGTTTATCGCCCCACCTAAAAAGATAATGCGTTCCTTGAGGAGCCGCGAGTAGATGTCGTACGCACGCTCGCCGTATTGTGATTTTTCTATAACTGTGGGGATTAAGTTCATAGTATTAAGTTTCTAAAGTCCTCCGATATCACCACCATCTATATCACCGTCGCCAAGATCATGGTTTCCTCCATTGATTACATCTAACGGCGGAAAAATGACGTTTCCCTTGTTTTCCCCCCGTAGGGGATCTTTGATCAATCCCTGCTTGCGTAACTCTTCAAATCGTTTTTTTTGTTCTGTGTCTTCTGTAGCAATATCTTTATTGCGGGCTTCAATTAACCTTTGCATTAATACGCGTTGTTGTTCTTTTTCCTCGACCGCTATTTTACTCAATCGAGCATTATTTTCTAAACTAAGCTTTTGTTCGAGAGCTTGCATCCCCTCATGTGTTTCCGGCAACGACTCACCGAATGTTTCAAGAAGAGGTTTCAATTTCAAAATGGCTTCACTCTTTCTGCTTTGCTCTCTCTCGTTTATCTTTTGAAAATCTAATTTCCCCTCGGGTGTTCTCGGAAATCCCTCCACTTCGGTCTCTAATCCTAAATATGAGCGAAGTAGGTGAAGCGTTTTGGGAAGAAGGTCATCTCTTTGAATTTCTTTGGCACCTTCCTTTTCTATCGTTCCTTCTGTAGGATTTACTTCCGAGTTATTTCCTTCTATACGTTCAAATGGGCTCATGTTTTCTTTATTATGTATTAGAGAAACGGCACAAGCAAGAGGGCAATAATATTAATAATTTTTATCATCGGATTGATTGCCGGGCCGGCGGTATCTTTATAAGGATCACCGACGGTATCACCCGTGACCGCCGCTTTGTGCGCTTCGCTTCCTTTTCCTCCAAAATGTCCTTCTTCGATATATTTCTTCGCGTTGTCCCATGCCGCGCCGCCGTTCGTCATTGAGATCGCAACGAAAATACCCGTCACAATAGAACCGACCAAAAGTCCGCCGAGCGCTTGGGCACCAAGCGCAAAGGCAACGACTATCGGAGCCACGACGGGTAAAAGCGCAGGAATAATCATCTCCTTAATCGCCGCCTTCGTTACGATATCAACACACTTCGCATAATCAGGCTTCGCAGTGCCCGCCATAATCCCCGGAATTTCCGCAAACTGCCGGCGCACTTCTTTCACAACACTTCCCGCCGCTTTACTTACCGCGCGCATCGAAATAGAAGCAAAGAGATAGGGGATCATCCCGCCCAAGAGGAGCCCAACGATAACCTTTGGATTGCTTAGATCAAACGCGGTTACAAAATCAGTTTCATTTCCTCTTTGAAGATCCTGTACATAAGAAGCGAAGAGTACTACGGACGCAAGTCCCGCCGAACCGATGGCATATCCCTTGGTTACCGCTTTTGTCGTATTCCCCACAGCGTCCAACGGATCGGTCACGTCGCGCACTTCCTTGGGCAAACCCGCCATCTCCGCAATGCCGCCCGCGTTATCCGTAATGGGACCGTAGGCATCGATCGCGACGATAATCCCCGCCATTGAAAGCATGCTCATCGTCGCGAGCGCGATGCCATAAAGATCGGAGGTCGCGTACGCGGCAAGAATTCCTATCGCGATAACGATAGCAGGCAACGTAGTTGACTCCATTCCCACGGAAAGTCCCGTGATAATATTCGTTCCGTGTCCTGTTTCCGAAGATTGAGCGATAGATTTTACGGGGCGAAATTTTTTCGAGGTGTAGTATTCCGTAATAACTACTACGAGTCCCGTAACTAAAATTCCCGTAAGGAGGGGCATAAAAATTTGACCCGCGCTGAGACTTTCGGGCATCATCCCTACGTATATATCTCCACCCAAGGATTCAATAATACGTCCGGCATATTTTTGAGCTAACCACCAAAAACCAAGGAGTGAAATAACACTTGATGCGATAAGCCCCTTGTAAAGCGCTCCCATGATGTTGGAATCTCCTGCCGAGTCCTGCCTGCCAGCAGGCAGGCGCACAAAAAATATACCTATAATAGAAGCAATGATGGCGACGCTTCCTATCATAAGCGGTAAAAGGATCGCGATTTCGGAGCCCGGAAAAACGAGATTGCCCAAAATCATTGCCGCGATTGCCGTCACGGCATATGTTTCAAAAAGATCTGCCGCCATTCCGGCGCAATCGCCTACGTTGTCGCCTACGTTGTCCGCAATCACCGCGGGGTTTCGTGGATCATCCTCCGGAATTCCTGCCTCAACTTTACCCACAAGATCAGCCCCCACATCAGCGCCTTTTGTAAAAATTCCTCCGCCAAGACGCGCGAAAACCGATATCAAACTGCCCCCGAATCCCAATCCTATAAGCGCGGTTACATCTTTTGTTGCCGCGTAGAATCCGGCTACCGAGAGAAGTGCCAGTCCTACCACCAAAAGACCGGTTACGGAACCTCCCTTAAACGCGACATCGAGAGCTTCTTTTATTCCTGATTTCGCGGCTTCGGCGGTACGCACATTTGCGCGCACAGAAACACTCATTCCAATATAACCCGCGATACTCGAGGCGATCGCGCCGATAATAAACGCAACCATGGTCTTCCAATTTACGAATACAGAGAGAAGAATGGCAACGACAAGAGCGACAACGCTTACTGCTTTATACTGACGATTCAAATACGCTTGCGCTCCGATCTGAATCGCCTTTGCGATCTCCTGCATCTTGTGGTCGCCGGCAGGTTTGCGGGAAATTTGCCACGCAAGCCCTAACGCGACCACAATTCCGACGATACTGCTCAACAAAGCGAACGTAATTGGTGTCATGTGCCTTTATTTTTTAAAAACGATAGAACGACTTTTTATTTATTCAATCGGGTTAGCCGGTTCCGGACCCGGCTCTTCTCCTTCGGATGCAACCGCGACGCCTCCCTCTTGGACCTCCTCTGGTCTCGTTTGAGAACGAACATCTATTTTCCATCCCGTAAGTTTCGCGGCTAAGCGCACGTTTTGCCCGCCTTTTCCGATCGCAAGACTTAATTGATCTTCGGCCACATATACCCGAGCTTCGCGGCGGGGCAAAACCTCAACCGATTGAGTCTTCGCGGGAGACAACGAGTTTCCGATAAACTTCGCCGCATCTTCGGACCATTCAATAATATCTATTTTTTCTTGTCCCAATTCATTATTCACCGCCATGACTCTCGTCCCTCGTTGCCCTACGCACGCGCCAACCGGATCAACGCCCGCCACATTCGAAGCAATCGCGATTTTCGTCCTGCTCCCCGGCTCGCGAGCGATTACCTTAACTTCACAAGCCCCGTCCGCGAGCTCCGGAACTTCCATTTCAAAAAGCTTGCTTACGAATTTAGGATGGGAACGCGAGAGAATAATTCCGGGAAGTCGCGTGTCTTCTTGAACGGCCAAAACCAAAAAGCGGAGACGCTCACCGGGACGATAATGTTCTCCGGGAACGGATTCATTCTCGAACATCACTCCCACCGTACGTCCAAGGTCAATGTAAATATGCCCTCGTTCGAAACGCTGTACAATACCACTCGCTATCTGTCCTTCTTTGTCGCGCCATTCGGAAAGAATAGAAGTTCGCTCGGATTCCCGAAGTTTTTGTATGATTACCTGTTTCGCCGCCTGCGCAGCAATTCTTCCGAAACTCTCATGAGTTTCCAGAGGAAACGACAGCTCGTCACTTATGATAGCTTTGGAATCAATTTTTTTCGCTTCATCAAGCGTAATGTGCCGCTCGGAATTAAAGCGAGGTAATGCCGTTTCTTCCGAAAACTTTTCAAAAGGAGCGCCGACGTCCTCCGCGGATTCATCAACAAAACGAACTGTCGTTTCATCAACAACAGTTTTAACTTGCCAGAATTTCAAAGCCCCGCTTTTTGTATCAAGCTTTGCTTTCACAATTTCACCGCGTTGCCCATATTCTCTTTTATACGCCGCGGCAATCGATGATTCGATTGCTTCCAACACTTTCTCCGGATCCAATCCCTTTTCTTCCGCCACCTGATTGATTGCTCGGGAAAGTTCTTTAAGGTTTATATTCATTATTATTTGTTTTTAAAAAATCCGCACTGGTGCGGACTATCTACAAAACTATCATACAACGAATTGAGTCGGTGTCAAATCCTAAAAGCTTAAATATTTTCATAATGTCTTATTATACAATCTTTTAATTCATATGTCAATTTCTCTTCGCGAGGGATTTCAACACAAACAAGATCCATTCTCCACCCCTTTTCTTCCCTGACGTTCTCCCCGTGAGTCACAACATATCCCTCGCAGATCCGCTTGAATTTTTTTAGCTTCGCTGAACTTAAATTGTCTTCCGGTTTTAACCCTTCGGGGCCGTAATTTCGTAGGGTCTTTACTTCAACGAAAACAAGCATCCCGTCCGTCGCCTTAACTATGATATCGATTTCCCCAAATTTGCGCCTAAAATTTTTCCCCACTATCCTATATCTCTTTTCCGCTAAAAATCTTTCGGCGATATTTTCTCCAATATTTCCAACATTTCTTTCCAGCATTTGCTGTAATTTTAGCATATAATGTATATGCGCTAACACATATAAATGTTTGTTGACAAACAATGATGCCAAAAGAAATCACCTACGAGTACATCAGGGGATTAGTTGAGGGAGAAGGGTGCTTCACTTTTTGTTCAGCAAATTATAAGGGTGACAAAAGGATGCTCCCAACTTTTATCCTTGGCTTAAACCGAAGAGATAAAGACTTGCTTATAAAAGTTAGAGATTTTCTTCGGCTTAGAAATAAAGTATATGAGTATCCCCCAAGAATCAGAAAAGATGGTTATAAAAGAGGTGGAATGGCAATTCTTATAGTCAGGGACATAGGTCAGATAAAAAACATTATAGTTCCTTTATTCTATAAAAAACTAAATGGATATAAGGCGGTCCAGTTTGATATATGGCTGGAAAGGATTGGTTCGGATCCACTTGTGCCAAAAAGCTATAAACTCATCCATAGACTTTATAATTCGGGTTTCTACGAAAATAATTTTCAGAGGGCATAACTGCATTGTTTCGCGCGAAACATGTACACTAGAAATTGAATTGTTTCGCGCGAAACATTGTTTTTACAAAATGTAGACTTTATGCATGTTTATCGCGAATCTTTATGTACAATGTTTCGCGCGAAACATTTTAAAAGTAAAAAAACTAAGAAATGTAGGTTTCATGCGCTTATCGGGTTTTAGAAAATAATGAATAATTGCCAAAATGTTTATCAAAAATAAAAAGTGTAGGTTTCATGCGCTTATCGGGTAGTCGCATAAAACCTACATGCGGCAATTGCCGCATTATTTTGCCGGATTATTTGCCGCATTAAGGTTTATAATAGATTATAGTGCTATTTGACATATACTATTTATTGATGTATAATTTAAAAACTCCTTCAGTCTTTTGGAGATTAGCTCTTTGGTACTATCAAAACGAGTTTCTTGATTTATTGTTTTTCTCACAACGAAAGGAGAGTGACATGCCCACCGAGCAGACGATTCGAGCAATGACCGACGCAGAGTACGAGGTGATCTACGGATCGCCCATCGAGCCCCGCGCGCCCGCAGATCTCTTCGACTACATGGTTGAGCGGCTCGTGAGCGCGAAGCTCGCGACCTATGAGCATGCGGATTCTTTCCGGAAGCGGATTCCCTCAAACCGACGCTTCATCTTCGTCCCGCCCGAGCCCACGACGCTTGACCTTGTCCATCTCATGAGCCTCATCGAGTTCAGAGGCAAGACAGGGCAGAACTGCCTCAACGCGGCGAACCTCAAGAATCTCATCGAGGTGATCCAGGGACCATGCCTCCTCCTTGATGTGGAGGACGGCAGGTCACGTCTCAAAGTGAATCCCGTGAGGTCGAGGGAAACGATTGCGGCCGAGGAACGAATTCCCTATACGACCTTTCGGGGAATCATCCACGCCTTCCTTCTTCCCGTACTCCGTCATCACAACATCGACATCCTCGGCTCACAGTGCGACGAGAAGGGCGTCCCGGTCCTGTGCCTAAACCACGAAGAAAGACCCACACTCAGCGGCTACTGGGGGGGCAGTGCCAATTCGGAATGGGGTGCCCCGTCTTGCGGGAGCATCCTCGTAGTTTGATCTTCAACGGAAACTCGTGGAGAACAGCCCCACAAAAGACGGGGCAACAAGAGGGGAGCGACCGCACATGGCCCGCTCCCCATTTTTTTACTTTTTATCACCAGCAAAGAAAGGAGGAGAGAAAAAGAAACATTGCTTTTCCGAAAAGAGGAATCTACAATTATCACAATGCTTACAAAAGAAAAAATTGAATTATATAAAAAGAGACTTGAGGATGAAAAAATAGGTCTCTTGGAAGAGATGAAAACCGATGAGAAGATGGTTGATTTTGGGAATGACGTAACCGACAAAGACGAAGAAGAAGCGGACGAAGCCGAAGAACTCGGAAACGTTCTTGGAGTTAAAAAGGTTCTGAAGATTCGCATCAATAAAATTGACTCAGCAATAGATCGCATACAAAATGGTTCCTACGGAAAATGCGCCCACTGCGGAGAAATGATTTCCGAACAGGTGCTCGACGCGGCTCCCGAGTCAGATTTATGCGAGAGCTGCAAGAAAAAAATATAAAAGGACTAGAGAAATCAGCCAAACTAAAAACCACTCATTTGAGTGGTTTTTAGTTCTATTCTCTTAGATGCACACTATTCTTGGCTGAGAGCTTCTGGAGTATAGCGTTTTTCCGGTATACCGTAAGCATCATTATCGATCTTTTCCGGCAAAACTTCATCGACATGAGTCTCTTCGCTAAAAAGACTTTCTTCATCGCTTATTGGTCTTTGGTTTTCTTCCTCCTTATTTCTCCGGGAGAAAACGTAAATTCCAAATGCGATAAGTGTCGCAAGCCACAGAAGATATCCTATGATGCAGAAATTCGCTGTTATCCAGTTAAGCAAACCGCCAAAGAGCGCGAATAATCCCGCAAGTAATCGAGCGCCGAGAGGCTGGCCGCCAGTTTCGGTTGCCTCATCTGACACTGTTGAAGATTGAATTGAGATGTCTTTGGGTGATTCATTTTCATTGAGAATCCCTCCCACCCCGAGAGGAATCCGTTCTTTCGTGATTTGTAAAGGTGCTGAATTAATTGCGGGAGCATTCACTATGATTGAATAGCTCGTGCGTGTTGTGTTTTTCCCATCAGAAACCTGAACGATAATTTCGTATGGCGTCGAGGTCGCTTGATCAATCGTCGGCATCCAATAGATGAATCCGGTAATGCTTACGATGCCCATTCCACGAGGAGCGTTAATAAGCGAGAACGTAAGCGGATCATTTTCTGGATCGGTCGCCTCAGCGTCATAAAGATAAAGCCACGTTGCGGTTGCTGTTCGAGGAGGATCAAAGCGGATAAATTCGGGAGGGCGATTCGGCGTTGATGTCGCGCCACCACCAAGTAACGCTCCACCTCCACCCGGACCAGCAGGAACACCAAAGCTTCCTCCGCCTCCACTGTTCCCGGGGGGATTACTGTTGCCATTGTCGCCGCTTCCACCTTTTGATACCTCGAGGAGAACCTCATGCGTGCTCGTAGCCTTTCCGTCGGAAGCGAAAAACTTTGCCGTACTTGTTCCCGAAACAGTTGGTGTCCAAGTAAACATACCAGTACTCGTCGAGTACGTTGCGCCTGTCGGAAGTTCCATCGTGAGAAGAAGAGGATCTCCATCCGGATCGCTCGCTGTGACCACAAACCCCACAAGAACATTAACTGTTCCCGTAACGTTCTTCGGACCAATCCACTTGGGCGGAATATTCTCTCCGATACGATGCACAAAAATCGCGTAAGACGTAGTTGCAACATGTGTCGGATCAGAAACTCCTATGACTACCAGATAAGGCGTCGAAGTCGCTTGTGATTCAACCGGTGTCCATTCAATAATCCCCGTCGTACTCGCAATAACCATTCCTTCCGGAAATGTGATGAGCGAGAAGACGAGTGGATCATTTTCTGGATCGGTCGCTTCAGCGTCGTAGACGTATTTCTCTGTTGCAGTTGCCGTAATCGGAGGATGAAAATTTACGAATACAGGGGCAAGATTTCCACCCCCTCCGCCACCGCGCTCAAAAACTTCTATCAAAACTTCGTGCGTCGTCGTTGATTTTCCGTCCGAGGCAAAAAATCTTGCGGTGCTTGTGCCGACACTACTCGGCGTCCATGCGAAAATTCCCGTGCTCGTTGCATACATTGCACCTGTCGGAAGTTCCATCGCGAGAAGAAGCGGATCTCCGTCCAGATCGCTCACCGTCACTATAAACTGCAACGTTGAACTCACCGTTGTGGAGGCAAAAGTCGGACCGGTAAAAACCGGCGGACGATTTTCCGGCATCGGAATTCCGTTCGTACACGGAGAAAAAGTAATCGATTTTCCGTTTCTCCCTTTAATGTCGAAGATGAACCCTGATTCAACAACGTGCCGTTCGGCAAAGTAGATATCGATCGTTGAAGTCCCTGCTGACAAATCAAGCGATACGTCCGATTCGGAAAAAGGATGAATACCGCCCAAATCTATCTGTTGTATGCCATTTACATAGAGCCACGAATCGTCGTCCGACCCCATGCTCACGTCATACAAGTCCGCAGTATCCACATGCAAGGAACCTCGCCAGTGAACCGCGAAATAGAATGGATCACCCGGTAAGCCGTCATCTACGGGAAAATAATCTCGACGATCCTTGAATTCCTTTACTTCATCGTTACGCGTGAAACTCAAGTACTTTTCCGAGAACCAATCATGTGCGAACGGAGTCGTGCCCGTCACGACGCCGGTGATTTCAGTCTCCACGTCGGGATGATCTTTCGGAAGATTGAAATATGTTCCGAAAAGATATCCCTTCGCATCGCACTGTGGCGCCTCGAGTGAGACCGTGATCTCTACCCTCAGAACATCTTCTGAGTCAACGCCGTTCTTGTCGGTAACCCGAAAAACAGCTTCATGGACTCCAACGTTGGAAAATTTTGGCTGCCACAAGAAAACATGTTTTTGTGGATCAAATTGAGCTCCCAACGGAATTGATGCCGCGGTATAGAAAAGCGGATCGCCATCTTCATCGTGCGCGGCCACCATAAACCGCACTACATCATTGACCGCGACCGAAAATGGCCCGACCGCTTCAAATACCGGGGGGTGATTCGTTTGATGATCTTTATCGTCGCATTTTTCGCTATCATGTCGATTTTCTTTACCGTCATCACACGAGACTTTCCCCTTCTGAACAAACGGGAGGGTAGTATCGGCGTTCGTGGAACTCGCCTCTTCGGCAACCAAGCTCGTGCTTGATACGAAAGAATTGCTTGGCTCATCTGCCGCAAACGCATAGATGGGAAACACAACAATACCAAGAGAAAAGAATATAAAAAATATTCTTTTCATTGTTTAGTAGTTGTATAACCTTATCGACCTTAGAAACAAAAATACTGGAGAAACATCTCAATTCGTTTATGCTTTTTTCAAAGAGCAATCGCATTGTAGCAGTCTATCGGTTGCTTTCCAAGAGAAATGCGTTAACGAGAGAAGTGTTATTTTTTTGTACAATATTACAAAATATTTTTAATAACTCGTCAATTTAAATATCTCTCATGCTCAAAAGATGCCCTCCGTTGTTCTGTTGTAAAAATACTGCACAAACAATATAATTAAAGGCATGAATAAAAAAACGCTTTTCGTTACGGTCGGTTTAATTGTTCTCGTTTTGATCTTTGGATCTATTTTTTCTTCAAAAAATAATGCGGTTGCGCCCCAGGAAGAGCGGAACCAAGAAGATAAGGGTTCGACTCCTCTGTCGCCATCGCAGACAACTCCAAAAAAATCAACAGGGGGAACTACTCAGCCTCCACCTCCAAGCTCAACCATAAAAAAGGGCAACAAAATTCTTACTCCCCTAACAGGAAGCGAGTGGGTGTTCGGTCAAAAAAATATAATCTCGTGGGAAAAGGAAGCGGGAATCTCCGGGGGAATGGCGCTTCTTGATTCCCAAACGCGGCAAACCGTAGGATGGATTCTCGGCACCGTAGGACCCCATCAAACTTCGTACCAATGGAACGCCCAAGAGGTTTCCCTCTCGCGCTTAGGTGGAGTGAAAAAAGATATTGGTCCGGATAAATATATCATTCGCATTACATTCGACGGACCGCAACCGGCTATCGAAAGCGGAATATTTTCGATTATTTATGCGAGTCAAGTAAAAATCCCCGTCCATTCCATCTCCATAAAAAACATCGCGTTCGATCCGAAGAGTGTTACCGCGAAACACGGCGACAAACTTGTTTTTACAAACAACGACACCATGGTCCACCGCGTGCTCTTCTCCGGCCTTAGCCCCTATACACTTGCTCTCGGAGAATCATTCACGTTCGACACATCAATCTTCAGCGCGGGGAAGTATCAATTCTACTCGGATACGTACCCGTCAATGATCGGCACGCTTACTCTTGAATAACATCGCCTCACTATAGTGATCAAAAATTTAGCGAAAGTTCACTCAGCAGAACTCGAGGGCGTTAACGCTAAACTGATCGAAGTCGAGGTTGATTTAAATGTCGGTCTTCATGCGTTCAATATAGTAGGCCTCGCGGACAAGGCATTAAACGAAGCGAAAGAACGCGTAAATTCCGCTCTTAAAAACACGGGGGTAAAGGCGCCGAATCGCGAAAATCGAAAAATCACCGTAAACCTCGCGCCCGCGGATATTAAAAAAACCGGCGCGCAGTATGACCTTGCGATTGCCGTCGGCTATCTCCTCGCGACGCAACAGATAAAAACATTTGATACTCGGAATAAGTTATTTATCGGGGAGCTCGCGCTCGACGGCAGACTTCGCCCCATACATGGCGCCTTGAACATCGCGCAAATGGCGGCGGAGAAAAAATTTTCGCATCTTTATCTTCCCGCGCAGAACGCGGCGGAGGCTTCCGTAGTGCAATCGATCGCGGTCATACCGATCGAGAGCCTCGCCGAAGCGATCGATGTTTTAGAGGAGCGAAAAGAAATTTTCCCTGCCGTTTTTGAAGCATCGCAACGCAGAGAACTTTCGGTTCCTGATTTTTCCGAAATTAAGGGTCAGGAAAATGCAAAACGGGCGCTTATGATCGCCGCCGCGGGTGGACACAATTTACTAATGATCGGACCTCCAGGTGTCGGGAAAAGCCTGCTCGCGCAAGCGCTCTCGGGAATCTTGCCCGACCTTACGCTTCCTGAAGCAATTGAAATTACAAAAATTTATAGCGCCGCGGGACTTTCGGGAAACGGCCTGGTACAAGAACGACCGTTTCGCGCGCCGCACCAAACCGCGTCACTCGTCGCGGTTGTCGGAGGGGGAACAAATCCAAGGCCGGGAGAAATAAGCCTCGCCCATCGCGGTATTCTTTTTCTCGATGAACTTCCCGAGTTTCAAAAAAATATTCTTGAATCATTGCGGCAACCGCTCGAATCAGGAACGGTGCACGTCGCACGCGCCAAAGGATCACTCGTCTTCCCTGCAAAATTCAATCTGATCGCCGCGATGAATCCTTGTCCCTGCGGGTTCTACGCCGATCCGGAACGAGAGTGCCGATGCGGCGCCTATGAAGTCATTCGTTATCAAAAGAAAATCTCCGGCCCGTTACTTGACCGCATTGATCTTCAAATAAAAGTGCCTCGCGTAAAGATCGAGGAGTTACGGGGAAAGAAAAAATTGGAAGCCACAAGCCCAAAAATAAAACTGCAAATTGAAGAAGCGCGAAAGATCCAAGCGGAACGCTTCCGTGGACTTCTTGTAACCACAAACGGAGAAATGAGTTCACGACAGACAGAAGAAATGATCTCACTCGAACCGGCCGCCGAAAAGTTTATAGCAACATTCGACAAAAGCCGGCTTTCACCACGCGGGTACTACCGTCTTCTAAAAACCGCGCAAACGATCGCTGATTTAGAATTAGCAACTGACACGAGAGAAACCCCGACGCCCCATGGGGGTCGGGGTCCCGACCGAAGCGTCAGGAAAGTATCCGCCGAACATTTGGCGGAGGCTTTTAGCTATCGACTCAAGGAGGAGGTATAAAAAATATTATTACGAGGGACGTTCTTCTTTTCCGGAATTGAAATACGATTCGAGTATTTCCATCATTTTTGAATCGTATTTCAGCTTCTTAGCTTCTTCTGGCGTCATGGTGGAAAAATTATTGTACTGCACGATGTTCTTTTCTTTGTCGTAAACCGTTATTGACCGATCGTGCGCGTCAATGCTCATGCTATATTCGCCACGGAGAATCTTCTCCTCGATTTCTTTTTCAAGGTGAAGCTCTTTTAAAAACTCAAACTCCTTCTCCTTATTGATTGCCCTTACCCTCTCTTCGTGCTCGTGAGGCAGTTCTACCTTACCCTCAAAATGAAGTGGCATGAAAAAATTATTTTGCAAAAGGATTCTGCGCTCCTTCGACTTCAAAATGAAGATGGCACCCCGTCGGACCGTGTACATTTCCCGTGTTGCCCATCGTTCCAATTTGCTGACCTTGTTTTACATAATCACCGATAGTAGCAAGCGTCGCATCTAAGTGGGCATATCTCGTTTTAGTTTCATTCGGATGCTCAATAAGAACAGCGTGTCCATACCCTGCGTTCCATCCGTCGGAAACCGCGTCAACCACCAAGCCCTCAGCGGCCGCATTGACCGGCGTACCGCACACATTTGCAATATCTACCGCGTTATAACTATGAAGCGCTCCCCAGTTAAACCCTTGGGTTGGAAGCGCAAAATATCCACGAAGACTCGGGAGAGATGTCCGTGCGACGACTAAGGAACCGGCATTCTTCCCTCCCGGGATAACAAGTAGGGTATCCGCCGCGAGATTTGCGAGATCAACGGCCCGATTAAACTCTTTTATCTTTTCGGAACTCACGCCGAATAATGATGTAATTTCCTCCATGTTCTCTCCTCCTTTTACGCGATACACAACACCGGAAACCGGAAGAATATTCAACTCTTCGCCTACCTTAAGCGCGTTTGCCCTTATTTTTGGATTTGCTGCCGTAATCGTCTGTACCGAAATGCCAAACTCATCCGCTATACCGGAAAGGGTATCTCCTTTTTGTACGCTATAGCTCATCAAGCCGCCGCGATTCGCAAAAATGCCCATCGGCCGACCAGGATCAAAAACGGTTCCGGCAAGCAGAAGAGCGTCCGAAGCTTTATTATATGTTGTGTTTTCGTTGCCGTTGCTTCCCGTAGGAGAAACCGCCGGATAAAGCGTTGCGAGAGACTCCTCCGATGTAGCTGATTTACCCTGAATTGGACCTCCAAACACCCCCTTCTCACCCGAAACACCCCTATGGCTAAAAACAAGCTGGGTGGTCAAAAGTCCAAAAACCAAAAAAAGAGCGAGTAAAAATGGCTTTTCTACCCTATTTACTTGAAGAAGAAGCTTACTAATAGATAAAGCATACCACAGAGAACCCCCTGTGAGCAAAGTGACGGGTAAATTCTTTAGGGGGGAGCTGCACGATGAGGTGATTTAAGTCTTTTCTTCAAAATCCCAAAGTTATCTTATACTATTGAAGCTCATACTATGCACAACAATTTATTTCCCCAAAATAAAGGGCTCAGAGAGGGGGCTCACCAACGCATTCCGCTCCACCTTAACGCGCAACAGCAAATCGCCGTGCAAGCCCCCATGGGGCCACTTCTCGTCATCGCAGGAGCGGGCACCGGAAAAACCCGAACCCTGATCAGTCGCCTTCTCCGGTTTATCGAAAACGGAGTTTCTCCGGAATTAATTTGCGCGATTACTTTTACGAACAAGGCCGCGAAAGAAATGGAGGGTCGGGTAGACGGCGCGCGAACGTTCCTCGCAAAAAACGCGGCTCCCTTTATCGGAACGTTTCATTCTTTTGGCGCAAAAATCCTCCGCGAAGAAAGCCGCTTTTTTGGTCGATCTCCGCGCTTCGCGATCTTTGACGAAAACGACGCTCAATCACTCGTAAGAAAAATACACAAAGAGCTTGAGGCAAAAAAAACCGGAGAGGGCCCGGCGGTCTTCGCGCATAAAATTTCTTCCCTGAAGAATGCTCCGGCGGTGCTTCGCGCTCTCCGCGCCTCGGAACACCCCTCGGACGAACTCATGGTTCGTTTTTTTGAATTGTATGAAAAAAAACTTGAAGTAAATAACGCCTTCGACTTTGACGACTTGATACAAAAAGTTTTTACTCTTTTTATTCGCGAACCAAGTGTGCTGGAAAAATATCAGAAAAAATTTCCGCATATCTTCATCGATGAATATCAAGACCTCAATACGGCACAGTACGAACTCGTGAAGCTCCTCGCGAAAAACGCGGAAAGCCTGACTGCCGTCGGCGACGACGCGCAAATGATTTACGGATGGCGCGGCTCTGACATCGAAATTTTTTTAAATTTTGAAAACGATTGGCAGAACACGCGCGCGGTATTCTTGGAAGAGAACTACCGATCGACCCACCACATCATTACCGCAGCCTCCGCTTTGGTAAAAAATAATACGCGTAAATCGGCGGGGTGGCATACTAAAACATTGTGGACAAAAAATCCCGAGGGATCTCCCGTAAAAATTCTGGAGCTGGAAGACGAAGGCTCGGAAGCGCTGTGGATCGCTGAAGCGATAAAAAATTCATTCCTTGACGCGGAAACAAGAGGAAGAGGCGACACCGCGATTCTTTATCGCACGAACGCTCAATCACGAGCGCTGGAACAGGCTCTTCTTTCGGCAAATATTCCTTATCATATCTATGGCGGATTAAAATTCTATGAACGCAAAGAGGTCAAAGACGTTATTGCCGGCTTGCGATATGTCTTGAATCCAAAAGACGAGATAAGCAGAGAACGACTCGAAAAAAACCTTACAAAATCACGCTTTTCTCTCCTTGAGGAGGCACGCGCGGGAGCGACAACCGCGCCGGATACGCTTCCTCCGCTTGCGCTCGTAAACTTCTTCCTTACAAACACAAAATACTTCGAGTACCTCGAGAAAAATTTTCCGAACGCTTACGAACGAAAAGAAAACATCGCCTCACTTATTGATTTCGGATCCGAATTCACCGACACGGCGATTTTTCTGGAACGGATCGCGCTTCTTCAGGCGAATGATGAGATTCGAAAAAAAGACTCACCCTTATCACCGGTAAAACTCATGACGATTCATCTCGCCAAAGGACTCGAGTTTGAAACGGTTTATCTCGCGGGCGCGTGCGAAGGACTTCTCCCTCACGCGCGATCAATGACGAGCGAGCGCGAACTCGAAGAAGAGCGACGACTTACCTATGTCGCGATGACGCGCGCGAAAAAAAATCTTTTCATGAGCTTCTACGATCTTCCCTCGCGCTTCATCTCGGAGCTTCCCGAGGAGAATATGGAATACATAAATCTCACCGGAGAACAGACGCTTTCCTTAGAAGACGAAGAGCGGTATATTACACTCGATTAAAATAATTATATGGAATCAAAAAAAGGACTGGGGCAACACTTCTCCCAGAGCGACTCCCTTGTGCGCGATATCGTGAAAGCTCTTGGTCCGCGCGCCGGTGAGACAATAGTTGAAATAGGCCCCGGCCATGGAGAACTGACATTCCCGCTCGTTGCGGCGTGCGCGAAAGCAACGTGCAAAGTAATCGCGATAGAAAAAGATTCCACCCTCATCAAACCAATCACGGGACATACGCTCTACGATAGCGCCAAACTTACGATTCACGAAGGCGACGCTCTTGAAGTTCTACCGCGCGTCATAGAGGAAAATGTTTCACCGCTTTCTTCCTATAAGATTGTTGGCAACATCCCCTACTATATTACCGGCCATCTCTTGCGTGTTATAGGCAATCTCGCGCGTCGGCCGACTCGGTGCGTATTTACCCTGCAAAAAGAGGTTGCCGAACGCATCGTGGCGGGACCACCGCGCGCCACAAGGCTCTCCGCGAGCGTACAACTTTGGGCAGAACCGACGATCGCTCGCGCCGTCTCCAGAAATGAATTCAAGCCGGTGCCAAAGGTAGATTCGGCGGTTATCGTGCTTACCACGAAAACAGGACATTCGCTTCGTGAGTCATATTACGAAGATTATTTTCGCCTTGTAAAAATTCTTTTCCAGCAACCGAGAAAAACTATCACGAACAATCTCCTTGATGCCTACAAAATTATGGGGGGAGCGGAAAAGAATCCCCGCGATGCCATATTAGAAAAACTGCAAACGTTACATATTGCTCCTACGGCGCGCCCGCAAGAGCTTTCTCCCGAGCTTATCCTTGGGCTTGCCGAGCTTTTTACTGAATAATTTTCTTTTGTCTTCCGTCTTTTTCCAAAAACAATCTCCGAAGCGCGCTCAAAAATAAAGGAAGTCAAAAATCAACCTCTTGGGGATAACTTTACGCGTTGAATAGCTATATACTATAGAAAGTGAATCATCATTCACTTTTATGAACTCCCCGGATCTCAAAAAACTGATTACGGCTTTTTTGCTTTTGTCGGTGGTAACCACTTCGAGTGTCTTGTTTTTTTCGACATTCAGCAATACGCTCTCCTCGCCCGCTGATGTCGCATCGAAAAAAAATTCAGAAGATAGCGCTTTGATCAAAGAAAACGCATTCGCAAATCTAGCACAAGAAGATCCTCTTTTTTCTCAAAAAAATCCTATCGAGAACGATCTTCTCCTTCCTTCGAACTCCTCAAACCTTACCGAAAATCTTATCCGCGGCCTCGCGAGAGAGTTGGTCGCGGCAAATCCCACGGGGCCCCAAATACTCAGGGGGCAACAATCTGTTCTCCCCCCTAATGGCGCCACCTTAGAAACCCTCTTAAATCAGAACGCGGCGGATGTGGACGCAAAAGACTTTCAGGGCGTGCTTAAAGACGAGGAGGTGAAAATAAAGGCAAATTACACACCGGAGGATATTACCGCCTACTTTAAAGTTACAAACACAATCCTCGCGAATACCGTAAGCGGTCCCCGTTATAAAGGGCTGGAGAATCAGGAGCCGAGCGAGGGGATGCTCCTTGCCATTGGGCTTATTTTTGACGAGGCGACCCAACAGTTAAAAAATTTATCCGTTCCAAAGCCGCTCACCGAATTTCACAAAAAACTTCTCGTCTCGCTTATCAATCAGCAGAATATTTTTGAGGTTCTTGGAAATTACCAAAACGATCCGGTCAAAACCCTGCTCGTCGAAAACGTTGCCGATCAAATCATAGACTATGATTTTGAAAATTTCTTGAATGAGTCCAAAAATATCCGACAGATAGAAAAAGCCGCGATCTTAAAAAAATCGTTTTGGTCACCACTTTCATTTTTAAAAAATTTCTTTAGTGCGAAAACAGCAACAGCGGCTGATCTAAGTGGCGACGGCGGCGGCGAAGAAACAAGCAGTAGCGGGGCGGCACAAAACGTAGTGCCCACTGACTGCAACGGAGAGAAGTGCACGGAATTCTACGCTAAAGAAACAGGAAATACAAGCAAGACCTTAAAACAAAAATTCAAAGAGTTTGCACGAAAACTTGCCACAGAAATTCTTAAAAATCAGATTATCCACCGCCTCGTCCAACAGATTATCAAGTGGGTGCAGGGAGGCGGAAAACCGCAGTTTGTGACCAACTGGAAAGAATTCCTTGAGGACACCGCAGATCAAGCCGCCGGCTCGCTTATCCAACAAATTTATCCGCAACTCTGTACGTCGTTTAGTCCCCTGATACGCGCCGCCATTCTGCCGATAAAAAATGTTCCATCTAATCAGGTGAGCTGTACGCTCGATAAAGTAGTCGCGAATGTTACCGATTTTTACAACGACTTCCGCGCGGGAGACTGGATAGGTTATACCACTGCGCTCCGTCCAGAGAATAACCTCTTCGGTGGCATCGTTCAAGTAAGCGACATAGTAACCATAGAAGCAGCCAAGGCGCGCGAAGCCGCCGACTCCGACGCCAAGGCAAGCAGGGGATATCTTTCTCCAAAAATCTGCGTGCGCGAAGTTCCCGAACAGCGCGTTGCCTCCGATTGGGATCCCGATTTAAACAACGGCGCGGGAGGACTGACGTACACGACAACTCCGGCCCGTTGTGACGAGTGGGAGGCAACAACCCCCGGAGGCCTTGTGGCCGATGTTACCAAAAAAGCCGTCGCCGACTCGCCGCTTGACCAGATTGTAAACGTTCAAGATCTCGAAGCCTTGGTCGCGGCACTCGTTGATTCGTTCTTAAACAAAATGATTACCTCAAAGGGAGGCCTTACGGGCACTTCAAATAGCAACAATAAACGCACCCAACCCGGAAAAAACTCTAACTATGATCCCTGTGACGGTCTTAAGGGAGCTTCGTATGATGAATGTCAAAATTCTCTAAACATCGGCGATCCTCCACCCCCAAAGAAACCGAAGCCATCAAATTCAACATCAACTCCACCTGAAATCTGCACCGCAAACGGTGACCCCGAGTGTTCTTCGCTTTCGCCGATTGATCCGCTCTATAAAGAATGTATCGCAACCTGTTACTGATAAAAAACGGTGAAAAAAAATCTTAAAAAACTCGCTCCCTTTATCGGATTAGCAACTTTGCTTTTTCTTGTAACCCCACAACCAGCTCGGGCGGAAGGGGTTTTGGGGTTTCTTTTTGGAGATATTCTCTTCACTGTCATCGGTAAAATTGCTTTTGGCATCTCGTGGATTATAAGCGTCATCTTTGGCATCGGCATCGCGATTGAGGCGTGGTTTATTGAGATCATCTTAAGTATTAATATGCAGATCGTGAACTCTCCAGCCGTGCAAAGTGGTTTTCCGGTGACGCTCTCGATCGCAAACCTTGGATTCGTTCTCGGCATCGTCGTCATCGCTATTATGACGATACTCAGAAGCCAAACCTACGGCCTAAAACAAACACTTTGGAAACTTATTGTCGCGGCACTTCTCGTAAATTTCAGTTTGGTGATCGCCGGATCAATTCTAAGTTTTCCCGACCGCTTAACCGTTTATTTCTTGGATAGCGTTAATCCCGCCGGAACAAACAGCAGTTACAGCAACTTCGCAAGCTCCCTTGCCGGCGCATTCAACCCACAGCGAAGCGTGTTTGGATTCAATAGCGTAAACGACAATGCGGTAGACAAAGCTACGCTAGACGGTCTCGAGGGCAGTTTTGCTACCGGAGCAAGCGGATCAGCTATTGCTCAAATGCTTACGGTTGTTACCTCTATTGTCTTCGTCGTACTTTCTCTTCTTTTTGTGGTGATTACCCTGGGCGCCTTTATTGTTATGCTCGTTGTCCGCTACGTAACGATTGCCCTCCTTCTTGTTCTTATGCCCTTCGCCTGGCTCGGCTGGATATTCCCCTACCTCAAGGGAAGCACGTGGGACAAGTGGTGGAGCTCTTTTTTAAAACAGGCGTTCTTTGCCCCTATGGTTGTGTTCTTTCTCTGGCTCGCGGTAAAAACAAGTGAAAATATGAGCCGTGGAACGTTAGGAGACTTCAGCGTCGCCTCGGCGCAAAGCGGCGGCATTTGGGACGGCATTAAGGAGTTCTTCGGCGCCGCCTTTAGTGGAGTCATCGGCAACCTTCTCCAGATGACGGTTGTCTTGGGGCTCATGCTTGGCGGCCTCTTTGCAGCACACAAGCTCTCGCTTGTCGGCGCAAAGGGGGCATTCGACGCCGCGAAGGGATTAGGAACAATGGTGGGTGGCTACGCCGGCAGAGCGGGCATGAGAACAGCAAACAGGGCGTTCAACGCGGCGGGCGGGCAAAAAGCTACATCCGCTCTTCAAAATGCCCAGGGCGTTGGGGCACAAGGCACCGGCTGGGGAAGCCGAATCGCACGGGGTCTTGGCGTTACCGCTCTCACGGGCGCGGCGGCACGCTATGCCGGACGCGGACTTGACGCTTTGAGCACGCAAACAGGTGAGAAAACAATAGAGCGCGCCAAAGATCGCATTAAGGGCATGACCGAAGACCAGAAGCGCGATAACTTCAAGACCCTGCCCTTTGATGCGCGTCTCGCGGTCATGGAAGAGTTTTCAAAAAAAGGAAAGGCTCACACATTGCCCATGGGCGCCGATCTCCAAGACAAGGATGCGTTCGAACGTTACGGCAAGGGGAATCTGCACGGCGAACTCCAAAAGGCGGTGGGCGCAACCGGCAATATGCTTGCAGCAGGCTCGCTGATTCAAAAAAAGGGAGGAGGAAGCCAAAAAATGGGCTACGTCGATCCGAATGGAAAAAAGGACACCAAAACAGCTGATGAGGTTTTCAAAGAAGAAAGCGAATGGCTCGACACGCGGTACACCACCGAAGACCTTAAAAAAATTCCTCCGGAGATCTTTAAGCCCTACGATGAAAAGCGCCCCTACCTTGGTCTCGGCAGAGAAGTCTTCGAACAGATCCAGAAAGACAAAATTAGAATGGTTGCGAAAATACATCCCGAAGCTATCCCTCGCATAGCACCAAAACTAAAGCCCGAAGACCATAAAAACTTTACCAAAGCTATCCTTCGGGAAAAGCTTGGCGATAATATAGAAATAGAAGTGGATGCCTTGGCAAAAATGCCCGATGGAAAACCGATAAAAGTTAAGCAATCACTTGATCTCACGAAAGATTTGAACGACAAAGAAATAGAGCTCCTTATAGAACATCTTCTTGAAAAAGATCCGCGCTTCGGCAAAGCGGTAAAGAGTGGTCTCTCGAGTCGCCTTACTGGATTTGCCGAATTCAATCCCGAAAGCGGCGCGAGCGGAACACCGGCGGGAGGAGAAACAAAGAAAACCTAATCAATGCTCAAAATCTCACGCACTCAAGCGTATAACCGGTTTATAAGCATGCCGCAGGAGCTACAGGATTTGCTGCTCTCGGAAAAAAGCGAGGCGATTGTCGCGCACTCCGCCGAGCTAAAACACATTCCCGAAGAAAAATTGTATCTTATAAACATCGTCGCGGGCGACGTCATTATGGGATTTCTCCATTTCGAAGATGCCGCGCGCGAAATAAGTACGAGCTTGAATATTGCGCTCGAAGCCGCGCGTGACCTGTGGCAAGAGATCGAAAAAAAACTTTTGGCGCCGTGGAAACCGGCGATTGATAAGATCTATGCTCCTCCGGGTATGGATAAGCCGCCCGCGAAAATCACGCCCGACATAAAACGCCTGACTCCGTCGCCCTTTGAAACCGTAGTGAAGCTCGATTCTCTTCAGGCCGTGGGACCAAAAACTCTTCCTCCCTCGTCTTCTAAGCCAAGCGACGCAACAATGCCTCCGGTCGCGCTCCCGCCAGGACCTTCTAAATCCTTATCTGAAGGAAATGTGGCCGTTCAAAAACCGGCGCCATTTTTAATCCACCAAGAATCAAATCTGGAACCAATTCAATCCCTAGGAGGAATACTGCCAAAAGTGGAGAAGAATATACAAGAAACAAAAAATGCCGCCCCGCCAATGCGCCCGGCACAACTCGAACTTGGAACGCCGAACGCGGCTTCCCAAGACCCTTCTTCCTTAAAAACTCCCGAGCCAAATCCAAAAACAACTCCCACTGTGCCGACACAAACATCACGTGTTATTCACTACACGCAGTTTAAAACTCCCACTCCCGAAGCTCCTTTCGCACCGGTAGCTCCGAGACCCCATGAGCCATTAAAAAATCCCCCTCCAACTTTTGGCGAGATAAAACCTCTGCCGAGACCGGCTTCTTTCGAAACTTCAAAAAGCTGGCCTTCTTCTCCGCCTCCCACTCCTTCCATAACGCCGAACGCCAACCCCTCTATGGTTTTAGAGCGAGAACTTCTCGCGCCTCCAACCCCACCAAAACCCCCGACTCCACCCGAGGTAACACCTCCATCACTTCCAAAACCAACGCCCTCTCTTCTTGAGATAAAACCTCCAACACCATCAAATATGTATGCCCCCCCAAGCCAACCACCGCCAATTCCCCCTAAACACGGCGAAGTGATTGACCTCAATAACCTTAAGAGAATTTCCGGGTCTTAGTCGCGCGCGAAAAACAAAAGAGAAACCCACAATCTCGCGAATCCGCTTTAAGAGCGCGGGGTTTCTCGGTATACTTACTAAGGTACTACTATTATGCAGTTTCAAGTTCCTCAATTTATCGAGACCGAAGACAAGATCGTAGGACCGTTCTCCATACGGCAGTTCATCTATGTTGCGATCGGCGCGGGAGTAAGTTTTTTTCTTTATTTTTTCGTGCAAACATGGCTCTGGTTTATTTTGTCCATCTTCGTCGTCGGCGGCGCCCTCGCCTTCGCGTTCCTTAAAATTAACGGCAGGCCGTTTATGAATGTCCTCACCTCCGTTATCTCGTTTTATTGGCGGCCGCAAAAATATGTTTGGCGCTCCGAAAATCCTACCGTAAAAAAAGAGGAAGTGATGCAATCCAAAGATAGCGGCGGATTTATGGAAAGCATTGCCTCGGGTCTTGCCCTTAAAAGCACGTGGCAATCCCTTCTCACCGGCTCAAAGCAAAAAAAGGACTTGGGGGACACGAAGGGGCGCTACCAAATTATGCGCCGCTTAAGCGGCGATCGTGAAATTGCGCGCCGCGTTGACTACCGATAAATAATCTTTTTTGTGATACACTAAAAACGAGAATTCAAACCATGCCAAATAATCTCGCGAACACACAGGACCTCATAGCAATCGACGAGGTCAAAGAAGACACCGTCGTCTTAAACGGCGGACGACTTGTGAAAATTCTTATGGTGGGTGGCGTGAATTTTTCCCTGAAGTCGGAGGAGGAACAGAATATTATCGGCTTCGCGTATCAAAATTTTTTAAACGGGCTGGATTTTCCGATCCAAATCGTCATCCATTCACGAAAAATCAATATTGAAAAATATCTCGGGAGTCTTGAGGCGCGCGAAGCCCAAGAAACTTCGGGGCTCCTGCAGAGCCAAATTGCCGAGTACCGCCAGTTTATCGCCTCGTTCGTGAAAGATAACCCGATTATGTCGAAGACTTTTTTTGTGGTCGTGCCCTTTAGCCCGGTCAATCTTCCTCAAAAAGATACGTTCACCAAGTTTTTACCCTTCTTTAACAAAAGAACTCCCGCGCAACAAACCGCCGCGAAAGAACAGATAACGGCAACGTTTCGGGAAAATCTTTCCCAGCTTGACCAGCGAGTTTCGAGAGTCACCGACGGACTCCGAGCAATCGGTCTTGAAGTCGCGACTCTTGCGAACGACGCTTTAATCGAACTTTTTTATAATTTTTACAACCCCGAGACGACCGAGCGCGAAAATATTAATCTTCCCAAGGAACACCCCAAAAAGGAAGAATAGATCATGGACGACCAATTTAAAGACATAAAAAAAATAATCGCGCCTGCCGGAGTGGAGATACTGTCCAATTTTCTGCGCATCGGCGACAAAGTCGTAAAGACCCTTTTTATTCTTTCTTACCCACGTTACCTCGCGACCGGATGGTTTGAGCCGCTTATCAATCTTCCGAATCTTTTTGATGTTTCCATATTCGTAAATCCGGTCGATACCGGACTTGCCCTGAAAAAGCTTCGCAAAAAAACCGCGCAGCTCGAATCCCAAATCAACGATCAGCAAGAAAAAGGCATGGTGCGCGACCCCGTGCTTGAAACCGCGCTTCGCGACGTGGAAAGTCTTCGCGATTCCCTTCAACAATCGCAGGAAAAACTGTTCAGTGTGGGCGTTTACGTAGCTATCTACGCCGATAACGAAGAAGAACTTACAAAACTCGAGGGTAAAATAAACTCCCTTATGGAGGCAAAGCTCGTATATTTGAAGCCGGCTCTCTTTCAACAACTCGAAGGGCTTTCTACCGTCCTTCCGGTCGCAAGCGACCAAGTGGAAGTAACGTCACCCATGAACTCTGCTCCACTTTCTTCGTTCTTCCCCTTTGTTTCGGAAGATCTTACTTCCGATCAGGGTATTATGTACGGCATTAATCAACACGACAACAGCCTCGTCATATTTGATCGCTTCTCGCTGGAAAACGCGAATCAAGTTATCTTCGCAAAGTCCGGTTCGGGAAAATCCTACACGACAAAACTCGAAATCATCCGCTATCTCATGATGGGAACGGATATTATCGTAATCGATCCGGAAAATGAATATCAGCGCCTCGCGGAAGGATTCGGCGGCAGTTTTTTCAATATATCTCTCTCGTCAAAAGAGCACATTAACCCCTTCGACATTCCCATTATTCCCGAAGGCGAAAACCCCTCCGATGTTCTCCGCTCGCATATCGTAAATATCGCAGGGCTCCTGAAGCTCATGTTCGGCGGGCAAATTTCGGTCGAAGAAGACGCGCTTCTTGACCGAGCAATCACCGAAACCTACGCGTCGCGCGAAATCGTCGCCGGTGAAGACTTTTCACACGCCCAGCCCCCGCTCCTTGAGGATCTTGAAACAGTGCTGAGAAATCTCGACGGTGGACGAAGCCTCGCCGAGCGACTCTATAAATTTACTAAAGGAAGTTTTTCCGGATTCCTTAACGAACCGACCAATATCGATATCTCGAACCGCCTCATCGTCTTCTCGATCAGGGATCTTGAAGACGAACTCCGCCCGATCGCAATGTATATTGTTTTAAATTTCATCTGGAATCTGATCCGCGCGAACCTCAAGAGACGCCTTCTCTTTGTTGATGAAGCGTGGTGGATGATGAAATATGAATCAAGCGCCACATTTCTCTTCGGTCTCGTAAAACGCGCTCGGAAATATTATCTCGGTGTTTCGACGATTACCCAAGACGTTGAAGACTTCCTTCGCTCTCCCTACGGGCGTCCCATTATTACCAACTCCTCGATACAGATACTCTTAAAGCAAGCGCCGGCGACGATTGATATTGTTTCCAAAGCATTTGATCTCACGGAAACCGAAAAAAATATGCTCTTAAGCGCCGAAGTAGGCACGGGGCTCTTCTTCGCGGGGAAGAAGCACGTAGCGATCCAAATCATTCCTTCATATTTCGAAGACCAGCTCATCACCACTAATCCAAAACAGCTTCTCGAAGAGAAGGGAAAGGGAACATCCTCTTAGTTAGAGTACATGGACGAGGCGGAAAAAAAATTCGAACTGCCCCTCGCGATCATTCTGCTTATGCTCACGGGCATAAGCGACATCGGAGATCTTGCCGCCGACCTTATCTTCGGTATCCCCGTTGTGGGACAAGTTGTATGGATCGGGGCAAAAATATTCAGCCTCCTTGTGTGGGGAATAATCCAAACCGTTCTTTTTTTTAAGGGCGAACGCGGCCTCTGGTTTTTTGTGGGAAGCATTGTAGACACCGTGGTGCCCTTCGCCCAAACGATCACGCTCGCGATTACGATTTTTATCGCAAACACCCCCGCGCTCGCTACCGCCGCTTCGATCGCTTCGAGCATCACAAGCCTCAGCAAAACTTCTGATCTTGCAAAGTCTACAGAAGAAAGCGGCGCCCAGAGTAAGACCTCCACGGGAGGACCTTCTCCGGGAACACCGCAAGGAGAACAGCGGGGCGACAAGGAAAAATCGAAAGGAGGAGTGTCGGACACATCGGGGAAAAGAACAAAGCCGGAGATTTCCGAAGAATCCTTTGGTCTCCAGCCTGAACCGCTTGAGAAGCTTTATAAAGAATCGTTCGAAGACTTCCCCGGAAAACCCGATGATGTGTTAGAAAATCAATCGCCGAAGTCCGAACGTGTTATAATAAGGGGAAACGAAGTAAATTTACGCCCGTAATAACGCCTCTATGCGAAAAAAAATATTAGGAGTGCTCATTTTTGGAATAGTCGCGTTCCTCGTAAATCCACACGCCATTCTTCGAGCGGCGACGCCAGAATTTTTGATTACCTGGCGGGCGCAAAGCTATGTTCCTCCCTACTACACAGGGAAAGCTCTTCCGTCCGCGGGATCTTCTCTTGTCGCCGCGCTTGAGCTTGTCGAAAACGGAAGGCTTATTGATCTCTCGCAGGAAACAATCACCTGGCAACTCGACCGCGAACTTATTGGAAACGGCATCGGTCTTCAAACGGTAACGTTTCAAGCCAAGGACCTTGGTGGCGGAGCGCACAACTTACGCGCGCGCATTAACAACTTTCGCGACCAAAGCATCATTGTTTTAAAAACCATAGAAATTCCCGTCGCGGACCCCGAGGCGGTAATCGAGAACCGATTTCCGGGAGCAACATTCGGGGGATCACGCGTGAGAGTTACCGGATATCCTTATTTTTTCAACATCCAAAATCCGACCGAGCTATCCTACTCGTGGAACGTGAATGGCCAAAAACCCGCGACCCTCGAAAACCCGAGCGTCCTTGATGTGAACATCGACGGGACCTCCGGACAACAAAGCCTCGAGGTGAAACTTACGATTAAAAATCCTCAAAACATACTGGAGTCGGCGTCTCGCCTCTTAAAATTATTTACCGCCCGCCCATGAAGCGTCTTCTTATTATTATGCTTTTTTTCGTAGCCGCGTCCGGATTCTTTGTTTCCGCCGTATACGCCGCGGACATCACCATTAATACGCAAATTCCCGGTAAGTATCCGAATGATCCCGTGGGCATCGTCGCAAACCTCTATAATTTTGCCCTCATGATAGCGGGGCTCTTGGCATTTGGCGCCATCGTCTACGGCGCGATTAAATATACCATCTCCGCGGGAAACCCAACCCAACAAAGCGACGCCAAGCAATGGATTACCGACGCGCTCCTGGGACTTCTTCTCCTTGCCGGCTCATTTATTATTCTCCAAACAATAAATCCGGACCTCACCACGCTCCGCCTCGCGCCATTAGACAAAATTGGTCCTCCACCGGAGGCCGGCGGCTGTCCCTTTGGACAATCAAAGCCATATAAAAAAATTGGGGAACCAGATCCTTCCGACCCTAGCGTGCCCACTCCTTGTGTTTCAGTAAACGAATGTGGCGTAAACGCTCCGTCGTGCCTATAAAAATAATATATCTATGAAACGTCTTCTTTATGCACTCCTTATCCTTGGCATCGTCGCCGCAATCGTCATTGCCGGTTATCTTTTACGATTCAAAGGAGGCGATACGGGAGAAAATGGCGGCATAAACAACCCTCCGGACTCGGGAACTTCTGGCGACTTTCCGGGAGGAGGAAATCCGCCTCCTCCGCCGCAAGGAGGACAAGGAACACAACCTCCCAAAACAACTCCCCAGCCGGTACTTCTCGCCGAGCAAAAATTCGGGCTGGTCGCTCAAAATTCCGTTATGGATTATGTCGTCGACTCGGCTCAAAACATCGTTATTATGCAACCCGATGGCCGTATCGTGAAAATTAACGACAAAGGGCAGGAAACTATATTGAGCGAAACACCCATCGCCGATCTTTTTGGAGCATCTTTTTCTTATGATGGATCAAAAATCCTTGTTCTTTTCGGCAACCGCATATCACCCCAACAAAGCGTCTTTGATGTTGCCTCAAAGACGTGGCGCCCGCTCGATCCGACCATCTTAGAGCCCTCCTGGTCACCCCACACGAAAGAAATCGTCTACGTGGCCGCAAGAGGCACCAAAACGACGCTTGAAACGCTTGACCTTGGGAACGCAAAGGCAAAGCCCAGGGAGCTTTTTAGTCTTCGCGCCTTTGACCTCGTTCCACGATGGATCGCCCCGAATCAGATCCTTCTCGCCGAAAAAAGCAGCGCCGCAACCCAAAGCTCGCTTTGGACGTACGATATAAAGAATAAAACCTTTTCTCCTCTTCTCGTGGACCAGCGAGGGCTTGAAACAGCTTGGAATTCTTCGGGGACGCGGGGCCTGGCGTTCAACGCCGCCCTTCGAAGCGGCGGGGAGCTAAAACTTGTCGACAAAACCGGTGCCTCATTGCGACAAATTACACTCTCTACGCTTCCCTCGAAGTGTTTATTCGTCAATGAGACAAAAACTCCTTCCCAAAACACAACATCAACACAGAGCGTAACATCAACCGTAAAAAAACCGCCCGTGGCCATAAAAATAGAGGTGTTGTATTGCGCGATTCCCCAGGACCGTCAATATTTTCTCTCCTCAACGCTTCCCGATGATTACTTAAAAAACGCTCTCTTTACCGCGGATGATTTTTACGGCGTAAACCTTACCGATGGAACAACTTCTCTCCTCTTTGGCGGAACAGGACAAAGCCTCGACGCTTCGAAGCTTAAAATTTTCGGGAGTCGTCTCTATTTCGTAAATCGCCTCGATCAAAAACTCTACGCGATACTCCGTGATATTTTTTAACACTTAGCTCACTAATCAAACAAAAAACCCGATCTTTGAATCGGGTTTTTAATCTGCTATTTTTTCTCTTTCACTTACAAGCTTGATTACCACGCAACGCTCCTTACCGATGCCCAAGCTCTCCGTCACCACCTCCGGGTGCGTTGCGAGCTCCACATGCACAATGCGCCGTTCATAAGAGTTCATTGCCGGCAGAGAAATTTCTTGTTTTGTTGCGAGTACTTTTCTTGCGGCCGCCCGCGCAAGTTCCGTGATTAAATTCTCTCTTTCGCGCCGATAGTTGTTAACGTCAAAAAAAATCGGAGGTTGATCGTTTTTCTTCGCGACCAACTGCACAAGATAGTTAAGACTTTCAACCAATGCCGGTAAATTTTCCTTAATAAGCACCGGATTGTCGTGAATAAATATCGTGCCGTGTTTGTGTTCTTCGTCAACTTCAACGCTCCAGTCGTTAAACCCGGCCGTCTCCATCATTGCCTTTGCGAATGTTTCCCAGTTTATCATGAGTGAATTCTTTGTTTACTATTTTTTGCTGTACCACGGAGAAAAGAGAGGTGACGATCCAGTATAGCCCTATGGCTGCCGGCAACGTAAAAAGAAAAGCGAAGGTAATCGCGGGCATTATATAGACCATTTGCCGCCCAACCTGCTCCGCAGTCGTTTTTGCCTCACCCGGCTTCGTCTTCGCGAGGGAAAAATATGCTTGGAAATACTGCGCAATCGCCGCTAAACCAGCTATTATGATATTGCTTTTTTCGAGAGGAATCAAGTCTGTGCCGAAAAAATGCGTCTGAAAGTTTTGCGGCGCACTAATAAAGGAGTAGACAAGATCGAACGCGTTCGGATCTAAAATATTGTTAAAAATCTGAAAAAGAGCAAAAAGAATCGGCAGCTGAACCAAAAGGAGAAAAATGCCGGAGAAGGGATTGATCTTGTGTTCTTTATAAAGAGCGATCATCGCCTCTCCTTGTTTTTGGCGATCGTTTTTGTGCTGATCCTGGATCTTCTTTATCTCCGGATTCAACCGTTGCATTACGGTTTGATGTCGAACGCTTTTCTGAAAAATCGGGAAAAGAATAAGTCGCACGACAAGCGTCACCAAAATAATTGCTACTCCTAAGTCATTAAAGGCTATTGTTTGATAGAAAAATATCAGGAGATTTAAAATCGGCTGATAAATGACTGTGGTGTAAATTGCTGACATGGGATAATACCTTGAGGGGTGTTATTTGGAAAACAGTTCTTTTCCCAGTGAGGAGAGCATTTGCGCGAGGTCCGCGGCACCAAGTGTTGTAATTGCGGGATGCGTAACAATTAAAAAATCTTTTCCATTATCCGGCCACATACGAAGGCGGGCAAGAAACCGCCGTTTCCATAAATGCCGCCGAGTCGATCTTTTATCGACATTGGTGCCTACAATAACGGCAAAACGATTATAAATCCGTCCGTTTGTTTTATATTTTATTAAAAAATATGGCGCATGCTCCGATTTCCTTGTAGATAAAAGAACTTTTACGCGACGGAGGTGCGAAAACTCTTCTTTAGGGAGCCGCTTTGATCGCGGAAGCATTTTTTAGAGCGCAAGACGTTTGCGTTTCTTTAAGCGGCGGCGCGAAAGCACTTTTTTTCCGCCGGGAGAACGCATTCTGGATCTAAATCCATGCGATCTCGCCCTCTTGCGCTTCTTTGGTTGATATGTCCTGGACATTTTTTGAATTCTATCACAGTTTACCCACGAAGCAAACCATGAAACCTTCTTAAAAAAGTTATGAACAACTAATCCACAAAAATGCGCTTGTCTTTCCTTTGACGAAACTCTAATTGGGCATAGAATGAATCCCATGGAACTCCGTGAACTTTGGCAACAAGCATTAAATGAGATGGAGATCCAAATTTCACGGGCAAACTTTGCGACATGGTTGAAGAATAGCCGACTTGTTGATAAAAAAGACGGAACTCTTTATATCGCTCTCCCGAGTAACTTTGCGAAAGAATGGGTTGAAAACAAATATCAGAAGAATATCCTTGGAGTCATACGAACCATTGATTCTTCGGCAAGAAAAATAGAGTTTGTCGTTGACGGGCAGATATTTAACCAAACACCGTCAAAGATTGGCGCTCAAGAAGAGGCGGGTAAATTTGAAAATAGGATCGGATTCGACCTTAAAACAGACCCAGAAACGGGTCTTAACCCTCGTTACACGCTTGATTCGTTTATTGTGGGCTCATTTAACGAGCTTGCGTACGCCGCGGCCGGAGCCGTTATAAAAGATGTTGGAACAAAATATAACCCTTTCTTTATCTACGGAGGGGTGGGGTTAGGGAAAACCCACCTTATACAGGCGATCGGGAACGAGATTAAAGCCCTTTATCAGAACAAGATCCGCCCCAAATACGTTTCTTCCGAAAAATTCACCAGCGACGTCGTGTGGGCTATCCGCAATAAGCGAATGGAGGATATTAAAAAGAAGTACCGTGACGTGGATGTCCTTATTATTGACGACATCCAATTTATTGGAGGAAAGGAGAAAACAGAAGAGGAGTTTTTTCATACATTCAACGCGTTATATGAGAATAATAAACAAATTATCATATCATCGGACAGGCCCCCGCAGTCGATTCCTACCTTAGAAGAACGCTTGCGTTCGCGTTTTGAGGGTGGATTGATAGCCGATATCAGTTATCCCGAGTACGAAGCCCGCCTCGCTATTATTAAAACAAAACTCCAAGAATCTAACCACCAATTAAACGACGCTGTTGTTGACCTTCTCGCCCGTAGGGTGAAAAAAAATATTCGGGAGCTCGAGGGAGTGCTTAATAAAATCCTATTTTATCAAGACAGAAAACAAACCGAGATAACCGAGAAGGCGGCGCTTGAAATCGTCGAAAAATCGGTTCAAACCTTTTCTCGACACATCAATGATGTCCAAGTCTTAAAAGCGGTTGCTGAATTCTTTAATATCCACGTCGAAGATCTAACGGGACGCTGCCGGAAGAAAGAAGTGGTAGAGCCGCGACAGATCGCAATGTATCTTCTTCGGGATATCTTGAATATGTCCTACCCATATATTGGGGAAAAGCTCGGGAGAGACCATACCACTGCGATTCATTCATATGAGAAGATTAACCATGAAATAAATAATAATTCCTCATTAAATCAAAAAGTGATCCTTATTAAAGACTTATTGTATAAAAATTAAATTCTCATTTAATGAATCACTTTTCCACAAGTTTTATTTATTTTTTTCTGCTCTCTATAAATAAAAAAATAACTTATCCACAAAATTCAGTATATAACTATAATAATAATTTATTATTCTTATGAAATTAATAATAGTTAAGAGTAACTTAAAAGACGGTATTGCGGTTGTGCAAGGAGGAAGTATAGAAAATTTAAATTTACCTATTCTTCGTAATCTTCTTCTTGAAACAACTTCAAATAAAATAAAAATTACAACCACCAACCTCGAATTAGGACTTAGTTTTATTCTTAATGGAAAAATTATCGAGGAGGGGAAAACTGCAGTTCCCGTAGCTCTTCTCTCGAGTGTTATTAATAATCTACAAAGCGAGCGATTAAACTTAGAGAAAAAGAACAATGGGCTTCATATTATTACTGATAATTACGAGGCAACTATTCAAGGATTACCGCCGGAGGATTTTCCTTTAATACCTAAAATTAAAAATGAGTTGGAGTCATTCGTGCTTTCATCGGAGATACTAAAAGAGGCATTATCCCAAGTAATTACCGCTTCTCAAATAAATGATCTTCGCCCGGAATTAAACAGCATACTCTTTGATTTTTCACTTGATGCCATAAAAATAGTTGCAACGGATAGCTTTAGGTTAGCGGAAAAAACCATAGGGAATACACGATTTAAATCAAAAGAAGGAGAGTCATTTCGTGTCCTTATTCCCCTAAAAACAGCGCAAGAGATAGCGAGGATCCTAAAAGACGAAGAGGAGGTTTCTATTTACAGGGATGAACATCAAATTCTTTTTAAGACGGATCAATGGGAGTGTATTTCTCGCCTTACCGAAGGAACTTTCCCTGATTATCTCCCTATTATCCCCAAGAAGTTCGCTTCGGAGATTATTTTAAATCGGCAGGAGTTTATAAATGCATTAAAACTCGCGGGAGTTTTCGGGAGTCAAGTAAATGAGGTGAAGATAAAAACCCACGAAAGCAAAAAAGCGATTGAAATCTTTTCAATGAGCCAGACAGCCGGGGAAAATCGGTATATGCTTTCCGCGAAAGTTCAAGGAGAGGTTAAGGAAGTTGGTTTTAATTGGCGTTATCTTATTGACGGGCTTAAGGCGTTGAAGACTGAAGATGTTTCTTTCAGACTCAACGAAGACAATAAACCCGCGCTTCTTAAGTCTCCCGGCGACGCATCATATTTTTATATCCTTATGCCTGTCTTGCGAACATAGATAAAGAGGAAATGTCGGGGCACAACAAGTGGACGCAAATTAAACATCAAAAGGGAGTTACTGATAAACGGCGCGGAAAACTTTTTACCAAACTCCTTCGCGCCATCACTGCCGCCGCAAAAGAAGAATCGGATCCAAAGTATAACCCAAGGCTTCGCACGGCTATCACCAAGGCGAAAGATTACAGTGTTCCCCACGAGAACATCGAACGAGCGGTTAAAAAAGCCTCTATTCCGGGAGAATCTCTTGATGAGCTTCTTATTGAGGCATACGACAAAAACGGCACCGCGATTTTAATTGAAGCGGTAACCGACAATAGGAATCGAACTGTAGCCGAAATAAAAAAAATTTTTCACGACCATGATGCGAAATGGGCGGAAAACGGAAGTGTCCAATGGGTATTTATTCGGATGAGCAATGAAAAAGAGGAGCAGATATGGCAACCTCGATTTCCAGAGGAGATCCAATCGGCACAAAAAGAAGATCTTAAAAAACTTATAAACAGCCTTGAGGAGCGCGAGGACGTCCAAAAAATTTTTGTGAATGCAATATTGTAACTAATGTTTTTTAAGAGGGTACATACCCAATGATTATCCTTGGCATAGATCCGGGTTCGCGTCGCATAGGTTACGGCGTGATACAAATACAAAAAAAAGAAGCTCTTTTTCTTGAGGCAGGGATTTTGCGGATTACGGAAAAAGGAAGGAGGGATGCTCTTCTTGAGGCGAGGGATCGATTTTCTGAGCTCATAGACCGTTTCCAGCCGGCAATCCTCGCCATTGAAAAACTTTATTTCGTGCGCAACCAAAAAACCGGACTTGAGGTTGCCGAAGCAAGAGGAGTTATCCTCGGCGTTGCGGTTGGGAAAGGGCTTGAAATAAAAGAATATACTCCGAACGAGATCAAGGCGGGAGTAACGGGATATGGGTTTGCGGACAAGCGGGCAGTCGCCAAGATGGTGAAATTAATCCTCAAGAGACCCGATTTGAACCTTATTGATGACGCGACTGACGCGCTTGCGGTGGCCTTAATTGCGGGAAGAACCCCGCCTCCTTCATAGATTTGACAAAAAAAAATACTTTCCTATACTTCCCAAGAACCGTTTTATTTTTGGGTATATAATTTTTCACATCAAAGGTCGTTTATATATTGGATTATTATGTTGAGCGAATTCGTGATGACAGAATCCCCTCTCGTTATGGATCTCGATCTTGGTGATGATCTTGACGATAAGGAAGACGATGATGACGAGGACGAGGAAGAAGAAGGGCTCGACAGCGCTCGATTCGGAGAAGAAGAAGAGGAGCCCGAGCAATAACACCCGGTAGTTATAGAAATTCTATAAAACAAAAACACCTCATAATTAGACAATTGAGGTGTTTTTGTTTTAAGATACTTTCAAACATAGGATTCTTTTTGCGCGCCAATGCTTAAAAAAATTTTCATCTTCACTTTTTTCCCTTTTCTTGCGGTAGGAGCGCTTTTTGCCCTTACTATTTTTTATTTTTCTTTAAATTTGCCCTCGGTGGACCGAATTGAAACTCGGCGTATAGTGCAATCGACAAAAATTTTTGACCGAACCGGCAAGATTCTTCTTTATGAAATAAGCGGCGGAGAGCGGAGAACGGTGGTCCCGTTTGAAGAAATTCCACAATTTATTAAAGACGCAACGATTGCGATCGAGGACGAGAATTTTTATGAAGGACCTGGTGTCGATTGGAGAGGAATTCTTCGGGCGGTGTTTGTAAATATTTTACGCGGACGTATTGTGCAAGGAGGATCGACGATCACTCAGCAACTCGCGAAGAACGCATTTCTTTCTTCGGAGCAAACATTTGTCCGCAAGATCAAGGAACTTATCTTGGCGATTCAACTTACGCGTCGATATACCAAGGATCAAATTTTGGGATTTTATCTTAATGAAATTCCCTACGGTTCTACCGCGTACGGGATTGAATCCGCGAGCGAAACATATTTCGGGAAACCGGCGAAAGAGTTAAATCTTCCCGAAGGAGCGCTTCTCGCCGCTCTCCCGCGGGCGACAACGTATTACTCGCCGTGGGGAAGCCACGTGAAAGAGCTTATGGCACGGCAGCAGCATATTCTCCAAAAACTTTACGCCATGGGGAAAATAGATAAAGAGCAACTCGATTCCGCGCTTGAAGTTAAGCTGGTTTTTGCTCCTCAGGGACAAGGCATCAAGGCGCCTCATTTCGTTATCGCGGTTCAAGATTATCTTGTGCAAAAATACGGCGAGGAGATGGTAAGAACAGGAGGACTTAAAGTTGTGACAACCCTCGACTCTAAGCTCCAAACGATTGCCGAGAAAGCCGTGGCCGAAGGAGCCGCTCAAAACGAAAAGTTGTATAAAGGGAAAAACGCGTCGCTTGTCGCGGAGGATCCGAAGACGGGACAAATACTTGCGATGGTTGGTTCTCGCGATTATTTTGATACCGAAAACGAAGGGAATTTTAACGTGGCGACGCAAGGACTCCGCCAACCGGGATCGGCATTGAAACCGTTCGTGTATCTTACGGCGATGACCAAGGGGTATACCCCCGATACCGTTGTCTTTGACGTGCCGACGGAGTTTGCCGCGAATCGTCCGAACTGTCCGCTGGTCGTTGATTTTAAAAACGAAGATCCTCAATGTTATCATCCGGAAAATTTTGACGTGCAGTTTCGTGGCCCCGTGAATCTCCGGAAGGCATTGGCGCAATCAGTGAATATTCCGGCGGTGAAAATGTTGTATTTGGCGGGGATGAAAGATGTTTTGAAGGTGGTTCATGATTTGGGAATTACCACTTTGAACGACGCGAGTCGCTATGGGCTTTCTCTCGTACTGGGAGGCGGAGAAGTGAAACTTGCCGATCTTGTCGGCGCATATTCATCGCTTGCCCAAGACGGCGTGCGGCATGAACAGACAATGATTCTTGAAGTGCGTGATGCAAAAAATACGGCTCTTGAATCTTATAAAGACGCGAGCGAGCAAGTCGTGGATTCGCAATCTGTCCGCCTCATAAACGATATTCTCTCGGACGTCTCGGTACGATCGGGACTCTTTCAGGGAAGCCTCTCTCTTACGACGTATCCGAATCACGACGTTGCTTTAAAGACGGGAACTTCAAATGACTATCGTGACGCGTGGGCTGTCGGTTATATTCCGTCTCTTGTGGTCGGTGTTTGGGCGGGCAACAATGACAACACCCCCATGCAGCGACAAGGGTCGAGTATCTTGGCGGCTATTCCTATTTGGCATACATTCCTTGCTGAAGCCCTTGTTGATTATCCCACCGAAACGTTTCCTCGTCCCGATCCGGTGGCCGCTTCAAAGCCGATTCTCCGCGGGGATTATCTTTCGGGAGGCGAGGTTCACTCTATTCTTTACTATGTAAATCGAAACGATCCGCAGGGAGCTTCGCCCGAACATCCCGAAGACGATCCGCAGTTTGTGAATTGGGAGACCGGTGTTCTCGCGTGGGTACGAACGAACATGCCAAATCTTCAGCAGGCAACCAGCACCGCGTCGTCCGTTGTTCCTTTGGGCGCTCCGCCGCAGATTCGAATTCAAACTCCGGGATCGGGGACAACTCTTGGAAACCAAGTTCAGCTTACCGCAACGATTGCCGGCGCGAACATTCTATCGAAAGTTCGCGTACTCTTTAACGGAAAACTCCTCCAGGAGTTCACGGGAATTTCGGATATAACGTATGAATTAAATTGGTCGTTTACTCCCCAAGGAGCGGGTCTTCAAAATGCGCTTCAAGTGGAAGCGATCGACAGTAATAATCAAAGCGGCAAAGCTGAGATAGTCCTCTATAAAAAATAAAATTCCCGACCCGCATTGAGCGCGAGTCGGGATTGTTTTCCTCATCTGTTTTCGGGAAACGGCGCGAATATCTGCGCCGTGACTCCTTGATAGGGCGCGTGATTCAGGAAAAATTTTCCCAATCCTGCCCCTCGCACGATTCGTCCGCCGTCTTCGAACGAGAAAGGAACCTCTCTCCTCCCGAGCTTGTCGAGCGTGAACGAGAAGCTGTGCTGCCGCGGAAGGAGAACCCTTTTCTTGCCGTCGATCCAGTAGTGAAGCTTTAGGTTTGACGGATTATAGAAGAGGTATGTGGCTACTCCTTGTAGCGGCATTCTCGGGAAGTTGGTCTCGACCATCTCGAAATCACTTGTTGCTTGTTGGTAACGCTCTCTTCCTGCGAGGCGTGTTTCGTCGGATCGAACGATGTTCTCGTTTCGGACGATCCACGTGAACGGCTGATGCCGTGTCCAGTAGTTCATCCTCGCGACGAATCCGACATATCCGCGAAACTCAAACCATTCGGGATGGTTTGGATTCGTGCTCGGCTCACACCGTTCGAAAAGCGACATGACCGAGGGAATCTGAATGTGGGAAATTGGTTCGAATCCCTTACGGTCGTAGACGCCGTTCCCGGGGCCTATAATCGCAACCTCCTTCTCGTACATGATAAGGAGGCCACAGTAATCCGTTTCATTTTTCACGGACGAAACGTCTCCCACGAGATTCAGGCCGAACTGCTCGACGTCCACCCCAATCCTTTGGGGAAGCTCCGAGACGACTTGTTTTGCAACCATCTCGCCTACGACGAGAACGGGACCAACTATCGGACGCGCCGTATGATGGCCGCATCCCATTGTTAGGACAAGAAAAAACGTGAGTGCCACGACATTCTTTGTTTTCACGGCATGCTCCTTTCGCAAATAGCGAAGTCTATCGTTGCAAGAGAAATATGGCGAGCGTTAATGTTCAGCTTAAATTATATATTATTTTCTTATATTTGTCAATACTTGGTGGATTTATACTGCATCAGAGTATCCCTTGTGCATGATTTTCTATTGCAAATTATTATGCTCTCGGCGTAGACTAAAGGCATTATGGGAGATGAGCATCAGTCCGCTATTCAAAAAAAACTGACCGACCTCCGACGCGAAGGAGAGGAGCGTGACGCTGAGCATATTGCCCGGCAGTCGGGATACGAATATGTTGATCTAAGAAAAACACCTATCTCTATCGAAGCAATAGAACTTATCTCCGAAGAAAAGGCTCGCAAGGCAAACATAGTGGCAATTCAGCTTAAAGTAAAAGATCTTGCGGTTGCCGTGCATGATCCCATATCGGCGCTTGTTGGTGAAGTTACGAAAGAGCTTGAGGCAAAAGGATATACGATAAAACTTTTTATTTCTTCGTTAAGCGGTCTCACGCAGGCTTGGAATTTATATAAATTTGTTTCTGCGGGAGTAAAAGGAATTACGGGTAAGGTTGATATCGAAAAGCAGCGGCTTGAAGAGCTTTCCGCGGAACTCACAACGATCGAGGCGGTACACGACGAAATTGTTCACGCGGATCTTTTAAAGATTACGACTACCGTACTGTTTGAGATCGTACTCGCCGGCGCGCTTGCCAATCGCGCATCGGACATCCATTTTGAAGCCGGCGAAAAACAAGCGCGGATTCGTTTTCGAATCGACGGATCTCTTCATGATATATTCACCGACTTACCGCTTAAAAATTACGGGACGCTTATCTCGCGCATTAAACTTCTCTCGGGACTGAAGATCAACGTGCGCGGGGAAGCGCAAGACGGCCGTTTTACGATCGGCCTTACGACAAAAGAAATCGAGATGCGTGTTTCGATTATCCCTTCCGAATTCGGAGAGACAATCGTGATGCGTATTTTGGATCCCGACTCTATTGCTATTGGGCTTGAGGAACTTGGGCTTCGAGAAGATGATCTCTCTATCGCCGCAAAGGCACTTGCTCGGCCGAACGGGCTTATTTTAAATACCGGTCCCACGGGTTCCGGAAAGACTACAACGCTTTACGCGTTTCTTCGGCACGTCAACAAATCGGATATTAAAATCATTACCGTTGAAGATCCCGTCGAGTATCATCTTCCGGGTATCGCGCAGACACAGGTAGATCCGGATGCGGGATATACTTTTGCGAGCGGCCTTCGTTCTATTCTCCGCCAGGACCCCGATGTGATCTTGGTAGGCGAGATACGGGATTTAGAGACTGCCGATATCGCGATGCAGGCATCGCTTACGGGACACCTTGTTTTCTCGACGCTTCACACAAATGACGCCTTGGGCGCCGTGCCTCGGCTTATTGACCTCGGCGTAAAAGTAGCGACGATCGGACCCGCATTAAGCTTGATAATTGCCCAGCGGCTCGTGCGTCGTTTGTGCAAAGAGTGTAAAAAACCGACACAAGTATCGGAAGAACTAAAAAGCAATATCGAGAAATTTTTGAAATCTTTACCTCCTCGCGTGAATCGCGAAAAATACGAACATATCGAGATGTATGACGCCAAGGGTTGTTCGCTTTGTAATAACACGGGATACAAAGGTCGAATTGGAATTATGGAATTTTTTGAAGCCGGACCCGAACTTGAGGAGGTCATACTTCGGCAGGTTTCCGAAACGGCGCTCCGCGAACTCGCGGAGAAGCAGGAGATGGTCACGATGCAGCAGGACGGTATTTTAAAAACGATCGCGGGGGTAACAACCCTTGAAGAGGTTCAAGAGATAACCGGTCCGTTACATTGGTAGTCGGTTATTTTTCCGTGTTCTTTTACAAATAAAAAAAGCCATCTCAAATCTGGGGGCCGATCCTATTGAGCAGGAAGAAGATCTCTTTTAATTTAATTAAAAGAGGTTAGAATTACCCCGAGGAGAAGCTTCGCGCGAGGCCAAACTTTCCTAATACTAAGAGCAATTCCTGCCCCCAGGTTTGAGATGACTTACGATGACAGAGGGTATATTAGCATAAAAAATTACCCTTGTCAATCCCCTGAAAAATAGCGATTTTTTAGGGAAAAACTCTCTTTCGTATGGCCCCCAAGTAAGAGAGTACGCACATGAGCATCGCCTGTTACACGCATTACTCATAACGCATATGAAAGCTGAAGAACCATTTTTAGCAAAAGACGACAACGGTTTTGATCAGGCGCTTCGTCCCACCGCGTGGGATGATTATGTTGGACAAGACAAAATAAAGAAAAATTTAAAGATTATTATCGAAGCCGCGAAGAAGCGCAGTGAGGCGATGGATCATCTTCTCTTTGCGGGACCTGCGGGGCTTGGGAAGACTACGCTTGCTTGTCTTGTCGCGAAGGAGCTTGGATCACCCGTGCGAGTGACTTCCGGACCAGCGCTTGAAAAGGCGGGGGATCTCGCCGCGATTTTAACGAATCTCGAGCCGGGGGAGGTTCTATTTATTGACGAGGCGCATCGAATGAACCGCCTCATCGAAGAGGTGCTCTATCCCGCGATGGAGAGCAGAACGTTACATCTTGTAGTGGGGAAGGGGCCAAGCGCGCGAAGTTTGAATATCGACTTGCCGCCCTTTACGCTTGTTGCCGCGACGACCAGAGAGAATCTTCTTTCGGGGCCGCTACGCTCGCGCTTCGGAGGAACATTCCGTCTTGATTATTACGAACTTGAAGATATTAAAAAGATCTTGAGCCGCTCCGCGCGTATTTTAAAGGTAGAGACCACGGGAGAGGCGGTGGATATTTTGGCGCGGGCATCACGCGCGACCCCGCGCGTCGCGAATCGTCTTTTAAAGCGCGCGCGCGACTATGCCGAGGTTCGCGGGACAAGCACGATTGATGAATCTGCCGCGCGGAAGACGCTCGATCTCCTTGAGATCGACGAATTGGGACTTGAGCCGCACGACCGCAAACTTCTCGATATAATCATAAAGAAATTTAACGGTGGGCCGGTGGGGGCAAACACGTTAGCGGCGGCATTAAGCGAAGAACGAGGCGTAATCGAGGATATTTACGAGCCGTATCTTATGAAGATAGGGTTTTTACAGCGAACTCCGGCGGGACGCACGGCACTTGCCGCGGCCTACGAACACTTGGGCATACGGCAACCAGGGGCGCTTCTCTAGGCACATGGTAGTTATTAACGAGTGGTTGCCGAACCCTCAAGGATCAGATGTGGAAAATGAATGGATTGAGCTTTTGAATACGAGCGCGGCGCCCGTGGATCTTTCCGGGTGGAGAATTGAAAACACAGGCGGAGGTTTGTTCCGTCTTCCCGGATACCGCATTGCTTCCAAAGAATTTCTCTTGCTTCCCCGCGCCACTACGAAGCTTTCGCTTCGCAACACGGACGGAAAGTTATCTCTGTATAATTCTGGTGGTCGCCTCGTTGACGTCGCGGAATTTAGAGGAACGGCTCCCGAAGGAAAAAGTGTGAGCCGTTCCGGTGATGCGTTCCTTTTTTCGGAAGCGACACCGGGCACCGAAAACAAATTTGCGCAAACCGCGAATCTGATACAGAATTCGTATCCAATGGGATCACCTATTAATTATGTTTCCCAAGGTGCCCATGTCGTGGAAATTGCGCTTGCCGTCGGGGCGCTTCTTACGCTTCTTATATTTTTCGGGATAAAAAAGAATGACTACCTTTCAAAGCTCATCTTTGGCGGAGACGAAGAAATTCGCTGAACGTTTCGCAAAAAAAATTTTAAAGACAAAAAAGGGCCGTCGCGGGGCTCTTGTTCTCGCGCTTTACGGAGAATTAGGCAGCGGCAAGACGACTTTTGTGCAGGGATTTTTTCGCGGCGTCGGAATCAAAAGGCGCGCCATGAGCCCTACATTTATTATCTTCAGGCGTATCCCTTTGCGCCGAGAGAACTTTACGAATCTTTATCATGTGGACGCCTATCGCATTAAAAAACCGCGCGAAATCCTTGAGCTGGGGTTCAAAGAAATTCTCTCCGATCCGAAGAATATCGTGCTTATCGAGTGGGCGGACAAAATAAAAAAGATACTTCCGAAAACAGTGATACCGTTGAGGTTCTCATATGGACCCGGGGCATTGGAAAGAATGATTCTTGGATGATTTTTCTGGTATGATTAGTGTGTGAAAACACTTCTTCTTATTGATTCTCATTCTCTCATCCATCGGTGTTTCCATGCCTTGCCGCCGCTTACGACGCCTGAGGGAAAACCAATCCAGGCAATCTACGGGCTTTCGAGCGTTTTTTTGAGATTGTGGCGCGAGGGGAAGCCGGACTACGCCGCGGCGCTTTTTGACCGTCCGGAGCCGACATTTCGCAAGCAACAATACAAAGAATATAAAGCGCAGAGGCCGCAGGCGCCGGATGCTCTTATTTCGCAACTTATTGAGGCTCGTAATTTTTTCACACAGTTCGGCATCAAAACATTCGAGGCACCCGGCTATGAAGCGGACGACCTGATCGCGACGTTTGCCGAAAAATTCCGCGGAGAAAAGGATGTGCGCATCGTAATTCTGACCGGCGATCTTGATACGCTCCAGCTCACCGAAGGTGACAAGGTGGTGGTGCGGACGTTCAGGAAGGGCATTAGCGACACGTTTATCTATAACGAAAACGCGGTTATGGAGCGCTATGGTTTGCGTCCGAACCAGATGCCGGACTACAAGGCGCTTGTGGGCGACGCATCGGACAACATTAAAGGAGTTCCGGGGGTAGGGCCGAAGACCGCGAGCGAACTTCTCAAAAAATACGATTCGCTCGAAAATATTTTCGCGCATCTTGCGAATGAGCCGAAGTTCGCGAAGAAAGCGGAAGATTTCAAAACGCAGGCCGAATTTTCCAAAAGCCTCGTCGTCTTGAATCTAATGGCTCCCGTTACGCTCGATAAGCTCGACGAACTTGCCGTGCGCGATTCGACCGAAAAACTTGCGAGTTATTTTAAAAAATTGGGATTTGATTCGCTTTTAAAACGGCTTGAAAACAATACAGCTCCCGTACCAAAAGAGAGTGCCCCCCCGAATCTTCAGGGTACCCAGGATCTTTTTTCCGAACGTTTTTCCGAAAAAGGAGAGGAGATCTTTCTTCCGCCTTCGGTTTTTGGATCGTCGGAATTTTCTTCGGAGCACTCCTCTACTCGCCTCAAGGTTGGGTTTCACATAAAGGCGCTTATGAAAAAATTCCACGCCGAAGGACACGTTCTTTCTCCTCCTTATTTTGATCTTGGCGTTGCGTTCTGGCTTTTGGACCCCGATCTTAAAAATTACGAACCCGCGTTTATTGCCCAAAAATTTTTGAAGCGCGAATGGCAAGGAGGAGAGGCGGATCTTCGGGCGCTTTTTTCCTTAGTTCGTCCCAAGCTTCAGAATTATGAGCTCACGAAAACATTCAAAGAGATCGAGATGCCGCTTCTCGAAGTTCTTGCCGAAGTTGAGGAGGCGGGAATTGCCATTGATCTCCATGTGTTGGGCAAGATGCGGGCCACGATCGAGAAAAACCTTTCCGATCTTACGCGCGCGATCTACGGGGAGACGGGAGAAGAGTTCAATATTAATTCTCCGAAACAACTCGGTAAAATTCTTTCCGACCGGCTTTCACGGGAAGGAGCAAAGCCCGCGAAACGCACGCCGGGAGGGCAGTTTTCTACCAGCGCCGAAAATCTCGAGGGATACGCCGCGGAACTTCCCGTCGCGAAGCGCATTCTTGAATATCGCGACGGATTTAAAATTCTTTCGACATACGTTAAGCCGTTCGAACAACTTGTGGGTGATGACGGACGTCTTCATACCGAATTTATACAAACGGGCGCCGCGACGGGGAGATTGAGCTCGAGAGAGCCAAACCTCCAAAACATCCCCCAGGAGTCTGTTTGGGCAAAAGAACTCCGAAGCGCCTTTATTGCTTCGCCGGGCATGTCTCTTCTCGCTCTTGATTACTCTCAAATTGAATTGCGTATTCTTGCCTCTCTCTCCGGAGATGAGGAGATGCTCGGGGCATTTCGAAAAAATCTTGACATCCATCGCGCGACCGCCGCGAAGGTTTTTCGCGTTCAGATCGAAAACGTAACTCCGGAGATGCGCCGCCTCGCGAAAACCTTGAATTTCGGATTGATCTACGGCATGGGTGCTTCGGCATTCGCAAAGACGAGCGGGCTTACGAGGAACGAGGCATCGGAATTTATCAGCGCGTATTTCAAGGAGTTCTCGCGCGTTAGAACGTGGCAAGAGAACGTTAAAAGCGAGGCAAGAACCTTCGGCTATGTGCAAACCCTAACGGGACGACGACGCTATCTCTCCGATATCGCCTCCGGTTCTCCGCGGTTCGTTTCCGCCGCCGAGCGCGCGGCGATCAATCAGCCGATCCAAGGATTTGCCGCCGATATCATTAAGCTCGCGATGATTCGCGCGCGACAAGCGCTTCTCGAGAAGCATTGGTGGGGCAAAGAGATTAAAATGATTCTTTCGATCCACGACGAATTGTTGTTTGAAGTTCACGATAGTATCATTAAAGAGGCTATTCCTCTTATTACTGCTTCCATGGAGTCCGTCTATGATCTTGGTATTCCTTTAAGGGTCGAGGTTGCGCTGGGAAAGAACTGGGGGGCGATGCAAAAGCAGAAGAGGGATACGTAAAAAATTATGGGGACTCTTTTTTTGATATTTACGATTGGCGGGCTGGTTCTTATAACCGGCTTTGTTATTTTTTTCTATACCGCTCGCCTTCGGCAATCAAGTCGCGCGCTCGAGGTTGAACGGGGCAAGTTCAGGAATATTATCTATCACTTTGAAGACGCGCTGATTTTGTATGATCAAAATTTTAAAATTATTCTCTTCAATCCGGAAGCCGAACGGCTTTTTCGTCTTAAGGCGGAAGCGGTGGTTGGCACAAAGGTAACGCCACAAGACGCGGAAAATCCCGCCCGACGATTTCTCGCGCAGGTCGTGTTCCCGTCGCTCGCGCCGATTATGGTGAATCGTTCGGAGCCGAGAGTGTATCCGCAGGTAGTAGAACTTTCTTTTTCCGATCCGGAATTTTATCTTCGCGTTGCTACCAATCCTCTCGCAACTCCCGAGGGGAGTATCATGGGATTTATTAAGATCATACGCGATCGTACCCGTGACGTGGTGACGATGAAATCGAAGAATGAGTTTATCGCGGTTGCTTCGCATCAACTACGCACTCCGCTCACCGGTATTACATGGGCGCTCGAATCGTTGAAGCGCGACGCGGCGATAAGCCAAGATAATCAAACGATCATAGAGAGCGCGCTCCAGGGCGCGCGCCAGCTTTCGGGAATTGTTGAAGATCTTTTAATGGTTGCAAAGATAGAAGAAGGCCGTTTCGGCTATAATTTCGAGTCCGTGGACATTGTGGAAATCACCGAGAAGATCTTGGGACCCGTAGTTCTGCAGGCGCGGCAGGCCGGGATTAATGTGTATTTCGAAAAACCGAAAGAAGCGCTTTTGCCGGCCATTGTCGACCGTGAAAAAATTACGATGGTCATTGAAAATCTTCTTGATAACGCTTTGCGGTACAACGTGAAAAACGGAGAGGTATACGTAAAAGTCGTTACGGCAGATGAGGGGCCGTTTCTCGAGGTAACGGTGCGGGATACGGGAATTGGTATTCCTCCGGATGAGATAGGAAGAATGTTTACGAAGTTCTATAGGGCGGAGAATGCCACGAAGTTTCAAACCGAGGGCTCTGGTTTGGGTCTTTATATTGCCCACAATATCGTTCGCGCTCACGGAGGGCGAATCTGGGTTGAATCCCAGCTGAATCGAGGAACCATCTTACATTTCACGCTTGCGACCGATCCAAGCGTTGTTCCTCCAAAGGAAATTCCGCTTGAATACTAACTAACCGACCAAGCCGTAAGGGCAGAAGTTATTTTTGCCTCTTTTTTGACGTCCCAATCCTCCGGTCCGAGAGTGTGTTTTAATGCCCTTTAACTATGCGCGCGCGCCTCCCTCTTCTGCTATAATGAAACAGTTAAAAATTTATAGCATGGCAAGAAAGAAAATTTCCAGAAAATATATCTTCGTTGTAGGTGGCGTGATGTCGGGGGTTGGGAAGGGGGTCGCCGCCGCCTCGATCGGGAAGATCATTCAATCGCGCGGCTTTGAGGTCACCTCGCTGAAGATCGATCCCTATGTGAACGTTGACGCGGGTACCATGAACCCCACCGAACACGGTGAGGTTTTTGTTTTGGACGACGGAACCGAATGTGATCAGGACATGGGGAACTATGAGCGTTTCTTGGGGCGCGATCTTTCCGGAGCGAACTACATGACGACAGGGAGCGTGTATCAAACGGTTATCAACCGGGAGCGCGCGATGGGATATGGGGGTAGGTGCGTCGAAGTTGTGCCGCATATTCCGCTCGAGGTGATAGGGAAGATCGATAAAGCGATGACAAAGACGAAGGCCGAGGTTTCGATCATTGAGATCGGCGGTACGGTGGGCGAATATCAGAATGTTTTATTCCTTGAGGCCGTGCGTATGCTTAAAGTGAAAAAACCGAACGATACGCTTTTGGTTCTCGTAAGTTATCTGCCCTATCAAGGAAAGGAGGGGGAACTAAAAACCAAGCCGACGCAGTACGCGGTGCGTACGTTGAATTCCGCGGGATTACAGCCGGACATTATTCTCGCGCGAGCTCCTGTTTTTTTGGACAAAAAAAGAAAAGAGAAAATCGCATTCAATTGCAATCTACGCGAGGAAGATATTATTTCGGCTCCGAACGTGGAGAGTATTTATGAGATTCCCTTGAATTTCGAGAAAGATAACTTAAGCGCGATTATGTTCGAGAAGTTAAAAATGAAATCCCGCACTCGGGATATGCGGGCGTGGCAGCGCGTTGTGCGGAACGCGAAGATTGCGAAAAAAACGGTAAAGATAGGAATTGTGGGAAAATATTTCGGAAGCGGCGAATTTGTTCTCGCGGATTCCTACCTCTCTGTTATTGAGGCCATAAAACATGCCGCCGCGTTCCTTAAGGTAAAACCCGAAATAGACTGGCTGAGTTCCGAGGAGTTTGAAGAGAAGAGAAATCTTAAAAAACTCTCGGCATACCACGGCGTGATTGTTCCCGGCGGGTTCGGCAGTCGCGGGGTGGAAGGAAAGATCGCGGTGATACGTTATGTGCGGGAGCACAACATTCCCTTCTTCGGATTGTGCTACGGCATGCAACTCGCGGTTGTGGAGTTCGCGCGCTCCGTACTTGGGTTTAAGAAGGCGCATACGACCGAGATTGATCCCCGCTCGCCCCATCCCGTGATCGATATTATGCCCGAACAGAAAAAGAACATGGCAGAGTCGAACTATGGCGCGACGATGCGCCTGGGGGCTTATCCTGCGGCATTAAAGAAAAAGACTACCGCTTCGGCGGCCTATGGCGAAAGCCTGGTCTCCGAGCGCCACAGGCATCGTTTTGAAGTAAATCCTGCCTACGTCGAACAACTCGAGAAGAAAGGGATTGTTTTTTCCGGATTTTCTCCCGACCGCCGCCTTATGGAGATCATGGAGTTGCCGAAAGAAACACACCCGTTTTTTCTGGGCACACAATTTCATCCGGAACTCAAGTCGCGACCTTTGCGCCCCCACCCCTTATTCAGGGAATTTGTGAAAGCTGCTACAAAGAGAAAATAAAAAAAGAGGGCGTTAACCCTCTTTGTGTTTCTTTAGGCACTCGGCGTACCTCTTCCTTACTTGGCGATGGATTCCATGGGTGTCCACCCTTCGAGTTCTTTCTCTACCTCCTTCTCGTTCTTTTTCCAAAGTTTATGGAAGTTTTTTTTGAATTCCTTAAATTCTCTTATCCCAACAAGGCAGTTTTCTTTGGTGTCGTATCCTTTCGAAGTTGTTAGTCTGCTTTCGGAATCAATGTGCAACCAGAACCATTTCCCGCTTTCTTGGTACACGGCTGACACGTTCTTGTGAAGAACCCGCACCTTTTTTGCCATCCAGGCCTCCAAGGACAACTACTGTTTTTATCAATCCAAAAGTTCTATCATATAGAATAGCTTACTAGATTTATTAGTCAAATTATTATGATCATTTTTCTCTACGGACCCCGCACTAAATTGAGCACTGCACTTTACTCGCTTCCGCGAGGAGTGATTGGGCTTAGATGCTCAATTAGTGACGGGGCAAGCCCGACAACTTTTTCCACATGATAATCTTTCTTTATGGCCCCGATGACTTTAGGCGGCATCAGCGGAAAAAGTTTTATATTGAGGAGTACAAGAAAAAGCACTCCGGTTTAGGCATCGGCAGATTTGATTTTTCAGAAGAGGGCGCGGGCGAGAAATTTTCCGAATTCATGAGGAACCGCTCGATGTTTGATTCTTTTAAGATGGCAATTTTGGAAAATATATTTGCGGTCTCTGCCGAACGAAGCGGGCATGAGGCGGAGCTCGAAGCGCTTATGGATGAACTTAAACTTCTCGTGGAGAGCGGCAAGGAAACGACGATTTTAATCTCCGAGGTAAAGAAGCCAACGAAAAATTTCAATTTTCTTCTGCGGGAGCCGGTAATCGCCGAGTTATTTGAAACATTGGAAGGATATGAATGGGAACTTTTTGTCCGTCGCGAAGCGAAGGCGCGCGGCGTGAATTTCACAAACGACGCGCTCGTGTTTTTGGCTACGGTATACGCGGGGGATTCCTGGCGCGCGGTGACCGAGCTTGAGAAGTTAAGGTTTCTCGAAAAGGATTCAGTCGAAACCCATGATCTAGAAAATCTCGGTCTCGAAATTACGCCGAACTTCTGGGGGCTCATGAGCGCTCTCCGAAGTCCAGATGTCCGGAGACGCCTTCCGGCGCTTGAGCGGATCTTTGCGGAAAACGAACCGGCGGCGAAGGTGTTTAATATTCTTTCGGCGCAATGGCCGGAAAAGCTACCGCAGATGGCACAGTACGACATCGCGGTTAAATCCGGCAAGCTGGAGTACGAAGAAGTCCTTGTTGATGTAGTGCTCTAGGAGGAGGCTTTTTTGAGAAGCTGGCTTAAGCGTGATTTGAGACGGCTCGCTTTGTTCGGGTGGATCGTATTCGCTTTTGCGGCTTTGTCGAGGGTCTTAAATACGAGTGAAAGCTCTGTTTTTGCCGCGTCGAACTTTTTATCCGCTACCGATTTCTTGTATTTTTTTATGGCGTTTTTAAAAGCCTCTTTCCGTACAAGATTTTTTTCTCGGCGTCGCGTACTTTGCCGCAGAGCTTTTTTTGCTGATTGGATAATAGGCATTGAAAGTGCTTTTTAGTATACCCGAAGGACCTAAAATTACAAGTCTGACGCCCTGGGGTATACTTAAGGCAATGATCTATAGTGTTTCGGGAAAAGTAGTTTCGCGCGGCGATAATTTTCTTATTATGGAAGCGGCGGGAGTGGGCTTTAAGATTTTTACGAATCAACGCACGCTTGCCGCGCTTCCTCTCGAGGGGAACGCCGCGAAGCTTTTTTGCCATCTTCGGGTCAAGGAGGACGGTCTCGACCTCTATGGTTTTTATGACGAACACGAACTTCATTTTTTTGAGCTTCTTATTTCCGTCTCGGGCGTCGGTCCTCGTTCCGGCCTCGCGGTGCTTCAGGTGGCGGAGTTGAAACATCTTGCCGCCGCGATCAAAGAGGGCCGTCCGGATGTTTTGACGCGCGCCTCGGGTATTGGAAGAAAAACAGCCGAGCGGATCATTATTGAACTTCGCGGTAAAGTTGAAGCCGAAAAATCCGAATCAGTAGTAAAGAAGATGGAGGCGGACTCGGATTTAGTGGAAACACTCGTGGGGTTGGGATACGGTCGCGATCAGGCGCGTTCGGCGCTTTCGAAGGTGGATGAAAAAGTTTTGGATCTTGAGACGCGACTTAAGGCGGCGCTGAAGATTTTAAGTAGATGATGCTTATGATTTTTTCGTCAATCAAAAAAATTCTTTACCGCTTGCCGGGAATCGTATCGTTGTATCATTTTTGTTTTGCGTTCTGCGCGGCATTTTTTTACGGTTTTCCCGGGAGAAAGATTTTCGTGATCGGAGTGACCGGAACGAAGGGAAAGACGACCGTCGTCCATCTTATGGACGCGATACTCGAAGCGGCAGGAAAGAAAACAGCGCTTCTTTCGTCGGTTATGGTAAAGATCGGCGATAAACGCGAGAAAAACGCATCCGACATGACTATGCCGGGGCGGTTCTTCGTTCAGAAATTTTTGCGACAGGCGGTTACGGCAGGATGCGAATACGCCATTTTAGAAGTGACTTCGCAGGGCGTGCTCCAGCATCGCCATCGGTTCATTCGTTTCGCGCGCGCGTTTATGATCAATATCCACCCCGAGCATATCGAGGCCCATGGATCGTTCGAGGCATATCGAAAAGCGAAACTTGATTTCTTGCGCTACGCAGGGAGAAAAGGCGCTCTCATTTTTATTAACGCGGACGATAAAAATGCGAACTTTTTCCGCTCGGAGCTTCATACCTTGCCCGTGCGCCTCTATTCTTTGCGGGACACCTTTACGGAAGAAATCGCGGCGAATGCGACAAGGCTTGCTTTGAGTGATTTTAATAAAGAAAATATTTCGGCGGCGGTTTCTTTGGCGCGCGACATCGGTATTAAAGACGAAGTTATTCGATTGGCCATAAGAGATTTTTCCGGCGTTCCCGGACGCATGGATTATGCGCAGACGAAACCGTTTTCGGTTGTCGTGGATTACGCGCACACGCCCGATTCGTTGGAAGCGGTCTACCGTGCGCTCAAACCGAAAAAGGAAAACCTGATCTGTGTGCTCGGCTCCGCGGGTGGAGGGCGCGATAAATGGAAACGTCCGGCACTCGGAGAGATCGCTTCGCGTTATTGCACGAAGATTATTTTAACCAATGAGGACCCGTACGAAGAAAATCCAGCCGACATTACAAGAGAAATAGGGCAGGGAATTCCGCAGTTTAAACTCAAAGAGGTTGAAATTTATAACGTCATGGATCGCGGAGAGGCGATCAAAGAAGCGATCGACATGGCGCAAAAAGATGACGTGGTTGTCATTACGGGAAAAGGAAGCGAAGAGTGGATACACGCGGCGGGAGGGAAAAAAATCCCGTGGAGCGACAAAGAAATAACAGAAGAAATACTTAGAAATAAAAAAGCCACCTCTTTGTAAGCAGGTGGCCGGTTGTGCCGCTTCTTTTGGGGTTCTTTTCTCAAGTTTCCCGACGAGACGAGAGAAAGAATCCGATTCCGAGTGTAATCGCGCCAATCGTGGCCGGGATGAGCCATCCATACATGGTCGTGATCGCCGCGTAGTGGAATCCTTCGTCGCGCGTGGCTTCCTGGGGAAAAGGGAGGGTTATGGCTATCGTCGCGACGATAAAAAGAGTCGCGCCGCACGCCATCAGAGCCTCCGGTATCTTTGTTTTTACCCTGATTCCCACGGTTTTCTCCCTGGAGAGAACTACGTTTTTTCTTTTTCGCTCAACGGGCGGAAAAGCTTCCTGCTTGCCTCCACGAATTCCGTGAGTCCCGAACGGTAGCGTTTTTCCCGTCGGGGATGTTTTGGGGCAGGCTTTTTTTCGTGGTGTCTCCCGCGAAAAGGGCACTCATCACAGTTCGGGCATTTGTCGGTTTCTCTTGTAACAAGACATCCGCAATGGAAACACCGCATTGGTTACCTCCACAGGGAAAGGTAGTTGTGAATAACTGCTGTATTCCTTATACCATACAAAACTCATCTTGTCAAATTCCACAAGACATCGGGTTCTTATTTCTTTCCGCATCGTCTATAATTGAATAACTATGAACCCCGTTACTTATAACGACATTCTGGTTTCAGATCTGGCGAAAGGTCACCAATCAATCAAGGGAGGAAGCGCGGCGCACACGCCTTCTTCTGATAAGTAACGGGATGAAACTAACATTCCACGGTGGAGCAAAAAGCGTGACGGGAGCGAACTATCTCTTAGAATCCGGCGGCATGAAAATTTTGGTAGATTGTGGTTTGAATCAAGGGGGCAATTACGCGGAGCGGCAGAACTTTGAACCATTCCCGTATCGCCCCGAAGAAATTCAGGCGGCATTCGTAACGCACGCGCACATTGATCACATCGGCCGTTTACCAAAACTTTACAAAGACGGTTTTCGGGGTCGGATCTACTCAACGCCTCCCACGAGGGATTTTGGAGAGTTTTTGCTTTTGGATTCGGAACATATTCTCTCCAAAGAAGCGGAGCGGGAACAAAGACCTCTCTTGTACGATACGGACGATGTCGTGGCGACGATGAATATCTGGGAAGGAGTAGAGTATCACGCCACGGTGACCGTCGGTCCGTTCCGTGTCACGTTTTACAACGCGGGGCATATCTTGGGTTCGGCAATTTTGCTTATTGAAGTGGAGGGTAAACGATTTGTGTTCACGGGCGATCTGGGGAATTTTCCGCCGCCTATTATTCAGACAACGGAGATGCTCCAATCGGCGGATTACTGTGTTATTGAATCCGCCTATGGAGATCGTATTCACGAGAATGTCGGAGGACGGAAAGAGCAGCTGGAAGACGCGGTGGAAGACGTGGTCAAAACAAACGGCACCTTGATGATTCCGGCATTCGCGATGGAGCGCACGCAGGACTTATTATTTCACTTAAATGATCTCGTAGAACATGGCCGCGTGCCGCGCATTCCGACGTTCATTGACAGCCCGCTCGCCATTAAGCTCACCGAAGTGTATCGGAAATATCAGAAATATTTTAATCACGAAACTTCCGCCGTCATTCGTTCGGGAGACGATATTTTAAATTTTCCCGGTCTGCGTTTTACCTTGAGTACCGAGCAGTCAAAAGAAATCAACAACGCTCCTGCTCCGAAGATCGTTATCGCGGGTTCCGGTATGATGCAGGGAGGACGCATTTTGCATCACGCGATTCGCTACCTGCCCGATCCGAAGAGTATGATCTTATTCATCGGGTATCAGGCATTTGGTTCGTTGGGGCGTCAAATAATGGAGGGCGCGAAAGAAGTGAGGATTTTCGGCGAAACGGTGCCGGTGCGTTGCGCGAAGCGGGTTATCCATGGTTATTCGGCGCATGCGGATCAGCCGAGGCTTATTGAGTGGCTTACACCTCTGCGGCATAGCCTGAAGAAAATATTTATCGTCCAAGGAGAAGAAAAGGCGAGCGCGGCGCTTGCGCAGAAGGTGCGGGATGAGCTTGCGATCGCGGCGGAAGTGCCCGATGCGGGAGAGGAGGTCATGTTATAATAAGAACACAAAAATCGTATGCCGAAGAAACCCACAGCGAATCACAGCCACGAGACCGACGTTTATCATTTAAAGTATAAAATTTGCATCTCGGGTGCCGCGGAGACAGGTCACTGCGCGCCGAATGCGCTTGAACAGGCGGAAGAGATCGGGCGTTTGATAGCCGAGCATAATATGATCTTGGTAACGGGGGCGACGACCGGCATGCCCTATTGGGCGGCGAAGGGAGCGAAAGAGGTGGGAGGCATCGTTATCGGATTTTCTCCGGCGGCATCCAAGGCGGCGCACCTTAATACGTATCATCTGCCGCTCGACTACCACGATCTTATCGTCTACACCGGCTTTGATTACGGCGGAAGGAATTTGATCTTGACCCGCGCGGCGGACGCGACGATAACGATTTGCGGCAGGATTGGGACACTCAATGAATTTACGGTTGCCTTTGAGGACCACAAGGTGCAGGGAGTGCTCACGGGTACCGGGGGGACCGCCGATCAGTTGGAAGATATTATCGCGAAGGCCCACCGCGGTCCCGGTAAGGTAATATTCGATTCAAGTCCGGCGCGACTTCTCGATAAAGTGATTGCCTTGATCCAGGAAGAAGAAAGTAAAAAATAAAATTATGAAAAAACGACCGGCAAAAAAGAAGATCGTCAAAAAGAAAACGACGAAGAAGAAAGTTTTAAAGGCTGTCCCAAAGCCGAAGCGAAAAAAGACTTTTTCTCCGGCGGCGAAAAAGGAAAAACCGATAGGCAGAGTAACTCACTACTTCGGAAACATTCGCGTGGCGATTATAAAATGCAAAGCGCCGATTGCCGTGGGAGCGCGCCTCAAATTCAAGGGGGCCACGACGGATTTTGAAGAAGTTTTGAAATCAATGCAATACGAACACAAACCGATCACACGTTCCAAGAAGAACCAGGAAGTTGGCGTGAAGGTAAAGGGAAAAACAAGGGAAGGCGATCTGGTATTCGCGGTAAAGTAACATGCGTGGCTTTCTCGCTCGCATGAAACCCGCTTGGCTTATGGTCGCCGCGACCGTGGGCGCGGGTATTTTTACGCTTCCTTACGCTACGCAGGAAGCGGGGTGGGGGTTCGGTATCGTGGCGCTTGTTCTTGTTTCTTTCCTTGTCGTATTCGTCCACTCGCTTCTGTGGGATGTTTTGGAAGACGGTAAGGAAAGGAGCGATCTTACGGGTCTTGCCGGACATTTCTTCGGCGCCTCGGGGAGAATCTTCGCTTTTGCGGCCGTTCTCGGAGGGCTTTTACTCACCCTCGTCGCCTATCTTATCCTTGGCGGAACGTTTATCGGGATGCTTGTTCCGCAGATAGGAGCGTGGGGCGTCGTGCTTTTTTGGATATTGAGTTCTCTGCCGATGTTTTTCAAGACGGAAAACTTTGCCCGCTCCGAATTTGTGGGTATTGGAATTCTCGGGGTGATGGTGGCGCTTCTTTTTGTGACAGGAATATTGGGAGGAAGCGCGCCGGTTTTGTCCGTCGCGAAGCCGTCGGGATTGTTCCTGCTCTTCAGCGCTACGCTTTTTGCTCTTGCCGGATGGACGGGAGTTGGTTCTTTAGTGAGGGTTTCGCAAGCCGAACGCATTCCTCGCGCCGTTTCGAAGCGGGGTATTGCGTGGGGGACCGCGATAACCGCCATTCTCTACGGGATCTTTATCTTCTCTGTTCTCTTAATGAGCGAGCGCGTGTCTCCGGAGGCTGTTGCCGGAATCTCGCGTGGCCCGGGGTGGGTGCCGCTCATTCTTGTCGTGATCGGTCTTCTTGGCATGCGAAACTCGTACGCGCCGATCGGCCTCGAAATCCAAAGGGCGCTTCGAAAAGATGTGCGTCTTTCGGGGCCGGTGAGTTTTGGAGTCGTACTTTTTCTTCCTCTCCTTCTTTTTTTCGCGGGGTTCAAAAATGTCATAGAAATTATCGGGTTGGTCGGCGGCGTGTTTTTGAGCTTGCAGTATGTGCTTATCGTGTTCGTCGGGCGAGCCGCCCTTCGTCTCTCGCCTTCGCGGAAGTTTCTGGCAGATTTTGTTGCGGTCGCCTTTATCTCCGCCGCGATTTACGAACTCTATTATTTTGTAGTAAGGTAAGAGACGAAAGCCCTCATATCCGCCAGTTGGCGGAGAACGGATTTATCGCATGCCCTCATAGTTGAATGGATACAATGCCTCCCTCCGAAGGAGGCGGTGCAGGTTCGATTCCTGCTGAGGGCACCACGTAGGAAAAGTCAAAGAGTTTTGGTTCGCCTCGCTTTGCTCGGCGACTAATTGGTATTCAATTTTGGGGGTAAAAACGAATTCACGATTTCGCAAAATATGGTTCGAGCCGATGTTTTTCTCCGGGTTCTTTTGCGGTTTTCGCCTCGCAGAACGAGGCGACAATTTCAAGTTTTT
>CAYHZA010000001.1:0-124834 GCA_964361095.1 uncultured Candidatus Saccharibacteria bacterium | reverse complement strand
CTTTGCCTTCGCACGTCGGCACATTCGCACTGGTGTACTCAGTACCTCCTTTGCCTTCGCACGTCGGCCCGTTTCGCATTCCATTAAAAAATAATCTTCGCATGGCTTGGATAACCCTATGGTCTTTATCCCTGGATTCCGGAACTCACCTGATAGATCGGGGTGATGATCGAAAGAGCGATAAAGCCGACAACAAGTCCCATAATAAGGAGGAGCAACGGCTCAATCAGCGTCGTCAGATTGCGCACCGAGGTATCGAGCTCGTCGGTATAGTAATCCGAAAGATAAAAGAGATTCTCCTGTAAATTTCCGGTGTTCTCGCCGATCTCGATTAAGCTATTAAAGAGCGGCGGGAAATATTCTTTGTGCCTTCCGAGCGAGGGTCCCAACTGCTCTCCCTTTTTTATCTTTTCGGCGGATTCTACGATTACGCTTCGGTAGACGAGGTTATTGAAGGTTTTGCTCGTGATATTCAAGGCCTCCACGATGCGGATGCCGCTCTTCAGGAGCACTCCCATCACGCGGGAAAAGTTCGCGATATTAATGTTCATCACAAGCCCCGAAACGACCGGAACATAAAACAAGAAGTGCTGAAAAAAATACTTGAATCCGTCGAGGAGGAAAAGCAGACGCGTGAGAATCACCGCGGCAAACACCCCGATAAGCACGAAAGGCCAGTACGCGGTCAAAAATTGCGATACCGCGATCAATATCTGCGTCGTTATCGGAAGCTTGATACGCAAACTCGTAAAAACCGGCAATATCTTCGGGAAAATGTAGAAGACCAAAATACTCGCGATGCCTATTGTTGCGACCATAATGACCGCCGGATAAATGAGCGCCGAACGGATCTTGCCCTTCAAATCTTTGCTTTTTTTAAGCTCCTCGGAGAGATATAAAAGATTGCTCGCCAACGATCCGCTCGACTCCCCTACACGGATCACGTTCACGAAAAAATCGCTGAACATGCTTCCGTGCTGTTCGAGGGCATCCGCGAGCGACTGTCCGTTCGCGACCTCAATAATTACTTTGTCTATGATTTTCGCGAGCTTCCGCGAACCGGTCTGCTTGCGGATGATCTTCAATCCTTCAAAGATCGGGAGTCCCGCCTTGATCATAATCGAAAGATGGCGGGAAAAATTAATCTCCTCCTGGATCGGCAGATGATTGAACGCTCGTGAAAGCCCCGATAATTTTCTACTCATGGATAATGCGGACCACCTCCTCGAGCGTGGTGAGCCCGTCAAGCGCTTTTTGCACGCCGTCCTGCAACATGGTCTTCATGCCGTTCTTTACCGCCGATGCTTTAATTTGATTCGCGTTTGCCCGATCCATAATAAGTTTCCGTATCTCTTCGTCCACATCCATCACCTCGCGGATGCCGATGCGCCCCTGATACCCCGTCCCATCGCAAACCTTGCATCCCTTCGGCGTAAAAAAAGTCTTTGAAATTTGCGGCTTCAAATCGGGAAGAATTTCCAAAACGCTTTTTGCCTCTTCGGTCGTGAGCTTCCGCTCCACTTTGCACTTCTGGCAGACCATGCGCACCAAGCGCTGACCCATCACGACATTTACCGTCGAGGCGACGAGAAACGGCGGAATGCCCATATCAATGAGGCGAGGGAACGTAGTCGCCGCGTCGTTCGTGTGAAGCGTAGAGAGGAGGAGGTGACCGGTCAAGGCCGCGTTTACGGCAATCGAGGCGGTCTCCGAGTCGCGAATTTCGCCGACCATAATAATATTCGGGTCTTGGCGCAAGATGGCGCGGAGACCGTTCGCAAAGGTAAGTCCCACCTGCGCGTTCACCTGAATCTGGTTCGTGCCTTCCAAGGAATATTCAATAGGGTCTTCGATCGTAATAATAGAAACGTCGGAGTTGTTCAACTTTTTTAAGATCGTGTAAAGCGTCGTGCTTTTTCCGGAACCGGTTGGGCCGTTCGCGAGGATCATCCCGTAGGGCTTGCGAATCGCCTTCCTCACGCGCTCCAGGTCTTTCTCCGAGAAGCCAAGGTCGTCGAGCGTAAACGTCTGGGTCTCCGCGAGCACGCGCATAATGACGTTCTCGCCGTAGAATGTCGGCACGATAGAAACGCGGACATCCACTCCTTCCTGTCCCTCGATCTTTGCCTTGAAGCGCCCGTCTTGGGGAATGTTGTGCTCGTCAGTGCGCATTCCGGAGAGCACCTTGATGCGGCTCACGATCTCGGGCTGGATATCGCGGGAAACGGATATATTTTGGAAAATGTTGTGAAGCACGCCGTCTATCCTGAAACGGACGCGAATTTTTTGCGCCTCCGGCTCGATGTGAATGTCCGACGCGCGGGCGGTATAGGCGTATTCAATGAACAAATCAACCAAATTGATGATCGAAACATCTTCGAGCGGCTTCAAAAGCTGTTTTTCGATCTGAACTTTAAGCGTATTTACGTCGCGCATGTAATGTAAAGGTAATGTAGCTTCTTTAAAAGTATATGGATTCATTATAGCATAACAAAAAAACAACTTGTTTTAATGTTGCTTACTCGGCTCGAAACACCTCGGGATGATTAAATTACCGAGTACTTGTTATACCACCTCGATTATTTCGCGTCCCACAGGCCTTGAAACCACGCAAACCACTTTTTCTTTTCTTCTTCAGTGTGATTAGGGTTTGACATCATATCCCGCATTGGTTTATGCGCTTCGTCAGTCGTGCCGGCAACATGCTTACCGCACTGCCCAGCAACATCCATCATATCGTCTCCCGAAAACTCCATATCGCACCCTCCCTCATTATTCATAATCTCTTTACAAGTAAATGTTTTCATAGGTATAGTATAACAAATTTAATTATATTCATTAAGCTCCAAAATAAGGGGGTTTGACTCGGTTTCGGTCGGGGCAAACAGATACTTGACATTATCTATGTTATAATATATAATACTAAAAGGAGGTGAATCATGAAAACTGAAGATGTGACTGGTTGGGTAGGAAGCATTTGCATCCTACTGGGCTATTTCCTCGTCTCGTTTCAGATCTTGTCGAGCGAAGGCATCCTCTATCAAGGAATCAACCTTGCCGGAGCGGCGCTGTTCGCTCACCACGCAATGAAGAAAAAGGCTTGGCCGGTCCTCTTCGTTCAAATCGTGTGGGGAGTCATTGCGGCAATCGTCATTGCTCGCTGGATCTTCTAAAAGTTTTCGTCCATCCATATGGACTCGCTGACCAAGAATGGTCTTTTTTATTTCTAAAAAAATCTAATATCTTCATAGGCATTTTTCTAGCTTCTCTCGTATATATTGGCCAGTCTAGTATGCCGAAAGAACTTTCAAGATATTTTCTGAAAGAATAGCAAATTCCTCTTTTGATTTCTCAATATTTTCTTTCGTGCCTTGCTGGTTATCGGCTATCATCGCCGGATCAAGATCAAAAATTGCAACTCCGAGTTCTTGGCATTTAGCTGGAATTCTGCCGTAATCTTGAATAATATTTAATGGATTTTTCCAACTTTCCCCTACAAGCCCATTCCGACAATGTTTTTCCGAAAGATAAGTGCGCACTCTCTCCGGAATCTTTTCCATCCACGCGCGATGGTCGGCAATCGGTTGCTTGCCGTACACATTGTATGCATTAACAATATATCCAATAAAAAGAGGGTCCCCCGGAAGCACAAGTTTTGTTTCCGTGTTGCCCGCAAGCGCTTTGGCGGAATTTCGCCATTGTATTTTCCATTTTTCGTACACAACCCCCAAATTTTCAATACCTTGAACACTGAAAGCGTCCGGCATCATCGGTACAACGAAATAATCAGCTCCGAGCAAAATCATTTGATTCAATAATCCCAAAGAGGGCGAAGTGTCAATAATAAAAATATCTATCTGCTCACTTAACCCCTTTTCTCGCAGATATCGATCAATCGCACTCGTTTGAAAATATCCAATCGGTTGTCCAGAAGCCGCTTGCCCATAAGCAGTTGAGAGCAAACCTTCATAAACAGAAAGATTTATATCGCCCTTCAGGAGTAGAAGATTTTTATCGGCCTTAACCGGAAGAAATCTCACCGCAAGATTTATATCACTGCCACCCTCAATCACGCCGCGCAACATATCATACACAGTCTTTTCCGTTTCAGAGAAAAGGTGTTTTGCGTAATATTCTTCACCCATAGCAAGGCGAGAAAGATTGCATTGCGGGTCCAAATCAATAAGAGCGGTTTTATACCCCTCTTTAGCAAACGAAACAGCGCAATTAAAAGCCAGCGTTGTCTTACCGACCCCACCTTTGTTATTTACAAAAATAAGTTTTTTTGAGCGGGGAAACTTCATTAATTACAGTATACGATATTTAACCAATAGATAATAATTCAAACTTACGCCAATTTTGATAGAAATTCACGCTTCCCACCGCCTTGCTACTTACTACGCCTATGTTTCATGAATTCAATCAGACTTAGGGTTGTCATTGGATCTTCTCTCGGAGCGCTGGCAATTTTTGTGTCAAAAAAAGCGGGTGCTACCGACATTACGCTCGCGATGTGGTAGACGAGAAACAAAAACGCGAACCCAAGGATTCCAGCCACAATTTTTATTCTTTTTTCGGATGTGAGATTTGTGGTGTTCATGTTTGTATCATAATTGTACCCCATCTCACCGTTCAGTATAGTTTATAAAACACCGAGAAGAGCACTAATTATTTTTGCACAAAACTATGCATGGCTATTTGACAAGATAATAAAATTATAATATAAATACCCTACTATGGGTAACTTCAAAAAAGGCGGCTTTCGAAAAGAGCACGGCAACTCGAGTGGACGCCCAAAATTTGGCGGTAAGTTTGAGGGCGGGAGAGACGGGGGTGACAGATCACGAAAACCCTTGCAGCTTTTTTCTGCGGTATGTGCCGATTGCAAAAAGAATTGCCAAGTTCCTTTTCGACCTGCGGGCGATAAGCCGGTTTATTGCCGTGACTGTTTTGGCAAACAAAGGCACGTACCGGGGCGCAATTCTAATGGCGCCGATGGTCCGCGCGCAGATTTCCAAAGAGATGCGGTTCCTCAACGCGTATATCAATCTGAATATGCAAGACCCCAAAACAACGAGGGAGTCGATGCGCTGAAGAGACAACTTGATTTACTTGAATCAAAGGTGAATCGTATCCTCGAACTCGTGAGCGCGAAACCGGACACTCAAGCTTTTGTCGCTCCAATGACAAAAATTGTTCCTCAAACACTAAAAGTAGCAAAGGAAAAAACTCTCGCTCATAAGGCGATACCTAAGGGAAAGAAGTAATATCCTCGAACGGGATAACCCGTGAACCTCGCTACTCACGATAAATCTTAGTTTGATTTATATAAGATACGATGCTATTTTTTCGTAATGGAAGAAGTTTTTGATAATAGTTATTTTAAACAGAAGAAAGAAAAAGCAAGGCAAATATATGACTCCCAAAGGACTATTTTTAGTCCCTTTTTTAAGCAAGACATAATCTTAAATTCTGACGGCTTCCACCATTTGAGATACTCCGCAAGAAGGGAGAGGAATAAAAACGAGCAAATCTTAAAATTCACCCTCCTCCCCTTAGGTTTGCAAATCATAAAGACCGCTACGACACTTCAAGAATATCGAAAACTCTTAAGCCCTGTTGGAGAAAAATCTAAAAGGGATGGTTCGGTAGCAATGAAGATGATTGAGTGGTGGGGATTTATTGCTATTTTTGTAAAACACGAGATAAAGGTGAGGGTTGTTTTAAGAAAGGTAGGCGAAGGAAATATCCACTTTTGGAGTGTAATGCCTTATTCCCATCTTAAGACAGGCAAAAAACAGAAACTTTTCACCGAAGGACTTGAAGATGCATAGAAACAAAAATACCGCTCACTAGGCGGTAGCTTTGTTGTGCTTGCTCTTCAGCTTAGGAACTCCTTAGCTGAACGGGGCTTTCGCCCACAAGCACTTTTTTAATATAACACACCCCAGCCTGAAAAAGCAACGAATTGTGGATAACCCCAATTACCCTAGTCTTTCTCTATATTTACCCCACCCCGCTACTCGCTATGGCTTCGGCTCATAAACTCCGCAAGGCTTAGTGTGCCCATCGGCTCTTCTCTCGGAGCGTGAGCAATGCTTGACTCAAGAAAAGCGGGTGCTACGAACATTACGTCCGCGATGTGGTAGATGAGAAACAAAAAAGAGAATCCAAGAATTCCGATTACAATTTTTATTCTTTTTTCAGATGCGATATGTAAGTTATCCATCGAGATTTATCCGCGGGGGGTATATACCTTCAGTATATCAAACCATCCTGCGCTACTCACGTTACTTATAAATATTCTAACATTCTGCAGAATGTTAGAATATTTTCATGAAACGAAAGAAGGATCTGCCGTAGGGAGAAAGCGCATGGGTAACTTGCCGGCCTTGATATGTTTTATTCATCAAGCCCGCTTGCACAAGCGACTTGGTATGCTGGGAGATGGTTTTAAAATTCGCATTGAGCGTTGTGGCGATCTCCTCGACGGTAATCCCTTCGCGCGCTGCCACTGCACATAAAATACTAATGCGCCGGTGATTCGCCGCTCCCTTAAAGTATCGCTCCAATTGTTTCGAAGTTTTCATGTCGTCTTCACAATACGCTCATCATATCATTTTTGCCCACCACATTCCAACATTCTGCAGAATGTTGGAATATTGTCATGAAACGGCTGCTAGGGCAGAAGATCACGCAAAATTTTTCTTATTTCCGATAGGACTGATTTCTTATACCCTGCCGCCTTCGCTTCTTCTGCGGTATCGAAAAAGACCATTTCATTGAACTGTTCAGAGGTAACGTGAAACGTATGACCAACCGATTCAAATTTCTTTTTGGGGTCATCCACAAAAGCAAAAATGGTGCCAATGCGGATGTATATTCGTTCTCCATCTCCGCCGATCAATTCAACTTTTGATGCTCTGTTTTGTTATGTTGAGCGTTCATGAGTGGATGTATTGCTGAGTGTTTAATGCTTAATTAATGCCAATCAGATTTTTCGCCAAGGATTATGGGTTTTATAGTAACTAAACCAGCAAGACCACGAAAAAATATAATAAGCGGATGGATTCGAGAAGAGGTTATAGTTTGAATTTGTTTTTGATACTTTGCCATATATTTTTTGCGCATTTCTTTATGAGAATTATTTGATGGAACCGTAAATGGAGTGCTTCGGTTACCAACGTCTTTTTTTCGGTCATCGTAATCATCTATAATCTGAAACCAGGCTCCACTTAAACGCACTAGACGCTCCGAGTTTTTATCTAAATTTGTCGGATTAAGCAAATATACAAGCGCAAGAAAATAGAAACCTCCCCTATCCTCAGCGGATCTCAATGCATCATCAAGAGAAATTGTTTTGTCACCTGCTTGTTTAACGTCCCTCACTTTATGGGTCAGCCAAGTTTTTATGATATTACTTTCGAAGTTATCATAATTATTACTCGATGTAAGTTTTTTGATATGACGAATTATATCTGTGAGTTCACCAACGAGGGCATCTTTATAGTCGATATTCTTGAGCATTATAATATCGGGGAAGTTTTCTGGTGTTAGTATTACAGAATTATCTTTATCATCAAAGCCCTTTTCGATTAGACTGCTCATCTGGAAAAACCAGTATATTATTTCTTCTTGTTGTTTTTGTGTAGTCACAAAGTGAATAAAGTGCTTCGTCACTTTAATAAAACGTGACAATATTAGGGGTCCCATTACTAATCTTTTTAAACTAATCGGTTTACTACGCAAATAAGGAGGCTTCCTAAATTCGATGATTACCAAAGAGACTAGTAACTTAAGACCTAAAAATATTGTTTTCATACTATGTGGCAATCTTTTTGAAATTATAAAACTTCTGAACCCTGGTTACATGAAAATTTATATTAGTACCGCTAGTACCAGTTTGTCTGTTTTTTAAAACATCCCGCATTCTAAATTCAACAACGGGCAATATTTTCTTGTCGCCAATATCTAAAGTCCCCGCTGAAATTTTTTCCTTAATTTTTTTATATCCTGCAACAGAAAAATAGTCATTTATACCTATGACTTCACAATCTCCGTTTTTCAACTGCGTTTCAAATTGATCCCATGTCCCACTAAAACCACGTGAAGCAGGGCTGTGAACATGCAAATCCCACTTTTTCCATTCTGAACCTCTAGGATAATTACTCATAATTTTATGCTAAAATCATTTGTTCAACATTTATCTATTTCTCTCATGATTCTCTCCGTTTCCACTATCGCCACAATAATTTTTTGATAATGCTCAATGTCGGTGTTGGTAAGGGTACGGTCTTTGCGGTCTTTGAGCCACTTTTGGGCGGGCTGGTAACCGCCGATGTAAAAATTCCATGCTAACTCGGGAGTATTGCCGAAATACTGGTTTTTATTAATAAACACCTTGCCATCTTTGTAGATTGGCTTCTCGACGATATTTGATCCAGCAACAGGGTATGTCGTGATGAATTGATTTACCTTTAGTGATTCGAGAAGGTGGAGTGAACACAGTTCGGCGCCAAGCGCGACAAGTTGTTTGAAACTTTTTGCGTCTTTAGGGTACGGCACACACGGGAAATCAATTTTTAGAAATTCCTTATATTTTTCACGATAGCTCGGCGAGTATAAAACGGCATAGATATAATCAAAAATATCTTCGGGAATAAGACGCTTGTCTATCGGAATAGTCTCATGTTCTGCGATTGGATAATAATCCATCCCCACACATTCTGCTATTTTTCTTGCAATAGACAATTGAAGGTTTGGCTGTCGTTCAAATTCAATAGTCCCCGATGCACCCATTTTCCCTTTCTCATAAATCCAAAGTGGGAAAACATATGTCTGATCACTTGCGGCATGAATATCTGCAATATTTTTAGTTATGAGGGATCTATCAAATGATTGATTTGCTGGAATAGTACGACTAGAAAGCAAAGCGATATTTTCTTTATTAACTATATTCACATTGGTTTTTTCTCTCGGATAAGCTATAAAACCTTTTGAATTCCCGGTATATGCGGTATAGCGGACATCAAAAGGACGATACTGAATTGGTTCTATACTAAAGTTCTTTCTTAAGTCATCTTGAGCCCATTTTATTTTCCAATCTCGCCCATCTTCTGGTAATTGATATTTTTCTCGTATTTGATGTTCTGTAAAATTCTGAAAATCATTAGTAACTTTTTCGATTTCTTCTGCAGTAAATTGAATTACTATATCATCACGTTTTGTCTGAATTCCCGAATTACAGTGCGGGAAAAGCTCATCAATTTTGAATCCTTTTTTATATTCTTCTTCCGATCCAAAATCTTTTGGCACAAAGAAATAATACGGCTCGGAGTAATTGAGCTTTTCCCAATTAACATTTTGCATACCGTTTTCGTTAAGTACCCTGAATTTATCCTCTCTCTTACCATATAACTCGGCGTGATGAACAGCGCCAAGGCCTTTTTTCTCGCCTGTTTTGCGCATGAATATGGAAATGGAAACGCCCTGTTGAATATCAAACACATTCTCATCCTTGCCTCCGTCCGGCGCCTTTTCTTTCTTCTTGGAACTACCGTGGAGGTCAAGAATATAAATGTCATCAAATGTCTCAAGCAGATGCCTTCTCATCTGGCGATGGGTAATGCCGTCTATGAATGAGTTGTTCGTAATCATCGCCACGATACCACTTCCGTTTTTTTCTATAAAGTGTTCGGCGAAGCGGATGAATTTTATGTAGTCATCATCGAGGTTGATCTTGCGCTCGCCAAGGCCTTTCTTGTAGTCCTTGATAAGATTTTGTATCCACTCACCTTTATTTGAAGAACTAACGCTATACGGCGGATTGCCGATAACAACCATAATCGGCGTTTTGTTCTTTATAACTGATGCTTCTTTGGATTCCTCGGCAATACTTTCGGCAAAGCCAAAACCACTAAACAAGCCTTTCTGGGTGACGCTTTCTTCGAGAGAGTTTGTAAGATAAATGCCAAGCCGGCGATGGAAATTCCAAAAACCCGTTTTCTTAAACGCCATACTTAATTTTAGATGAGCTATCGTATACGGTGCCATCATAAGTTCAAAACCATGCAGTCGTGGTAACAAATCATTATGCACATATGCTGGCCAACGGCCTTCCTGTCCACCTTTCTTTATTCGTGTGTAGATTTTCCCTATAACATCGCTTATGAATGTACCCGTACCTACAGCCGGATCAAGAATTTGGACACGATGGACACCAGCCGCTGTCTTTGAAGTGTCGGCTAAACCGGCTACAAGCCCGAATTCTTTTTCAAGTAGATGATCAACGGAACGCACAATAAACTGCACCACAGGTAGGGGCGTATAGTAAGCACCCATTTTTTTACGCAAGACATCGTCATATTCTTTCAAAAAATCTTCATAGAAATGAATTACTGGATCTGGGCCCATATGAGTTTTACCCCATAAATCATCCTTGAAATACTCCTGCATGAGTTCTTGAACATTAGCGTGAGAAAAAACCTCACACAGTTCATCCACAATATACCCGAGCCGTTTCTCAAAATTTCGCCCAGCAATGTGGTCAAAAAAATGTCCCAAAAATGGATTTGAAGCCGGAATAAGATCAATTGCTTCCCGACGTGAAAAATCTTTTTCTGTATTATCATAATAACGAGCGATAAAAAGACCATAAACGAGCGTCTGTGCGTACATATCTGCAAAGGATTCGTGTGTTAGATCGTGGACAAGAAGTTTCTTGATTGTCTCATATATTCTGACGAGTTCGGAATTTTTGTCTGATTCTGTGGCAAGAAATTGTCGCGCATTATCTCGGATTCTTTGAGCCTTTCCTCCCATAATTTTTGCAAGGTGTTTTCCTGACCGTATCGGTTCTTTGTGTGATTGTGCGAAATCAATGAGTGTTTTAGCAACATGCTCATAATTTTCCGGAATAGGTGCAATCGTTCGATTCTTTGTATCGTAATTCGCTATTTTTATCGGATCTTCATAATGAAGACCGTTTCTATAAAAACGAAATTCTACATAGTCTGTAAGAACTAAATTTGCATACCCGTAATATCTGGCCATCTGTTCCGACTTCTCAACTTTATCTAAAGATACGCCGATATCTTTCGCCTCAATATACAAAATCGGCACATCGTGATTAAGCACGACAAAATCGGGTTTATTTCCTTGCTTCGCCCTCGCGTCATGATCGATGCGCCTAACATTGATTGATTCAAAAATGCCCTTTAGGAGAATTTCAAAATCTGTTCGATACCCCATTTCACTTGTCTCTTCGTGAGAGAATTTAGAGGAAATAGAGTGAATGTATTTTTCAAAAATGTTTTCCATAAATTTATTTCAAAAGCTCACTAATTGTATGGGGCTCGAGAATCAAACTTTTTGTATATTATACCACGTTTTTTAATAAAATTCCACTGGTAGAAAACTAAACGTCACGGAGGATAAATCAAAATAGCCCTTCGGCGCAAAACGCCTCGGAACACTTAGAACTGTAAATTGGAGAAAAATTAGCGAACAGATGGGTTCGTTGCAGATTCCGGTTATGATTTCGGGCACTTTATGATCGGCGGGTATTTAGCAATAATCTCGTCAATTTTTACTAACCCCTCGACGGTATTTCGTTGAAATGCCTCAATCGCCGCTTTTCTTTCAGCTTCCGGTGGGAATCGGTCATAGATTATACAGTCACGATCTTGGTCGATGAAAATTTGACTATAGCCAGTGAATAGTAAAAGAAACAGGACTAGCATAACCGGCACAAGAAGAATGAACTGGGCTATTTGGGTTATGATCCGCAGGTCTTTGGGGTCTTTTGGCATAGCTTAAATATACCAAATTACGGGGCCCTCGGGATGATTGAAATGTGAAAACCCCTTTCGAGGGTTCAATGTTGCTTGTGGATAACTATTGACTTATGCGACGGCTCGCATATACTAATAAGGTCTTTCGGTTCTATCCATAGAACCGTTAGGGTTATACATCCCAGGGCCACTCTCTTAATTGAGGGTGGTTTTCGTTTATGTATTATTTATTTCTCGCGATGTTTTAAATCTTTACCCCAAAATTCATTTATATCTTTTAACTCATAATAACCATCCCCGCCAGTTTTTAGTTCGTGAGAAATATTACCTTTTGAAGAAAAAATGTAGACCTTTTTGCCGGCATTTTTCAAATAATTCACGAGCGCCAGAAAATCAGCATCGCCACTAAAAAAGATGGCTGCGTTATATTTCTGGATGTTGTGCATCGCATCAATCGTTATTTCCACATCCATATTCCCTTTTTCTATGAAGGTACGCAAAAAACACAAGTGTCTCTGCACGCTTGAAATACACCCCAAGTCGCTAAGAACTTAAGAGTTTAGGTATTGCTAATCGCGTGTATCGTTTCCGATACAGACGGAGCAGTATTCACAATCTTAACTTTTTCCGAGCCATACTTGTCTTTCAACGCTTTTAATAACTCGTCCGCATAAGACGGGGTTAAAACTTCAACACCGGAGAAGTCCAATACAACATCTTCTTTTTCCGCCGATCCATTAACAATCTGCTGGATACGCAAAGCAGCCTCCTTTGCAGCAGGCCTCCCGTTCAAAACACTGTTAAATTTGGATATTTGTATGACCATAGAGGTGGCTAAAGTTATTTATATCTTACCACGAATGAAGCTAAAGTTCCTATGACAGGAAAAACGGTTTGTGGCTTCTGGCCATCCTTGTCTACAACAACTAAACCGCTTCCCGAATGGATTTTTACAATACCATCAAACTTATTGATTGTCCAGTCCTGAATCACTCTTAACCCATTACCACGACGCTCATCAACTCTTCCTGTTACACCGCTAAGACCAAGCTTAATTGCTTCTATGTCGCTCGTAAGAGACGGATCTAACACTTTCAATGAACCACGAAAACCTATTCCTGGATCTGCGACTACAACTTCAATCTGTTTTTTCTTTGGATTGTGCTGACCCAAGATAATTGCACCACGCACATTTGTAGGCCACGCTCCCTCGTTGTGATCAAAAACATTGTTCCCTAACTCTCCGACCAATGCCGTCGCCCTACTCTCATCATCTGCATTCATACCAAAGTTTCTAAACATCATCCTAATTCTCGATGACAGCCGCGCTCCGAAATCATCGCGAAATTGGCAGTGCATAATTTCGTGAATGTTCAAATTTTCTCTCTCAACTATCGCTTTTTCCGCCAACAGCTTGAGGAACTCGTGATATGTCAGTTCTTCTAAAAACCAATCGAGGTGCATGCGCTTCAAGTAAGCAACGACATCCTGATCGTCCGGAAGTATGAGCTTTTTATCAGGGCTATCCTTATATTCAATTGCTTTAAGGCAAACCAAGCCCATCGTCCACGGATCGCACCAACCACACTTTTTTAGGTTAATGGTATGCCCGTTAAAAATCTCTGAGGATTTTTCATAAATATTGTAAAAAGTTATATCCATATTTTTATATTCTTTTCATTTGAGCAAGGATTTTATTAGCCAAATCTCGTTTGTCGATTAAACACTGATCCCATTTATTTGATGATTTCTTATTCATAAATTTATTTCAAAAGTTCGCTAATCGTATTGGACCCGAGAGTCGAACTTTTTGTATATTATACCACGTTTTTTAATAAAATTCCACTGGTAGGGAATTAAACGTCACGGGGGGGTAAATCAAAATAGCCCTTCGGCGCAAAACACAAGTGTTTCTGCACGCTTGAAATGCGAAAACCCCTTTCGGGGGTTCAATATTGCTTGTGGATAACTATTGACTTATGCGACGGCTCGCATATACTAATAAGGTCTTTCGGTTCTATCCATAGAACCGTTAGGGTTATACATCCCAGGGCCACTCTCTTAATTGAGGGTGGTTTTCGTTTATGTATTATTTATTTCTCGCGATGTTTTAAATCTTTACCCCAAAATTCATTTATATCTTTTAACTCATAATAACCATCCCCGCCAGTTTTTAGTTCGTGAGAAATATTACCTTTTGAAGAAAAAATGTAGACCTTTTTGCCGGCATTTTTCAAATAATTCACGAGCGCTAAAAAATCAGCATCGCCGCTAAAAAAGATAGCTACGTTATATTTCTGGATGTTGTGCATAGCATCAATCGTTATTTCCACATCCATATTTCCTTTTTCTACGATAGATTCTCCACTCTCGCCAATAACAGAGATTCTTTTTAATTCTTTTTTTCTTACAGTAAAACCGAGCCCTTTCTTAAGATACGTAAAAAATCTATGCTTTCCATCCAAGTCATAATCTCTTGTTCCTGCTTTTGGGTAAGCATCATAATAAAAAATTTCAACCTTGCCTGCGTTAAATTTTTTTCTAAAATAATCTTTAAGAGTTTTGTATTCAATGAACTTTTTTACCGACTTGATCGCATTCCAAACATTTGAAGCGTCTATAAATACATAGATTGTCATAGTTTTTATTTCGCATACATTATACCACGTTTTTTACGGAAATTCAACGATGCCAAGCGAGTAAATGTCACAAAATCACAGACCCATAAAATATTAAGGAGGCACCGCGGTGCCTCCTTGTGGTTCGGCACATCAGGCTGTGCCGTGGCTGTTGTTATTTTCTTCCGGCTTGTAGGTCAGTGTGTCCGCAAGCATGAGAAGCATGGAGACCACCAAGCACACCAAAGCAGAGAAAAGCAGGGCTTGGTCAAGCGGGGGGAGCTTCCATATATCACGAATACCATGGAGGACGCGTTTCTGGGGATGCCGCACGATCGAAACGAAAAGCGTTATAAAACAAGCGTGGAGCGTGGCAAATGCGAGGTCCATGAGAAGCCCCCACGGCTTTCTCGGGACAACGGTTCCGAGGAGCAGGAAGCTTATGAAGGCGAGCACAAGAGGTGCGACGAGAAACGTGTTGTTTGCAACGCCGTGATAGAAGAAAAGATACGCAGAAACCCATCCCAAGGCACAGAGGAATGCGCCCGCAAGAGTTCTCCCGTACCGCACGAGCTGCTCGCGTCCGGTTTCCTGATCGAGGATATCTACTATCCACCTCCTTAATTTGTAAGCTCTATAGGTTCTAAAGGAAGTATAACAATGTTTTTTGGTAAAATTCCACCAGCGGTGTAAGCAGGGATAATGTAGGCCCCTCGTCGTCCGCCAACCGGCGGATTCACTCGGGACCGCTCGAAACCAAAACGATTCGTCTCGAGCACCCAGTACTCAAATCTATATCTTAAAAACCTTCCATTCAAAGTCCTTGAGTAGCACAAGATCAAGTTCTTGCGCCATATTTTTTAAAGAAGAGAGTGCTTGTGGGTTTGGAGGTAAGTCTGAGCTCTCGTAGTGACAAACAACTCGTAATGGTAGGAGGCCAAGCCCTTCACGTACCTTCCCGCCTGATTCGTCGTCATGAAAAGCGCTATAATGTCCAATCACATACGCCCCCGCAGAAGATCCAGCAACTGTTTTGCCATCCAGATTCTCTTTAAAATCATTGTACTTTTTCAATATTCCGAGAAGCTTTGGAGTACTACCTCCGCGCATATAGAGAACATCGGCTTGCTTTAGTTGATCGAGGAAATCTTTCTCGTTAGCGAGGAGAAATGTGAAGTCTTTACCGTGAGATTGCTTTTGGACTCTTTCGCTGTCTTCCTTAAACCTGTTCGAATTGTCTTCATCTTGTGAAGCAAAGTAGCAGAGTAAAATCGTGCCTTTATCCGGAACATCACGACCGATTTCCTCGTAGAAAGTACGATTTAGTTCATTGTTTGTGCTGGTATATCCGCCATGGAGAATGTATTTGGTCATAACGGTTTCATTATATCCCTTTTGAAAATTTTGTTAATCAATGCGTCTCGAGCAGGATAACTCATCGAGCCTGAGGCTCTCAGAGCCGAATGGCCTATCACGAGGAAGTCCCTCGTCGGCTCTACCCTCCTCGGGATGATTGAAAATTCAAACCTCACAAGCTCGGCATGCACTGTATCCCTCACATTCGTTCGGGACGATTGATTTTCTAAGCTCATACTTCGCTAAGAAAATCTAATCGGCTGTGAGGCCTGAGAATTTTATTTCGTGTACATTATACCACGTTTTTTAATAAAATTCCACTGGCAGAAAACTGAACGTTACGGGGAATAAATCAAAATAGCCCCTCGGCGCAAAACGCCTCGGAACACTTGGAACTGTAAATTGGAGAAAAATTAGCGAACAGATGGGTTCGTTGCAGATTCCAGTTATAATTTCGGGCACTTTATGATCGGCGGGTATTTAGCAATAATCTCGTCAATTTTTACTAACCCCTCGACGGTATTTCGTTGAAATGCCTCAATCGCCGCTTTTCTTTCAGCTTCCGGTGGGAATCGGTCATAGATTATACAGTCACGATCTTGGTCGATGAAAATTTGACTATAGCCAGTGAATAGTAAAAGAAACAGGACTAGCATAACCGGCACAAGAAGAATGAACTGGGCTATTTGGGTTATGATCCGCAGGTCTTTGGGGTCTTTTGGCATAGCTTAAATATACCAAATTACGGGGCCCTCGGGATGATTGAAAATTTAAGCCTCGATAATGTAGCCCTCGGGGTTGCTTTAATTAATCTTTAATATTGTACTTAGTAAAATTGCAATTTTACTAAGCGCTTGAAATACAAAAACCCCTTTCGGGGGTTAGACGTAGCCCCTCGTCGCTTGGAAAACTCCTCGGGACGAACGAAAATCAACCCCTCAATTCTTCGGGGTGATTTTCAGTTCGGCTGCGGGACCTGGATTCGAACATAACTACTCATATCAACGTAGCCCCTCGTCGCTCGAGAGACTCCTCGGGACAGTTAATTTTGCAAATGCTTCGCGTTGCAAAATCCAACTGCCTTTCCTGAACAAAGCTGGGGGACCTGGATTCGAACCAAGATACTCGCCTCCAGAGGGCGATGTCCTACCATTAGACGATCCCCCAGCTTTGTTCAGAACTTCGCATCGGGCGATGGACTATTTACCCCGTTACATTCGAAGAATGTTTCGGGGCCATTAGACCAGCCTCGACTAGACGTCGAGTCTAGGCGGGCGATCCCGCAATTTCTGCACTATTCTATCAACTTTTAGCGTTTTAGGCAAAAACAAAGGGACCTACGTTTTTAAAAATTCGCGATTATATGCTCTATTGTTCCCTAATATGCCACCATGGTATCATTATAGCTAATACCATGGTTGAGATTGCACGCCCCAAACTTGACGAGCGTTCTTATAAAAACGCTGTTTTGTATTTTATCAAGTACTGTAATAATAAGTACTTACACGCTACGAAGCTGAACAAGCTCCTGTATTATCTTGACTTTGTTTATTTTCGCGACCACAAAAAATCTGTTACGGGCGATGTGTATATTCACCAAGGATACGGTCCCGTTCCTTCTCGCGTAGACGAAATACTCGCAGGACTTAAAAACGAAGGCGCAATTGATACTGAAGCAGTTTCCAATAATGATGGAGAAATGATTAATTTTTCACTGAAAGACGATTCTAAATTTGACGAGACCGTTTTCCCTTCCGATCAAAAAAAGCTACTTAAGCAAATTTGCGATGAGTTCGGAAATTGGCCAACCGAAAAAATTGTTGCCCAGACACACCTTGAAGCCCCTTGGTTTTATTCAAAACCATATGAAGTCGTGGACTACGCCTATGCGCGCGACATTGATTTCTTCAAATAGTTTATCGCATCTATGTCATGGGTTTATGTTGAACGAGAGCAGTTTGTGCGTATGTGCGAGAAAGTGGATGTTTCCAAGATAGTGCGGGAGGCAATTAGATCTTGGGCGCCGACCGTAAGCCGGTTTGAACTTTCCCGCCAAAAAATTGTCTACCGCTCACCAAAAAATCGCTATGAAGCGTGGGCAGTGGGCATTCCAAATCCAGCCAGCAACAAGGGTAAGAGCGGCGGCTATCGCGTCGTGTATTTTCTTGATCTCATTGAATGCACTATCAATCTAGATTTTATAGAGGAGCGCAAAGAACTTGGTTTTCGCGATGAAGGTAATCGCAAGAAAGAACGCTACAACGGCTACATCCGCGACCTCAAAGAAGAACTGAAAAAGCGGGACGCATAGTCTGGCTCTTTTTTTAGCAAGCAGTTTTGGCATATGCAGGCTTTGATTCAATTTCAAAACTTGCTAATACCGATGGGTTTTCGGCCAAATCAAAGTCGGCCGGATTCTCACCTTCCAATTGAAGCGCGATAGCTTCCTTGAGATTTTCGGTCAATTCGTCAAGAGTTTTTCCCTGCGTCACCACCGGCAAATCAACACATTCCCCAATGAAGTATGTATCACCTTTATGAATATGAACTTGAATAATCTTTTTCATGCTTCAAGCATAGCAAACTCCCACAGAGAGAGCACTATGCTGTCTTTCCCCAAAACCACCTCTCTGTTTTTCAGCATCAATTTTTAGCGTTTTAGGCAAAAACAAAGGGGCCTGCGTTTTAAAATTAAAAGCCGCCGAAGGTTACTGATCTATCCACTCATTCGTTATGGGGTCATAATCGGCAAGAGTCTTTGCATAACCGTCATCCAACCACTCTACTCTGATAGTTGTTCCGACCGATTCAATCCCCCGAGGTTCTCCCGGAAGCAATCTTTTTCGCTGATAGGTGTAGCGCTTAGAACCGTCCGAAGCTTTAACTTCCAAAAGATAAATACCTTCTGCGTCCTCTAATTCTCGTTCTACTTCAAAAATCTCGCAGCGACTGCGCAGTTCGGACAAAACTTCTTCTCGCGAAAGAATGCGCTCAGGACCCGTTTCGTTTGGATTCACTTTTGGACCTTCTTCGTGGGGCATGTGTAGATAAGTATAAATTGCGCGAAAACAAAGTCAATTATTATTCCTATTATTCCGACGAGCGAAGGCGAGGAGATACTAAGCCACGACTCGGCAAAAGCCTCGCTGGACTGCTGTTTGTTGCCAATTGCTTCGCTCTTGGACAAACAGGGAGCACACCAGTGCGAACGTGCCGACGAGCGAAGCGGTTTCGTTCGCGGCTACTTCAATATGTTCCAAATATTCTGGTCTTCGCCGCCGTCGAATTTGAACACGGCCACGCCGCGCACGCCAAGTTTTCTTGCCAGATCAACTTTGTCTTTTACGGCCTGGGCGTCGCTCCATGACAGATAATTGAAAGATGCTGAGACGGTGCTTGTGGGCGACCCTGCGTTTTGAGTTATCGTCGTTGAGGCGGCGATTGATTGTTGGAGGAGTGTTGCATCAGTACCGATGGGCGCCGATTCTATCAATTTATTGGGATCATACGCAAAGCCAATCTCCCCCGCGTTGTTGCGTGCGGGAATAATGCCGAGCTTCGCGGCAATATCAGTGGCATATTTGAGATTGAACGGCCAAAGCCGCTCGTACTGATAGCTCGAGCCGTTAAGAGACGTTACCGTGTACTCATATCCGTAGGTCGGTATACCGATAATAAGCTTGTTGCGCGAAATGGTTTGCGCCGCGAGACGCACGAGAGCCTCTACCCATTCGGTGTCGGCGGTAGGCGCGTAGGGCGAGGTTCGGACGGCGTTCAGACGAACGTCTATGATGCCTTGGTCGTACGCCATAATTTCCACGCGGTCGCAGTATTTATTCAAAGCAATATAGTCGTTCGCGTAGTCGGTCGCATCCGGCGGGATTACCTGTCCGGGTAAGTATCTGTGCTCAATCGGCATGCGGGCTTCCACGGTGCAGTAGACCCATTTGTTCCCCATGCGGGCATACAAGCCTTTCAAAAATGTCGAGAAATAATTTATCGTCTCGCGTTCCTTCGCTTCAAAATCTATATCGATGCCGTCAAAGTTATTCTCTTTTACAACTTTCGCGATCTCGTCCTCAAGTGCGATGCGGGATTTGGTATCGCTCAAGATTCGGTGAATGGATTCTCCATTGCCCCACATGACGGTCGGGATAACGCGGACTTTTGCGGCTTTGGCGGCCGCGATGAACGATACCCACGGCTCCTCCGAGAGTTTGGCGGTATCTGCCAATGTGCCGTCTGTTTTCATTGTATAGCCGAACGGCATTACACTCGTAAGCGTAGAGAGGTGTGGCAGAACGTCCAAGGTACCGGTTGCCGAGCGCCAGTAGGGTATCCAGCCGGAGATCTCAAACGCGCCGACTGCCGGCGGAGTAAGTTTCGCGGAGAGCGTTGCGGGATTTTTTGGAAAGCTTATTTCAAGCGCGAGCGCGGCCTGTGTTTTGGGGCCGTAGACGCCGTACCCATCCGTCACGCCGCCCGCGCAGACGATTTTTTTATCGCATTGGAAATACTTCACCGCCGCCTCCGTAAGCGCGCCAAAGTAGCCGGTGTTGTAACCCGCGGCAAGATATCCTTGATTGATGAGATTGTTCTGTAATGCGGTTACGTCGTTTCCCGAGAGTCCTAACGCAAGCGAGCGTGTCGCCCCGAAAACGCCCATCGGTATAATAAAAATGATTATAGCTGCCGCAAAAACGTATTTCATGACTACTTCAAATCAACGATGTTTTTCCCCTTATTTTTCATATTTTTTTATTGTTAACCCTGTTTACCGATAATGTTAACAATTGTTAACCTGTACGTCGATGAGTTAACAAAGGCTACGACTCCCCTGTTTTAATAAACAAACCCCACCATTCTCTTATCCTCTCGGAAGGGCTACCATAGGGGAATGGATTATGACGTTATTGTTATTGGAGGCGGAGCCTCCGGAATGATGGCTGCCGGTCGTGCCGCGGAGCGCGGCCGACGCGTATTGCTCCTCGAGAAAAACGCCGCGCTCGGCGCGAAACTTAAGATTACCGGCGGCGGACGCTGTAACGTCACGAACGCCGAAGAGGACGAGCAAGTTCTCCTATCGCACTATGGCGAAGCAAAGCCGTTCCTCCATTCGCCCTTCTCCCAATTCGGCGTCAAAAAAACTTTTTCCTTTTTCGAATCCCACGATTTGCCGCTCGTCGTACAAGCGCACAAACGCGCGTTTCCGAAAACGGAGCGCGCCATCGACGTGTTTCGGGCGCTCGAGAACTATATGGCGCGAGGTGGCGTCGAGGTGCGCGCCAAGGCGAATGTCGAGCGAATCGTATCGCGGAACGGTCGTATCGACGCGGTAGTCGTAGACCATAAAAATATCACGGCATCTTCGTTTATTTTGGCGACCGGCGGGAAATCTCATCCGGAAACCGGTTCTACGGGCGACGGATTCTCGTGGCTCACGACACTCGGCCACGCGGTAAAGGAACCGACCCCAACTATTGTCCCGCTTGCCGTGCAGGATGAGTGGGTAAAAAAACTTTCGGGCATTTCGCTTTCGAACATACGCATCAGTTTCTTTCTCGAAGAAACGCGGAAGATTGTTTTAAAAGGAGACATACTCTGCACGCACTTCGGATTGTCCGGCCCTCTCATTTTAAATATTGCCGGTAAGATATCCGACTTACTACACGAAGGGATCGTCACCGCGCGAATCGATGTGTATCCACAGGAGAATATCGGCTCGCTGAACAAACGAATCACCACCGTGTTTGACGCGCACAAAAATAAAACTCTAAGGAACGTATGGAGTAACATTGCCCCCGTCGGCACCGCGTATGCCCTCTTGTCTCTTTTGGAGAATATCGATCCCCACACCAAGGTTCACAGCATTACGAAAGACGAGCGGCGGCAGATTGTAAATCTTTTGAAAGCACTGCCGGTCACCATCACTGGCCTCATGGGCTATGACCGCGCGGTGGTCGCCGACGGCGGACTTTCGCTTCACGAGATAGATACCCGTACCATGCGCTCGAAGCGATATGCCAATTTGTATGTCACGGGCGATCTCCTCCACATCAGCCGCCCTTCGGGAGGATATTCGTTGCAGTTATGCTGGACGACCGGATACGTTGCGGGAAGCAACGCATAACACATCATTCGTCCCTGGATAGAAGCTACCGATTACCGGATATCGAGAATGTGATATTCTTGAGATCCGTTTGGTGTCTCTATTGTCACCGTATCCCCCTTCGCGCGATTCATAAGCGCGGCACCCAGGGGAGATTTATGTGAGATGCGCCCTTTTTCGGGATCGGTTTCGTACGGGCCTAAGATTTCAAATGTTCTTTGAACCCCGCTCTTTTGCTTAAGAACAACTGTCGAGCCAAGCTGAACCGTTCCCGAAGCGTGCTTGTCTTTCTTGATCACAACTACGCGCTTGAGCTGCTCTTCAATGCTCCAAATCTGCCGATACGTACGCCGGAGAGTTCCCTTCGCGTCTTTGTATTCGGCATTGTCGGAGCGATCGCCGTATGCGGCCGTACGCTGCGCTTCAGAAATGAAATCGGGAAGCGCTTCCTTTAAGTGCTGAAGCCGATTTTCCAGACGCTTTAGGCCTTCGGGCGTGAGATCGACTGGCCCTTCGTCAAATTTTCTTCGGGAAATTCGCATGTGTTCATCATTAACCTCAATAGCATATACGTCAAGAAAGCGATCCGCACCGGACTCATTGCCCGTTACAGCGCGGAAAATCTAAGCTAATAAGCCACCATTCCAAAAGCAATCGACTATATTATAATTATGGTATAGGCTTATTATTGATCATATGCGGCTATCAAAATCCATAAAAATCACCCTCTTGGCGCTTACGATTTTTAACGTACTTGCCTTGAGTTTTAACTGGTATCATACGAAGCCCTGGGTAGATATTCCGGCGCATTTTGTCTTTGGCGTCCTTATTGGACTTTTTCTTCTCTCATTCCACCCGAAGCTTAAAACTTTGGAACGCTTCCGGCTTGTCGTAGTCCTCCAAATAGTGTTTTGGGGTTTGGCGGCGGGATCATTTTGGGAGATGATGGAGTACACCCGAGACACGCTCTACGCCATTCCGAAACACAAAGAACTTGCCCAGCAGGGCACGCGCGACACCATCGGCGATCTGGCAAACAATATAATAGGAGTCGGCACGGTTATGTTTACGTATAAATTTCGGGGAAAAAAGATCCTCCAGCGGCTAACGAAAAAGAAGCACGATTAGACGGCTTGCAACCCGTTCGGAAAACCTTATCTCAAAATCTTAGATTATGAGCGAGTACTTTGTGGTAAAAAAATCAAATATTGCCGGAAAAGGTGTTTTCGCGAATAAGGAAATTAAAAAAGGCAGAACCATTTGCTTCCTCACGGGAGAATTATGCTCTTTGGATGAAATGCTCAAAAGAGTGAGCTCAGGCAAGGAGGGATCGTCCGACCCGTTAGGAATCGACAACGAAAAATATTTGGATTTGGAGGAGATACCGAGAACGTTCAATCACTCTTGCGAGCCGAATTCTTTTATCCGTGGCAAGAACAAACTTATCGCGATACATAACATAAAGGAAGGAGAGGAGATAACATACGACTACTCCACCACGATGAATGACAACAAGGAAAAAATAAACGCCGCGGGAATGAGGCTCTGGACCTGTACGTGCAGATGCGGAAGCAAAAATTGTAGAGGCATCATCGATCAATTCAAAACACTACCGCCAAAAACACAGCGCTATTACGTAAGCCATAAATTTATGCCGGATTTTATGTTGAAGAAATTCGGATAGGTCGGCGACTCCCTCGTCGACTGAGATATGTTGTTTTACTAGAAATCTTCGTATGGTACGCTGATATAAATGCCCTCATTTGAAGCTTGCCGTACGAATCAGCCACTAAATTACAGCACTTATCCATGACAGAAAAATCAATTTCCAGTTCCTTCAATCTTCGGGACAACAAAATTGACAAGTTTAAAAGTTCCACAAATGAGAGATTAGAACAGCTTTTGCAGTCAGGGGCACCACTCGATGAAGTTGCAAAACTTATGGGAGCGGAAGAATTCCTCACTATTGAGAAAAAGCGGGGTCAGTCAGAAACAACTCGATTCAATGTGGAAGAATTTATCAATAAACAGATCACAGACGGCACCTATTTAGAACTTCCTACAAATTTTGTTCTTACGCGAGAAACCATCCTTCCTCCGGGCCAGGGTGAAATTATTCCCGGAAGCGGCGAAGGAATGTCAAAACCCGGCGTAATCAACCGGACGCGATATCTTATTGAGGTAATCTCTGAACTCGCCCAGCCATACAATGTCGTCGAGGGAACCAATCTCCCTAATACGATGCGAGGCATGAGCTATCGTATTTTTCTTCTCCCTAATCTTGATAAAGCCGTGCTGGTAAATGATGAAGAAAAAAATGCTACCTACATTGTTCATAATCTCTCAAAAGTTGAGGGAGGATGGGAAATATTCACAAAGCTGGACAAAAATCAATTACGTAAATCCCAGGAGATTGATGTTAATTTTCTTAAATACCCGGGAGATCCGGCACAGTGGGAAGAAAGAGTGAAAGAATTGTTAACCTCCGATTTTATTCGACAGGAACAAAAAGTTGAAATGCCTCCCGTCCCCATCTCCGAAAAACCTCCAGATGGGTGGCAAACCATTGCAATGATCGCAAGTGAGCTTGGCGTTAGCCATGGAACAGTTAAGAAAAGATTTACACAAGAGATGCACCTTCACCCGGAACTCTTCTTACAAGTGGGTAAAACAGGACATACGTATTGCCACCCAGACTTCATCGAGTCAATTACCAAAGAACTCTCTGAGGTAGAAAAAGCTCCGCCCGGATGGATTACAAACAAAACATTAGCTCAATCTTTGCAAAGTGATTGGAAAACAATAAAGGATGCCGCGGAAACTTGCAGATCCTCCAATCCAGATTGGTTCCATATGTACAAGAAAAACTCTGGACAGATAAATGAACATTATCATCCAGAGCTCGTTTCGAAAATCACAAAAGAATTCTCTGCAATAGAGAAAGCTCCTCCTTTGTGGATGACAAGAAATGCATTGGCTCAATCCATGGGAAACAGAAACTCAGGGGAAGCAGTCAAAAAGGTTGCGGAATTATATCGATCCTCCAATCCAGATTGGTTCCATATGTATAAAGCAGACGGAGGAAACCAGAGGGAATATTATCATCCAGAGCTCATTGCGAAAATCAAAGAGGAATTCTTTGAAGTAGAAAAGGCGCCGCCCGGATGGATTACAAACGGACCATTAGCTAAATCCTTAGGAGATGCGTGGGAAACGGTCAAAAAGGTTGCGGAATTATATCGATCCTCCAATCCGGATTGGTTCCATATGTATAAAGAAAACTCTGGACGCATAAATGAACATTATCATCCGGAGCTCGTTGCGAAAATCAAAGAGGAAATACAAAAGAAAAAACTTTAAATCGAAACAGCAGGTTTTCTCTTGATTTGTATCTTTTTTACTACATCCAAGAACGGCATGAGATTGAAAAATTCGGCAATTTCTCATCTTAGGAGCTATACTCAGCAGTGTTATGAACAACGAGGATAAATTCTTCTTTGCCTATAAACGACTGAACCCCGAACAAAAAAAGGCGGTTGATACCATCGAAGGTCCGGTCATGGTCATCGCCGGCCCGGGAACCGGAAAAACAGAGGTTCTTACGATGCGTATCGCGAACATAATCGGGAAAACCGACACTCCGCCGGAGGCAATTTTGGCGCTTACGTTTACCGAGTCGGGAGTCGCCTCTATGAGAAAACGCTTGACCGACCTGATCGGCACGCCGGCTTACCAAGTGACGATATCCACCTTTCATGGTTTTGCCAATATGGTTATCAAAAACTATCCGGATAGATTCCCCGAGATCATCGGATCGACCAGCATCACCGATATCGATCAGGTCCGCATTCTTCGGGACATTATCAACAACGAATCTATTCGGGATACGCTTAGGCCTTTTGGCGACAAATATTATTATCTGAAACCTATTTTGCATTCTATCGAGGAGTTAAAGAAGCAAGGCGTCTCGCCGGCCCAGTTTAAAGATATTGTTTCCAAAGAAAAAAAGCGTTTCGACGGTATCGATGACCTTTATTACGAGTCGGGGGCGCATAAGGGCAAGATGAAGGGAAAATATAGGGACGATTTGAAACATATCGAAAGAAACGAGGAGTTTGCCGGAATCTACGGGAAGTATGAAGAGCGACTAAGGAAAGAAAAATGCTACGACTATAGCGACATGATCATGTACGTCATGCTCGCCCTGGAGAAAGACGAAGACCTCCGGCTGATACTCCAAGAAAGTTATCTCTATTTTCTGGTTGACGAGCACCAAGACACCAACGATGCCCAAAACCGCATTATCGAGCTCCTCACAAGTTTCCACGAGAATCCCAATCTTTTCGTTGTCGGTGACGAGAAACAGGCTATCTTTCGATTTCAGGGGGCATCGATCGCAAATTTCTTCCACTTCAAAAATCTCTACAAAAACGTAATGCTTATTCCCTTGCGAAATAATTACCGCTCCACGCAAACGATACTCGATGTCGCCCATGCCATCTCTCCCCGAGATACGGCGCTTATCGCAAGATCAGAACACCCGGAATCCCCTATTTCTCTTTCCGTGTTTTCCTCGCCTGAAATAGAATATTTTTTCATCGCGAAAAAAATCAAAGAACTCCTTGGGAACCGGGTAAAGCCGGAAGAAATAGCCGTTCTTTTTCGCGAAAATAAAGATGCCGCTCCCCTGGCTCATATGCTCGAAAAACAAGACATTCCCTTTACGATAGAGTCGAATCAGGATGTTCTGGGAGACGAAGATATCCAGAAGCTTCTCCGCGTGCTGAAAACCGTTCAACATTTCGGATCCGCTCCGAAACTTCTCGAACTGCTCCATGTTGATTTCTTGGAGATTCCTCCTCTCGATATCTACAGGCTTTTCTCTTACTGCGCCGCGAACAAACGGATGAATCCGTACAACGTCATCAAATCCGAATCCTTGCTCGAACAAGCGGGGATAGAATCAAGAAACAAGTTTACCGATCTATTCGAAAAGATTTCCGAATGGAAACGTCAAGCCGAAAACCGCGGCGCGGCGGAGGCATTCGAAAATATTGTCCGTGATTCCGGATTCCTCGCTTCAATCCTTAATCACCCGTCGTCCACGGAAAAAATCGCGAAGCTTCACTCCCTCTTCGAGCACTTGAAATCGTTGATCGAACATAAAAAGAGCTACACACTCAAAGATTTTTTTGAATATCTCGACCTCATCGAAGAGCAGGAGGTTTCCATAAAGAGCGGCGATATCGCGAGACTGCCGGGAAGGATCAGGCTGATGACTGCCCACAAATCCAAGGGACAAGAATTTGAATATGTTTTTATTATAAATGCCGTCGACGGCACGTGGGGTTCGAATCGTCGATCGGAACATATCCGACTTCCCAAAAACATTTACCGCACACTTGCGGTCGTAGAGCAAAATCTTCATCACGACGACGATGAACGAAACCTGTTCTACGTGGCGGTTACTCGGGCAAGAAAAGAAATATTCGTGACATACAGCAAAACAAAACGCGACGGGAAAGAACAACTGCCAACCAAGTTCATACAGGAAATTAAAGAGAATATCCTGTCCCCTCTCGACGTCGGTAATTACGAGCAAGAATTTACCTCCCATCGTGAAATAGAATTCGCCCCACGCATGAACCCGCGACCGGAGATAAAAGATAAAGAATTCCTCAATAGCCTTTTTGAAACCCAAGGGCTATCGGTAACGGCTCTCGATAACTACCTTGAATGTCCATGGCACTATTTTTACGTGAACCTTATCCGCATACCCGAAGCTTCGAACAAACATTTGATGTACGGAAATGCCGTCCATGAGACTCTTAAAAACTACTTCGACTTCCTTGCCGAAGGAGAAGATAAAGGCAAGGACTATCTCGTGAAACGATTCGAAGAAGCGCTCACCCACCAACCGATTGAGGAAAATGATTTTCATGAGGCGCTGGGCAAGGGGAAAAAGGCTCTCGAAAACTACTACGGCTACTATCATAATTCCTGGGTGAAACGAACCCTTAATGAACAGCGGGTAGCCGGCATTTCCTTGGAGCCGGGCGTAACCATCAACGGGAAGCTTGATAAAATAGAATTCCTCGGGGACGGCAACGAAGTAAACGTCGTGGATTACAAAACCGGCAAGCCGAAAAGCCGCAATGTTATCGAGGGCACCACAAAAAATAGCGACGGAAATTATAAACGTCAGCTCGTCTTCTATAATCTTCTTTTAAATAAGGCGGGCAAATTCAATATGGTCTCGGGAGAAATCGATTTCATAGAACCCGACGCAAGCGGAAAACTTCATAAAGAACGTTTCACGATACAACCGGAAGAAGTTACCGCTCTCGAAAAAAAGATAACCGAGGTGGCCGACGAGATAAAAAATCTGAAATTTTGGGATACATTTTGCGGCGAAACCGATTGCCGCTACTGTGATCTAAGAAAAAGCCTTTTGTAATTTATATATGCCGACGAGCGAAGGCGAGGAGGTACTGAGCACACCAGTGCGAATGTATCAGTCGAGCGAAGGCGAGGAGGTACTGAGCACACCAGTGCGAATGTATCCGAGTTGAAATCCCGAGATGATACAATGAACTCGTGGCCTATTTTGTATATATCCTTCGGTGTTCCGACAAATCCCTCTATGTCGGTTGCACCAATAACCTGGAAAAGCGGCTCAAGCAACACAACGAATCAAAATCGGGCGCGCACTACACAAAGATAAGGCGGCCGGTAACATTACAGTATTCGGAAAAGTTTAAAACGCTCGGAACGGCACGCCGCCGCGAAGCCGAAATCAAAAGCTGGAAAAGACAAAAAAAATTGAGTTTAATAAATAAGAAATGAAAAGAGGGTCCAAAATCAAATTAGAATTAATTCTTATTTTTCCGCTCGCGGTTTCCTGTTTTTTTGTTTCTTCGGCACTCGCGCAAGTAGGAGGATCCGCGACAACCGGCGGGATAGCCGCAAGTGGAACAACCTCGGTTACAACTTCAACCACACAGGCAACTTCCGGAACAAGCCAATCCCGCGCTACAACCACGAACACCACAATCCCCGCACAAACACCTGCGGGAACCACAAGCTCTTCGCCCCGCCCCACTGCTGGCACAAGCTCCGCACAGAACACGACAACGCCGCAATTCACTCCACCGCCTGCCCCACCGACAGAAAACATGGGACAATCCCCAACTTCGCCCGCATCTCCACCAGCCGAGAATAATGGCTTAACCCCGTTATCCCTTGCCGCAATAGCCGTTGGAGCAGTACTTCTCGGAACATTTGCGGGATACATGTTCAAGTCAAAAAAGAGCGCGAAAGAAAAGAAGGAGGACTCGCGGTGTTTTGATATCAAAAAGCTTATGGAAGAAAAATTTAATGAATTGACCGACTTACGGGGTCAGCTTGAAAGCGCGGCAAAGGAGAAAGCTCGAGAAAAAGTAAAAACAGCGCTCGAAGGAACAGGAGCGGGTGAGCTTCTCGCCCTGATCGAGCGCGGAGAAAAAGAACACGGGCGGCTTAAACTTCTTTATGAGAAGTGCATAACGGAATTGGAGAGAAAGAAACTCAAGATCCTTTCATGGAATATTTGGGTAGACGGGAAATTCGATGAAATTACAAAATTTCTTAAATCAGCCGACGCGGATATCATTGGGTTGCAAGAAGTTCAGGCCGATGCTCCAGGACGCGATATTATCCGATATTTAAAGGATTTGGGGTATCAACATGTTTTTGCTCCTATCCAAAAAACATGGGAAGGGAAAACATGGAATGATGGTCCGGCAATTTTTAGTAAGTATAAGATCAGTAAAACTGAAACCTATATATTATCAAAAAATGATAGCCGTGCTGCAGTGCGAGCGGATATAGAAATTGGAGACGAGATTTTGCATGTTTTCAGCACCCACCTTATCCATACACATCAACAGCAATCGAGTGAGCAAGAAAACCAAATTTTGAATCTCCTCAAATCATTGCTAGAACAACAGACTATCGTGATGGGAGATTTTAACGCAACTCCTGAAAGCGCAGGAATAACAATGTTGAAGAACGTTTTAGTCGATTCCGATCCATCGTCCGCTCCAACGTGGAGCGCATATCCCGAAGGATGCCTCGTATGCAATCCGCAAGCAGTCGATACTCGGCTGGATTACATTTTCACAAGCAAGGACATAAAAACAAGTTCGTTTAAAGTCGGAAACTCAAGGGGTTCAGATCATCTGCCGATTTCGGTTATGATTGAGATATAAGATTTAGGTTTTATGTAAAAATAAAAAAACGGGCCGAGAGTAACCTCCGGCCCGCGTGAGTTTATAAACTGTATTCATGTGATTTTCTTGAATCCCACCATGCGTCCGAGTTTTTCGTCCCACAGGCGCAATCCGAGCGATTCGAAACCAGTCCAGAGCGTAAGCGTGGTGCCGCCGTCGAACGCCGAGTCCTTGCTCGCCTCCGGCAATCGATAGAAGGGAATTCTCGAGCTCAAGTGGTGAATGTGGTGAATGCCGATATACGCCGTCCACCACGAAAGCCAAGGCGGCAGTTTATAGAACGAACTGCCCAAGAGGCAAGCCGCCACGTAATTCCAGTTTTTCTTCCGTTGCCAGTAGGTATTCTTAAACTGGTGTTGTACGTAAAAGAGCCAAACTCCGATAATCGTCGCGATATAGAATACCGGAATCTGCACCAGTAAATATTCTTTCCAACCCATGAGCGATACCATTCCCGCCACATAGCCCAAGAGCGCGAGGGTTGTGCCATGCACACTTATCCTCGAGCGCGTAGGATCGCCTGGACTCGGAAAACGCGTCCGATGGAGAACGAGAAAGTTGAACGGGGCTCCTACAAGAAACATGAACACGGGATGCCGATAGGCGCGATAGTAAAACCTTCGCCGCGGTGACAGCGCCTCGTATTCCTGAAGCGTCAACATCCACACATCGCCAAACCCCCGCCGATCCAGATTGCCAGATGTGGCATGATGTTGCGCATGGGCGTTCTTCCAATGAAAGAAGGGCGTAAAGACCAGCACGCCGAAGACTGCGCCAAAAAAGTTATTCAACTTTTGGGATTTGAAGAACGAACCGTGTCCGCAATCGTGCATGACGACGAACACGCGCACCATAAAAAGTGCGGTCGGAACGGAGAGCGCGAGCGTCAACAGATACGGAACGCCGAGACTCCGGTACATCGCGATCCACATTGCCGCGTAGAGCGTAAGCGTTATTACGATCTCAGCAAGAGACCGGAAGGTGTTTGGTGTCTGATATTTCGTAACGGCCTCTTTCCACGCGACGGATATATCCGCGGTTCGAACCGTTTGAAGTGACATGGCGATCAGCTCCTTGTATATGCCGTCAGTTGAGAAAAATCAGAAACATGATTTAAGCGTCAAAGTTCTACCGACAAGTATATCGCATTTCCTTCCTAATCACCTCCCCTCCACGACACGAGCCGTGAGTGGTACAATCAATCCATGCGAATTCCCTCCCTTCCCTTGGATAAAAAATTCCTGACGATAGGCGGCTTAATTCTTGCCATTCTACTCGTAGGCCTCGGAGGATATGCCTATTGGAAGTCTTACGAGCATGGCGTGGCACTCGAGACAAAAGTCGCGGGATTAGAAAAAAGTATCGAGGAGCTTCAGATATCCCTCACCTCCACCACGGCTGACCTTGCAACCGCGAGAGGAGAAAATACAAATCTTACGCAAACACTGCAGACGGAACAGGGTAAAAATAGTATCTTCGAGTCACAGATAAAAGGTATTTCCGGAACCGTTGGGAGATTGAAAAAACTGAGCGAAACCGATCCCGAGCTCCTCAGAAAATATTCTAAGGTATACTTCCTGAGCGAAAACTACGCGCCCGTACAGCTCTCGAGCATCGACTCCCAATATCTCTACGACAAAAGCAAACCACAGCTTATTCACTCCGAAGTTTTGTCTTACCTTATGGCAATGTTCGAGGCCGCGCGTCAGAGTGGAGTAACCTTACAAATCGTTTCGGCATACCGGTCATTCTATGAACAAATTTTGGTAAAAACGGGGTACAAAGTAACATACGGAGCCGGAACCGCGAACCAGTTTTCCGCCGACCAAGGGTATTCGGAACATCAGCTCGGCACAGCCGTGGATTTTACCGACACGGCAAGCAAGGGTGTTTTTTCCGATTTCGAAAAATCAACCGCGTATACCTGGCTTACAAATAACGCGTACAAATTCGGATTCGTCATCTCGTATCCCAAGAACAATACCTATTATCAATTTGAGCCGTGGCACTGGCGATTCGGCGGCGTTGCCCTCGCGACGGCACTCTACGACAAAAATAAGTATTTCTATAACCTGACCCAAGCCGAAATCGATCAGTACCTTATCTCTCTTTTTGACTGACCCCAATACGTAGCACATCCATCTTCTTTTCTGCGAAGATGACGATATCTATTATGAAAAGATGTCCAAAGAATATAAAATAAAACCATCGGGCATTATACTTGCGCGCAAAATTAAAAAAATATGCTTAAAAACATAAGACCAAAAGGGAAACTCCAAAATTCTCTCTTGGCCTTTAAGGGATTGTAAATTACAAACCCTTGTTCACTACGCAGATATCGTGCCGAAGCATCGCGATAGAATCCGAGCGTCCTTCCAACTTTCCGTCACGATCAATTTCAGCGTGAACAAAAAAAGGCGGAGTATAGAGCTTTTTGAGCTCAAGAGAAAACCGGGAACGCGGTGCATAACCAAGTCCGCAACCTTCATTCGCCGAAGCAATAGAAACCGCAAGACCGAAAACCGCTACAACTGCGATTATGTACTTCATAGTAGGTTAGATTTCCTATTCGACCTTTCTTAGAGTATACAACAAACCATTTTGGGAACATTAAGCCCGTGCCAAAGACCACTTCCTATCGAATAATTTTCTTATCTCTTCAATCATAAGAATCGAGGAAGCCACTATAATAATACGCACCCAATCATGCAGCGCCAATGGCGTAGTGTGTAAAAATTTCTGCATCAGGGGATTATAGAGCGCGAACATCTGCAAGAGAACAATCACTCCCGTCGCGCCGATCAAAAACTTATTCCGAAAGAAACCCGATGAAAAAACCGACTGCTTCTCGCTTTTACAGTTCCACGCGTTGAACCATTGGAAAACCGCGAGTGTCGTAAGCGATGCCGCAAGGGCTTTTTCCGGCGCGTTCCCTAAGTACCATAAAAACATAAGAAGGCTCCCTGTAGCGATTACAACGCCCATATAGATCATTCTTTTAACCGTAAACGGATCCAAAATATACTTTGAGGGCCTTCGGAAACCGTCACGAAGCAATCCATCCTCCTTCGGTTCCATAGCAAGCGAAACATCTAAAAACCCGTCGGTCACGAAATTCAACCAGATAATCTGCGCGGGAAGTATCGGCAAGGGAAGCCCAAAAAAAATAGCGCCCGCGATTACGAGCACTTCACCGACGCTCGTCGAAAAAAGATATAAAATAACTTTTTTAATCGTCTTATAAATATTCCTCCCCTCCTCGATTGCCGCGACGATGCTTCCGAAATTATCATCCAAAAGAACGAGATCCGCCGCTTCTTTCGCAACCTCCGTACCGATTTTCCCCATCGCGACGCCAAGATCCGCGGCCGCGAGCGAGGGCGCGTCGTTCACGCCGTCACCCGTCATCGCGACGATATCGCCCCGTTTCCGAAAGAGCTCTACGATCCGCAATTTATCCTGCGGCGTTACCCTCGCGAAAACATTGCAATTCTTTATCCGCTCCAGCAGTTCTTCCTCAGAAAGGTTCTTCAAGTCCTCGCCCGTTAGCACCCCATCACCCCCAAGCAATCCCGCCTCCCGCGCGATGGCACGGGCGGTAATTTTATAGTCCCCCGATATCATCAGCACCCTAATGCCCGCCGCATGAGCTTTTGCGACCGCGCCCGCGACTTCTTCACGGAGAGGATCTTTCATCCCGCACAAACCCACAAAGGTAAGCGGGGGAAGCTTATCGGGATTCACCTTGCCTACATTTTCCCGCATCGCAAGAGCGACAACGCGTAGTCCTTTTTCAGCCATGCCGGAGAATACCGACTCGATTTCTTTCCGCGTATCGGCGTTTAGTTTCACCGAACGTTTCCCGAGCACCATCTTGTCGCACAGCGAGAGAAGAACTTCGGGAGCGCCGATCATGGAAAGAAAATTTTCTTCTTTTGATCCTCGAACTACGAGATGGTATTTGGTGACAGAATCGAACGGAAGATCTAAGATTTTTTGTCCCTGCTCGGAATCTTTGAATCCAAGTTTCAGGGCGAATACCTTAAGCGCTCCTTCCGTCGGATCCCCGGAAACTTTCCACATATTCGAATCCTCAACATACATCGCGTGAGAATCCGAACCAAAAAGCGCGATCCGCCCCGCGAGAAGAAGCTCGCCGTGTTCCAAGGGATCAATCGCTTTTCCCTCGAACAAAATCTCCCCTTTCGGCTCATAGCCTTTCCCCATAACGGTAAACCGTTTGCCATAAACCCAGATTTCTTCCACGGTCATTTCGTTCTTGGTGAGCGTCCCCGTCTTATCAACGGCTATGATATTCGCCTGTCCCAGCGCCTCAACCGCCTGCAATTTTTTGACAAGCACATTTTGCTTTGTCATTCGCCACACTCCCGAAGCAAGCACAAGCGTCATAACGATAGGAAGCCCCTCGGGAATAATCGAAACAGAGAGCGAAACTACCGTCGCGAACATCACACGGAGCGGGAGTCCGCGCGCAATGCCAACGATAAAAAGCGTGGCGCTGATCAAAAGAACGGTGACAATAATAAGCCGCGAAAGCGCCTTAATACTTGACTTAAGGGGCATATCGGTATCAATGGACGCGATCGCCTTTGAAATCTTTCCAATCTCGGTTTCCATGCCCGTCGCGACAACTACCGCCCGCGCGGTACCACTTAAAATATTTGTTCCTTTGAACACTATATTTTTTCGCTCCGAAACCGAAGTCTCTAATCGCTTTAACGCTTCGGATGTTTTAAGAACGGGCGTCGATTCGCCGGTCAAACTTGATTCGTCGACTTTTAAGGCATCCACGTCGATAATTCTCGCGTCGGCCGGTACTTTATCGCCCTGATTTAAGAGCACGATATCGCCCGGAACGATTTCCCGATCCGAAAGAATAAGAATTTTTTCGTTCCTTACTACCGTCGCGGACGTTTGTACAAAGTTCCGAAGCGCCGCGAGTGTATTTTGGGATTTTCCTTCTTGGATCGTTCCGAAAACGGCGTTAAAAACAAGTACGAAAACGATAATAGCGCCGTCCGCCGTCTCGCCCATCGCAAGGACGATCAATGCCGCCGCAAGAAGAATATAGATAAGAGGGCTTTTAAATTGAGAAAAAAAGATGGTTGCTAAACCGTCCCGCCGCGCCTCGGGCAGGGTGTTCGTGCCATACTGCGCAAGCCGCCGCAGCGCTTCTTCATTCTTTAGTCCCGATTCAAATGAATGAAGCTCCTCAAGCGCTTCGAAAATAGTTTTCTTATGCCACGCAGTTTCCATCCATTCATCTTACCAGAACGCGAACCATGTGAAAATAAAAAATCGGCCCCGAAACGCAGAGCCGCTTTTTATACCCTGCCACTTTTTAACTCACCTCTTGGTTATAAGATCGCGTACAGCCACGGTGTCGGTATCATAAGCATCATCAGTGCCGCGCCGAGAAGCGCCATGTTCTTCAAAAAATGCGTCATATCTCCCATCTTTGCCATTGGATCGGAAACGCTCCAAAAGGCGTGCATTTTGAAGGAAACCGGAACCAGAAACAAAACAAGCGCGAGAACCGCCCATTCGACATACACTCCGAGGAGAATTCCGAGTCCACCCGCAAGAAGCAGGACGCCCGATCCGCGGACCGCGAGCTTTGGCGACCTAATCCCCTTCGACTGTGCATATCCCGCAAGCATCTCCGTATTCTTAAAGTGATTCCATCCCATCATCATGAAATAACCGCCGTAGAGAATACGCCCAATCACAAAAACAACTTCGTAAATATCCATAACAATATTTTTGGTATTAACCTCAACGACCTTTTGGGAACAGTATAACCCTAATCGACACTTTCGACACCTATTGCTCCCCAGAAGATTTTTTAAAATAAAAGAAAGCGGTATAATGAACCTACGCGGCCTTTGAGGCTCACACATACCATGGAAAAACTTCAACGGGCGACATTCGGAGCAGGATGTTTTTGGGGCATCGAGGAAGATTACCGAAGAACGAAAGGCGTGAAAAATACCTTGGTCGGCTATGAAGGCGGCCACTTCGAAAACCCAACGTATGAAAACGTTTGCGGCGGTAAAACAGGCCACGCGGAAGTGGTGCAGATGGAGTACGATCCTTCGGAGGTAAGCTACGAGGAGCTTCTTCGTGTTTTTTGGAAAATACACGACCCGACGACGTTACACCGCCAAGGACCGGATGTCGGGGCGCAATACCGTTCGATTATTTTCTTCCATACGCCGGAAGAAGAAACGGCGGCAAAAAAGTCAAAAGACGAATGGCAAAAGAAAATTGACTCGGGAATGAAGCCCACCCTCTGGGAAGGAAAAAAGATCGTTACCGAAATCGTTCCCACTTCAACCTTTTGGAGAGCGGAAGAGTACCACCAGCAATACATCGCGAAAGGGGGCGTGGCTACGTGCCACATCTAAAGACCTATCGCCCGACGAACACCTTTAGCTTTTTGTCTTCGGCGATAATTTTCACCGTTCCGTTTTCGTCGGTCCGAAATACTTTTATACCCGCGTCTCCCAGTCGTTTCAGCGCCTCATCCGTCGGATGGCCGTAGCGATTTTTACCGACTTCTATGACCGCAACCTTCGGATCCACTTTTTCCAAAAACCGCGCGCTTGAAGAATACTTCGAGCCGTGATGCCCGACTTTTAAAATATCGACGCGAAGATCGATGCCTTTTGAGATAAGATACTCTTCGATATTCACGCCTATATCCGCCGTGAAAAGAGCGCGGAGCAGGGGTGTTTTTATAAGTTCTACAAGACCCGTATCGTTCAACTCTCCGCTCTGAATCCACGTTGCGTCAGGCGAGAGAAAATCAACTTCGCTTTCGCCATTTTTTATACGATCCCCCGCCGCGAGCGTAATCAAGGGAATATGCCTTCGGTTTATTTCATCAACGAGGATTGGCCACTCCTTCACATTCGGCGTGCCTGATCTTCCGTTCACGATAAACGCGCCGAACTCATAACGCTTCAAGAGTTCGTTAAACCCGTTGAAGTGATCAAGTTGGGGGTGGGTTATAACGGCGAGGTCGATATAGCGCTCTTGCGGTGAAAGTATTTTTTCCAAACTTTTCACTACTTTTCCGTCCGGTCCTGCATCCGTCAAAATTTTCACTCCTCCCGGAAGTATAACGAGCTCACCATCTCCCTGTCCGACATCCAAAAAATAAAACTCCGGTGTTTTTGCTGGAGCGCCAAAGACAATGCGATGCCAAACGAAAACATCAAAGGCGATAATAGTGATGACGAGCGCGATGCTTAAGGTATTCGATTTCTTCATTGTTTTTTATCGAGTACGTCTCGCTTTTTATCATCGCTAAAACGCGCTATAAACGCAATGAGAAGCAGGTAATAGACCAAAAACAAAAACCAAGAGTAAGAGCCCGCAACCGGGAGGCGGAAAAACGAGAAAAACTTGATAACTCCAATTTCATAGGAGAGAAGGACGTTCAAGAGTCCCGCGAAAAGCAAGCCAAGCGAAGCGGAGAAAAATGTTATCGCCGCAAGGAGAAATCCGAGGATCATCGTAATCGGCACGAACTCAAGGATCAGAATGTTCGCGAGAAGCGAAGTAAGCGAAACCTGCCCGAAATACATAAGAATGAATGGCGCGACCGCGAGCTGGGCGGCAAACGTTGTCGTTAAGTTTTCCCGCCATCCGAGAAAACTCTCGGATTCTATCGTTCTCCCATGCGCGACCGGAGTTCTTTTCCCGAATCGCCCAAAAAAGTTTTTTATCGCGGGCGCCGCGTAGACTATGCCCAGCAAACTCACGAACGAGAGCTGAAACCCAAGATCAAAAACGAGAATCGTGGGATTTACGACCACCATCACCGCCGCCGCGAGCGTTATCGCGTTACGAAAGCTATAGAACCGCCCTGCCTCCCTCGCAAAAAGCACCAGAAAACCCATGATCGCCGCGCGAACCACGGATGCCTCCGCGCCCACCATCACCACGAAGAGAAAGATGATAATCACGGTTGCGTAAAACGTCTTTCGCCGCGAGAGAAATCCTTGGAGCATCTGTGCTACAAAAAATACCAAAATCGCGATGTTGTAACCGGAGAGCGCGACTAAATGCGTCGTGCCGCTCAAAGACATCTGCTCCTTAAAATCCTTCGAGAAATCCGATTGAAAACCGAAGGTAAGTCCCGAGAGAAGCGCGGCGGAATCCGAGGGAAGGACCTTTCTGAACTGGCCGATAAGAAGAAGTTTAAAACCAACAAGCTTAGCTTTAATGAGTGAAAAACCACGGAGAGAGGAGGTGTTCTCCGTCGCGCTTGTTACGCGCGGATAGAACACAGTCGGCAAACGATTGTCTTCAGATCTTTCCACTACACCACCAGCCAAAAGACGCGCTCCGTACGAATATTCGGGAATACGATCTGTAAAAACCGTAACGGTTCCCGAAAGTGGCGGATCGAGTCGTAGATTAAAATACTGGGTTTTTTCGGTAAATTTCGGTTCGCTCGCGATCACTCCGAAAAATTCACTCTGTTTGCCATAGGGAATATTTTCCCGAACTTCGTTCAGGTTAAGATAAAGATGATAATAAAAGGCACCAAAGAAGAGCACGATGAAAAACAGCGCGAAATAACGCGGAGAACATTTCTTGAAACGCACGAGAAAAATTCCTATGATAACTGCGCTAAAAAATACCGCGGCGACATTCCATCCGGCGCTCACCGCAAGCACGCCTATCAAAAACGAGAGCAGACTACCGAAAAAAACGTCGGCTGGAGACATGCTCTTATTCTACATCTCCCCGCAAAGTATAAAAAATGCCCCGAACCGTAGTGATTCGAGGCATGGCCGCAGAAAGTGTTATTCCTGCGATGAATCAGTCAGCGACGCGCCTTCTCCTGCAGTTCTTCGGGCAGATAGCAGATATAGTCATCTTTGACATGCTCTCTGCCCAACACCGCACGAACGAGATCACGTGTATCGTCGAACTTCTCCTTTCGAGCGGCGACATCGGCTTTTAGTGCTACCAGTTGCGCCGCGGAAATCTTTTTCTCGCCTCTTTGAACCTGTATTTCTTCATTCTCCGACTCAAATCTCTTCACGGCCAACTCTCCGAGAACCGCCGTGACTTCCTTTTCGGAGATAAAGAGCTTCCTGAATTCTACGCTCTTAGTAAAATTCTCTCTAAGCTCTTTGTAAAAACCCTCGAGTTGCCTTACATGGCTCTCGAGATTTTCGTGTTTCCCGTTGACGTCGCGCAGATCCGACTTGAGTTCGCGAATCCGATCGTTCTTTTTCTGCACATGAATTGCCCACGCTAAAAGTGTAGGTACAGCCACAAGAAAAAGACCTACAACCATACAACCTCCTTCCCGTTCGTCGGGAATGGGTTCCGGGCAAGATGCCGAAGGAGTTCGTCTCCCCCAAAGAGAGCGCTTATCGCTTCTTAAGGAACTGGATTAATTATACCACGTAAAATACTATTTTGTCAATCCCGTTAGAAACAAAGCTTCTAGCGGTATTAACGCTTGCTTTTCCGCCATTCATCTATCTTTTTATGGTTGCCCGAAAGCAGTACAGAGGGCACTTCTATTTTCTTCTTTCCGACTTTCACAACCTCCGGTCGCGTATAGACAGGATACGATCCTTTTACGTCTTCAAGCGATTCGTACTTCCCCAGAAATCCCGGGATAAAGCGGCTCACTGCTTCTATTAAAACAATCGCCGGAAGTTCCCCTCCCGAGAGTATGTAGTCACCTATCGAAATTTCCTCGTCCGCGATATGTTCCGCCACACGTTCGTCCACGCCTTCGTACCGCCCGCAAAGCAAAATAATTTCGTCATATTTTGCAAGACGCTTCGCGACGCTTGCGTCCAATTTTTTCCCACGTGTAGAAAAAAGTATAACGCGCGTTTTCCCCTTTGATTTTTTTCTTAAAGCTCGTACCACCGCCTCTATTGGTTCAAATTTCAATACCATTCCCGCCCCGCCGCCAAATGGCTTGTCGTCAACGGTCCGACGGAGATCATCACCCGATATTCTCCGTTTCCCTTCCGCGAAATCGCGGAGGTTTACCATATGCACGTCAATGATCCCTGTTTTTTGCGCGCGCTTAAAAAGCGATTCCTTGAGATAGGAGTCGAATATGTTCGGAAAAATCGTAACGATATCAAATCTAATTTTCTTGCCCTTCATCATGCGGACTATGTATTTCGGGAGGTGGTGCTACGGAAGAAGTTTTTAACGCGGCTTGCACGGCGGCACGCAACTCGTTGATATCAACATCATGGTGTTTTTTCGGCTTTGCCGTTCTGTCCTTTTCTTTCTCTTTGTCTTTTTCGGTCTGTTTCAGATCACCAAGCGACACAAAGGGTTTCTCTTCGGGAGCAGGGGAAGAAGGCATCTCCGTAAAGCCGCGAGGTGGCTGTAATCCCGCCGGCCCTTGTCTCATTGCATTTTCGTGACGCGGTCTCTCTACTTCTCGCATCTCCGCAGGCACTTCGAACTCGATTCCCAACGCCCCCAGATCAGAGAGGTACTTCCGTTCGGTTTTCGGCGTTTCCACCCGATCAACCTTCACGCGAGCCATTTCTCCGGACTTTATTTTTGCCAAACAGTCACGGCAATAGATTGGGCGGCCTTCCATCGGTTTAAAGTTCAATTGCGTGGTTTTGCCGCATGAAGAACAAATCGCGGAGTACTTAACTCCGTCCCCCGCGGGAACACTGGTTCGCTCGCGCACGGGGGCCGCCGCAAACTCACCCTCGGTCATATCGCCCATCATACCGCTCCAATTCGTAATTTCTTTTTCCACCGCCTCCCGCGGCTTGGCGTAGAGACTACGGGAAGAATCGATAATCTCCTCGACATGCGCCGCCGAAGCTTGAATCTTAAAGGGAGGAAGCGTTGCCGCGGAAAACGGGCGGCTCGTCACTCCATCACACATAAGCTTTAAGTAAACGCAATAGTTCGGGAGATTTACGATATCCTGTATCGTCAGTTCGGGGATAAATTCATTTTCCAAAAATTCCGCGTCGGCGGCGCCGACCCGAAAGATAAGCATCGTACCGACGTTGCCGAACACGGCGTCCCTGACCTTCGTCGAAACATCCGTTACCAACTGCCCGACGTATTGATGCGCCAGAACAAGATTCAGGCGGTATTTTCTCGCCTCGGATAAAATGCCCGCGAACGAATCGGTCGCGAAATTCTGGAACTCGTCGACATAAAGATAAAAATCCGCGCGTTCCTCCTCGGGAATTCTCACACGTTCCATCGCAGCGAGCTGAATCGTCGTAATAAGCATCGCCCCCAAAAGCGCGGAGTTGTCTTCGCCGATACGCCCCTTCGAAACATTCACGAGGAAAATCTTCCTCGTATTCATAATGTCCGCCATATCGATCGTACTCTTCGACTGCCCCACAACATTTCTGATCAAAGCGGTGGAGAGGAATTGGCCGACTTTATTCTGAATAGGCGCGATCGCTTCATTTCTGAATTGATCCCGCCACAGTTCGTACTCGTTAATCCAAAACGCTTTTACCACCGGATCTTTGACGTTCGCGACAATTTTCTGACGATAGTCTTTGTCCACCAAAATACGCGTGATGCCCAAAAGCGTCGTGCCCGGCGTCTCGAGTAACGCGAGAATCGCGTTGTTCATAATGTATTCCATGCGCGCGGACCAGACGTTCGCCCAAATCTTCGTAAAAATCGCCATAAGACCCGAAGCGACAAGGTGCTTGTATTTCTGATCTTGCAATGCCAGGGGGTTGAATCCTAAGTGATAATCCGAATCGGCCGGATTGAAATAAATGACGTCTTTTATGCGCTCTTGGGGAATCTTTGAGAGTACGCTTTCAACGAGTTCGCCGTGCGGATCAACGACGCACACGCCTTCGCCGTTTACGATATCCTGCACGATCATATTGTGGAGCATCGCGCTTTTGCCGGTACCCGTTTTTCCCATAACGTACATGTGCTGGCGGCGATCCTTCCGTTTTATGCCGAATAACCGATTCGTATTCCGAAAATCGGTGCGCGCGAAATACACGACGTCTTGGGGCATTGGTTTCGTTATTTGAGCCATAGGATAAGAAGGTGCAAACTACTCTTAGTATATCGCCATTCGAGCGTCGAATACAACGCCCCTTGAAGAAGAAAATTCAAAAAAATTAAAACTTTCGCAAAAAAGCCGTAAGAAGGGCGATCGAAGCGCCCACGGCGCCCTTCGATAAAAATTCGCCCTCTATCGCGGTCATCCGCGGCGCGATATCTAAGTGCACCCAAGCAGGAGCCGCAGGCGGATGTCCCGAGACTTTCGAGGGAGGATTTTTTATAAACTGCCAAAGAAACGCCGCGGCAGTCACGACGCCCCCATAGCGGCTTTTCGTGCTATTTGTCACATCTCCGAACGTCCCCTTAATATCCTCCTCGTATTCTTCCCAAAGAGGTAGGGGCCAAACGTAATCCCCCGTGCGCTCGCCGAACTCTTGAAACGATTTTATAAGCGCGGGAGTTGTCGCGAAAAGCGCGGAGGCGCGCTGACCCAAGGCAGACATCGCCGAACTCGTGAGCGTTGCGACATCGATCACGAGCCGCGGATTATATCTTTGCGCATAGGTAAGCGCGTCCGCGAGGATCACCCTCCCCTCGGCATCGGTGTTTAATATCTCGATCGTCTTTCCGGACATCGTTCTTAAGACATCTCCCGGATGATAGCTCGAGCCGGACGGCATATTCTCCACCGCGGGCACGAGACCGATAATATTTTTCTTTACCTTAAGACGCGCAAGCGCGGCAATCGTATGAATTACCCCCGCGCCTCCCGTCATATCCATATGCATCTCATAAATCCCCTGCTCGGGCTTCAAATTCAACCCTCCGGTGTCGAACGTAACTCCTTTTCCCACAAGCACTGTGGGTTTCTCGGATTTTTTTCCTTTCATATATTCCATCACGATAAACTTCGGCAACTCGGAAGAGCCTTTTGCAACGCCAAGCACGCCTCCCATGCCAAGTTTTTCCATCTCTTCCTTCTCTAAAACGGAAACTTTAAACCCACATTGTTTTCCGCTCCGTATTGCCGCCTCGGCTAAGGAAGCGGGGGTCATATCGCCACCGGGTGTGTTTGAAAGATCGCGCGCCAAATTGATCTCCCACCCGATAATCTGCCCCGCACAGAGCGCGTCCACGATCGTCTTGCTGTTTTTTTCCGATGCCACAAATACTCCCTCAACAAACGACCACCCTTCGGGAGGTGCCGTCTTGTAGGCGATAAATTCAAAATTCGCGAGCTCGAATTGCGTGGCGATGAGCTCCGCAACCGCTTTCGAATCCTTCACGAAAGGAGTCGCGAAATCTTCCAAATTCACGACAATTTCTTTTATCCGCTCTTTTCGCGCATACGAAACCGCGCGCCGCGCGGCGAGAATCGCTCTCCGGTGATTAAATTTCGCGCGCGCTTCAACACCTAAAATAAATACCCGCGAACCGCTCGGGAAAAAAATCATATTCGTACTCCCCGTTTTTATGGGCATTTTTGCCTCAAACGCGCGAAGGTACGTAATATCCTCTTTGCTTAAAAATTTCGCAAACGGATGCCGCTCCGCCTTCGCGCCTTCTTTTATTAAAAACACGGGCACTCTTTCTTTATCGAGTTTTTTTACGAGTTCGATTTTCATCTGAGAAAATTCTTAACGATATATAAAACACTCGCCGCTCTTCCGGGAAACGGCTCACAAAATCGCAATGTTTTTATGCCACACACCCCACGAGCCAATCCTTATATTCGCGATTGAGACGGTGCAGGGCAAAGGACGCGATGCAGGGAACCGCGTAACTGTGCATATCGCGCACGATATCTTCCACTTGCTGAACTTTGGAGTCGATCGTCTTTATAAGAAGCGACGCCTCGGAAACCTCGCGAATTTTATCGTCCTCCCGATAGATCGAATGGATCGGCGCGATATTCACGCAACCGGCGGCTTTCTGTTCAATGAGCTTCCTGCCTATCTTTTTCGCCTCGTCAACGTCTTTGCAGGGTACGTAAAGAAATATCATAGTGATGATACAAATACGACCTTTGTTCAGTTATACCCCAAAATTCTTATTTAGGCAAGAACGCTATGCTACTTCGCTGATATAACACTCATGGCAGTAAACACGGGGAAATTCCTCTTTTGTATAAACACTTTGAATTATCTTCCCGCACTTATCACACGTTCGATCGCGAAGTTTCAAATGATCGGCGATAAACCGCAGACGTCCCCGATGCCGTTCAAATGGAGCCGCGCGTGGAATCGGCAAACCAAACCGGCGGTAAAACGCAAGCTCCATCGGGATTATCCGATATGGCTTTCCAGAGATTTCGCATTTCAAAACTTTTTCCAAAATATCGTCTTTGGCGTCACGAATATTATCCGGAATCTTATAATCGGAAAATTGATAAGTTTTCTCCGCCTCGTAATCATTCCACGGAAATCCCTGCCGCAGGACTTCGTCGCGTTCAAGCGGGAAATATTCATTTGCTACTGTTTCGTTATAGCCAAACAAAGAAAGTTCAACCGGAAAAAACTCACCATATCGATAATTTCTGCCTGCTCGATCGATGTATGGCATTGCATTCATATGGGCAATAATTTTTTCTCGGAGCTCCGTATATTCCTCTTTTGAATATTGTTTGTTTAAAATACAAAACTTTTTATCTCTCATATTCACGCATCCGAAACAATTATGAGAATTAAAAATAAAACGGCAATACTCCAAGTTAGTGGGTCCGCGAAGAGCGCCAATCGTAAACCTGATATTCGCAAGCTGCTCGGATCCGGCAATAAACTCATACAGAAGCTCCCCTCCCCATACCGAAGTGGTGTCCATCGCGTCTTTCACTTGGAGTGTAAATACCATATATTTTGAATCTTCTGTTCTTTCGGCATTCCAGCATGAAGCGCAGTTTTTCGATTCCTTGATCAAGTTTCCAGTACTGTTCACCGACTTATCAATAAACACGGCTCGCTGAGGCTGGGATTTCCAAAAGTCATCGGCTTGGTTTTTGAATTTTTCCATGTTTACATAGGAATCCAATGAATTCTCTTTTATAAACTTTTCAAACTCCTCCTTCGAGACCGGTTTATTAAAAATATGGTACTGCTTATGCCGCAATCCCGAACAGCCAAAAATATTCGAGCAATTGCGGCAGTCGAATGAAAAATACGTATCGCGGCAATCTAAACACAATTTCGAATGGAAGGTTTTATAACAGTTTTCAGAAAGAATAGATTCATAGACAAACTGACCATTCATCATCCAAAAATTATCAAAGCAATCACGGCATTTCAAAACATATTGATTATACGCACAATCTTCGTTCAGGTGACCCCCAAAATTAAGATAACAATTCTTGTCGTCCAGTTCGTAATTAATCCACGGACTATTGACCGAATTTTCCTGAAGAAGCGAGAGGTGCGGAATATTGTCTTGAAGCTCCTTAAATTGCTCAAAAAACGAGCGTGAAAAATCGTAGTCGCGTTCATACTCTTTCGGATCCCATTTATCGGAGTAATAGCACCCAGGACAATACACCTTAAACGGCTTGTCGGGCGAATACATTGTAATAATACTTTCCCCGCAGAGACCGCAATTTCTTTTATAAAGCGAACGCTCGTTTCTCTGTGCTAATCGCCGCTGAAGCCGACATTGCGGACAAAACGTGGGCGGCGGGACCTTTATTTTTTCGTAGAATTGAAAATCTTGAGCGTCTATTACAAATTGCCCTTTGCAGTTCTGACAAATCGGAGACACTGAGTCTTGCGAATGTGCTTTAGTTTCTTGCTTCATAAGAGAATAACGAGCAGACCGTTTCGTGCTTTAATAAGTGGCACTTGTTCTCCGCACAATTTCGGAGATAAAAAGCATCCGTTCCTTGGAGAAAAGTTCGAAAATAATTCGATAGTTTCCGACACGCAACCGCCAAGCATTTCCCATACCCCCGAGCTTCACCACGTCGCCCGCGAAAGGGGCGGATCGCAATGCCTCAATTGTTTCCGCGATACGCAGTTTTTCTTTGCGAGGGAAACGCCGTAGCTTTTTCTCGGCATGATTACCGAGAACGACGCGCCAAATCATTTTTTAACTTTTCCCAAGAAATAAAACGCCCTGCCCGCAGTTCTTTTCTGCCACGCTCGATGGCGCGTTTTTCTGATCGGGTCGGTTCCGCAATTCTAACCGCTCGGCGGAATTTCAAAAACTCTTCATATTCGCTCTTCGGAATTACAACGAGATCCCCTTTTTTAGTTAATTCTTTCGGAATAGTAACGGTGGTCATAGCTCAATTATAGCACCCCGAAGAACGGAAAACAATATTATGCTACTTCTGACTGATAACAACTTTCACAATACACAATCTCAGGCCTTTTTGGATCATAGCTCGTCTCAAACTCATTCAGGCAGCGATCGGTGCCATGGAAATGACTCACAGTATTTTGATACTTGTCGCCTGTCACCTGTTGCTGGTCACTTGTTTGCCCTGCGCAGTGACATTTTGCGTGCCAGAATTTCGGCGGATTTACGAATTTAAAGCGATCTTCAAATCTGCAAAGAACACACAAGTGCGGAAGAGGCAAACCGATGCGCCGATAAAAATCCAGCTCCATTTTAATAATCCGATAGGCCTTTCCGCATCGTTCGCATTTAATGATGTCTTTTAAAATATCCTCGAAAACTTCTTCGATCGTATCCGGGAGATCAACCGCATTTTTCGTAGTCTGATATTCCTGCGGTTCCGCGTCGCGCCACGTATATCCTTTGACAAGCGCCTCTTCTTTCGTAAGTTTAAAAAAATCATTGGCAATCGATTCGTTATACGCGAGGGGCGAAAATTCTTGCGGGAAAAATTCGCCGTATTTATATACATGGCCACGCGCGTCCGTATAGGGCATTTCGTTCATGTGCTTAATAATTTTTTCCCGCAATGCGAAATACTCCTCTTTGGAATACTGCTTATTGAAAATGCAATATTGTTTTTTCTTTAAACTGACGCATCCGAAAAGATCCGAGGAAGAACGGCAAAAGGCGGAGTATTCAAGAGCGCGGCTTCCCGGCCACGATTCGAAACAGAACTTCATTTCACTGCATCCTTCTCCGCATGTCATACATTCATACATCAGCGAAGTGCCTACGCCCCAATTTGAATAGTCGTAAGAATCTGAAGCGGGAGGCGCAATGAATTGGCAGTATTTTAAGTTCTCACCGCCATGTACGTCGAAAGAATGATGGACATTTTTGGTATTGTGCATGTGTTCCCCGGTGGAGTTTACATTTTGTAATCCGTGAATAAATTTAACGGGAAACTTCAGCCAAAACTCGTACGCTCTTTTCCTAAAAACCTGGATATTGCTATGCGAATTCAAGCCGAAACTCTTCAGTTTTTCGATATATTCCTCGCGAGAGTAGGGCTGGTTGAATATGCAGTAAGACTTGCTTCGCAACCCCACGCACCCAAAACAGTTCGTACACCCGATCAAATCCCGAGAAAACCATACGTCCGTGCAACTCTCACAGTCGAGCGAAAAGAATGTTCGGTAACTTTCGTCAACCATAACATCCTGATAACACAGTTCACTGTCGCGCACTTCATAGCAATCAAGAGAATCGCGGGACATGCCCCCGAAAACCATATACGCGGAATTTTCGGTTCCGTCAGCGGAAAAACAGAGATAGCAATTTTTAAAACCTCCCGCCTGGTCACAATAATCGGAATTTATCATGCGCTGTACGCTTTTTGCCGGCCACGGCACGGTATAAAGGAACTCCTTGAATTGCTCGAAAAACGGACGCGAAAAATCATATTCTCGCCCGTATTGCATCGGATCCCACGCGTCCGAATTCCAATAATCAAGATCATAGATTGCGGCCGAAACATCCTTGTGAAACCCGGAAAAAATTTCCTTATCGGACGCGCCATCCTTCCGCCTAAACAAATGATGATCACTGCGCCAGATAAACCGTCGTATCATCCGACATTCCGGGCAAAACGTCGGCGGTGGGACTTTTATTTTTTCGTAGAAGTTGAAGTCTTCCGGTTCAATCGTGAACTGGCCACGACAATTCTGACAAACTTTGACTTCTGAGGTCATGGTTTTTATTTTACAGCCCCGACGCCCCTTGGGTCGGGGCTCCGACTGAAACGTCGGAGTTTTGACAAGTCGAAGACACTGAGCCTTGCGAATGTGTTTTTGTTTCTTTATTCATAAATCTTATTCCACAAGCCACTGCACACGGCCTACTGTGCCATCGGTGAGACGTACCTTGATGCCGCGGGGATGCTCTCCCTTCGAGGTAAGCACTTCCCTTACAATCCCCTGCGTGTAATTATCGGTCCCGTAGTTCTTTTTTTCAATAATCCATACGGCAACTCCTGGTTTTACCTCGCTTCGTAATGGAGGCTTGTGATTATCGGGCATGTTTTGTTCTTATGCTACTTCAGCATTGTAGCACTGTTCGCAGTACACGATTTCCGGTCGTTCTGGAGCGTAGGAAGTTTTTATAGGAATGCCGCATTTCGCGCAATTTCTCTCGTAAAGTCTTGGGGGATTTGTACTTTGGAAACGGCGCAAATGGCGACATTCTGGACACCGTTGAGGCGCTGGCAAATTCAAATGCCGAAGAAGGCTTAATTCCTGCGGAATAATTCGGTACGCACGCGCGCAAGAAAAACATGCAACGATCTCGCGAGTGATAGTGTCTGGTGTTTCGGAAATCGTTAAGGGGAGCTGATCTGCTTTGAGCGTGGGGGTGTGTGTTGAAACTTCTTGCTCTCTCCACTGAAAACCTTCTTTTTTGATCACATCACGATCTTTCTCAAAATACGCATAAGCCATTGTTTCGTTATAAGCAAATAAAGAAAAATTCAAAGGGAAATACTCTCCATAAGGATAGACTCTCCCTTTCTCATCTCGATAAGGCTTTTCGTTCATATTCTTTATAATCTCTTCTCGCAACCGCTCATAGTCTTCTTTCGAGTATTGTTTATTTAAAATACAGTACGATTTCTTTTTTAAATTCACACAACCAAAACAGTTTGTGCAAGCGTTCGCATACATAGAGTATTCGACGTCTCGCGCATCTGGCCAACACTCGCTTGAAAATTTCACGTTATAAGCCCCTTCGCCCACAATGTCACACTCATAAATCCTTTCGACATTATTTCCCCACCCACTGTAGTCATATGCATCTTTGACTTTAGGCAACGAGATAAACTGAACAAACTTTCCATCCTCCACGGAGGTTGCCATATAACAATCGTGCGCATTTTTTGATTCATACACATAATCACCGGTCACGTTCACATTAAGAGAATTTCCCTCGTATGCACGGCGCGGTTTAGTAAGCCAAAATTCTTTGGCCTTTTTCGAGACAGCATCAATACCACGTTGCGTATGAAGATCCATCTCCTCTATTATCCGATGATATTCCTCCTTTGAATATTTCTCGTTGAAAATGCAGTACGATTTGTTACGAAGATTGACGCATCCCACACAATTGGAACAACCTATCAAATTTTTCGAGAACCATATATCGTGAGAATCCGTGCACTCTTCGGAGAAAAACACGCGCGAGGATTTATAGCACCCCGTCGCCTCGTAGCAAAGCTCTGAATCTCGGATTCTATAGCAATCCATACTATCGTTTACATGCGCAATGAACATTGCGTATAAAACATTATTTGCGTAATCGGAGTAATACGTAAGATAACAATTCTTCTGATATGCCGCATAATTGGTGTACTCCGTATCCACAAGGGATGTGTAAAGATTTTCAAGTGCCATATAGGGCGTTATCCGCGAAAGCTCATAGAGTTGTTCGAGAAACGGCTTTGAAGGATCATATGCCCTACCATATTCAGTACCATCCCACTTATCCGACCACCAGCACGTATTACAATATACAAGAACAGATGAATCTTCCGGGTACATTGCGATCATCGAACTATTGCAACGACTACACGTTCGTTTATAAAGCGTGCGTATATTCATGAACGAAAGACGGCGAATAAATCGGCATTCCGGGCACCACGTAGGCGGTGGCACCTGCATTTTCTCGTAGAACTGGAAATCCTCCGGTTCAATCGTGAACTGGCTTTTACAATTCTGACAAACTTTTGTTTCTTGGTTCATTGGTTTTTGTCCCGATCCCTTTGGGATCGCGGATCCTCGACCCACGACAAATCGGGGTCGGGACAGTTTTGGCACGTGCGCGTTTCTGTGGTCATGATACTTGCTGCTGATAACACTCAACACACGCAATCTTTTTGTAGCCCCACTCGGGAGGATAATAATGAGTTATATCTTTCTTGCAAAAAGAGCAGGTGCCCGAAAAAAGAGTAACGGCAGTAAGTTGTTTAAAAAGATCGAGGATCCGTATATCAAAATGGTGCTGCGGCAAAGGGATACCCTGTGCTTTGTAAAATTGAAGTTCGCCGGGGGCGATATTGAAGTGCCACCCCGTTCTTGGACATAAAATCTGTTTTTGAGAAATATCTTCCGACACATCATCAATCATATCCGGCAGGGTATTTCCGGGAATTCCACTAGATACTTTTTCATATGCCCTCTCCCATATTCCTCCCCATTGCTTCACGTCCTCCTCGGTGGCAGGAAAATAGAGACTTGCTACCGAGGAATTATAGCCGCCATACGCCATGGAGTAAGGGAGAAATTTCCCCCATTCTCCTTTTCCGATCATGGATTCCTTGATCTTTGGCAAAAGCGTTTTATATTCTTCTTCCGAATATTGCTTATTCAAGATACAGTATTTTTTCTTTCGGAGACTTACACAGCCAAAACAATATTCGCATTCCTCGCAATAATCGAGGTATGCGGAATAGCGGCAGTTATCGCAGTGCATGGTTGCGATGGTGTCATAACTCTTATTATCGACAACCGAATAAAGGGCTTTTTCGACAATAGTACCGACTCCATAAATGGAATCTTTTATGAACCCCCCACGAAACATATGCCGATTGTTTTCTGAATATTCGATAAAATAGCAATCGTAACAATTCTTGCACTCCTCCAGAAAATTGCCCTTGGAGTTTACCGCCTTTACGTTATAGCTTGAGCGATGGATCGCCTCGCGCGCGAGAATCTGCGCGAATTCTTTTTTTAATTCCTCGATGCGGCTTCGAGAGCGCAGATTGTATTTCTTCATCTCCTCAAAATATGCCTCCTTGGAATACGGTTTGTTCAATATATAATATTGTTTGTTGCGTAAATTCCAGCACATAAAGCAGTTCTGAACATTCCGGCAATCGTAAAGGAACGCGCTTTCAATGCTGTCTCGAGCATCAAACGAGTGGCGCACGTTATAACACTTGAAACAGTAAGCACAGTCGTACGACAAGTCCATATCAAAACAAAACACGAGGTCAATGGAATTTTTACAGCGAATATTCCGACAGCCGTAGTATAGGTTTTCGCAATCCAATAAACCGCGTATAAGATAACAATTCTTTGAATTCCATACATCATCGCACCAGTCGGAATTCAAATTATTTGTGCCAGACTGGTGAGGATGCGGAACGCGATCCTGCAATTCCTTGAATTGTTCGAAAAACGAGCGGTTAAGATCGTACTCTTTTCCATAGGAAAGCGGGTCCCAGGAATCCGAAATCCACTCTGTCCGATCGTAGAGCGGGAATTTCGTTTTTTCCCCGAATGTAGTGATAATCGTTTTGCCCGAAAGTGCGGATTTAGTTTTCCGAAATTTACCAAATACCCAAAATGCCATGAGATGCTTCCAAATGCACCGATGACACTCATCGGGGGCGGGAATACCGAATCGTTCATAGAAAATACGATCTTCCGGCTCAATACGGAATTCCTGCTTACAGTTTTGGCAATTTCGCGTTTCTTTATTCATGTTGAATGCGTATGCTATGACGCGTCATAGCGCTTCATTCATACCACTTCCACTTGGTAACATTGCTCGCAGTAGACAATTTCCGGCCGCTCCGGAGCGTAGCTTGTTTCAAATTTGTTGGGGCATCTGCCATTAGGATGATGCTGGTGTTCGGTTGAATTATTGAAAATTTTGTAGTCACACGCACACTGACGAGAATAAAGGGCTGGCGTATTGCGCCACTGTAATCGATCAATATGCCTGCAGTTAAAACAAAGTCTCGGTAGCGGCAACTGCATCTGGCGATAAAAATCAAGCTCTTGTTGAGTAATGCGGAAAGCGCTGGCGCAATCTATGTCGCACCCTGACACGTGCCCATTGGCCTCTTCATGCTCACACTGAATCACCTCCCCTAAAATTGAATTATCAACTACAGAAATACTGCCGGGAAGTTCGCTTGCCTTTTTTGTGATAATATATTTTCTTTCTTCCGGCACACGCCAACGAAAACCTTGTTTCTGCGCTTCTTCTTTGGTAAGCGGGAAGTACTCAAACGCCTGCGTCTGGCTATACCCATAAGAACTCATGTCGGGTGGAAAAAATTCTCCAAATTTATATACCCGACCTAGCGCATCGATATACGGCATATCGTCCATATGTTTTTTGATTTTAGGCACTAGTTCAAAATATTCTTTTTTAGAATACTGCTTATTTAAAACACAATAATTCTTATTGTGTAGTGCAATACACCCAAAGATATTATTGACCTGTCGACAATCAATGGAGTAGTAACTATCGCTTATTGCGAGGCTTTCAACCGTAGCCAGTACTCGTTCTGCCCCGCCGCCTGAACCGAGTACTTCATATGCCAGTTCTGTTCCCTCGCTTGATGTTACATCCATCCCGTCGTGATTCGGCGGATAAATGACACTCTGACAGTGTTTCATGTTTTGGGCATTGCCCACAAAGAAGCAGTTACGGAGCTCGGTTCCATTATAAAGATAGTCTCCGTAGCTGTGCGTCACCTGAAAACCATGCTGAAATTTGAGCGGTACTTTTTTCCAAAATTCTTCGGCTTGTTTTCTCATTGCTTGAATGCCTTGCCAAGAATGAAGACTCATTTCTTTGAGCTTGGTATCGTAGGTTTCTTTATCGTACTGTTTGTTAAAAATACAATAGCTCTGATTGCGAAGACCACTGCATCCAAAACAATTGGTACAGCCAATACAATCTTGGCTGAACCAAACATCAACGCACGAGGTACAGTTCCGCGAGAAAAACGTTTTATAGGATTGATTCGTATTGATCGAATAGTAACAAAATTCGCAGTCCTTTAGATTCAATCCATCAAAACAATGCTTGCTATAAAGCAACGTAATGTTGTAAGCACTGTCCTCGTCATATCCGGAATCAAAACACATATAACAATTCTTTGAGAAAGCAATTTGCCCATAGTCGCTGTTCACATTATTCATAGACCACATAAATCCCCATGGTACAGCGTTATAGAGTTCTCGGATTTGAGCGAAAAAAGGTTTCGAGAAGTCGTAATCTTTCCCATAATTCATCGGATCCCATTCGTCGCTATTCCAATAACTATTGCTGTACACTGGCATTGAATTATCTGGTGGCATCAATGTAAAGATTTTTATTCCCGTCGCATCACAAGTCCGGGCATACAAATGCCGCATATTGCGAAATGCCATCCGGCGCATCGCGCGACACCGCCAACACCACGTCGGCGGCGGAACTTTTATTTTTTCGTAGAAATTGAAGTCTTCCGGTTCGATGACGAAGTCCTTTTTACAATTCTGACATGGTCGCGCTTGCCCTGAGTTTTTCGAATGGGTTTCCGTGGTCATACTATTTCTTTAAGATAGCACTCTCTACATAAAATGTAATCGACTTCCTCTTTCGGATAATTCGTCTCAAATCCAGTGCCGCACTTTGAACATGTGCGCTTGAACACTCTTAAATTTTTGACCCACTGGTCGAATTTTTCGTTGATGCGGCACATGGGACATCGCCGCGGGAGCGGGAGGTTCATGTTTCGCAAAAAATCGAGTTCCATTTTGATAATTTTAAACCCCTTACCGCATGCTTCGCATCCGATTACTTCGTGAAGTACGGCGTCCGTCGCGTCCTTTATATGATCGGGAAGATCGCGGGCGTCTTTCGTAATCGCATAAGCGCCCTGTTCCGGCTCCTGCCAGCGATATCCCTTCTCTTCTGTCGCTTCTTTTGCAAGAGGAAAAAAGCGGGACGCGATGGTTTCATTATAGGCATAAGGGCTCATCTCGGTTGGGAAAAATTCTCCATAACGATACACTCGCCCCTTCGCATCCTCATACGGCATCTCGTTCATATGCGCGATAATTTTCTCGCGCAGTTCGTTGAATTTCTTCTCTTCGTATTGCTTATTCAAGATACAATATTTTGTTTTCCTTACCGAAACGCATCCGAAATGATACCCTGCCCCGGTAGAGAGTTTTGAATACTCGACATCGTTCAAACTAAGCCCCGCTTCTTGGCAAAATTTTGCACGGGATACCCCCTCGCCCACTACGCAACACTCGTAGCACATATCCATATTGTTTCCCCAGCTTGAAAGATCGTAGGAGTCTCTTACGGGACCCATTTCCATCATCAATAAATATCGGCTATCCTCCGCACCGACCACCTCGAAGCAATCTTTGCAGTTTCTCGATTGGAACACGAGACGCCCGGTACAATTTGTGGCAAATTCATCCATCGTGGGCTTAGGCGGCAATGTTCTCCAGTGCTCCTCGGACATTTTTTGAATTTCTTGATACGCTTTATACGAACCAAGATCCCATTTTTTTATTTCTTTAAAATATTCTTCTTTGGTGTAGGGCTTATTAAAAATATAGTATTTTTTGCTCCGAAGATTAGCCGAGGCAAAACAATTTTGGCAATTCATGCAATCCTTGAGGAATGCGCAATCAAGCGATTCCGTAACTTGGCTCCGCAATCCAATCCCCCGATTCACCTTATAGATATGCATCGAGTCGTAACATAGTTCACTACTCATCGCGAGCGAGGAATCCACGAGTCCCTTGTTGTGGACGAGATAAAAACCGTACGCGACATCTTCATTGAAATCCGCATGAAACACGAGATAGCCGTTTTTCAAGTGGCCGATGTGATTCGTATAGGGAGAGGTTTCGAGGGTAACAAAATCGATCGAGAGACCAAGAAGCGGAACCTTATGCCATAGCTCGTTTAACTGCTCAAAAAAGGGCCTCGAGAAATCGTATGCCTTTCCATACTCCAAGGAATCCCAATCGTCAGACCACCAGCACCGTGGACAATAAACCACGTAAGGCGCGTCCTGTCGGAAAAGAGAAAATGTTTGCTTATGACAAAGATCGCAGGAACGCTTATAGAGATGGAATAAATTTACAAACGAAAGCCGCCTCTGAAGCCGACATTTAGGACAAAACGTCGGGGGCGGCACCTTTATCTTTTCATAAAATAAAAAATCTTCGGAATCTATCTCAAAATCTTTGCGACAATTTTGGCAGTTGCGCGTTTCCGAATTCATGATGCAAGAACACTATCCCCGGCCTTCCGAGTCGCCACCGTCGTCCCCGTTCTCGCCCATATGATGTAATGCGTCATACCCTTCAAGCTCTCTGATAAGATCTTTCAATATTTTGATACGAAGACTAAGCCGAACCACTTGTATCAAGAGGAGGAGCATAACTACCCCAATAACCAACCCCCACAGAAGGAGTTCCATAGTACGGCTAAAGTATAGTACGGGAAACACTGCCCCGCAATGCGCCCACAAAACCGCTTTTTTCTAAATAAGAGGCTCCGGTTCTTTGTTTTCCCGGGCGGCCTCGCCCCGAGATTTTCCCTCAATAATGGCTTTTTCCTGCGCGCTCCGGAAAATAGTAGCTTCTTCCTCTTGAATAAGTTTTTTCGCCGCGTCCGCGGGAATAGAGTACTTACGGCGAGAAGCCGCGACGATCTTATCCTTAAAGGAGCCGTGGGGCGCCGGTAAAACTTTGAGTGTCTCCGCAGAAAACGGGTCATAGGTCTCTCCGTCGATGGTCATCTTGATGTAAAACTCCTGCATGCCAAGGTTAATCATATCCTTCACCTTAAATATAGGCTCCATTTCCGGTTCGAGGCGCTCGGCATCTTCGCCGCCTACGCGAAAAATAATAATGCTCCCCGTATTCCCAAGGACCGCCGCTTGAACGCGGGGCAGAAGTTGTCCCACGTACTGATGCGCGACCGTAAGACACAGGGCATATTTTCTGGCTTCCGAGAGAATATTTTCGAAGGTTTCCGTTACTAAATTATGAAACTCGTCCACATAAAGATAAAAATCATGCCGATCTTTCTCGGGCAATGAAGCTCGTTGCATTCCCGCTTGTTTGATCTTCGTGATAAACATCGAACCCAAAAAGCTCGAATTTTCTTCTCCGAGCCGCCCTTTTGAAAGATTGATAAAGATTATTTTTTTCTCATTGATAAGTTTTTCAAGATCTACCTTATTCTCTTTTTGTCCAAAAATATTCCGCAAGAGCGGATCCGAAAGAAACTGGCCAAGCTTATTCACCAAAGGAATAATGGCGTCCGTGTCGAATTTTTCCGACCAATCCGCGAACTCAATCGCCCAAAAACGCTTTACCATGTCGTCCTCGATATACTCCACCACCTTCTGACGATAATTCCGATCCGTAAGCATCGAGATCATTCCGCGCATCGTAGCGTGCGGATAGTCCAAGAGCGCGAGACAGGTGAAGCGGAAAACATGTTCCAAACGCGGCGTCCAATTCGCGCCGAATTGCTTTTCCATCACCTCGATAAGTCCTTGCGTCAGCTGATGCTTGAATGAAGGATCAACATTCGCAAGCGGGTTGAATGAAACCGGATGCGCCATATCCGCAGGATCGATAATCACAACGTCATCGATACGATTCTCCGGCACAAAATCAAGAATCGCTTCAATCACGTCGCCGTGCGGATCCATAAGGCAAAGCCCATGCCCATGCGCAACATCCTGACGGATCAAAAGCTCGAGAAGCTTTGATTTCCCCACACCGCTTTTGCCGACAATATAAAGATGGCGCCTTCGGTCAACGCGCTTGATACCAAAAATAAACCGCTTGTCTTCGAGCGCGGCGACATAATTCGTCTTTCCGATGAACGAAACATCAATTGGATCAAACCTTCCATAAATCGGAAGTTCGGACGGAGGCGGAGCATATTTGATTATTTGTATTTTTCCAGCTTTGGGCATGCGATGTTTTTCTAACCGAAGCACCGAGCACATAATTCAAGTGAGGCTATGCCTCAATCTTTCTTTAAGTCTTCGAACTGTTTGACCTCTCTGTTTCAATTTTCTCTCACGCTCCTCGGCGTCTCGTTTGTCGCTATATGCTTCATAGTATACCAGCTCAGGCTTCTTGAGGCGATGCTCTCCTAAACGCCGCTTAAGATTATTGGTATAGCCGATATATGTTTGCTGATTATCGAATCTTCGCAAGATATATACGTAATACATTAGAATTATGTGCTCGGTTTTGGAGTTATGCGCAAAAATTCTTAAAATTTTTGAATAACTCATAACACTCCCACTTCCTTCAAAAACGCTCCATAGTCACCCAGTATTTTTTGGATCCGATCCGCGTTGACTTCAAAATCGGGAGTGTGAACAAGATTGTTCCTGAATCGATGAGCGTTCCAAAGACGCTTCAAGGTAGAAAATTCATCCTGATCCATTTGCGCTAAGCGGTCCGCCATGTGTTGTCCGCCAAGTCCCAGGCGCTTCAGCACATCATCAACCATCTTATCCGCCTCAATCACCGCGACCTTCAATGACTCAATGGATTGCGGATTGGCTTTCGCCATGATGCCTTGCCATCGCTCCTTTAAAACCGCATCCCGAAGCGTGAGCGTCTTTTTGGGAGGCGTTGTAAAAAGCGTGAACGGCTGGCGGAATTTCAGCGCCTGCGATAACACGAAAATAAACGCGCCCACGACGACGATATCGAGAATGATAATAATAAAATTAAGAGAAGCAAGGGTCATGGTTTGATGAAATTACATAAATTTCTCGATCTTTTCTTCCTCGCCGAAGATCGCGAGCCCCGCCGGCGGTCCGGTCTTTCGAGATTCAATGCGCTGCATATGCGGAGCGGTTAGTACAAATCGAGTCGGCGGATGGAAAAGTGTGGCGAGAGATTCGGTATTCAATTCAAACGTATGGGAATGTATGTTCCAATTCCAAATATATGAAGTAAGAAATTTACCCATAAAAGGTTTTATCGGAAGTTTTCGATTTACGAAGGTGTAAAGCAGGCGTTGTTTTCTGAACTCATTCCGCCACGCGGGGAAAATATAGGGTTTACTCCAAATACGCGTTCGAGTACTTATCGCATAATTCTGAACAAAAGAGTTAAGGTCAAGAGACGAATACTGGTTGAACGCTCCAGTCAATCCACGGCGGGCGTAACTGTCATAGAAGATAGATTTTGGAGAAAAGTAAATAAAACGGATCAAACTTTCAAACGCGGGTTTTGAAAGATTTTTTTCTACCGCCTTTAGGGCATCTGTTTTCCCCGGTGAACGATAAAGCGCCTTCGCAATCTGGCCAAAGTCATCTTTTCCGTTCGCGGGAGAAACCGAAAATGTGGGCATCGGACCACCGAGAAATTCCGTTTTTGTTTTCGGGCCTTTTTTCTTAGCCGACTTCCCCGGTTGATTCAACTCTTCAACCAACGGATCCCATTTCTTATACCAGTTGCGGTCAGAAGGCGCGGCAAGGATTTGGATCCCGACGATTTCTTCTTTCTTCGCCTTCGCGAGAACCTCAAGGAAGCTCGATATCGGATCGAACTGCCGCTCTTCTTCGATCGCCTCAAAATCAACATAGCTTTTTATGGGATATGCCGCCTCGCGAGCAAGCAACATTTCGGAACCCCACATGTCATATCCTTGGGCGTACATTTCTTGGATTGACTTCGGGAATCGCTCATCGACATAGTCGTCAACCTCCACCAGCTCAACATCTTTGTAGTAAGAAAAAAACGCCGCCTCAACGAGATCCCGCTGTTGATAATAGAGACGCAGATATAAATGGACCTCACCGCCAAAACTCACCATCTCAAAGGAGTACCAGCGCGTTACCTCTCCATCCCAATACTTTTCGCGAATATCTCCCGCGTAATTGCGAAGCGCGTGGATCGCGTTTAAAACCTGTTCCATCCCCTTTGGGCTTTTGTCGATCTCGCGGGGAACTTTGATCTCTAAAAGAAGCCACTTGATAGATTTTTTAAAAAGTTCATTGCGCCAAAAAGTCCACGTCGAATAAAGTAACGGAAAAAAAATAAAGAGAACCAAAAGACCGATTTCGAGAACTAAAAACTGGTTACTCGCGAGGGAAGCAAAGTTAATGCCTCCTGTTATATTGGATAATTGATCGAAAAATTGCTCCATTTTCAAAAAAATTGCCCGTCCCGCAAAGGCGGGAGTCTACTGATTCAGTATACCTTTCTCTCCCTTATCATTAAAGAGGAAGAGATAATCCCTCTATGGAGCCGCACAAAACTATGGACCTTTTCTGGAAGTACTTAAAAAATAACCTCCGTTATGCCTCGCGCACGCGATACACGCCGGTCGTAAGACGCTCAAAAAGCCCTTTATTCTGTAAATTCGCCAAAATTGTGTTCTGTTTGAAGAAACGATCTTTCTGCACCTCCTTTACGAGATCCTTAAAGGCGAGCGGACCGTTTTTCTTTAAAATTTTATGAATTACCTCTTTCGCGGTTCCGGGTTCGTATCCTTGTTCGGCAAGTCCGTAAATTCCCCTCCCCACAAGCACAAAACGGGCGTCTTTGATAAGTTCGTTATGCACCGTAGGACCCAATGCTTTCCGCCCGCCAAAACCCGCCTCATTGATGTCGCGCGCGATGTTTTCGAAGTGAATCGGCTCGCCTTTTTTCTTTAAGATCAAGTAAATACGATCACGCACCGTCCGAGGAGAAATTTCAGGCCACTCCGCGAGACCTACGTCACCGTACGGACTCGCCATGATTTTTTTTGAAATACCCAAAAGGCTTTCGGCGAGTTTCTGCTCCATGCGCTTTTCGCGCACAAAATTCACGAGATGCGCCTGATAAGCTCCGTTTAAAATTTCCCGTTTCTTCGCCTTTAACGATTTGGTAAATTGCGCGATCCAATCCATCGTTTTTTTGAGGCTTTGTTTATCGGTGTAATAAAACGCCAGAAAATTTTTATCCGCCGGATAAATACAAAACGCGCCGGTCGCCTCAACGAGAAACGCCACGTGATTGGCCGTAAGTCCCTCGATAAACGATCGGTGATACGCAAGGAGATCTTCCTGCCCTACCACCCCGCCCATGCTACGCAAGTATTTTACGCTCGAATGAATAAGCTCAATACAGGCGTTATTAACCTTGATCCTCTTTTTTAAGAGATCAATGGCACTTGCCTCGATCTGGCGAACCCGCTCACGAGTAATACCATAGCGCTTTCCAAGGGCCGCGAGCGTCTCGGGCTCTCCGTTTTGGAGGCCAAAACGGTTAACCAAAATATCCCTCTGCCGAGGGGCTAAACCATCAAATAACGAGCTGAAAACCTTTTGGGCTTGTAGCATAGGATTATTATAAATCGGCTTTCCCAATTCGTCAAGTTATTATGTTATCCACAGCCACCCCTCGTTTTTAAGCTCTTCCTTTGGGTTTTTTATTGATCAAAAGCAATGCCGGGCTTGCCACGAAGATCGAGGAGTAAACACCAAGCGTGACCCCGATAAGAAGCGTGAGGACGAAGTAAGAAAGCGTCTGCGGTCCCACGAAATAAAGAGCAATCAACACCAAAATGAGCGTAAGTGAAGTATTTACCGAACGGCTAATGGTCTGGTTAATGCTTTGATTTACGATATGCGAAAAATTACTTTTGTCTTTTGATATAAAAAGATTTTCGCGGATTCTGTCGAACACAACGATAGTATCGTGTACCGAAAATCCCATGATGACGAGAAGCGCGACGACAAAATTGCCGTCTATTTCAACTCCTTGAGAATACCCCAAAAACGCGAGAAATCCGGCGGGAATGACCACGTCATGGAGCAACGTGACGAGCGTTATCAGGCCATACTTCCACGAACTGATGGGCCGTGAAACTTTTCGAAACGCGAACGCGATATAAAGCGAGATGCCGACTAAAACCAAGACGATCGCCCATATTGATTTCGTTCGAAGATCTTTCCCTACCGAAGGGCCAATAGATTGAAAACTTAATTCGGAAAATCCGGGAAACGCGCTTTTGAAGATCGAGACGTATTTCTGGTGATCCGGCTCTTCGACGACCGGCAAGCGGACGAGAAACGTCTTCGCGGCAAGATCCGAACTCACTACCGCGTCGCTTATCTTTAGATTTTCCGCGAAGAATTTTTGTACGTCCCCCAGTGTGGGAATAGTTGAGGTTGCCGATGCGGGTTGAATTTCGAACTGCCACAAGGTGCCACCGCGGAAATCAACCGCAAGCTGGAATCCAAAAAGAAAAATAGCGACAACCGCCGCGAGGACGAGCGCGCCCGATATAAAAAGAAAAATATTTTTATTCCCGACGATATTGAATTCTTTCATTTATTTGTTTTTGATAAAAACCCGCATCAGTGTACGCGTTACGGTAATGGCGCTGAACATGCTCACTAATACCCCGAGAAGAAGCGTGAGCGCGAATCCGCGGATAAAACTCGAGGTGAAATAGTAGAGAATAAGCGCCGTAATAATGGTGCTCATATTCGAGTCCCGCACCGAGGGCCACGCGCGGCGAAATCCTTCTTCGATCGCCGCGACCTTCGAGAGACCGCGCTTCAACTCCTCTTTGGTACGTTCAAAAATAAGAATATTCGCGTCAACCGCCATGCCGATCGTCAAAATAAAACCCGCGAGACCGGCAAGCGTAAGCGTAATGGGAATCAACTTGAAAACCGCAAGCGTGAGAACGATATAAGCCACGAGCGCGAGCGCGGCAAAGATCCCGAAAAACCGATAATAGAAAAGCATAAAAAGTATAACGATGAGCGTTCCGGCAATCCCTCCAAATATCGCCTTGCGCATGGAATCGGCGCCCAAGCTCGGACTCACCGTTTGTTGATTGATAAGCGTAATCGCGGCGGGAAGCGCGCCGGCGTTAAAGCGCTCAACAAGCTCACGCGCCTCTGTAAGCGTAAAACGCCCGGTAATCACTGCTTGACCGCCGGAAATTTTAGTCTGCACGGTCGGAGCCGAAATTAAATTGCCGTCCAAGAAAATACCAACCGGTTTGCCGACATTCGCTTCGGTAAGTTTTTCAAAAATTTTCGCCCCTTCGTCATTGAACGAAATGGAAACTTCCGGTGATTGGGTGGTCTGAGCAAACGAAAGTTGAGCACGTGTGATGTAGCGACCGTTCAGATTCGTCGGGCTAAAGGTCGTACTCGTGCCGTTCCCTTCGGATACGCGAAAGTCCAGAAAGGGCGTCTCGCCGATGAGTTTAATGGCATCGCTTATGTTTGAAATTCCGGCGAGCTCAACGATGAGCTGTGTTTCATTTCCGGATTCGGCGATAAAAACCTGCGGCTCGCTTACTCCAAAAAGATTCACCCGCGTTTCGATCACATTCCGAAGGCCGTTCAAAACAGAGGTTCGGTCTCCCTCGGTAACTTGTGAAAGATCAACCTTGTAAACCAAGTGGCTCCCACCTACCAAGTCGAGCCCCAAACGCCACGGATGCCATTTCCCGAGCGGCGACCCCGGCCAAACAAAAAAAGCGGCCGCGATGGTCACGAGGGTTATGATGCCGAGTATAAGCCGTGGATTTCGACGCATTGGTGGTTATTGTAACAACAAATGAGTGAAATGGGCAAGGGTTAAAATCTTTGCATGGGGCATAGACTATTTCATCAAAAGTAATCCCATGAGCGCAACCAAACTGCCGGTAATTTTTCGTGGCAAATCTTCGCGCTCTTTCAAGAAAATCGCCGCGGCTATAAAAATAATCACAACTTTGAACGTGGTTATCGCGGATACCAAGCTTAAATTTCCAACCACAAATATTAGAATGACCCATGACAACGATTGTAAAAATCTCAATCCTCCGGTGATGGTAATATCTTTTTTTGAATACTCGCTTTTATTTTGTGTTATAAGTGTTGCCAATCCCAAAAATGCACATTGCATCCACCAACTAAACATCGTTCCCGCGGTAAAACCTGTCATTTTTTGCAGTGCTCGTTCTGCCGTCAAAGATATTCCAAGCATTACGCCACTTAATACCATAAGCATAAAATACTTATCGAATTTGAATTTTCCTATCCGGTGTTTTTGAGAAACAATCAACATACCAACGAGCAATAATATTGTTCCAAATATCTGTATTGTTGTTAATTTTTCATTGAGAAAAAAAGTCGCTAAAACTATCGTTACGGGTGTGTAAATATTGCTAACGAGGGTAGTAACGCCAGCTTCAACATGTTTTTGGGCAGTATAGGAACTTATAAAATAACCCGCTCCGAATATTCCGCAGATTAGAGATAGACCGGTCAGATAAGAAAAATCTCCTGCGAGATAAAAAGGTTTAAAAAACGGCAGAAGCAAGCTCAAAACGACCGTAATGAATGTTACTTGAAAAGCAAAATGTATTTGCCCTTTGTTATCAATATTTTTTGCCGTCGCTAACCATCTCCTTTGTAGTGGAGAAGCACTTGCAGCGGTAAAATAAAATATGTAGCTTAAAAATTCGAACATATCAATTTACAAAATAATCTGGGATTTTTTAGGTTTTTGCGAACCGGTGACCCCCTCATTGCCCCGTATGACTTTGGTGGACCGTACCGGGATTGAACCGGTGACCTCCTCATTGCAAATGAGGCGCTCTGCCACTGAGCTAACGGCCCACCAAAGTCATACGGGATTGCGCCCAGCCCCACTTTTACTAGTAATGTTAGATAAGAGTCCAAAATGGTTGATGGCACAATTTTCTATGAGTTATGCGATGCTGTGTGTAAAAGTGGGGCTGGGCGGGAACAAACGAGGCGTTCTACCTCCGCCAGCTGGCGGATAAACTATAGGCCCTCGCTGTTTGAGCGTATCACGAAGCGAGAATCGGATTCAAATCTTCAAGTGTCGAGATTACCCGATGCGGAAACTCTGCCTTTTGGTCCCTATAGATGCTTTCGGGACGTTTTATAAGAACAGTGAGAACCGCATTTTCCCCAAGCCCTTCTTCGCGCACACGATCGAGTTCACTCGCTTTGTCATCAACGAATATAAGAGGCGCGCCGTAACGTGTGATAAGTTTGCGGAGTGCGTCACATTTCGTAATCCTTTTCTCGGTGACAAAAAGATGATCATGGGCAAGAGTAAGAAATTCAACTTTACGCCTTTGCCACGTTTCATCTCCCCGAGTCACGATCGCAAGAGGCGGGGTATGTTTTTTCTCCCACTGTTTCATAAAACGCGATGCATCATCATAAAGCGCGAGGCAATTCTTGAACCACATTTCGAGTTCACGTTCTATGGCCGGCTCGTCGGGCACATGAGTAATAAGAGAACGAAGTGTCACCAGTAAATTCACGATCGAAAACCCTCCGACAAGAGTAGTGTTATCCCGCGCGGTCTCCACTATTTTTTTGGGAACATTTCTTTTTGTAAAAGGCTCGAACATACCTTCGTACTCGCCACGGTAGTGGATAAGTGTTTGGTCGAGATCAAGGGCGATACAGGAAGGGCGCATAAATATTACAGCGTATGAACAATAAGTTTCCTAAAAAGAAGGCGCGCGAGCCGATCCGAATTATGGCGAATCAGCGTTCGCGCGAGCGGGTCGCCTTTGGGCGGAATAAAAATTTTTCGGCTTAACAAATTCCCACCGACATAGGTAGTACTCTTTTTCAAATTTTTTCCCGGTGTATTCTTTTTGTCTCCCTTGAGAATATCAACAAAATGTTCACCTTTCCGCGCGTAACGCTTGAGCAAATCCTCCGACGGGCGTTCCTTATTGAACACAGCATAATCAAAGTGTCCCTTGAGATATTGCTCAATGACCCGCACATAATCATAAACACCAAATCCTTCTGTCTGACCTGCTTTTGTCATCAGATTGCAGATATAAACTTTTTTCGCCTTACTCTCCGTAATGGCGCGCGGAATCCCGGGAACGAGGAGCACCGGAATCAAGCTCGAGTAAAGATCCCCGGGGCCGATCACGATGAAATCCGCGTCGCGAAGCGCGCGTAACGCTTTCGGATTCGCCCGCGAACGGGGAATAAGCTCAAGCCGCCGCAATCCTTTAAGATTCGCCTCGTACACCGCTCGCTCGCCGCGGATGGTTCGTCCGCGATCAAGGCGAGCCATAAGTTCTACCTTATCAAGCGTCGCGGGGATCACCCGCCCTTCAAGCTGTAAAATTTCGGATGCTTTTTCCACCGCCACATCGAAACTCCCCGTTATTTTTTCGAGCGCGGACAAGAGAAGATTCCCGACGCTGTGGCCCTTCAATGTTCCGTTCGTAAAACGGTAATTCATCAATTCCCGCATAAGCTTATCCGAGCGCGAAAGCGCGACAAGGCATTGACGCACGTCGCCCGGAGGAAGAACACCAAGCTCATCGCGAAGCATTCCCGTTGATCCGCCGTCATCCGCCATAGAGACAACCGCGGAAAGTTCGATTGGATATTTTTTGAGGCCCGAGAGAACCATGAACGTTCCCGTGCCACCTCCCAGCACAACCAGCTTCGGCTTTCTCATTGCACTTATTCTATCAGATTATTGCCTGCCGTGATAAAAAACAGGCCTTGCCGAGAAATCGGCAAGGCCTTGATGTCAATCTATTTCCAAAAACAGGAGTGATTCACTAACTCGCGAGCGACACGACCCTCACACCGATCGCCTCGTACTTGAAGCTCGTATTGCCGGTCGGAGCCTGAAGCTCATCGAACGTCACGAGATCACCTTCGCGAAGGATCGGGACGCGATCTTTGGCGACAACCTTCGTGTGATGCATCCGAACCTCATCTCCCGTACGGGTGACGAAGGCGCCGATACCTCTCCCGATGTTCCACCAGCGAACGAAACCCTCCTTTTCTTTGAGCTTCTCGAGCGGCAGATCGGGTTTCGGCCGATACTCGTTGATGTGCGGGAAGATCTTGGACGACCTCTCGGCCATCGCGGTTCTCTTCTTTAAAAACTCAATCATTTCGGGCCAGCCGCTGTGACGGGGACGTTTCGGATCTTCCTCGAAGAGAGGGCATCGGAGGTTCGAGGTTTCATCCCGATAGCAAAGCCCCGTCTGTAACTGCGCCGTGAGAAAAAATTTTCCATGGCGGGATACGACACGCAACTCGTGGAACGTGAAGTTCGGCGGATAGATGGCGATCATGTGCATCGCGTTCGTGCGCGAGTCCACGTAGAAATCGCCATGTCCCTTACGCACCGGCATACTCCGGCTATAAACATAACGCTCGCTGGTGCTTTCCGGACCGTGACGAAGCTCGTTCACGCGCCTCTTGTTTGTTTTCTTGTCCTCAAGAGTGACGGTGAACACGTGGGTATTCTTTCGTGTGGAAATGACACCCAGGAAAACAAAGTCCCGGTCGGTCAAAACCGAACTGATACATCCATCGTCGCCAATGAAACACAACCTTCCATTCACGACGACCTGTGCCTCAACACCGCTTATTATCCGAACCGACCTACCCATAGAGATCCCTCCAGGTAATGGGGTGAACCCGGTTTGTAGAATCCCCTGTTCTTCAAAATTCAAAGAGCATCTTAAAGAACCATTTCTCTAAGATGCAGTTAGATTGCTATATTCAATGGAAAAAGTCAATACTTGGTGAGAATTTCTGATCTTTCTTTGCTTTACTCTTACATAGTTTTAGTAAATAAGAAACACTATTTGCTACTCTAAAGCTTTCTTCAACGCCCACTTTTGAAATTCACTAGATGACGAATAAAAAAATTCTTCTGGAGTAAGCCAGGAAATTTTGTGATCAGCCTCAACTCCTTTTGTTGAATCTATGTGAATCATTCGTGCTTTGAAAAAAATTCCGAGTTTGTTTAACGGGCCCATATCAGTATTTAGAAAAAACTGATTAGCCTTTCCAATGTATTGTAAATCTGTAATCTTACAACCAGCTTCTTCTTGCGCTTCGCGCACTACAGCCTCCTGCGGGTCTTCGCCCAAATCAATGCCTCCCCCTGGAAGATGAAATGTTGTTCCAACTATTAGAGTTAGAAGTTTCCCGTCGTCATTAAAAACAACCGCGTAAGCACTAAGTCTATCTTTATATTCTTTTTCTGGTTTTGTACCAAATTGTGGAATATCATCTGACATCTTATGAACTTTATGATTAAAAAATTTTCTTCCCCCAAAATTAAAATATGGTTCGAGCCGATGTTTTTAACAGGTTCTTTGGCAGTTTTTATCGGTGCGGCTCTTATAGTAATTCTATCATACTTCCTTTCTGGTGCCCCCGGACTGAATCGAACAGTCATTTGCCCCTTAGGAGAGGGCCGTTCTATCCATTGAACTACGAGGGCGTCTCGGCAAGCAACTTTATAATGGACAAAATTTGTTTCAAAAGCAACCCCGACTTTCGAACTCGGATTCTGCACATGCCGTATTTTAGTTTTCCTTTCTTAGAACCCTTCAGTACGTTGATTGAAGTTGTAGAGTCTAATTTAATGCGGGTTGTTTTTGACCAAAACTTTAAGCATTTTTTTCGATCGAGATCTTCATAGATTCTTAAAGAAACTTTTATTTCGGAATCTTTTATTCCAAATGCACTTCGAAGGATTTTCAGAAAAAATCTTATCATTTGGGGATCGGTATTGGAAAAACTAAAGTCTCCTTTTGATCCCTCGCCCCAGTATAACATTGCCCCCATAATCGCCATTTCTCTTTTTGTGATGCGGGGCAACATTTCTTTCGCATTCTTTTCGGCAATCTGCCAATTACGCAACGAGATGATTTTGCTCGCGTTTCTACGATCTTGCCAGCGTTGATAATATTCCGGGGCGATCGCTACGCCCTGGATATAACGGAATACTGTAGACTTAGGGATAAGAAGTTTCCTGCTGATTTCTGGAATGCTAAACCCGTGCCTCCGAAACGTCTTAATTTTCGAAACTGTTCCAGCCGCCAACTTTCTCATAGAAATATTATAACATACCTAATCGTCCTAGAGCGATAGCTACTATCCATCTCCACCTTAAAGCTGATACCTGGAAGATTTGTTGCAAGAAAAACTTTGTTTAGATACTATATAAATGCTTTGGGCCTATAGCTTAGTGGTAAAGCGCACGCATGGCATGCGTGATATCGGGGTTCGATTCCCCGTAGGTCCACAAAAAGAAAACCCCGAATACTCAGGGTTTTTTTTGTGCTCCGATCGAAGCATCGGAGCTTCATTCCATGCCACCCTCGGAATTTGTAATTTTCTTATTTTTCACTAACAATAAAGCAAGCGGGTGGGGTGGCCGAGTCCCGCCGACGCCAAAGTTTTGGCGGGCAAGGGTTGAAGGCGGCAGTCTTGCTCCCTGTTTTCTTAGCGAATAAGATGAGCTTAGAAAAAAGCAGTCCCGCCCAAAGCGGAAGGTTGGCAGAGTGGACGAATGCGCCGCACTTGAAATGCGGTAAGCTGGAAACAGCTTCGGAGGTTCGAATCCTCCACCTTCCGCTTTGGGCGGGGAAAACTGCTATACCAGAAATGGTATCGTGAGTTCGAATCTCACCCCTACCGCAATGTTCGGGAAAATCGGTAGAGGTTCTCCCGCGAAGCGGGATTGCGTTCGGTTAACAAATCAAAGATTTGTACCGAACGGGAAGAATCTTCCCTGTTTTCTTAATAAGCAAAGCGAATTTAGAAAACAGCAATCCCGCCATGGGCGGGGCATCCACCTTCCGCTTTGGGTGGGAAAAGCAGGTAATTTACAAAAAACTCTCTTTTCTTTAGTATCAATAATAGCTCCCCTATTGTCAGCACAACGTATAAAAACTTTTCTCTCGAGAGGAGAATAATCGTGGCGAAAGATGAGGAAACCCGCTGGTACGTCGAACCGAGGAATCAAGCAACGAATGAAGCTATCGTCGACTTTTTGAGACACCGTGGAGATGTGGATGAGAATTGCTTTGAGGTGCTTCGCACCACGGGCGGAAGAAATCCGTTGGTAATCCAACTCCACGCCCACGAAGAAGCAACTTTCATCAAGGAAAGCCGCCAGCTCTGCTTCATCCTCTACCGGCGAAGAGGACGCGGAAAACTCGAAGATGTGCGAAACCGCTCGTCGGACACATGGCGAGAGATCGAAAGCCAAATCGAGAAGACAAAAACCGCCACTGCGCATCGATGATTCACGATTCCCTCTATTTTCCCCGCGGCACATCACATGCCGCGGTTTTTCTTTCTATTTTCAAAGTATTCCGCGCGTTTGTTTCCTGGTTTCAAAATGATACAATGATACGTATATCATCCAAAGAAAGGTCGACTCGCCCCCACACCTAAATGAAATTGCGAAGCTCACCACGCTCTTTCCGCCTTGAGATTAGGTCTATGTTCTTCCGAACTTCTTAAGATGCGGGATGAAGCAAGAACTTCGAGATGATAATTATTTCATTTAGGTGTGGGGGTATATAATCCAAAATCATGGCAAAAAAATATATTATCGGTATTGTAGTAGTTTTGGTGGTTGTCGGGCTGTATTTCTTTATGAATAGCCAGCCGATGACCCCTTCGAACGAAAACACGGGGGCGACAAATCCGGCCAATGTGCAAAACCCGCCGGCGGCAAACGGTAATCCTGACGACGCGACTGCCGCGATCATCATGAGCATCGGCGCGGCCGACGAAACTCCCACACTCGAAAATGATCCTTCAATTCTTGCGGAAAACGACCAAGCCATCAGCGATTTTGGCAAGTCTTTTGACGGGAGTCAATTCTAACCATGAACACAGCAATTAAAAAAATAGTCGGAAGCTTGACCCTCGTTGTTCTTCTCGCGCCGGTGGGCAGTTTTGCCCAGGCGGAGCGGGTAGAGAGAAAAGGGGCCGCACCAAGTTCAACACCGGGCAACACAGCAAACTTCTGTAGCATGCTCAATGAGCGGCTCTCCAAACTTGACCAAAACTTGATGGAGCGAACGGAAAACATCAAGGATCGCCGCATGGAACGGAAAGAGATGGTCGAAAAGAAAGTTGAAGACCGCAAAAACAAACTTTCCGAAAACCGTGTGAAACAGGATGGAAAAACGCAAGAGCACATCACGAAGCTTATGGAACGAGCGCAAACTGACGCGCAAAAAGCGGCAGTAACGGCGTTCCAAACAGCGGTTGCGAATGCTATCTCCGCACGCCGCAAAGCTGTCGATGCCTCGATTTCTTCTTTCACTACCGGAGTTCAGAAGCTCATAGATGAAAGAAAGGTGGCAATCGACCAGGCGATGGTCGCGGCAAAAACCGCAAAATCAGCGGCAATCGCCAAGGCGAAAACCGACTGCGCCGCGGGAGCTGATCGTGACACGATACGGGAGGGCTTAAAAACCGCTCTCGCGTCCGCCCGTGAAACCTTTACGAATGCCGTAAAAAAAGCTCAAGATACCTTCAAGACTGGCTTCGAGGCACTAAAGACCACTCGAAAATCCGCCTTTGAAAAGGCGCATAGTGATTTCAAGACAGCGATGGAAAAGGCGAGGGCTGACCTTAAGGTAGCATTCGGCGAGGCCAAAAATGCAACAACTACAACAACTTCGACTTCGACTCCGTAGTAATTGATACATACGTTGCAGCAAAAATCGTTCCGCACCCTCGGAGCGATTTTTGTTTAAATTACCCCCGTTACAATCCGGCTTAGGGTTCTGATTGTAACGGGATCCCCCACCTTTAAAGAATCTGTTTTCTTATTTTCTATATACTGTATTTCATAAGCAATGTGTTATATACTTGAAAAAACGGTCAAAAACTAAAATTAAGAATTGTGACTGCTTTGCAATTCTTTAAAGGTGGGATGGAAGAAAAACAAATTATCGCGACGATTAAAAAAGTAATGCCGGCGGTCGTTTCGATCGTCATTACAAAACATCTCGAAGATCTCGAAAAAGAAATTCCTCGGGAACTTCTCCCTTTTCTTCCGGGCGGACCAAAAGGACCAAAACTTAAAATCCCTCCCGAACTTGTCGATAAAAATGGAATGGTGCAAATCGGCGGCGGTTCCGGCTTTATTGTTGAAGCCGACGGTTTGATACTCACCAACAAACACGTCATCAGCGACCCCAAGGCCGAATATACGATACTAACCGACGATGGAAGGAAATTTCCCGGGAAAGTATTGAGTCGCGATCCCATAAACGACGTCGCGATTATCAAAATCGAAGCCTTCGAAATGCCGGTTGTTGAGCTTGGAGATGCTACAAAACTTGACCTCGGTCAAAGCGTAATCGCGATTGGAAACGCGCTGGGGCTTTTCAAAAATACCGTATCTCTCGGCATCGTCTCGGGACTTTCACGATCAATCTCCGCGCAGGCAGATCCGATGTCCCCTCCTCAGGAAATGCGCGGCTTGATTCAAACCGACGCCGCAATCAACCCCGGAAACTCCGGCGGACCTCTTGTTGATATGAATGGCTTTGCGATCGGCATCAACGCCGCAATCGTATTTGGAGCGCAAAATATCGGTTTTGCCATTCCTATTAACGCCGCGCACCGCGACTTTAATGATCTCAAAAAATACGGCCGTATTCTACGCCCAATGCTCGGCGTCCGCTACTTAACCATTGACGAAAATTTAAAGGACAAAATGAAACTTCCGGTAAGTTATGGAGCTCTCATAATGAGCGAAACTCCCCATGACCACGGCGTACTCTCCAAGGGACCTGCGGAAAAGGCGGGCATCAAAGAAAAAGATATTATTCTTGAGTGCAACGATCAGAAAATCGACCGCGAGCATCCGATCCAGGACGTACTCGAAAATCTTGCCGTAGGCGACAAAGTGAACCTCCTCATCCTCCGCGGAATAAAAAAATTCAACGTGCAGATCGCTCTCGCCGAACGAAAATAGAAATTCTTAGTACGTATAAGCGTCTACCAGCAAGCCTCGCGTATCAAAGAGGTATACTCGGTCGTGACGAAAATCAAGGAATTTACTCCCTGTCCACACGCGCCATTCGTTTTTCAAGAAATCAGAATCGCCGCGATGGCGGTCGTAACACCCGCGATAATTTAAGACGCTCACATAATCTCTGCACGCGTAATCGGTAAGCGGTATCGGCGGATTTGCCACCGGCTCGCGGCACGATCCGAGCGAGCGAATATAATCCTGACATCTGCCGGTAAATGAAGAGATCCCCGAATAATCAATCTGCGGGCAACTTACCGAAAGCCGCGGATTAAAATTCAAATGATTTTCGAGATACCCAACGCAGGAATTAAGGCGAAGATTTTTCCCGATAGGACTTACCGTCGAATAGATCCTCACGAAATCCCCGTTTTTAAGTACAATATCGCTCTCGCTCGTAAGTCCGCTCGGATCGTAACTATTGATCGCGCGCGGCATAATTTGTCCGCCGCGGTTCGATTTGAACTGCCAACCGGTAATATTTACCGTACTTGACCCGCTGATTCCCGCGCGAAGTGTTACCACGCTATAACTAGTCTCCGAACCGGCAGAGAGCGAAGCAATGCGCACTTTTTTGAAATAAGGCGAAAGCTGGGCAAGCGTAAATCCCTGCGGAATGTCACGGGGATTTATCGTCGAGGTCGTTTGCGCCAGAGGAGGTGATCCGCCAGATGGCGAAGTTCGTGGCGGCGGAGTGTAAGCAGGAGGAGAGGGTCTCTGCGAAATCGTGCTTGTGCCAAAACCTCCAAAAGTACTCGAGGAACGGGTAAAAATCCGACTTAAGGGATTGGAATCGGAACGTACTATAACAATAAGAACAATCAAGGCAAGGATTAAAATCGCGGCGCCAAATACTTTTGCCATTAGAGTACGATATTCATAAGACGACCGGGAATATAAATTATGCGTTTTATGGAATGTTCACCCACCGCGTTCTTAATTTTCTCTCGACTTAAAGCAAGTTCTCTCGCATCGGACTCGCTTATTCCAACCGTGACATCCACGGTATCCCGCACTTTGCCGTTCACCTGAATTACCAACGTGAATGTCTTTTCCGCTATTTTGTTTTTATCATATACGGGCCACGGCTCGCGATGAATGGAAGTTTTATGGCCCAAAACGTTCCGCCACAATTCTTCCGCCATGTGCGGCGCAAACGGAGCAAGAAGCACCAAAAATCTGCTGTCATAAACTTTGAGCGTTACCATATCGTTTAAGAGCATCATAAGAGCGCTCACGGCGGTATTGTAACGCAGATTTTTTATGTCTCCGGTAATTTTTTTTATCGCCCGATGAAAATACTCATCTGACATGGCGGTATTCACGTCCCCATTCGAATCTTTGGAACGCGGCAAATCAAATTTCGCTACAGAGTTAAATCTCTCCCACACGCGCTCCAAAAACCGTACGGGGCCCATAATACCCTGATCGTGAAAATCGCCGCCTTCTTCGAACGGGCCCAAAAACATCAGGTGCATCCGCAGAGCGTCCGCGCCGAACTCGCTGATAAACTGATCGGGATTTATAATATTGCCTTTTGATTTTGAGATTTTTTTTCCGTCGCGGATCAAAAGCCCGTGCGCGCGGAATTTTTTTGCTGGCTCATCAAAATCAACGAGTTTCCAATCATGAAATACCTTTGCCATAAATCGAACGTACAAAAGGTGAAGTACGGCGTGTTCCGCTCCTCCGATATACATATCGACCGGAAGCCATTTTCGTACAACCGCTTGATCCCAAGGACTTTTATTTTTCGCTTTGTAATTTTGATTTTTGATTTTTGATTTTTGATTTTGCATCAAATACCCAAGGTAATACCATGCGGAATCCAAGAAGGTGTCCGAAACGTCGGTTTCCCGCACCGCCTCATGGTTGCACTTGGGACATTTTACTTCATAAAATGAGGGAACTTTTGCCAACGGCGAAACCCCCTCGCCTTTCGGACGAAAATCTTTGATCTTCGGTAAACGAACCGGCAGATCTTTTTCGGGAACGCTGTACCACCCGGGCATATCGTTTCGTTCACCCATTTTTCGGTGCGCGCAATGCGGACAGAAAATCATCGGAATCGGTGGCCCCCAATAACGCTGGCGTGAGATAAGCCAGTCACGGAGGCGGTAGTGGATTTCTTTTTTGCCTTTGACGAATTTCGTGATTGCCCACTTTGCTTTTTCGGAATCAAAACCACTGTATCGATCGGAATCTATGAGAAAGCCTATGCCTGTGTAGGGACCGGAAAAATCCGTGCGAGATTTTGAATTGCCCGAAGCAAGATCTAAGTGAGACAACATTAAACGGCTTTGCTGATCGGCTGGCGGGACAACAACGAATTTAATGGGTAACTTTTTTTCTTTCGCAAACTCAAAGTCCCGTTCGTCATGAGCCGGTACCGCCATAATCGCCCCCGTGCCGTATTCCATAACCACGTAATCCGCGACCCAAATCGGAATTTCCTTTTTGGTCGCCGGATTTATGGCTTTTACACCCTTGAGTTCTATGCCCTTTTTTTCCCCGACGCTTCGGTTGGGACTCCGACCCCTGTGGGGTGTCGAAGTTTCTTTATGCTTAATGAACTGCTCCACGTACCGCGTTACCTCTTTCCTGTTTTTCATTTCGAATTCCAGCGCCGTCACCAAGGGATTTTCCGGCGACAAAACCAAAAACGTCGCGCCGAAAATGGTATCCGGCCGCGTGGTAAATACCTCTACGTTCATACCCGTACCCTTAATCGTAAAGTCGATAAGCGCGCCTTCGGATTTACCGATCCAATTTTTCTGGGCGATCTTTATTTTTTCCGACCAATCCAATCCATCTAGGCCTTTCAAAAGTTTTTCCGCGTACTTCGTTATACGAAAAAACCACTGTTCCAACTCTCGTTTCATAACTTTTGTACCGCATCGCTCGCATTCTCCGGATAGGACCTGTTCGTCGGCCAAAACGGTTTTACAGTCCGGGCACCAATTAACCGCCTGCTTTTTACGATACGCGAGCCCATGCTTGAACATTTGGACGAAAATCCACTGCGTCCATTTGTAGTACTCCGAATCATAGGTTTCCAAGTGCTCATCCCACGAAAAACCGTTGCCGATTTCCACAAGCTGGCGATAGAAATTCTTTTCGGAAATCTTCGCCTGTTCGGCGGGATGCTTCTTTATCTTCAGGGCATAGTTTTCGGCATGGATTCCGAAACCATCCAAACCTATCGGTTCAAATACGTCATACCCGTGCATCCGCTTGAAACGCCCGTAGATATCCGCGCCCACAAACGCGTACATATTCCCGACATGAAGCCCTTCCGCGGAAGGATATGGGAACATCATCAGGTTATAAAAAGGCCTCTTTGCGTGCGTTAAATCAGGCTTGCCCACCGTAGCTTTAGCGGCGGCGGGAGCGAAGAAGGGCTCATAGATTTTTTCCTTAAGCCACTGCTTTTGCCATCCCTTCTCAATTTTTCGATGGTTGTACTTCACGGTATTAAGATTTTACCGCAAAAAATGAGCAAAAAAAAGACCGCAGAATAATGCTCCGCGGTCATGATGAAACACCGAAAAATGAGTATGCAGGGATTAGTCAACGTGGAAGTTCCACGCTTCGGACGAAATGTGCCGAGTCCCATCGATCTCTTTTTGCATCTCCCGCCGAAGCCGCCGACCCTCGCGAGCACACTCGACGATTTCCTCGTGGGAAAGCTCACGAACTTCAAAAACTATTTTCTTTTCCGATTGCTCATTAGACATTGAATTTCGTCTCCCGAAGAAATCTCTGTGACACGCCACAGCGGATTCGATCCAACTCTCGAAATGCCGCTTCAAGCTCTGCCGCCTCTCGCACAAGCGCTTCTCGCATCTCCTCCTGCGTAAGCTGACGTAGGCGAAGTTCGGGTTCTTGTTTCTTCTTCACGGAATACCTCCCTAATCTTGGTAAAAAATTTTATTCCTTCAGGTACTCAAGAACGGATTGCGTATCTGGAAGAATCCTATACAGGTCCCGATACGAGATGTCGGCGAACCGGTAGGCATAAAGACCTTCGAGAAAACAGACAAGGTCGCTGTAAAATCTCTCCCAGTTCAAAACGGCGATTTTCTTGTGCTGGATTCCGTGCTTTGCGTCAATAATGGATTCCGCAAGGCGGGAAGCGAATTCGTCGAGGGTTCCAAATCCTCCCGGCAAAACCACGAACGCATCCGCCATTTCTCCCATGAGCTGTTTGCGCGCTGAGAGGGTTTCTTCCGCGTAGAGGATGTCGGAAGAACGATAGACAAGCCCCTCTTCCAACATGCGTTCCAAAATGACGCCGAATACCTTGCCGCCTCCGGATTGAACGCCTCTTGCAAGAGCCCCCATCGAGGCCGCTTCACAGCCGCCCCATACCAGATCGAACCCGCCCACGGCGAGGTCTTTCCCGAATTGTTCGGCAAGTTTCACGTGTTCGATCGGAGTGCTCGGAGCCGAAGCGCAAAACACACAGATCTTTCTTCTGGTTTTTTCCACAATATCCTCCAAACCATCAAAGGTAGTTTATCAAGCTTCTGCCTATATCTTAAAGATATGTTTGGCGTTTGCAAACACCATAAATAAAATGCCGCTGGGCGAACCATGCGGCTTTTGAATTTCTATGGGAGCTGTATCCTATCCCTGAGGAATCTCGTTCCCACCATTTCTATCCCCAAACACAAGTTGCCTCACCTCGGCCGCTGCCGACGCCGAATCAAGACAGTCTATGGGACGGAGGCCAGAAAGCCCCTGGTGGAACCGAAGTAGAAAACCTATCCGGTCTTCTGCGTTCACCTGATTACCCAAGGCATCAAGAAGCATCTGCAAGCGGAGCGCTTTCCACACCGTCTGCTCATCGGGCAGACCTCCGCCTTCCCACGAACGCACCTCTTGCTCCCTTACTCCGAGCAGAATCGCGAGCTTGTAGTGAAAAGGCTTTGGCTTTCCCAAGGAATCCCGCAGGCGAACCACAATCTGGTAGAAAAGCTGGCGCACAACATCGTCGCTATACATCTCTTCTTCCTCCTTGATGTCGAGAATTGCTGTCTATATCTTAAAGATATGTTTGGCGTTGTCAAATATATATGCTTCCATTCTGTCCACCTCGATATTTTTAAGTTCCGCCAATTTTTTGACCACCTCAACCACGTACGCCGGCTCGTTGCGCTTGCCGCGATAGGGCACGGGAGTTACATAGGGCGCGTCGGTTTCGGAGAGTATTCTATCTATAGGTATCGTTTTTATGACTTCATCGTAATCCCGCGCGAATGTGATCACCCCGCCGAACGTAAAAGAAAATCCAAGATCCAGAAGTTGCTTTGCGTCCTCCGGAGTTCCGGTGAAAAAATGGATGACACCCGGCTGGTCATTTAAAGAATCTTTTGCCGCCCCAAGGATGCGAATAAGGTCCGCAAAAGCGTTCCTGCAATGAATCATAAGCGGCTTTTTCACCTCATGCGCAAGTTCCACGTGTCCCAAGAACGTCGCCTCTTGGCGCTTACGAGTTTCTTCGCTTAAACGGTAATAATCCAATCCACACTCGCCTATCGCGACCACCTTGGGATCCTCGGCGAGTTTTAAATACGCGGCATAATCAAACTCCTCTCCGCGGCTTGTAAATCCTTTCGCCTCTTCAGAATCACCAAGTTCATTCGCGTCATGATACGATTTTTCCGTGTGAATAGGATGGAGACCTACAGTCGCGTATACGCCTTCTTTATATCCATACGCAACTTCGATAGCGCTCTTTGAGGTATCTGCCTGCGTGCCGACGTTAATCATCCATACATTCTTGGCAAGCGCACGATCAATAACTTCCTTCCAGTCGTTTTCGAAAGCGGCAAAATGCGAATGAGTGTGAGCGTCGAAATACATTTAGGAAATGCGGGGGAAAAGAGGGTTTTTTACCTCTAGACCACGTTCGAGTATGTCGAAAATTTTTTTACTTGTTGCCGGTAAAAATGGTTCCAAAAACTCTATGTCCCTATACAGGGCCGCCATCAGATACTCGACATGGAAACGCCCCTGTTCACCCTCCAATTTGTATGGTTCTTTCTCTTGTATGTAAATGTCGCATTGTCTAAAATAACCCATTATCATCTCGAGCGCATGAGCAAAATTAAAGCACAATAACATTTCATTGATTTGTAAATTAGTTATGTCTCCCTCGATTTTTCCCACTTCATCCTTTTTTAATTTTGCCCCAAAAGATCCTGCCATTTTCATAACACGACTTACCAAATTCCCCAATCCGTTCGCCAAATCGGCATTATAGCGCTCGATAAATTTCTCTTCGGAAAAATCGCCGTCCTCGGTCGAGGGAATTTCGCGCAGTAAATAATAACGAAGGGCATCTATTGCGCTCTCTCGCGGAACGCCCCTTTGAACCAGTTTTTCTATAAATTCCACCGGGTCGAGAACATTCCCAATCGTTTTAGACATTTTCTTGCCATCTACCGTAATAAACCCATGCACAAAAAGCTTTTGGGGCAATTCCAAGCCTGCGGCCAAAAGCATCGCGGGCCAGATTGCGGCGTGAAAACGCAGAATGTCCTTGCCGATTACCTGCACATCCGCCGGCCACCATTTTTTATAATCATCATTCTGCCCATAGCCGATTGCCGAAAGATAATTTGTGAGCGCGTCGCACCACACATACATCACCTGATCCGAATCATCCGGCACCGGTATGCCCCACTCTAAATTTTTTGCGGAACGTGAAAAGCTTATATCCTCAAGCCCACGATCAATCAAAGACAGAATCTCATTCTTACGACTCTCCGGAATAATCTGAAATTCATCACTCTCTATTTTCTCTTTGATCCGCGAACCATATTCCGAGAGTTTAAAAAAATAATTCTCCTCTTCGATAATTTCGGGCTCTTTCCCATGATCCGGGCATTTACCGTCAATTAACTCTTTTTCCGTAATAAACGCCTCGTGTCCCACGCAATAAAATCCCTTGTAGTTTTTCTTGTAGATCGCGCCCGCGAGCATAAGTTCCCGCCACATATTTACTGCTCCCGGCCAGTGCCGTTCTTTATCGCTCGTGCGGATAAAATCGTTATACGATAAATTAAGCGCGTCTTTCAAAGACCGAAATTTCTCGGAAACTTCATCTACGAATTTTTGCGGCTCCTTCTCTACCCCTTTTGCCGCACGGGCGATTTTCTGTCCATGCTCGTCCGTGCCCGTTAAAAAGAAAACATCATCGCCTTTGAGGCGATGATAACGCGCGATAACATCAGCCTGCACTTTTTCCAAGGCATGGCCAAGATGCGGCTTGTCATTCACGTAATCGATCGCCGTCGTAATATAGAACTTTCTCATCGGCTAAGAAGCGGCGGAACGCGATCTTTTTTTACTGGACCAATCTTCGACAACCTCCTGAAATATCGCGGCGACAGGAACCGCGATGAGGATTCCCAAAAAGCCCATGATCTCCGCTCCCACAAGTAATGCGATGATCACCACAACGGGATGAAGCCCTACGGAACGCTTCATCAACACGGGTACAAGAATATGGTTTTCGAGCTGTTGTATACCGAGGAAGACGATAAGTGTCGTAAGCGCGAGGCCAGGGGAAACCGCGAGAGCCGCAAGCACCGCCGTGGCGCCCGCCAAGATCGGTCCTACATACGGCACAATTTCAAAGAGACCGGCAAGAATCGCAAGAAGCAAGGCATGCTTTACTCCTAAAACAGAAAGCGCTCCCCAAACCAAAATTCCTATCACAAAACTCAAGATCACTTGCGTACGGAACCAAATCGCAATCTGTCGTTTTGAACGATCATATACACGAAGCGCCGCTTCTTCCGAATCGGCGGGAAATACCGCGCGAATGAAACGCTCAACTCCGTCCTTGGTAAGACTCAAGTAAAACGAGCTCACGAATACCGAAACCGCCAGACTTAATCCCCCCAAAAATCCGGAAAGCGCTTCAAGCGGCGACGTACTGTCGGAAGAAAATAAACTCGTTGAAATTCTCGTGATAAAACCGTTGAATGACTTCAAGATCTCGGGATTCAACACGGGTCCGAATCCGAACGATTGGATCGATTTATTAAAACTGGTAACCGCGATATTAATATCCGCGATAAGAAGAGGCACCGCGAGATAAACCACTCCTATCACCATCACAATACCCGCGACGAAAATAGCAATAACGCTTAACGCCCGCGGTAAACCGCGTTTTTCCAAAAAATTCACGACACCCTCAAGTCCCGAAGAAATCACGATCGCGAGGAAAAGACCGAAAAAGATCTGACGCGCCAAAAACATAACCGCAACAAAGAGAACAAAGAAAAGCACTCGCCAGAGCGCACCCCATGAAATTTCCAAATTGACCTTTTCCATACGAGCAGTTTTTATCTTATAGTTTTAGAATTCGTTTGAATGTATCTTCTTTCTTATAGGGTCCGATAACGACCATATTCAACTTGGCATTTTGGAAAATATCTTGCGCGACTTTTCTTATCTCCTCGGCAGTAACCTTCTGGATCTTTTTAATAAGGACCTCCGGTTCTTCAATGGAGCGCGTCGCGATCTCTTCTCCGCCGTAAAAACCGGCAAGTTCATCCGACGTTTCCAAACCCAAGATAACACTCCCCGAAAGATGATCCTTTGCCTTTTGAAGTTCTCCGCGAGGAATCTCCTCTTTTTTCAAGCGGTTCATTTCTTCGAGTACGATCGCTATTACTTTTTCAATTTTCAAATGATCAACACCCGCCGAAACCGAGAGATAGCCGTGATCGATCGATAATTCCGATCCCGCGCGGACGTAATATGCGGCGCCAAGTTCCTCACGAACTCTCCGGAAAAGACGGGAACTCATCCCTCCTCCTAAGACATCGCTCAAAACCTGGAGCGCATAACGCCGCTTGTCAAAAAGATTGAATGCGCGAGTCCCCAATACAAGATGGCTCTGCTCCGATTCCTTGAATTTCAAAAACATCTTCGGTTTTGATTGTGATTCATGAGTGCGTGATTTCCCTTGTTTTCGCTCACGCTTGAGGCCACCAAAGAGTCCCTTTACTTGCGCCATAACTCTTTTCACGTTGAAATTTCCCGCAATCGCCACTACCGTTGCCGGGGCAACGTAATGCGCTGCACGATACTTGATAAAATCTTCCCGCTTTAATTTTCTGATAACTTCTTTTCTTCCTCCGATATCCCAGCCAGCCGGCTGGTTGCCATAAAGAAGCGTCGTAAAAAGATCATGCACGCGGCGCGTTGGCGTGTCTTCGTAAAGATTGATCTCTTCAATAATCACTCCCCGTTCCTTGTCAATCTCTTCGGACTTAAAAAGCGGATTTAAATACATATCCGCGACAATATCCAAGATTTCCGCGATTTTTTTGTTCTGAACCTTCGCCCAATAACCCGTGTATTCCTGACCGGTGAAAGCATTGTATTCGGCGCCAAGGCTGTCGAGTTCGCTTGAGATAGTGCTTGCCTCCGGCCGCTTCGTCGTACCCTTAAACACCATATGCTCAAGGAAATGGGAGACACCGTTTATATCCTTTGTCTCATACTCCGAACCGGCTTCGACTAAAATAAGGGCCGTCGCCGCAAAACTCGTCGGCTGGGGCGCGAGAATAAGACGTAAACCATTCCTAAGGACTATTTTTTTATGCATAACGTTTACTATGGTGATATAAGATTTTATTCGACAATCTAATAGTAAAGAAATTCTCGGAGAAATGAAATAGCCGGCGTGCCGGCCGGTCTTGTGACGCCCTAAAACCCCGGACTAAAACACTAACCGGTTATCGCCGCGATATCCTGCTGGAACCTCTGGGCACGGCTCACCACGGCTTCACCATAGGTCCAAAGGAACCTTTGCCATCTTCCGCCCGCATAGTAGCGAGCCGCCGCCTTTCGTTCTTCGGTGATCGAAGCATTTGCAGCGCCGGCATCCCGAAGATACAAAGCGGTAGCCACGAAAGCATCGGCATTACTCCAAGGAGAAGCCGGAGTATTGCCCGTAACTCTTGCAACCGCATCACGATAGAGAATCCATGTTGAGGGAATAAATTGAGCGGGACCCATAGCGCCGCCATAAGCGCCGTCTTTATTCGCGCACGACACCATCATCGTATCCGGATTAATTTTCAACTCCTTCGTGATATCGAGAAAGATCGGCTGGTTCTTCGGACTCATTGATGTTTTATAGCCGCATCGTCCCACATTTTGTCCCAGCGCGGATTCTCTATCGAGTACCGCTAAAATGAGCGCGGGGCGCACACCCGTCGCGTTTGAGGCAAGCTTCGCGTATTCATAAGCCTGTTCGAATGTAAGTTCTCCCCCGCCCAAAAGTTGGAAGAGTCGGCTGCGTATCTGCGCCGCGGTTTTTTTTGTTTCCTTGAGTAATGACTGATATTTTGATTCTTGTCCTTTTGTCGCGAGAAGCAAATTATTCTTCTCGAGCTTCGTGCGCTCAACTTCCGCGCGCTGAACGGCATTATGGTTTTTCAACATTGTCGCATCAGATCGCGCGAGTACAAGCCGAGTTTTTTCTTCGGTAAGTTTTTCGTGAAGATTCACACCCCCACTCAAGGCAACACGTAAATTCTTTTGAAGGAGCGCGATGTTATTCATGTCGCCAAAAAAATCGGAAAGCTTCGGTTTCGCGAGAAAAATCTCTATCAAACTTACTTGGTCGTTTGCGTAAATATTTTGCAATAAAATACTTATCGCCTCCTTGTTAATCCGTATTTCCGCTTCGGTTCCGCTAATTTCTTCTTGTGTTTCGTCGATTTGTCTATCAATTTGTCCCAATGTCAAAGTGACCGCCTTAATTTTAAGGTTAATTTGGGAGATCTTTCCGTTCAAGCTCAAAATTTGGGTTTTTAAATTTCCTCCCTGTTTTTTATAGGTGGTAACTTGATTCTCGTATTCGTCGATTTGGCGTTCAAGATCCTGAAGTTGAACTTCAAGCGCATTCCGTTCTTCTTGATTTGGAGCCGTTGGAACATTCGGAGCCGCGAGAGTAAGCATCGTAGGAGCGGATGCCGAACCCGTAATGAATGTAAGAAGCGCGAAAGCCCCCACAAGATACTTCACAAACCTTCCTACGGGAATCACAAAAAAAGAACTCCATCGCAAATTAACCCGCGGAGCAAGAGCTTCGAAATTGCTCATATTTCCAAAGGGCCGCACGTCTCGGAGTATTCTTGGTTTTGAAAGCTTCGACATACTGTGCCTTAAATACTACGTTTGAATTTGTAAAACGACAACACCTCTAAATCTACTCTTTCTCTTCTTTAGATTTTTCCGCTGCTCGTTCTGCTTTCTTTTCTTCGGATTCAACTTTGACGGCGGTTACGTCAACGGGAACTTCAACCTTCTCTTCTTCTTTAACAGGAGGAATAACCGTTACCACCACCGCCTCCGGGTCAAGAAGCACCTTGACGCCCGACGGCACCGAAATATCTTTAACATATAAACTTTTATTCAACTCATTCAAAGATCCTAAATCCAAAGTAAAACCATGCGGTAAATCGGCCGGTAAAGCTTCTACTTCAATCTCTGTCAATGTTTTATTCAAAAATCCACCTTGTTCTTTTACGGCAGGCGCGTCTCCCGTAAATTCGATCGGAATATGAGTCGTAATTTTTTCGTCCATTCTCACCTGATAAAAATCGATATGGATTATTTCATCGGTCACATAGTGCCGTTGGATATCGTGGATAAGCGCCGGAAGTTTTTCTTTTCCGAACATAAGATTCACAATGATATTCTCTCCCGCTTCTTTAAACACCTTTGAAAACTCTTTTGTTTTTACCGCGAGATGCATGTTTTGAAGCCCATGCCCATACAATTCCGCGGGAATCAAACCCTCGCCACGGAGTGTTTTACCTGCTTTCCCGAATTTTTTGCGTTCTTCAACTGCTAATTCCATGCTGGTAAGAATATCACACCTTTTTTGTTTTGACAACGATGCATAGGATATACGCCCCAACACCTTAAAACGCATCAATTGCGCCAAGAAAAAAACACTGATACTATGTACACAAAACAGATGAAACCGTATTTAACGATCGTCCAAAACGTCATACAAAAGGGAGAGCGGAAAAAAAACCGAACGGGCGTAGACGCGCTTACGATAGCGGGCGCGATTTTCGAACACGACATGACGCGGGGATTCCCGCTTCTTACGACAAAAAAAATACCGTTCCGACTCATCGCGAGCGAACTCGAATTCTTCATAAAAGGCTCCACCGATAAAAAATGGCTCCAAGATCACGGGAATCATATTTGGGATGAATGGGCGAGTCCGGAAAAAGTTCCTTACGGACACGACGCGGTCACGAAACAGAAAATGCTCGAGGAGCGGGACCTTGGACCGATTTACGGTTTTCAATGGAGACACTTCGGCGCCGAATATCGCGGATACGAAGCCCAATACGGCACGGAAGGCATCGATCAACTGCGCCGCGTAATCGAAAAATTAAAAAACGATCCGAACGACCGGAGAATGATCGTATCAAGTTGGAATCCTCTCACCCTCGACAAGATGGGTCTGCCCCCATGCCACTACGCCTTCCAGATAACCGTTATTAACGGGAAGTTAAACCTCCTCTGGAATCAACGCTCGGTGGATGTCATGCTCGGCCTTCCGTTTAATATCGCAAGTTACGGCCTTCTTCTGCACCTTATCGCGAAAGAATCCAGACTGAAGGAGGGACATCTCGTCGGATTTCTCGCGGATACCCACATTTACGTAAATCATTTGGACGGAGCAAAAGAACAACTTTCCCGCGACCCATCGACATATCCTCTTCCTGCCGTATCTACTCCTAATTTCACGTCGATCTTTGATTGGAAAGCGGAAGACACACTCATTGAAAACTATCAAAGTTATCCGAGAATCAACTTCGAAATCGCCGTCTAAACCGATGAGTATCACCCTTATCGCCGCGGTAGCCGAAGATAACGTAATCGGAAAAGACAATCAGATTCCCTGGCATATTCCCGAAGACCTGAAACGCTTCAAAACGCTGACACTGGGGCACACGCTCATAATGGGACGGAAAACGTTTGAGTCGATTTTAAAAACGCTCGGACACCCTCTTCCGGGAAGAAAAAACGTGGTTGTGACGAGAAGCGAGGATTTCCAAGCACCGCCGGAGGTAGAAATACGCCATAGTGTTCACGATGCTCTCACGGCACACGAAAACGAAGATGTTTTTATAATCGGGGGAGCCGAAATTTACGCGCAGACAATCGATAGCGCGGACCGCCTTTGTATTACGCATGTACTGCAAAACATTCCCGGAGACACATACTTCCCCGCGATCAAGCAGACGGAATGGGAAATTACCGAAGAAGAAAAGCGCGAGGGATACCGCTTCTCGGTTTACCAAAAAATCAGGAGCCGCTGAATAAGCGCAGACGCTCGCGCACGACACGCTTTATTCCCTCAAGAGCCGGCGGATAAATTTTGTAGGGCGCAACTTCATCGGGATTATTTTTCAATCCTTCCTCTATTCCTTTTCGCCACGCAAGGCGAATTTCGGTATTAATATGAATAATCGTAATACCCGCCTTTATTGCCGCGACAAAATCCTCATCAACAATCCCCGACCCTCCGTGAAGCACCAAAGGGATGCCGACCACTTTTTTAATTTCCGAAATCCGGTTTATGTCGAGACGCGGATTTATCGTCTCGAATCCGCCGCCGCTTGTGCTTTGGCGGACAAGCATTCCGTGCAAATTCCCGACCGCGGGAGCGAAAAGATCGATTCCTGTTTCTTTTATAAATATCGCCGATTGCTCGGGACTCGTAAGATCCTCAGGTTTCATCGCGGCTCCCTCCGGAATTTCTTTCAAAATTGCCGAAGAAGAACCTATATATCCAAGTTCCCCTTCAACGACAACATCGGGATTCAAGCTCTTCGCAAGTTGCACGACCTCTTTCGTAAGCCGCACGTTCTCTTCAAAGGGAAGCTTCGAGCCGTCAAAAAGCACGGCATCAAATCCCGCTTCTACCGCTTCCTTTATTTTTTCCACAGAATGCGTATGATCGGCATTCAAAAAAATCGGGTAGTCATATTCTTCGCGAAGACTTTTTACAAGCGCCACTGTTTGCCGCACTCCCAAAAAATCACGTTCGCCTTCGGAGGCTCCGATTAAGATCGGCACATTCAACTCTCTCGCGGATTCAAAAATAGCCCGCAAGGCAACAGAGTCGGAAATATTGAAGTGCCCAACAGCTCTACCCATGTCTTCTGCCTCTTTAAAGATTTCCCGAAGTGTTTTCATGTTTTTAATGTAGAAATTCTACCACCCCTTTAAAACTTAATCACGCCCTTATCAAAATTCTCAATAAGCAGACGCTCCATCTCTTCCTCTCCGCCCACGTACTCCATAAAAATCTTCGTCCAGAGAGCCTCCCGTTGATGATAGGTAAAAAATTCATTTTTGTTTTCTATAAAAGAAACTGCCGCCATCGCGTTATCTTCCAAATCGAAACTCACTATTTCATCCTTTTCGCCGTCAAAAAGCCCGCCTACCCAGTCCAAGTTATGCCACAACTTCATATCTAGCTTTTCTCCCGCTCCGCTAAAGAGCGCCAGATCACGCTCGCCGCGGAGCCAATGCATTGATTCCGGATTCACGCGCGGGAGAAAAAGCCGCGGGTCGCTTGGGTTTTCTTTAAAAAGATACCTCTGAACAATAAGCCATTTACCCTCCCAAGTTTCGCTCTGCGAAACTTGGGAGGGCGAGCCGTCACCAACCAAACTGACTTCCTTCACATCGCCGCGAAGAAGCGCCTTAAGTCTCACCGCAAAATCACTGCCCCACGAGTATTTCTTAAAGAGCTTCGAATAGAATTCTACCTCGTGGAAATAATGGAGGAGAAGCGCGAAGTCCCTTAAGAATTTCCCCTGCACGTCTTCTTGGATAGGATTTATGAAAATGACTCCGAATTCCTTAAGATGACTTACGTTATGATGCTTCTTCGCGACAAATTTCGCGGCAATCTCATGCCACTCGGAACCCAATACCTTGATCTCAATCTCTCGTTCCTCAAAATCCGCAGGCGTAAATGCGCTGTAAGCCTCTTCGAATGTCTGGTGCATCCACTCGTCGGATTCCACGAATCGCAAAGCGCTAAACGCCTCCAAAACGTCATTCTTTTCGAAAAGCTCGTCCACGTTCGCGTATCCAAGATACTTCAAAAGATTTTCGGGGCGACGCTTCCGTAAAATTTCTTCGGCGTACTGCCTCTTCAAGAAAAATCCCGGGCTCGACTTGGCAATCTTCTTCGCCAACTTCGCGGCCTTCTCGAACTGGTTCTGACCCTCGATAATCGTCAAAAAACTAAGAAGCTGTGCTTCATGCGCGAGAACCGCATTTTTTAAGACTTCACGTACATGGGATGCCGATTTTTGCGTTGCACCAAGAAGCGCGAGCGTAGTGGAAATCCGATCTTCATTTTCTTTTCGCACTTTCTCTAAAATGTCCGCACGCCCCGTTCGCTCGGCCATCACCGAGTCAAGTCGCTCAAGTTGACTCTTCTCAACGCCAAGCACTTTCCCGAGATAATCGTACGTGTCCATCTATATGGTCCGAATTTTAATCGAAAGCTTCTTCCAGCGAGGATTTTTTATGTCCTTTTTCCGAAGCACTCCCTGTGTGGCGCCGATATATTCGACAACCGATGTCGCGTTCGCGGACCCGACGCGAATCGCCTCCCGTATGCTTTTCTCGTCAATCTTTCCCGCGCCGATCAATGCCGTGACAAATCCTGAGCCGAACGCGTCTCCGGCGCCCGTCCGATCTTCGATCTTTTTCTCCTTAAAAATCCCCGCGTGATATATCGTACGCCCGTCCGAAACCAAAACCCCTAAGGGACCATCAGTCATAACCGCGATGCCTTTGACCACCTCGTCAAACTTTTTGAAAATTTTTTCTTCTTCCTCGTACTTGCATCCCATAAGATATGCCGCCTCCTCACGATTCAAGAGAATTACATCAAGTTCGGAAAGGATCGGTCGCAATGCCTTGAGTCCCATATTCAGATAATACCGCGAGAGATTCATCGCGATCTTCACGTTGTTCTTTCTCAAATGCGTGATGATCGATTTCATAACCGGCAGATGAATCTTGCCCGTTGAAATGTAGGCCCAACGAGCTTTGAGTTGAGCGAACGGCACTTCGCTCTGCTTTATATCCTCGGAGGCCCCACGAAAGTTCAATATCGTTCGTTCTCCGGATGACGAGAGAAGAATAACGGAATAGGCGGTCCCGACTTTTTTATCAAAAAGAGGCAGAAGCGCGACATTCTCTTTTTTGCAATTATCCATCACTGCCTCGCCGTTTCTGTCGCGCGCGATTTTTACAAGCGTCGCAACTTTAAATCCCTGCCGGCTGAATGTTACCGCGGCGTTTGCCGCGCCGCCGCCAATCGTTTCAATCGGTTGACCTACTTCAATTTTTCCTCCGAGCGCGAAGCACTGCGCCTCACCCGTTGGAAAACCGAGCTTTTCCAAATGTTTGGGATCGTGGACGATCTTAAAAAGCGGGCTTTTTAAAAAAATATCCCGTGTCGCGGCGCCGATGGTGACAATATCATACATACTTGCAAATTATACCACGCTTTAGGGCAAAAAAATGTGTCGAGTAGACCCCTAAATTAAGCTCGATTAGTAAAATTTTTTTTGACGGCAAAATAATAGATAATCGCGCCAACGATTCCGAAAAGAAGCAAAACAATGATCCAGAGCGGCTTTTGATCGATCGGCTTCGAGATGGCATGGACAAGCATCATGATCCAAAAAACCAGCGCCACAACTCCCAAAATAACGAGCGCGCCAATTACCGCAAAGCCCACCCCCAAAAATCCGCTGACTGTTTTCCCTAATTCTCCGCAAGGGACTTCCTTGCCGTTTAACATACATTTGCCCTGCGCAAGGGCCTGACTCGCAATTCCTAAAAAACTAGAGGTGCCAAAGAAAAAGTTTTTCATTTATCTATCCCTTATACTCCGTGTTGTATCCTTTATTCCCCGGCGGCCGCATTTGGTTTGGAAAGTTGATATCTGCCTTTACGTCAAAGGAAACTTTTTTGAAAAGCTCAAAAACGCCGTAGGGATCGGTAATATGCGAGAGAGTAAATGGCACATTCTGTGTACCTCCGGAACGATCCCTGCTTCCTGCTACATATACTAATCGATTGGCATAAATTCTTATACTTCCAGAATTTTTCCCAGCAACCTTATCAATTACTCCCACATCCACGCCAGCACTTTCAACCTTGTCGTAATCTACGAAATCGAAATCCCTACCTATCAATCCTCGCTGGAGAATAACTCGCTTATCAGTAATAACATACCAGATATATTTATATGTTAAAAACGCAATCAACGGTGCTCCAATCAACATATAAAGACCTATCAAGATAAAAGGCGCAAAGAAAAGCGCAAACATTCCCGGAGCGCCGTGCGTCATAAAAATATAACCTATAAAAGAAATAGCCGTGCTCCAGATCAAGCCAATAATAACAGCTGGAACAACACTCAGGGCATAGGGAGCAAACTGCGGCTGACCCTCCCAAATCACTTTTTCGTCTTGATTTATAACCTTGGATGTTTCGTCCATTTTTTATTGAGTTTTTGTACAATTCAATTCCTCTCCTCCGGTAATTGATAAACCGGGTGTCCCTTTCGCTTGTTCAAATTCCATTGCGCCCGCCAAGTTTAAAGATAAGCTAGCGTTCTGCTGTTCTGCCTTCGTAACAATCTTCGCAATAACAGCGGATGAAACCTTGCACGTAACCGTTCCTTTTATCTTTTCCGTAGAAAGTTTTTGCGTGATAACGCAGGCATCACTTTCTTTCCCTTGAATCTCAACCCTTTCAATTTCCTGCCCACCTTTAGTGATTGTAAGATAGGCAATGTTACAACTTTTGACGGCCGTGTCCATGCAGTCAACAATTTTTTTCTCTGCAGGAGTTGCCTTGGCGAGAGACTCAAATACAAGAAGACCAGTACGGTCAGAATCAAGAGAACCACAATTCTGTGCTGTTGCAACAGCCGGTTGTGGTTGAATATTTTGCTCTTGTACCGTGGAAGACGGAGCTGAAAATTCTATTGCGGTAGAGCTTTTATTTCCTTCCAAACTAAACATGCCAAATACTCCCGCCGCAATACCCAGAAGAGACAATACTAAAAGTACTAAACCGATCCGATCCAAGAGAACTTGTCTCCTTCTGTAAGATTCAAAATCTTGCCATTTTCCGCTTCCCCAAACTAACTTGCGACCACGAAGACCAGATTTAATCCAGAGGTATATACCCAGAAAAGGAACGGTGGCACCAAGAAAATAGAGAAACGCTCTTTTGTAATTTCGGCTCCCGAGAAAATATAAAAAGTATAAAAGAAAACCGCCCCAAGACCATCGCCGTATAAAATCTTCCTGATTAATAGTTGCGCTACCTGCCTGCACCGCAGAAGAATGGGACTGTGCCGGAGAAGATCCCATAATCGGACTGATCGACTGGGGTACAATGCCGGCAATCACAGAGTTAACTTCTACAGAATCCCAGCCTGCCCCCAGCAATGCGGATCGTATAGCATCATCCGACATGCCCTCCGATCGAGCCTGCCTTACGTAATTAATCAAATCCTGGTTCATGAGCTTTCCCTAAGTATAACAAATCGTATTACTTCCTCCTCAGAACCCTCTTCACCGCGAACTTGATGCTCTTCACTCCCATCCCGTATTTTTCTATTAATTCGTTCGGCGCGCCGGATTCTCCAAAAACTCCCTGCATACCGATAAATTCCATGGGCGTGGGCGCGTGTTTCGCCAATACTTCCGCGACGGCACCGCCCAAACCGCCCGCAATTTGATGCTCCTCGACCGTCACCACCGCGCCGGTTTTTTTGGCGAGTTCGATAATTTTATGCTCATCCAATGGTTTTATGGTGTGTGAATTCAAAACAATAACGTTAATCTTAACTTTTTCCAAATCCCGCGCGGCAAGAAGCGCGTTATAAAGAAGCGGACCGCAGCCGATTATGACTGCTTGCGCTCTGCCTTTGGGCATCCAAAAAATTTCGGCTTTACCCGGCACATAAGGAGTTTTCTCCGTCGTCATAATCGGCGTCTTCTCGCGCGCGAAGCGGATATAGATCGGCCCCCAAATTTTTGTGGCGGCAATGGTCGCCTTTTTTGCCTCTATCGCATCACACGGCACCCATACCTTCATATTCGCCATCACGCGCATGGTCGCGATATCTTCTATTGCTTGGTGCGTCGCGCCATCGGGACCCACCGAAATTCCCGAATGGTGCCCCGCGATTTTTACATTCGAGTCGTTATAGGAAATCGTCGTGCGGATCTGCTCCCAATTTCTGCCCGGAGAAAAGGTGGCGTAGGAAGAAATAAAAGGAATTTTGCCCGAGATGCCCAAGCCCGCAGCGATCGTCGCCATATTTTGTTCCGCCACGCCCACCTCAAAAAACCGGTCCGGGAATTTCTTCGCAAACCCCTCGGAACGCGTGGATTCGGTCAAGTCCGCGCAGAGCACCACGACATTTTTGTTTTTTTCACCCGCGATCACTAATCCATCGCCATACCCATCACGGGTCGGCTTTTGTTCGATATCGGACTCGAAGATTTTTTCGGATAATTTTAGATCAGGGTTCAACATTATCTTATGAATTTGAAAGTGGAAAGAATCTCTTCAAAAATTCTCAAGTTTTTTTCATTGCGTTTATCAATTTGACCGCTAGCTACTGAATCAAAGACTATCTCGTCGGTTAGAACAACGGCTGGCGATATAACTCGACCATCAAAACTAAAGTCAACTTCAAATTCTCCTCGCAATGATTGATCCTGATTGTAGATAGAGGCCTTCTTTTGCCAAAACCCTCCAATGGGTACATAGGAATACTCACTGCACAAAACATCCTGCTGACTTTCGCATCTAAGAAACTCAAATCCAATGCACATTCCCGTGTCGTCGCTCTCGCATCGAGTATTATAACTTTCTCGCGAGGCAGCATTTGAAACTCCAATCCGTACATTTATGTTTTTAAACCATATTGCGTAAACACTATATTCAAACCCATTTTTATACTCCTCAATCTGCAATCCATCTGGATATCTGAACTCAAACCCATACTGCTCATTCCGATACGTTTTCCAAGTGCTAACATCAATACTGGTGCCGTTGCCACGGTGGGCGATAGATAACTGGCTTGCATCCGGAAGTTTATATATCCTCCGTGCTTGTGTTATGTATGCCGCAACGCCAATCGCCGTCACTAAGACGAGTATAAGAAGAATGATGTAGTTGGTTTTTTCTGTTTTCATATCTTTATTGGTGTTCGCTCTTTATCCTCTCCCCTAATGTCCGCAGTTCCTTAAGTGCAATCCGTGCTTCGTCCGGCTTCGGCGGTTTCCCGTGCCCCCACACCTAACGAGTTTCGAGACTTTTCTTCAATCTGCGTTTCAACTGGTTTAGGGCATTAGAACGAAGCTTTAGGTTATGCTCGCGTGTACGGGCATCATCCTCGGCGCGATAAGCTTCATAATAAACCAGTTCAAACGGGCGGCGACCTTTGGTAGAAACTATTTTCCCTGCATTATGCAAAGCAAACCTTTCTCGTAGATCACCAGTAGAACCTACATATAACATATTATCCTTTTTGCTCTTTAACATATAGATGTAGAACATAAAACTCGTTAGGTGTGGGGGCGTGCCACTTATTGATGTTCGCTGGCGATGCGATCACCTAAAGTTCTTAGCTCTTTTAATGCCTTATTAGCTTCTTCTTTGTTTGGTGGTTTACCATGCCAGCGAAAGTCATCTTCCATAAAACTCACCCCTTTTCCGGGAATCGTATGCGCGATAATTACCGTCGGGCGTTCATGAATCGCGTGCGCTTCGGCAACAGCATCCACAAAATCCTGATGGCTGTGGCCGTTCACTTCAATCACATACCAGTTGAAAGATTTGTACTTTTCGGCAAACGGCTCAAGGGGCATTATCGTTTCGGTAAAACCGTCGATTTGAATGTTATTGCGATCCACGACAACCGTAAGATTGCTTAATCTGTTTTTTCCCGCAAACATTATCGCCTCCCATGTATTTCCCTCCTCGTGTTCGCCGTCGGACGTCAGACAATAGGTGCGATACCGCTTGCCGTCAAGCTTTGCCGCGAGCGCGATACCGATCGCCTGCGAAATCCCCGAACCCAAAGGGCCGGACGTGGTTTCAACTCCCGGCAATGATTTACGGTGCGGATGGCCCTGGAGACGAGAATTGAGCTTACGGAGCGTCTTTAACTCTTCGAGCTTGAAATAGCCAGCGTGGGCAAGCGTAACGTATAAAATCGGGCAAATATGCCCATTCGAGAGAACCACGCGATCCCGATCCGGCCACTCCGGTTTCTTCGGATCGTGATTTAAAATATGGAAATAAAGCGTCGTAAAGATGTCCGCCATACCCAAGGGACCCGCCGAGTGTCCGCTCCCCGCCTCGACGAGTGTTTTTATCACGTCTTGACGCAAGACATTCGACATCTCCTCTAAGAATTTTAATTTTTTATCGTGCAAACCCTCCATTTTTAAAATTTAAAGCGTGCTTAAAGAATCATACGCGGCCTTGGGATTCCCGCTTCCTAAAATATAGGACGCGGATACGACAATATCGGCACCGGCATCTTTCGCCGCGCGGGCAGTTTCCAAAGTAATTCCTCCGTCTACTTCAATTTTAGCATCCGGCAATTTTTCCCGCAACGATTTTATTTTCGCAAGAACAGCCGGTAAAAAATTCTGTCCGGCAAGCCCGGGATGCACGGCCAACATAAGAAAACAAGAAAACTTTTTCGCGTAGGGCATCATGTCATCAATCGGCGTTTCGGGATTTATCGCGAGCATCACTTTGGCATTATATTTTTTACAACTCTCAATGATCGTATCAATAGTGCTATGGTAGTCGGAAAGTGTTTTTACGTTCTGCGTAATTGCCTCAAAATGAACAATAACTCTCCGAGCGCCGGCTTCGAGCCATTGATCGATTACTTTTTCCGGCTCTTCAACCATGAGATGAATCTCAAAGTGCAAACCGCCCGCCGTCGCTTGCAAAGCCTTAAACTCCTCGGGGTTTCCCCATGTTTTATTGAATGTAAAACGCGCGTCCGTAACATCAATATGGATCCACCCGTTCGCGGGAAGAAAATTCTGCGCGAGATTTATTTTTTGCTTCACGCACTCAAAATCTAAACAGTTAATGGCCGGGGTAACTTCCATGGCTTAATAATTTTTATAAAGTTCGTCTTCGATTTTAAAAAGCTTTTCGAGCCGCCGTTCGTGCCGCTCCTCTCCCGCGTAATTAGTTTCAAGAAAAATACGGACCATATCTTCCGCATCCGGCGCAGAAAACACATCGGCCGCGAGCGTTAGCACATTCGCATCATCATCATTGCACGCTTTACGCACTTGATCCTTTGAAATTGCAAGTACGGAACGAACCCGCGGAAATTTATTCGCAACCATATCCATTCCCGCGCCTGATCCACACACCAAAATACCCTTTGATTCTTTCGGGGTTTGGCTTACTTCTCGCGCCACCGCGGCGGCGAAGTCCGGATAGTCGTCTTTTTCATCGGATACGGCATTCCCTTTATCTACCACCTCATATCCTCCGGCATGCAACATCTTCTTCAGCTCTTCTTTAAAGGCAAAACCGCGGTGATCCGCTCCGAGATAAATAATCATACTCTTCTATTATACACCAAGAAGCTCTGATTCGCCTTGCGAGAAAACAAAAAGAACCCCCGCAAAGCGGGGGTGAAAGAAAAAATTTTCTAACGAAGAAGCTGTAATTGACGAATAAGCTCCTGGAGATTCTTGTTTATCTCGTCCAATTTTTCCTGAAATAAAGATTTTGTCGATGCCAAAATTTGTTGCATTGGCATATGGCCAATTATTGTCTCGGGAAATGCTGCCGAAACAGGAGGTTTTGTCCGCAACACTACCACCGGATAGCTTACCGGAAGCCCAAGACTCACCCGTGCCCGCATATTCGAAGTCGATCCCAATGCAGTCACATCGGTCGTGCTTGCGATCTTAAAGACATGCGCGGTATTATCCGTTGCGCCGCTTGAAGCATATGACGCAACATCGCCCTTCAAGACAAGCGATATCGATCCAGCATGTGACACAACTACCGGATTTACAAAATGGAAGTTCCATCGGTAAAAGGGAAAGGGGTATGCATTATTTATTACTGACGAAAATGCGGTTCCAACGAGTGAGCTCGCATTATAAAGCCCAAGATTCGTAAAACTTACCTTTGTGGCAGTATTCGGAACTTGCTGAGTAACGACAAGATCGGTAATTTGCGTGTCTTCAATATTACTGGTTTCACTAAAACGAAAAACCGCGAGGTTGTTATTAATTGACCCCATAACAACTTGGCTCGCGGGAGGAGAGCTACTGTCTAAGCTAACCGTCAACGTGGGCAAAACAGTGGAGACATCCTGTCCAAAGGTCACGCCGCAAGTAATGAGCAATCCCCTTATAGCCGTTGTACCGGTACAACCATTCAGTATAGTGATGCTTGAATACGTTCCCAGAGGTGCACCAGAAAACACGTCAGCATAGATATCGAGAACTTTTGTCTTGCCAGCCGGAATAATTACGGCAGAATTTCCAACAAATGCGTAGTTCGCGCTATGAGAAAGCGTAGGATATGTAAGACCGATTTGGGTACCACCATCCTTAAGTTTCAAGTTTTTGAAGTTTGATGAGCCTCCACCCGTGCTAATAGTGACACTCACGAGACTTACCCCTTCGGTCGGATAAGCCGTAAAACTGTATGAGCCGATCTTTGCGTTTTGGTGTCCTACGCCAAATGCCGGATTTGCATATGCAGTATTTTTTTCAACTATTATTCCAAAGGAAGGCGTTGAAGTTGAAAGCGCGACAGGTACTCCTGGAATCTGATATCTCTCGCTCGAGATCTGTGGATCGGTAAGCGATACGCCAAGAGGAGAAACGCCCTTTAAATCCGTGGTCTTACAACTACTCAAACGATTGAGAAGCACCCTTGTGTTCTTTCCCACGAATCCGCTACCGACCGAAAGACCTACTGGAGTAAGAATTTCGGAAGCGTACGTTTCCTGAAAATCGCGCACGGCGCGAGCCGTTCCCTCCGCGAATGTTTTAGATTTCAGTTCATTTTCGGGAATCGTAAATCCCTGATCATCCAATATTTTTTGAAGCGCCACTACCCCTTCGCCCCGGTTTCCCACCTTGAGGTTAGCGGTAAAATCATAACAGAATTGAAGCTCTGCCATAGAAGAGGCGGATTGCACAATAGAACTCGGAATAGTTCGAGGTAGTTCGTTTTGCGGCACTTGGTTCAATTGCGTCTGCAATGTTTGTACTTGATTCAAGAGTTCTTGAATCTGCGCCTGAAGCGCTTCGTTGCCGGTTCCGACTGTTTGGGCAAGCGAAAAAAGAGGCAACGCAAGGATTGCCAACGAGAAAACCGCGACTAAGTATTTTTTATACGACATCCTATTGATATCAATTGGATTTTAATGATTATTTTATTATTGCTTTCATCGTACCACATACTACGCCTCATAAAAAATAGTTTTACATGTAAAATTCCTTTATTCAAAATCTTCTACAAGGGATGCCTGAAATGACGGGGAAATTGAAATCTTATCTTCTCTTACGCTTGATATTTTCCCGTGCCGCACCCCAACCTTCAACATAAGCCCCTCCTGCGTTTCTTGGGAAAAATTCTGGTCAAAAATAAAATTGCCCAAGCTATACGCAATCCAACTCGTCCGAGAGGACGACCCTGAGTTTGTCGAAGGGCTGTATCGCTCAACTTCCTGAATCACATGGGGATGATGCCCAACAATCAAGTCCACTCCGGCGTCGATCAAAGCATGAGCGATTTCGCGCTGCTTCTCGTTTGCCTTCATCTCATACTCGTCACCCCAATGGAAGGAAACAATTACTATAGTATCCAAGTTTGATTTTTTTATTTCGGTAATTTCACTTTTTACCCGTAAAAGATTGAATGAGCTGATCCCCGCCGAATCATCCCCCGCTTCCAAACTTTTCGGATAAAGCGTCGTGAATCCAAAAAAAACGATCCTGTTATCCCCCATGGTAAAAACATAGGGCGCGTTCGCGTCCTTGTTATTTTTCCCCGCTCCAAGAGAACGAATACCATTTGTATTTAGAATATCGACCGTGTCCGCAAGCGCTTCACCTCCCCAGTCCAAAATATGATTGTTCGCAACCGACATCACATCAAAACCTGCGAACTTCAATCCGTGAACGACCTGCGGATCGGCGCGAAATGAATATTCGCTTCCCTGATTTTCACCACGGGCGGAAATGGGACCTTCTAAATTACCGAACGCAATATCCGCAGCGCGTAGAGTGTCGACAATCTTCAAAAACGGGTAGTTAGAATCCTGCTCTTTTTCAATCCTCCGTCCCACCGCGCGAGAGAGCATCACGTCGCCAACGAAAAGGAGGGAAATTTCTTTTTCGTCTTTTGCTATAACCTCGTTCGAAAAGACCTTCGTACTCAAGAATGCGGCAGAAACTCTTGCGCGGAAAGACTCTTCAAATACATGACGAGTTTGTAAACTCAACACAACACCCCAAATTCCTAATGCAAAGAAAAATACCGTCGCTACCAGCCATACCCGATGTTTCACTATCGCCGCGATAAACACAATAGCAATATCCTATTCCACTTCATTCGCAAAAGAAACTAAGTACTTCCCCTTAAATTGATTTTCTTCGTTTTGATACTTCCACCGAATATCTCCCGCCATGACGTAAAAATAGCAATCATAGCTTTCATTTATTGCTATAAAATTTCCGCGACGCGCAATAAATGTCTTACTAAGGTTGATACATACCCCCATTCGTTGTCATACCATGAAAGTACCTTTACCAAATCTCCGTCTATAACCTTCGTGAAATTCAAATCTACAATCGCGCCGTAGGGCATCCCGATAATATCCGAGGAGACGAGCTGATCTTCGCTCACCGTTAAAATTCCCTGCCATCTCGGGCTCGCCGCCGCGTCTTTCAGAATTTTGTTGATCTCCTCCACACTCGTCTTTCGTTTCGCGACAAAGGTTATATCCGCGATCGAACCGGTCGGAACCGGCACGCGCAACGCTATGCCGTCGAATTTTCCGTTCATTTCGGGAATCGCGCGCGCGACCGCGATCGCCGAACCCGTCGTTGACGGCACGATGTTCTGCGATGCCGTGCGGCCGCGACGAAAATCATGCCCACCTTTCACTGGACCATCAACGATATTCTGCGTCGCCGTATACCCGTGAACCGTGTTCAGGATCGCCTTCGCTATCCCCGGATTTTCGGAAAGTACTTGGATTACAGGCGATGCGGCATTCGTGGTACACGAGCCGTTCGAGGTTATAACCGCAGACTTTAACTCGCCTTCATTTACGCCCATGAGAACCGTTTTTCCTCCGCCGTCTGGCGGAGCGCCATCCGGATCCTTCGCGGGCGCGGTAATGACCGCACGCTTCGCTCCCGCGGTAATATGCGCCTTTGCTTTTTCGTATGATTCAAAAAAACCCGTCGCTTCAACCGCGATATGAATATCCAAATCCCTCCAAGGAAGTTCCAGAGGGTCCTTTACTTGTAGTATCTTTATCGGCTTTCCGGCAACAATAAGCAGATTCTTTTCCTTGTCGATTTTTATTTCTTTCTGATAGTGGCCGTAGACCGTGTCATATTTCACCAAATAGGCGAGGTTTTCGAGATCGCCCAAGTCATTGATCGCGACAATCTCAAACTCCGGCCGTTCCAAAGCTTGCCGTAAGAATAAACGACCGATTCTGCCGAAACCATTGAGGCCTATGCGTACGGGATTCGCCATTAATTATTTTTATTCTGGATGGGAACTTGTCGAATAATCTTAACACTCACCATAATACTCCCTATGAAAGCGGTAAAAAAACTAGCTATAACATATAATACGCACCCAATTGCAGCAAGTTCGTCACATGCCCATCGCGTCATAGGGAAATATTGGGAAAAATTTAAAAAAGCGATGGCCAAAGCTGTAGCAAGGTAACCCAAAAAAAACACAATAAAACTAAACGACTTCACTATGCGTCCTAGACCTTCTTGCCAGTGACGAACTGCGAGAATAAAAACGACAAGGAGTGGGAGTAAAATGCCTACTATATCAGCCCACATGCTGTGTCCAAAAAATTTCTCATATACCGAGGAGGGAAGAAGAACAGAACCCTGAAGAAAAAATAAAAGCAGCATCAAAAGATACCCCAGAAAAAAAATCGCTACATCAAGAATGTTACGTTTAGTCATTTTTTGAAACCATTAAACCCCGTGCGGACAAGAGTCATCTTCTTAATTATACCACTATTGCTTTGTCTTCTCTCCATAGCCACTATCATCGTTTCTTTACATCAATCTTATCGCCTATCGCAAAACCATATTTTTTTACCAAACCGGCATTGATTTCCAAAACCTTGTCCACGGGCTCCGGCGGATAGTAGATAGTAAGCCCCCATAAAGGTTTTTCCGGTTCCGGCTCTGCGTTCTCCGCAAACCCGACAATCGTAGTGCCGCGAATCCAAACAATATCCAAAGGGATCCTCATATCTTTCATCCAAAAATTATGCGTTGATGAAGCTGTTTTAAAAATAAAAAGCATTCCTTCGCTCTCACCGAAACTCGTCCGCCCGGAAAGCCCCTGCGCGCGCTTTGGCATCGTATCGGCGATCTCCACGGAAAAAATCTTATTGCGAATCGCGAGAGAAACTTTATCGTAATCGAATCGACCCGGATTCAAAAAGAAAACATAAAAATAGGCAAAAAGGAAAAGCGCCGCAACTCCGAGCAAAAGTGAAATAAGAATGATCAATTTTTTCATCGGGATGCCTTTGGGACGACTGCGTAAAAACAAATCCTCTCTTATAGTATACCCCAAAACACTCCCCGTTACCCCGTGAAAAATGATATTTCCAACATGGATTGACAAAATAAGATTAATAGTTTATCATATCCTTCTGTTGCTAGTTATCCATTAACCCGACTTTCTTGGCAGGGGGGTTGGGAAGCTGGAAATCTGGCACATTGCACCTCTATCGGTTTTTTAGGCAATGGGGCCTAGGACAGGGGCCGATAGAGCACAAGAGGTCCAGCGAGTTCTAATCACTCGGTCCAGTATGATTGACTCGCGCGACTTCAAAGCAGGAGGAGGATCGTGGCGTTCCTCCTCCTGCAAAATTTTTTCTTACTGTCCCATCGACACTCTCCAAACATAGGGAGTGTTTTTATTTTAACCTTCAAACCGTTGCCACTCTGCGGTGGAGTAAATTTATTTAATAGAGAAAACCGAAAATTACAATTCCCGCCGCGACGCCGACATTTAACGATTCTTTTTTGCCATGCATCGGAATTTCGATAATATGATCGGCAAGCCCGAGAACACCTTTCGGCAATCCCCTCACTTCGTTTCCCAGAATGAGGGCTGTTTTCCCGATCTTTCTTTTGAATGTATAAAACGGTATTGAATGTTTCGACTGCTCCACCGCGCATATTTTGTACCCTTCCTTGCGCACTTTTCGCGCCGTCGCAACGATTGAGGAAACTTTTTCCCAAACAACCGTTTTTTCCGCGCCTAAAGAAACCTTGGCAAATGAGGGTATCAATTTCCCGAATCGATCTATTGGAGCAGGAGTAATACCCGTAAGATACAGGGTTTTGACACCTGCCGCCTCTGCGGTGCGAAAAATCGAGCCGACATTGTGAAGACTTCTTATATTATGAAGCACAACCACAAGCTCAATGCGCCTGAATTTAGAGATTTTGTGCGTTCTGCGGGGTCGGATTGGCATTTAAAGCAAAATTTCCCGTAGCAAGGTCGCGCGTATAGCTTTGATCTTTGGGGATCTCTGCCCAGCTTACTTGATCCACGACCGGCGAAGAGACATAGTCTCCGCTATAGAGCAGAACTGTATTCGAAGTATACGCAAGCGCAGCCGAGGTCACGGAATAAAGAAGATCAGCGCCTGGCGCGCCGTTATATGCCGGATTTGCGATCAAAAAATAGCCATGCGCGGGAATCATTCCCGTAAATTTCCCATTGTCGACCACATTGCTTTCGCTTCCCGAAGACGATTGTTTCCGCAGCTCCCAGCCCGCAAGATTAATCGAATCCTCTGTTGGATTATAGAGCTCAATAAACTCATAATCCGCATTCCCGTCAATTCCCGCAAGAATTTCACTAATTACTATATGTGTTCCTGAACTTACTGGTGGAGGTATGGGAAGAGGAGGTGGCGAAGGATTTGGTGGTGGCGTCGGGGACGCCGGCGGAGGTGACGAAGGTTGTGGCGCAGGAGATGATGACGATGGCAAAGAATTGTGCGCGCGGGGGGTTCCACCGCTTATGACACTTGTGTGCCACGCAAGATCAGAAGTATTTCTCTCGAGCGTCTGCTTTGTCGTGTTATCGCCACCGGTTGCTCCCCACCCCGACGACGCGTCGAGTTCGTCAACAAGTCGGCACGTATCGTCAAAAAGTTTCAGCCATTCACCGCTATTCGAAAGCGCTCCGCTGTAAATCGCGTCAGCGGCAATATTCGGAACAGTCACGTCATCACTTCGTTCCAAAAGATATAATCCTCCGCTTTTTATCTGCGCGTTACTCTTAAAAACAATTTTGATTCCGCCACTTTGGTTTATGAGTTGCCAACGCGCGAGATGAACCGCGTCTGAAATATTATTCTTCAGTTCCATCCATTCGTCATTCGTGCTCCCGCTTCCTCCCATCCACGCGATCTCGCTCACGAGAACCGTGTGGCTTGGCGCAAGAGTTCCCGAGAAGTCACACACCGGCGCTACTTGAGGCACGGGAAGAACCGGATCTTCATTCGCTATCGGAGTATGAACTATATTTTTTTGAGAAGTTGTCGTTCCTCCGGCCGACAAAGATGCCGAAGACGGAGAAGACGAGACGCGAGAACCGCCGAGCGATGAAATAGTTTTATTCTTTTCCGGACGATTTTCGCTTTTCGCGACGGGCAAACCGCTCGCGTCTTCTTTTTTATCGCCGCTATCGGATGTCGTGCTTATATTCGGAAGGCGGAACGATCCCTCAAGCGCTATCTCAAACACAGGAGTAGCTCCTTTGCCCGAAAAAACATCTTCCAGTGACTGATCGATAAGATTTGCCGTCTGACCGATGAAATTTTTTCCGAATATCAGTCCTCCAAGAACCAAAAGAGTGATCGCGCCGAACACCAAAACTATTCCAGAACTTATCGCGCCGTTTTTTTTCCCGAAAACCCTTCGTGAAGGATTACTCACCATGGAAATATCTCTAAACTCTAACAAAATATGATACGAGCCACAAACAAGGATTTATTTCCTAAAAAATGCTCTCGGGTGTTCTTTCTTAGGGCGCAAAAACGGAAAAGGGCCCTCGGGATTACCTGTCAAGGACCAAAATCAACCAATGGAAGATTGGGGATCTTTTTCGCGACAGACGCGTGATAGAAAATTGCTCTTAAAAAAAGTTGGGGAGCGAGCATTCTCCACCATCGCGCCCGACAGAAATGGCCGGAAGAGACATTACAGCAACTTTCTAAATTTTTGACAAGAATTTATCCACTCCCTCGCAAAAAACAAGGTGGTAGAATGTACCAACAAGGTCAAAACAATCCGCGGCCAGATCATTTACCTGACACGGCAAAAACTAAACACAACACACCACCATGAGCGTAGAGAAAAATGTCTCGAGCAAGTCAAAAGCGGCAACGTACGAAAAAATTAACGCATCTTTTTCAGATAATTCTCTTCGTATGCTCAAAAAACGCTATCTTTTAAAACGGGATGACGGTTCACAGGAATCGCCCGCGGAAATGTTCGGACGCGTCGCTCATGCTTTGGCTTCCGTCGAGAAAAATTACGGACATGACAAGAAATTCATCTCAAAAACAGAACGTGAGTTCTTCGATATCATGGCATCGAAGGAATACACGCCCGCGGGACGCACGATGACGAACGCCGGTGGCTCGACACCCCTTATCGCGAACTGCATCGTACTTCCTATTCTCGATTCGATGGAGAGTATCTTTCAAACACTCAAAGATTCCGCGCGCCTACAACAAGCCGGCTCCGGGTTGGGATTTGATTTTTCGCATCTCCGACCCGCGATGACGACAACGAAAAAATCAAACGGTGTTTCTTCGGGTCCTGTTTCGTTCCTCAAGGTTTACAACGAAGCGTTCGGCGTCATTAAACAACAGGGGCGCCACGGCGCGAATATGGCGATGATGCAGATCGACCATCCGGATGTTTTGGATTTCATCCGCGCCAAAGAGGTAGAGGGAGAAATCCGCAATTTTAATATTTCGATAAAACTGACGGACGCGTTCATGAAGACCCTCGTCGAAAATCCAAACCAACAGTGGTATTGCGAGTGGAACGGGGTCAAGACAAAACCGCACCGCGTTATCCGAGGAGGAAACGGCTCGGTAAGCGGCGCGGAAGAAATTGATATTACCGCAGGAGAACTTTTTGACGAGATCGTAACTTACGCATGGCGAAACGGAGAACCGGGAATTGTTTTTATCGACGAAGTGAACCGCACAAATCCCCTGCCCGGCTTGGGACCCATTGACTGTTCGAATCCCTGCGGAGAACAATTCCTCCATCACTACGACAACTGCAACCTCGGATCCATCAATTTATCGGTATTCGTGAACAACGGAAAAATCGACTGGAATCATCTGCGCCACGTAACACGCACCGCTACACGGCTCATGGACAATGTCATTGATCTTTTTGATTTTCCGGTTCAACAAGTTACCGATCTCGCCAAAAAGAACAGAAGAATTGGCTTGGGTATCATGGGCTTTGCGGACATGCTCTATCAGTTGAACATTCCCTATAACTCTCCCGAAGGTCAAAAAACCGGGGAAAAAGTAATGAAGACGATAACCGACGCGGCGCATGAGATGTCTCGGGAACTCGCGGAAGAAAAGGGCGCTTTCGCAAATTTAAATGTAAGCATTTACGCGAAAGATAATATAAAGATGCGTAATGCGGCCCTCACGACTGTCGCGCCAACCGGATCGATTTCCATGATGTTTGACTGCTCCTCGGGTATCGAGCCCAATTTTGCCCTCTCTTATATCAAGCAAGATAAAGACGGACATCAATACCCCTACTTAAACCGCCATTTTGTGGCCGCTTTTCAAAAATACAACATAAGCGAGGAGAAAAGGAATGAGATTAACGCGGCAATCGCGAATACAGGAAGCATCCAAGGGGTTCAAGACATTCCCGAAGAATTTCGGAAGACATTTATCGTGGCGATGGATATCTCCGCCGAGGATCACATGCGCATGCAGGCGGCTTTCCAAAAGAATGTTGATAATTCGATCTCAAAGACCATCAACTTCCCCAACAGCGCCACCAAAGAAGACGTACGGAACGGCTATATTCTCGCCTGGAAAATGAAGTGTAAAAGCGCGACGGTATATCGCGACGGAAGTCGTGAGGTACAAATCTTAAATCTCGAGAGCGCGAACATTAAGTCGCCGACGGAATTTGGCACGAAGAAAAATCAGGATAATCAAGTTGACCTCTCTATTGACGAAGGAAAGCTTGAAACGAGGAAGCGACCGGAAGTTATGGCCGGAAAAACATACAAAGTAAAAACCGGCTACGGCAATCTCTACGTTACGATCAATAACGACGAACATGACGCTCCGTTCGAGGTGTTCGCGGTCATCGGAAAAAGCGGAGGATTCTTTCAGGAGCAGAGCGAGGGAATCTGCCGCATGATTTCGGTTGCCTTACGCGCGGGAATTAAAGTAGAAGAGGTCATTGAGAACCTAAAGGGAATCCGGGGGCCGATGCCGACGATGACGAACAAGGGAACTATTCTTTCTCTTCCGGATGCCATCGGCCAAATACTTGAAGAACATGTGCGCTCATCAAATCCTGAATCATCCACTCCTCTTTTGGAACCGGAGAAGATAGAACAAACCGTAAGCGTACACGCGGAAAAAGACTTAACCGCCGTATATCTCAAAAAATCAATTGCCGACTTCGGCTACATGCCCGGTTGTCCCGATTGCGGTGGGCATCTTCAAATGAGCGAGGGGTGTATGAGTTGCAAGAATTGCGGATTCTCGAGGTGTATGTAATCGTACCGTAACCATTAAAACACCCCCGCTTGTGAGCGGGGGTGTTTTAATTCAAATGTTGTAAAATAAGAGAAGATGCCCAAAGAAAAATTTCCTATTCTCGAATCAGAAGAAAATACGGAAGAAAAAGCCGACCCCAAGGAAGACGGCGAGATCGAACGCCTTGAATTCGCGATCGACGAACTGGAACGGCAGAACGAAACGCTTCTTAAAGAAAATCGCGGATTGAATCTTGAGGTTGAAGATCTGAAGCGAGAGGTTAAGGAAGCGAAAGAACTCGCGACAAAAGATCCGAAGACCGGAGCCTATAACGTACGCGGGCTTAAGGAACTTCTCGAAAAAATTACGCCCGATGCGTTCACGGGTGAAGACGAAAAGCGAGAAGGAGAAAGACGCCGCAAAAAGAAAATCTCACTCCTAGTACTTGATATAGACAACTTTAAACAAATCAACGACATCTACGGCCACAATGTCGGCGACTCGGTCCTTCGGCAATTCGTAAAAGAAATCGGAGGAGAGCTTCGAAAATCCGATATCCTCGCCCGCGTCGGAGGCGAAGAATTCGCGATCGTCTTCAACGGTACCGATGCCCAAAAAGTTATTGACAAGTATTTCAACGAAAAGGACGGCAGAGCCGAAGTAAGTTTCAAAAGCGGCATCGCGGGCCATGAATTCACGATTACCCTAAGCGGAGGCGTTTCCGACTGGGAAACAGGTGACACGCTCGAGACGTGTATGGAACGATCCGACAGCGCGCTCTATAACGCAAAACACGCTGGTAAAGACAGGATCATGAAATACGACGATACCCAAAAAGAAAAAACCCTTTAGAGAACTACTTGGAGTGCTCGATGGAATCGGGAACCACTTCGATGTCTTTCATGATACGCGAAAGAAGCTTGGTTACTGTCGCTATAAGCGTGTCATCATAGAGAGAAAGCACGAAGATTTCCTTCTTTTGCGACGAAAGAATTTTTATGGTTTTTTTAATCTGATCGGCAGATATCATGTCGGATCTCGAGAGTATGATATATTCGGGTTTTTTGAGAAGGAGCGGATTATAGAGCTTAAGTTCGTTGCGAAGCGTTTTATAATCCGCGAGTGGATCTTTTGTCGCGGCATCAATGAAATGAAAAAGGATTCGTGTTCGTTCAATATGACGCAAAAATTTTATTCCCAACCCTTTTCCGGAAGAAGCGCCTTCGATAAGCCCGGGTATATCGGCAAGCACCAATGCCTGATAGACACCAAGGTTTGGTTCAAGCGTCGTGAAGGGATAATTCGCCACGCGGCTCTCCGCATTTGTTACGGTGTTTAAAAAACTTGATTTCCCGATATTCGGAAATCCCACAAGACCTATATCCGCGATTAATTTCAATTCCAACTGCAATCCCCATTCTTCTCCCGGCAATCCGTGCTGGAACTGCTTGGGGGACGTATTGCGCGAAGATTTATAATGGAAATTTCCCTTGCCGCCCCTGCCGCCGCGCGCCACGAGAAGTCGTTCGCCAAGTTTCGTGAGTTCGTGTTCCGTACCCGCGGTCGTATTATGAACCACCGTCCCGCGCGGAACCGTAAGGATTAGATCCTTGCCTTCATGTCCGTCACGAAAAGAGGAACGACCATGCTGGCCATTCTCCGCGACAAATACTTTTCTCGCGCGAAAACGGCGGAGTGCCCCAAGATCCGATACTGCTTCAAAATACACATCACCACCCCTGCCCCCGTGCGCACCCGTGGGTCCAAGCGTCATCTTTACGTGGCTGAACGCAACGGCTCCATCGCCGCCTTTTCCGGCTACTACTTTAATAACAACATTATCGATAAGCATAAGAATTTTTTATCTAAATACGATTACTGCGTTACCTCAAATAATCGCTCGGAAGTAGTCAAATGCGCTCCGCATCGCCTCCGGAGCGGCGAAGGCGACGATGAGAAGTAAAATACCCACGACTACCCAGCGCCTGTACGTCACATACGTCTGGATTGCCAAGAAAAAACTAAGCAAGAGCACGGAAATTACAGCAATATCAAAAAGCGCATAAGCAATGGCAACAACGAACTGCTCGGGCAAAGAAGAGTGCGCGGCGATCTTCCAGTGACGAAAAAGCCCTTCGGAAAACAAAAAAACCAGAGAAGCGTAGGCGAGAAAACGCACGAATTTTCCCGAAAACCACAAAAAATCTGAGATATTCGTCCGTTCTTCAAGTTTCATACAAACCTATTCTACCACAGGATTTTCGAACCTTGAAATAAAGTAACATACGCCACCAAACAGACCCCTATAGAAGATACACGTTGCGCAATATTTTTGACTAGTGTTAGGCTTAAACCAGCAACCTAATTTACATCTTCAAAAGAGAGGGGGGTTAAGACCCATGGTGCCGTTGCCGACTATTGCCGTCCGCGGCCTGGATCGCAAAGTAATCTTTATCCAGGGAGGCATGGGCGCGGGCGTATCGCTCGCGCGTCTTGCCGGAGCAGTTGCACGTAGAGGCGGCGTCGGAACAGTATCCTTCGTTGCCTTAGACAAAATGGTTGAGCGAAGAATTGGTCTCAAGGTGGGCCATCGGGAAGCCGCCAAGCTCGAAATCGAAGAAGCAAGGCGACTTTCGGAAAATAAGGGCGCGATTGCGATCAATTGCATGGTCCTCGTTGAAAAAACGTATGTTCCTTCTATCGAGGGCGCACTTGAAGGCGGAGTAGATATCATTCTTGCCGGCGCAGGTCTGCCGATGACTCTTCCGGAAACCGTGGGAAACGCGCAGGTGGCGCTTATTCCCATTGTTTCTTCCGGACGCGCATTGGAGCTTATCTGTCGACGCTGGAATCGTTACGGACGAATGCCGGACGCAGTGGTTCTCGAAGGACCGCTTGCGGGCGGACACCTTGGCTTCAAGGCGGAAGATATTCCCAAGCCGGAATTTCAACTGGAGGAGATCTTCGGACCCGTAAAAGAATCCGCACAGAAAAACGGCAACTTCCCGGTCATCGTGGCGGGTGGTATCTATACGCACGAAGACATCGTGCACTGGATCAAAACCGGAGCCGATGGTGTACAGATCGGAACCCGTTTTGCCGCAACGCACGAAAGTGGCGCATCGGAAGAATTTAAACGCGCCATCGTTGCCGCGCGCGCGGAGGACATCGAGGTTGCGGTGAATCCGGGCTCGCCTTCGGGCATGCCGTTCCGCGTGATCAATTCATCACCGGGATACCGACAAGCGCTTTCGCACGGACGACCACTTGTCTGCGATAAGCAATATCTGCTCCACAAAGGGAAAGATGGCCGCATGACTTGTCTTGCTCTCGAAGGTTATGAGGCATTCTGCATCTGCAACGCGCTCCTCAGTGCCGTGGATTGCAATAACACTCCCGATCTTCCTATCTTTACGGTAGGAACAAATGCGGCGCGTATTGACCGCATTCTCTCTGTGGATGAACTGACAGACGAGCTCGTGGGGATAACCCTATGAGCTCGCCTGAAACACCAACGTGACGCCCGGTCAAACTTAGCCGGGCGTCGTTTTTTACTAGCCCAAACTTCTCGAAGATTGACAAATTGTATATCTTTGGTATGATTAAAGGGTAACCAAACCAAGAGACGTAGTCGAATTTCTAGGTAAAAAACAAAATTGCATGAAAGGAACCATAAAAACACTCACGGATAGAGGATTTGGATTCATTACCCGTGAAGGCGAAACGAAGGACCTTTTCTTTCACTCCAAGGAGTTACAAGGTGTAACATTCGACGAACTTAAAGTTGGCGATATCGTCACTTTTGAAGTCGTTGATGGAGAGAAGGGCCCGAGCGCCACGAACGTGTCACGCGAATAAATCGCTGACACTTAAAAAATACCCCCGATAATCGGGGGTATTTTTTATTTATCCCGTTAGAAACAAGCCTCCCAAAGGCAACTGCCGCCCGTAGCAAGACAGGGCGGATTTCTAACGGGATTTATACCGTAGTGGGATTCAATCTCTGGTAGATTTCGCTCGTCAATCTCCTGAACAGTTCCCGTTTTTTCCAAAACGAATTGCTTTCCGAAACCTCTTTGCCACGGATCCGATTCAGTTCTATGAGCACCGCGTATCTCGCATGACCCAAATCGGCATTTGATTTCGTTTCGGCATCTTCGAGCCCTTGATAGATCTGTTTCAAATAAGCGTATTTATTGGGAATATTCAATTCTTGGTTCAATTTCACGCGGGACGAAAGACTGGCGGAAAGCGATGCGTTCGACTCAATGTGTTCAACGAAATCATGAATTGCCACAAAGAAATCAAAACCCGCCGGTGTTTCTATCACCTTTTGGAACTTTTTATCTAAGTCGATTTTTACCTTATTAACCGGCTTCATTGTCTATACACCTTAGCACGATTGTGCTTAAATAGCGACTTTTGGATATGGGGTACGCCTGCCCAAAGTCGCGCATCGGGGTAAATTAATTTTGCTCAACGTCCAGGATGAAACTTGAAAGCTTTTAGGAGTATAATTGTGGCAATATGTTATTTTCAATTAGCTTTGTTCATTGGCTTGTTATAGCAAGTGCTTTTATTTCCCTTGCCGGGGCATCAGTCTATATTCGAGATACTCTGAGAGGAAAAACGAAGCCGAATCGTCTTTCCTGGGCAATGTGGGCTATTGCTCCCTTGATTGGAACCGGAGCTGCTATTTATGCTCATGCCGATCCCTGGGCAACTGTTCGAATATTTCTTGCCGGATTTATTCCTCTTCTTGTGGTGCTTTTCTCCTTTTTTAATAAGCAGAGTTATTGGAAACTTGGCATCTTTGATTTTATATGCGGAGCACTTTCCCTCATAGCCCTTATTGTTTGGATTCTTGCCGATTCTCCTCGTCTCGCAATCGTGCTTGCTGCTACAGGTGACGGATTTGCGGCACTGCCTACTATCAAGAAGACTTGGACAAATCCGGAAACAGAAACTGGCCTGACCTATGTTGCGAGTTTAGTCAGCGTCCTTTTGGTTTTACCCTCAATTCCCATTTGGAATATCGAGAATGCGAGTTTTCAAGTCTATCTTCTTGCTGTAAATATGCTATTGATTCTTTCCGTTTATAGAAAATGTTTCATTGCGTAAAAGTAAATTATTCCGGCACCCGATAAAAACAAAAGCCCGAATATTCTCTGCAGAATTTCGGGCTTTGGACCAACCGGATCGTGTTATGACATTTAGTCCGTTCTCCTCACGACGTTGCCCTTTCCTTTCCGCCGCAGGATGCCTTTCTCCAAGTCTCGCTCGATTACACAATCAACTTGGCAGAGAGCGACATGCATGCGCCGAGGATCTTTCAAGAGCGTGGGAAACAAAGTGAGCAGGCATGGATCGTGTTTTCCCTCTTCCAGATTTTTCTTCACTCGCTCGTGAAGCGCGGTAAAGTCTTTTACCTGATGGATCTTCAAAAACAGGTGCAGTTGATCCTCTGACAATTCTCCGCTCAAGAAGTTCGCATAGAGCTTTTCAACCGAGAATTTCTTGAAACCGAACTTGTAGAGCAGAGCTTCCAGAAGCACAAGCATGTCGATAATCCTCCGCAGAGTTTGTGGATAGGTATATGATTTTTCTGATTATACTTGAAAAACTATACGATAGATAGGTCAAAGTGTCCATCTTCTGGATTTGCTGGCGCGGTTAATAAAAAAGACCGCTGGGCGAACCATACGGTCTCAATATTAAACGATGAGCGTTATTTCCGAGCGGGCTTCTCGGGAACTCTCTTGCGATACTCGTCCAAGGTGTAGCCGAGAGGACTCCATGTCTCGCCTCCGGGAGTCGCGACGATGCCACCGCTCTTCTGCACAAAAACCGCACCGCATTTCTTACAGCCCTTGATCTGACCGTTTCCTCCGCAACCTCCGCTTTTGAGATATTCCCAGTTACTCGCGCCGCACTTCGAACAAAACTGCATGGCGTTACCTCCCTTTATGTTTGTTCTAAAAACAAAATAGCTCCGCGTGTACTATTTGTCAATACGATTGCTCATCCTGTTGGATAAGTCTATAGCAATGGAGTGGGTGAGAATATGGGAAGAGTTAAAAATCATCAAGTATTTAATGTAGCCCAATCTGGTATTCGTAAAGGTGTAGATACGTACCCTTCTCGCGTTCTATAAGTTCTTGATGAGTTCCCCTCTCAACGATTTTCCCTTTTTCAAATACAAGAATAACGTTCGCCTTACGAACTGTTGAGAGTCGGTGGGCAATGATAAAGGTAGTTCTTCCCGTCATTAGTTTTTCAAGAGCCTCCGTGACGATTTTCTCTGTTTTTGCGTCCAAAGCGCTTGTTGGTTCGTCTAAAATAAGAATGGCCGGATTCCGCAACATTGCTCGGGCAATGGCTACTCGTTGTTTTTGACCAACTGACAGCTTGATACCTCGTTCACCCACTAGAGATTCATATTTGTCCGGAAGGGCTTGTATAAATTCATCCATATGGGCTTCTCGAGCTACACGAAAAACTTCCTCATCGTTAGCCTCAAATGATCCATATCGTATATTAGCCTTAATAGTATCGTTAAAAAGAGCCACTTCCTGAGGAACAACGGCAATGTGTTTTCTTAGACTGGTTAGATTCAGTTTCCTCGTATCTATATCATCAATTAACACCTTGCCTTGTGTAGGAAAATTATACCCAGAGATAAGCGAGATGGCCGTGCTTTTACCAACCCCCGACTCACCAACGAGAGCAACAACCTGACCTGGCTGAACTTCAAAGCTAACATCCTTGAGTACTATCGGCTGATTCAATTCATAACTAAAAGTCACGTTTTCAAATATGACTTTTCCGATTAATGTCTTTAACTCGACGGCATTTTCGGGAATATACTTTTCTGTTTTCTCAGAGAATATTTCATTGACGTGAACGGCTGAAGTGATTCCATTTTGAATTGTCTGCCAGCTAAAACCAAGCGACACGAATGGTCCGAAGAACATTGCAGCATAACCATTCAAAGCCAGAAGTTCTCCGATAGTGATTATTCCATTCGACACCAATTGAACAGACATAATAAAAACCACAAGTTGCGTCCCGAAGACGATTATTCGCTGGAAAAAACTAATATTACTCCAAATAGTTCCAAGCTTATGCCATAGGTCGTATGTTTTACCGAGTAGCGCAGACTTTACTTTTTGTGATTCATGCTCTTCTGCCGTGGCTTGCTTAACACTTTCGATCTGCATCACCGCTGCTGCTGAATCATCCCAACTCTCGTTCCAGAAACGGTGGGCAGCCAAATCTATTTTGGCGACCGGCATAAGAATTCTCATAAGAAGAAGCACATAGAGAAGGACTCCGATAAGAAGAACGCCTGCCAGCATTAGATTAATACTGGCAGACAAGATAATACCAATTAATATACTGAGAAACTGTGGTGCGATATCAATTACGTTCCGTATAATGCTCGATACCCTCCAACCGGCCGCGCTTATTTTTTGCAACTCTCCATTGATGTGTTTGCTCTTATGATAAGAAAGTGGAAGACGAAAGAGATGAAGAAAACCTTGGGTTTGAATATTAAAATGAACCTTAGCATCTACTTGACGCGCTAAGCGATCACTTATCCAATCAATGTTATTAGCGATAAGTTGGATGATTGCCCACAAGGAAAGTAAGAAAGCCCACAAAGGAAGAGGACCGACATCAGAAACAATTCGATGTTCTGATACATTAATGAGGGCATCAAAGAATCGCCCCGTTATATAAGGCACGGAGCCATTGGCAACTGCCGATACTAAACCAGAAATAATAAGTATAATAAGCTCTTTTTTAAATGGTCGCACAAATCTCCAGATAGCTACGAGACCAGTTTTTATTTCTTGTTTCTCAATAGACGTATTCATCCTATTTAGTAAGTAAAACATGAAAACTAAGCAATAAAAAGATTGAGCCCGATCGGAGTGGCACAAAAACCCATTATAAAATAATCAGAAATCAATTGCTCCCGAATTAAAACCTTCGCAAACCCCGAAAGAAAGCCTACGGCTTCCAACGGGGCAAGTTTTTGAAATTATTTTGCCAAATCTGATACACAAATCCAAGAAGCGAAATCTGAAATGCCCCAACAAGGGGCATCTGATTTCCGAGCTCCGCGGGTAGGCTCCCGATTTGTCCGCGCATAGCGGGGTTACAAATCTCAGTTTCCCGACTTGTTCAAAAGCGTAACGATTTTGAATACAAGTCGCAATCCCTCTGGGACCTTTAGAAATTCGACTCTCTCCGCCAGCTGGCGGATCGTTCGAGACTGCGATTTTTTAAGTAGTACACATTCGCGCTGTTGCGCTCAGTACTTCCTCGCACATTCGCGTTACTACGCTCAGTATTTCCTTATCGTCATTCGTCGACCTTCGGTTCGATTCCTCACGCAACAAAACAAGAAACTAGCGACATTAAGCCGCTGGTTTTTTTGGTTCCATCTGTTAGACGCGTTTAGAACTGTAGATTGGGGTAAGGTAAAAATAGAATTAGAAAATATAATTTTTAATAGTAAAATGGACAGGCACTTTCGTACCTGTCCCGTGTTGTTCCCCAAGGGAAGGAAACAGCCGCTCTTCAGTTGGCGTCGATGAAATCATATTTCTTCAGACGTCGTTCGACGAGTTTCTCGTCGTCGAATGTTTCCTCGTATCTTTCTCTGTATCTGACGGTCACCTTCTGGTCTTTCTTCAGGCGCGTCCAAAGCTCCTTCGCTTTCGTCTGGTCGCTCTGGACTATGAACTTTTCATGCTGGCACTGGAAGACTACTGCATACCGTTCCAAAATGTCGATACTCGTAAATGCAACGCCGAGGTCTCCGTTCATGTTCATGGTCGGGCTGATGTCGCTCCCGTGATTTGACGGCGTGTAGACGAGATCAGCGACAGTCGCTTCCTCTGTCATTTCAGGCGAGAGAACCATCTTTATTTCTCTGCATGCCGACGAAATAAGGATGATCAATACCGCACAAAACAATACGATACCTTTCGACGTTTTCATCTCCCGTTTCTCCTTTTTGATTATCAGTTAAGTGCCGAAAACATCATAGCACGCTTCGTACTAAATGTCAATGTAATTACTCCCGAATTAAAACCTTCGCCTTAACAGGGCGCCGCACATTCCCGGGTAATTTGTATTGACTCCAAAGCTCGCCCTGCTCAACGATTTTCGAACTTTTGACTGGGCGGAGGAGTACAAACCTGCCCCGTAGTGAACGCTTCACGTTCTACTACTGGGGTATCCTACCGTGGTTTTGGATCAGATTCACCCCGTTAGATAACTTTGCATCTAACGGGGTGAAAGGATTGCTGGCCAAGTACGAGAACCTGTAACCCCTGATTCCCCACTTGGTTGCCCTTGCCTGCCCCGTAGTCAGCTTCGCTGTACTACTGGGGTGGCTCGCCCCGTTAGATATGAAATTATCTAACGGGGCGAGCTTTGTACCGAGAGTAAGAGTTTGCCACCAGTTGAATCCGGTCCGAGCCGTAAACCCCCACACCAAAGTTTTTGGTGTGGGGGTAAAACCAAATTTGTGAGCGTGGGACGATTTGCTTAACTAAAGAAATATTAAGCAAATTGCACCGAGTCATAATTGCTTAATTTAATGCCCAGATCGCATAGTTTAAGTACATCGCGAAACTGACCCAAAGAATATATGGCACCAGAAGCCACGCCGCCGGTTTGGAGATTTTATAAAACGCAACGATCGTGGCGAGAATGGCGAGCCAGAGGAATACGATCTCAATCAGCGCACCGCCGGGGCTATGCAGACCGAAAAAGATAATTGACCAAAGCGTGTTCAAGACCAGCTGGCCGAGGAATATGCCAAGAGCGATTTTTACATCTCTGCGATCCAGCCCTTTCTTCCAGACGAGAAAGGCCGCGATGCCCATGAGCGCAAAGAGCGTCGTCCAGACCGGTCCGAATACCCACGCCGGAGGATTAAGAGCAGGCTTCGCAATCCCAGCGTACCAGCCAGCAATGGATGGTGTGGTAAACACCGAGCCGATGATACCGGCAAGCTCGGAGACTATGATAGCGATGATGAGTTTGAATGTGTTGTTGATTTTCATAAGTTTAGTTTTATTGTGGTGCTCTAGTAATTTCTCCGCCGGAGAGATGCCACCAAGCACTTTATGTGGAAAGTAATTCCAGGCGTCGGTTACGAGTTCAAGAACATTACTCAATTCCGAAGCGTCTCCTCCGCGATCAAACATGGCTACGACTTTCATCATGTCGTCGTTGTCTTCCTCATGGAAAATAACGTCCCGGACATGATCCAGAGTAAAATCGCTCTCTGTTTCTTTGAGCATATCCAAGAGCTCCTGCTCGATCTCTTTCCGCCGTTCTAGGATTTGTGGTTTTGATTTGATTTTCATAAAAGTTATTTTATCATTTTTCTTTGCTCAAACGGGACGGGAACGGAAGCAGGCGAGCAAAAATTCCTTCCCCCCAACCCCCTTCCTTTTTGCCCGCCTGCTTGGGCTTTGCCCCCAAAACTTTTCGGCGGACTTTAAATTTCTATTGTTATTCTACCTGTTTTATTGGGATTTTGGAATCTCTAAGAAATCTGGTTAATGTTCTTTTTTCTGTTCCGCTATTACTTCCTGAATGTCTTTGTTGTCCGGTTCGTTTATTACAATAGCTGATAAATAATTTATGCCTCGCTCTTGTCATGGACACATACAGTAATCTTCTTTCATCGCCCTCCTTATCTCCTGTATTTCGTCCGGGAATATATTCATCTTCCGCACCAACTATAAAACATACATCAAAAGATAATCCTTTTGCTTGGTGCATAGTGAGTATATTAACAGCGTTTTCTTTTGTTTCTTGCTCAATATATTCCGACGAAGTACTTACTATTTTAATTAAATTCTCAAGATCAGGTTTTTCTTGATTCTCCAAAATTCCAACAAAATATTTTTTCACTTGTTCTTTTATCTCTCCTTCACCCATAAATTTATCAACTGTTGCGTTTATCGCTTCGGTCGGACTTTCAATGGCTTTGAGTTCCACGATTGCCACGTTTATTTCGGAAACAAATTTTGCTATTTTTTGGCCAAACTTTTGTAATTCGCTTGGAGATTCGGCTATTTTTTGTAAAGCCACACTAAAACGTATTCCCTTGCTTTGCGCATAATTCCATATACTTTTTATACACTCATCGCCCAAGCCATTAGTTTTGTTGATTTGTAATAATGTTCGCCAAGCTAAACAATCATTTTGATCAACCAACAAACGAATTATTGATAAAACTGTTCGATACTCCTTGTTATTTTCTAATTCCGAATCAGTCGTCAAAGATACATCGACGCTATACTTTTTTAGGGCTTCAATAATCGGCTTGGATAATAAGCTGTTTCGGTCGTTTCTTAGTAAAATTGTGATTTGATCTGGCTTGATGTCTGCGTCAATCAAACTTTTTATTTTCTTGGCTATAATTTCAGCTTCATGACTTTGATCCTTAAAACCAATTATCAAAACCTCACCATCTTCAGCTTCGTCTTTTGGTCGTGTTGGTTTTGGCAAGCGTGCAGGATCAAGGCTCGCTACAAATTCTGCTGAATGTAATATGTTTTTATCACAACGAAAACATATTTCTAACGCCAATTTTTTGGAATTTTGATATATCTGTTCAAAATTTCTTATACCTGCGGGGGTTGCGAAACGGAAGCCGTAGATACTCTGGTCATCATCTCCCGCAACAAATAATTCCGCGCCTCGCTTTGCTAATTCATTGACTATGGCAAGATCGCAAGCGTTCAGGTCTTGATACTCGTCAATCAGAATATGTTTATACTCTTTGTCTAATTGAAAATCCCTGCTTTGGTTTAACTGCTTTTTCAGTTGATAAACAAGTTCCGCCCTTAGTGTTTCGCCATATTGATCTTTGTGGCTTCGCCACGCACCAAGAAAAGCGGGGTTTGGAAATTGTTGCTCCCAGCCAATTTCATCAATTCTCAAAGTTTCCCAGTCAGTTGAAAGCTGATTGATCAATTTTTGAACATCGCCAATTTCTTTGAGATTTAAAACTTTTTTTAAATCTTCTTGAATGATATACCGTTCTTCCCAGTCATCGGCTATTCTGATTGGTCTTGGTAATGTGTCAATTCTGCTCGAATTATAAAGAATCTGCCTTAATGCAAAGGAGTGAAGCGTTGATACTTGTGGAATGGTTTTGCCCAAAGGTTCTAACACTTTTTTGATCTCATCTTTCAGTTGAGCGGCGGCTAAACGAGTGAACGTAAGTAAGAGAATTGAATCGGGGTCGGCATTATGTTGGAGAATCAAAGAAAGTACGCGCCGAGTAAGCGTTTTTGTTTTTCCCGTTCCGGGTCCAGCGAGTAATCTTGCATGACTGCCAATGTGGTCAATTGCTTCAATTTGATCACTTGTAGCGTCTCCGTGAATTGTTGCTTTAATATCTTCCATAAATTTAGCTCTCGTAAATTGATTCTAATTTTTTACAATCATAAAGTCGCTTCGTTCAATGTTGTCTTTTCTTCAAGACCGAGGACGAATTTATCGATATTCGAAATTCTCACTTCCAAACCATCCTTTTTGATAAAATCAAAATAGCGTTCAGTATCAATGAAAGATTTGGGGGAGATAAACACAGAATATGATTTAGTGCCTTTCTTTACATACTCCTCAAGATGTCGGTGTACTGAAAATGACTCTCTAATATGTTGCTGTGTGCCTGTTAGTAAAGTCACTTCTATCAATACGGTGTCCTTATCTTCTAGACATTCAATATCTGGGTTTCCACCAGAAGCAAAGCTTGTCGGTAAACCCTCATCATCTGAAACAAAATTTGGCTTTACTACAACATTTGGTAATTTTTTGAGAATAGCCAAAGAGGTTAAAAACTCTAAACGCAAAGGCTGTTCTATCACCCGCAAAATATCATCTTCGGAAGATTTTTTCTGCGCTAAATTAAGCATCTCGGTTTTAATTGATTCCCACGCATAATGATTTACCCATTTTTCCAACTCCGCTTTAGTAGTTCTAACAGGAGTTTCATAGACGGAGAGCGTTGCAATCAAATTGGTGTCCACTTTGCCAATATAATCAAAATAATCTTTTTCAGTCGTAAAGGTTGGATAAGAAATATAATTTTCTAAAATATAATTTACAGTCGCAATTTCTTTTGTGTTGATGTCAATGAAACGACCGCCACCACGCAAAGAAAATAAACCAGTTAAACGCATTTTGCGAATAAAATCATCGGGATAATCACCTAAGATAGAATTATCGTCTCTTTTGGTTTCGTTTAATAATTCATAGCAAAGATCTAAAACTATCTCATTGCTTGGCGAATAGCCATATTTTTTACGCAACTTTTTTATTTCACGATATAAACTTTCGGCATTATCATTTTGCCAACAGAGCAATAACGGAATTTCTAACCTTGAAATACCCGTGCCATTATAGGCAGGGTCATTGTCTAGGAGTTTTATTGTTTGTATCAGCAATATCAATGGTACATTTTTATTTAAAACTCTACGAAACGGATTTTGTCGCTGATATTTTGCGAAAGCATTAGCAAAAACCATCAATTCGTTTTCAGGTTTTTCTTTATCCAATAGCATTTTCCCGCTTTCGGAAAATTTTATTTCTTCATTTGGCCAATACCAAACAAAACCAAGTTCTTTGGCAATTTTAAACCAAGTATCAAATCTCGATGGCCAACCTTTTTCAAAACCTGCCTCTTTATGGCTTTGCGGATTCTCATCAAATACTTTTTCGGTTTCAGCCTCGCTTAGTTCTATTTCGTTTTTCCATTTACCTTTTACTACTTGCGTTATTTTCATGGGTTGATATAACCCTTTTTGAATCAAGATTTTAGCTACTTTATCAATAATTTCGTTTGTTAAAATTTCGCCATCATATTCAACAAGCACGGTTAAAAAATCCTTTAGTCGTTCAGGATTTCTCATTGTTGTCGTAAATAATAATGGTTTATATTCGGATTGTCGTTTTTTCATAATTTTAATAGTTAGTGATCAAGACTTCTTTGATTATCTTTTTCCCATTATTGTGATAGCTAATATAGTTGCTTTCAATTTTGTGTACCTTATATTGTCCCATCCACTCTATCAAAAGGTCATTTTTGCTTCCGTTGTAATGTGTAACATTTGATAAAGCAAATTTAACGCCTCTTTTGTCTAAATTATCGATTAAGTTTAACAAGTCAGATTCAGATTTTGAATCCCAAAACTTATTATATTCGCTTGCGGTTATTAAGTAGGGCGGATCTAAATAAACAAAATCATTTTTAAAATATTGTTTCTCTAAAAAAAACTTTTTAAAATCATTCGATGTAATTGTGATTTTCTTATTATTTACAAAATCAAAATAGCCATTTAGGGCATTAACTACATTTTTGTTAAAATCAACATTCCCGACAGGCAGATTAAATTTGCCACCACCATTAAATCTCAACATTCTGTTAAACCCGTATATAAGCAAAATATACAAAATCAGAGGGTCATTTTTTTTGTTATTATTCACACACACTCTCAATTTTTCGTATCCCTCTTTGTTAAATCGGGCAAAATAAGTTTTTTTCCATTCTTTTTTTAGTGAATCTGGAATTATATCTTCTTTGTAAGATTTGGATAATTTATATTTGGATATTACTTTTCCAACGCTTTTAAAAAACGAGCTTGGATTATCTGCGCTTTTCATCAAAAACTTATGTATGTTAATCAGATGTTTGTTTATGTCATTTAAAAAATACTTCTTCGCTTCAATGTTCAAAAATACAGTGCCTCCGCCAACAAAAGGTTCGTAAAAATTATTCACTTCTTTGGGAAATAAATTTACCAATTGCTTCATTAGTTTGTATTTATCCCCGACATAAAATAACGGGGACCTTTTGATTTTGTTATTCATGTTGGTTTTTAGTTACGAACAAATACTCTTTGTGATTATTGAAATTTGTATTACCGGCATTAAAATGTCTGTAATTTTTTTCAAAAACTTTCGTTTTACCTTTTGCTTGTAAGATTTTTTCAATTTCTTGAAGTGTGATTTTATTTTTTGATGAATTACTTTTTGAATCGTATGTATTATTATACGAAACAACCAAAAATTGAGCATCAATATCTCTCACAAGTTCTGCAAATTTTTCTTTGGCATTAGCTCGGCAGTAATCGCTCATATTTTCTGGATCTGGTTTTAGCGCAACTCCATAAAGTTTTGGCTTATCCCATTTGGTCAATGTTTCAAGTACATGATAAAAACGACTGTATTGTCTGGAATTATAGGGCGGATCAATATAAACCACATCTGCTTTTATCTTTTTTGCCAGAACATTCGTGTCTTCTTGAAAAATAGATATTTCTTGGGTATCAATCGGATCAATCGGTTTCATGAAAAAACTATCATTTACAAAATCTTTTTTAAAATAAGCATCAAAATGTCCAACGGTATTAGCGATTTTATCAGCCGTATAAAGCAATGACGCAATCAGCATAAAATATTCTCTTTCCGTTAAATTGTTTTTGTTTTCTTCAATGTTTTCCCTAATAAAGCCGATAATTTTAGCTGAATTATTGCTGAAAAATTTACCGCCAAAGTTTTTGGAAAAATAATTATCTTCTAAATCTCCGCCATAAATATTATTATAGCTCTTAATAATGCTATCTATCTTATTTTTGTCCCACGCTTCTTTTCCAAAAAAGGCACGGTATATTATGTAATTGGAATGTAAAAAATCATTTAATAATACTTTTTTAAAGTGTTTTGTCGCCACAGCAGATACAGCCCCCGTCCCAGCAAAAACATCTGCAAAAGAATTTCCACTACATTCTTTGTTTATAATAGAAAAAATCCATTCAATTAGTTTGTGTTTATTTCCTATATATCTGCGATTATGTAATTGGATGTGATTTTCTTTTACTTGTGGGATGTAGAAATAATTTTCTTGAATTTTTTCAGCAGTTATTTCATAGGCTGGTTTTTCAGCTTCAAATATTGCAAAGAGTGTCCCTTGTATTCCGTCAGCGACATAATCAAAAGTCTCTTTTTGCTTTCTTAGTTTTTCATAAAAACTATAATGATTATTTTCGGAGATAATAATGAAATCAATAACAGGTATTCCCATTATTTCTCCTGCTTGAACTATTTTTTCAACAATTTGATTATCTTTTTCGCTTGGCGAAGAATCGCCCGATGGGTGGTTGTGAATTAAAATAACACTAGCGGCGTTTAATTCTGTTGCCGGATAAAAAATTTCTCTTGGATGGAGCAATGTTTTATCTAGTAAGCCTACGCTAACAATTTCCTTTTTGAGGAGAGAATTTCTTGCGTTAAGGTATAAACAAACCAAGTGTTCTTTTTTCTTATCTCTTAAATCGTAGGTGAATGATAGGACATCTTGAGAATTTTTAATAATAGTCTCGTTTGATTTTTCGTCCGCATAGAATCTTTTTACCAAAGAAATTGCAGAAGTAATTTGTAATGCCTTGGCTTGGCCAATCCCTGAAATTTCCAAAAGATCATCAACGGTTATATTTAAAAAGTTTTTGCCAAATTTTTTGATAATACTCTCTGAAAGTTCCCTGACATTTTTACCTTTTATGCCACTGCCTAAAAGAATTGCCAAAAGATCACTTTTTGAAAGTGCGTCAGCTCCTTTTTGGAGGAATCGTTCGCGCGGTCTATCAATTTTTGGAATGTCTTTTAGCTTTCCCATATTTATTTTCTATAAACCTCTTCTAATGTCTTGCCACTTTCCGTTTTCCATTTTTTCCAACCGCTAGTAGAATTGCCTAGTGTAATATCAGATGCGGCACTGGGACTATTAAAGACGTAGTCCTTAACAAAAATATATAAGCCGTCATTTAATTTTTCGAGATAATTATTTTTTAATAACTTTTCTATAATTTTTTGATTACGATCAATAACTGCCTTCGAAATATCGGTTGTTGCGGTTGAATCTTTATAAACAACAAAGCCGTCGTTTGTCATACGACCAGTTGCTAAAGCATCTTTGCCCCTACAAGTAAAAAGAGGGTCTGATATATTTTTTTGTTCTTTAGAAATAACTTCTTGCAAAATTGGGTAGCCAAGAGCAGAAAACAAAAGTTTCAGGTTTTCCAAAAATTCTTCCATCTCGGCAATATCTGCTTCAGATAAAGAAGGTAAAGATGATTCTGTGCCATTTTCTAAATTAAACCTTTTTGCTTTAGTTGCTAAAGTTAAGCATCTACTCTCAAGATACCTAACATGGGCTTTTGTTAAATTATTATCTTTACTCACAAACGCTACTGCGGTTTGCCAAAAATCCTTTGAGCTATCATGAGTAGATAGTCTATTCCATAAATTTTCTGCCTCTCCTACATATGCAGTAGGCAAGAGTGCTTCTTCGCTCTCTTTACCGATCAGAAAATAAACTGCTGGCTTGTTACATTCAGGGCGTTGTTTTATTTCTTTAAGTTTATTTCTAGGAATAACGATTGCTTGACCAACCCAATTACTTAATTCAGCGGTTTTTAGGCCGTTAGGTTCGCCGTCAATCAAAAATATTTTTATAGTTTTTGCCATACCTTCATTTTACCACTTTATTGATAATTTCCTTGCCATAAATTTATTTGTGGATTTCTTCATAATCCTCTGGCTTACCGATAACTCTCACTAACTCTTTAGAGCCATCGACAGAAATAGCCCCACACTTACATGGGGTTAAACTACCGCGCGTAATAGAAAGAACCTTAGTGCCACACTTCTTGCACTTGATGCACACCCCCACACCAAAAATCCCTTTGGTGTGGGGGTGAATTTCTTTCTCAGTTTTAGTGGCGATTTCCTTTGACATAAGTTTACCCCCACACCAAATTACTTGGTGCTGTCGGTTATACGTTTCTTCAATTGTGCGAATGCTCGACTTCGCAACTTTAAGCTGGCCTCTCTTTTTCTAGCATCACTTTCTGACTTATACGCTTCGTAGTATACAAGCTCGAATGGCTTTCGAGATTTAGTCGAGAATACTTTACCTTCGTTATGTTCCTTAAAACGCTTTCTGAGATCAGTGGTTGATCCTAGATAAAGTTGCGAATCTTTTTTGCTTTTCAAAATATAGGTGTAGTTCATAGAAGGTTTATTATTTACATGACTTGGGGTTTACCCCCACACCAACTTATGGTAATAAGTTGGTGTGGGGGTTTATAATTTTCTATAGCTCGTTGAACGGCCTTGCCCGGTGCGCTCAATCTTTTTGAGCCGTAACAGTTTATCGATTGCTTGCCTGACAGTCGGATAAGCTACTTTCGTCTGTTCGGAAATTTCGCGTGGTGTGGAACTATCAACTTTTTGGAGATAATTCCAAACAGCAAGCTGTTTTTGTGTAAGCAATCGTTCGATGTTTTCTTTGGACAAAAGATCGATAGCCATTTCCGATTGTTTCAAGAAAATGGTCAAGAAGAAATCCAACCACGGAATGATGGTTTCATTCTCTGTCTTAAGTGTTTTTTGGCTCTGGCGAAGCGTAAGATAATACTCCGGCTTATTATCCTCAACAATCTTCTCGTGGGAGACATAGGGCATGTACAAATATCCTTCTTTCAATAAAAGAAGATTGGTGAGCACGCGACTAAGACGGCCATTGCCATCTTGAAATGGATGGATCTGCAAAAATTCAACAAGAAAGCTACCCACTATGAGGAGTGGATGATATTTTTTTTCCGCAATAACTTCCCCTGTCCATTCAACTAACTCCTGCATTTGTTTGGGAGATAGATATGCAGGCGTGGTGTCAAAAAGTATTCCAACGGATTCACCCGCGGCATTTATCATTTGCACCTGATTTTCTCTTTTTTTGTATTCACCGCGATGGTCTTCGTCTTTCTTTACATATTTAAGGAGTTCTTTGTGAAAGTGTTTAATGGTGCTTTCATTGAACTTCAAACTTTTCCAAGAATTAAACATATTCTCAAGCAACTCGTAATATCCTTTGACTTCCTGTTTATCACGATCAGTAAATTTTTGTATATCAATACCTCGCATGAGCTTCTCCACGTCTTCATCAGAAAGCCTTGCCCCCTCAATACGAGTTGATGCTCCAGTTGAAGTAATCAAAACAGATCGTTTGAGACGACCTAATACTTGAGACGAGAGTTGCGCTCCGGCAATCCACTGCCCCTTTAACTCATCAATTTTTGCTATTTTTGACCAGATTTCAGCTGGTAAATGCTCTAGCCGCCAGTCTAATTTGTTGTTATTTGCCATATGTTTAATCCGATATATCAACTATAGCGGATTGTAACGAATAAATCAAGTTCGCGTCTTATTATTAGTTAAGTCCGTAAGTTGCAATAAGGATATGTGTATTACGACTTACTACAAAAAGACGCTACCAAGTAGCCACGCAGAGACTGGATAAGATATACGATGATAAGATCGACGGCAAAATCAGCGAGGATTTCTATCAGAAAA